>NZ_WTPZ01000108.1:0-585 GCF_011378915.1 Polaribacter sp. 20A6
TCTGAGGTTCATTGATTTCCAGTGCAACAGAGTCCTCCCGACTGGCCATATTCAGTGTTTCTTCCCCTTCCTAGAGTAGCAGAGTAATGCAACCTCGTTTGGCGTCCTCTCTGGTGTTGAGAGAGCATCACGTCTGAGGGCACGACAGGCCCAGTAGGCCAGGGGCAGCTTTCAGGGCAGGGTGCATGCTGACATGAAGAGTTTGTATAGTGGAGAACTTGATGAAAGTGGCACGGGTCTCACGAGCATGTGCTCTCGCTGCTGCAGTGGCCATGATCTGCATTATACTGAGGAGAGCTGCTTCACTTCCTATGTGGATACTGGAGGCAATGCACCAGGCCATCTCTCCATCAGGAGAGGGAGCTTCCTGCAGGATACTGCGGGCCAGGCGGAGGGCAGCACCTGCCAGCTGGGAAGGCAGATACACCACACAATGCCCCTCCAACAGAGAGAGCTCCAACAGGTATCGTGCCATCCAGACCACCTTGTCACTGCAGCGTGCAATGGAAGCAGAGATGAGAAGAAAATGAAGAGGAGGACAGTGATAGAGATCAAACTTGAGCCCAGTTAAAACCCTCCTCTCCA
>NZ_WTPZ01000109.1:0-582 GCF_011378915.1 Polaribacter sp. 20A6
CTCCATGCTTCTCCAAAACCTGGACAATGTGATATGGGATCTCACTAGCGCCCCCCTTTGGATAGTACACACCACGCTTTGAGTGGTGCAGGAAGAGGGCATCCACCATGCAGCTGGAGTTTTTGGGTGGGACGCCATAAAATATTTGAGAAAACACTGTGAGGAGGTCCTGGTTGCTGGTAAGAGACTTGACCATGTCTGTTGTACTAGTGCGCGAGTACCGGAAAATTGGCGATATTAAATCAGCAATTCCACTCCATAGTATGAAACGAGCGAACCAGAGTGGAACCATCTTCAGCATACATAGCAGATGAATCTTCTTGGAACAGGTCTTCATGATTTTGAAGAGCTCCTCCACTGCTTTAGTATCATTGGGAAACTGCTTCTTAAGATGAGCTTCCATCTGCTTCTTGCCACTGTAAATGGTGTATTCTTTACGCTGGGTTCCTGTACCAATAACAACAGTGTCCACATGGGAACCCTGCTCAGCAAAATGCACCTGGCCATCAGTAATCAGATCCAGGGCAACTTTCAGGAAGCCGTTTTCATGAAGTTGTCCAATATAATGGAAGCCACAGTCAA
>NZ_WTPZ01000110.1:0-576 GCF_011378915.1 Polaribacter sp. 20A6
CTTTAACCCTAAGTGCCTCCTGCCGAACAGTCTGGAGTATTGGACGTACCCAGGCTCTCTCACAACTCCTCCACTGTATGAGAGCGTCACATGGATCGTGCTGAAAGAACCCATTTATGTGTCAGATAAGCAGATGGGAAAGTTCCGGACACTGCTGTTTAACGGAGAGGAAGATGATGACCGAAAGCACATGGAGAACAACTTCCGCCCACCACAGCCGCTGAAAGGCAGGACGGTGCGGGCTTCTTTTGAGTAGCCTGGACCACCAGTTGTGATCGCATGTATTGGAGTCACCTCGGAGGTTGAAAGATGAATTAGAAGGGTGTGGGGTTTGTTCAGTCATGTCTCTCTCTTCCTGCTGCTTAAAGGTTTTGGCCAGTGACCTCAAACACAGTTTGACTGTGACGTTGAGCTCTTTGAATCCAGGGCTCTGTGTTTTTAGATCCCTTCTCATCCACCTTGATCAGGCTTGTGCAAACAGGTCCTTGTTGCTGGTGGCTGAGATATTTGTGCTTTCAAAGGGTCCAAGCTGATGGGATCTGAAAAGCTTGCTCTCTGCTATAGTCTGTAATCCAG
>NZ_WTPZ01000111.1:0-573 GCF_011378915.1 Polaribacter sp. 20A6
CATGGCTGCAAAGACAGTGTTGATCGTGTACGCGCACCAGAGCGCAGGCTCCTTCAATGCGGCTGTTAAAGACGCTGCTGTGGACGCGCTGAAGAAACAGGGCTGTAACGTGCTTGTGTCTGACCTGTATGAAATGAAGTTTAAGGCCACGGCTACAAAGGAGGATATTACTGGTCCACCAAAGAACCCAGAGCATTTTCGTTATGGAAATGAGACCATGTTGGCCTGGCAGGAGGGGCGACTATCTTCTGATATCACAGATGAGCACAAGAAACTGAAAGAAGCAGATCTGGTTATTTTTCAATTTCCCATGTACTGGTTCTCTGTTCCTGCCATCATGAAAGGCTGGATGGACCGGGTTCTAACGCTTGGCTTTGCATACACCTTGGAAAAGCGCTACAGTGAGGGTGTCTTCAGGGACAAGAAAGCCATGTTATCCTTCACTACTGGTTCCAATGAGACCATGTTCAGCTCCAATGGAATCAATGGAGACATGAATGTTACTCTGTGGCCAATTCAAAATGGGGTCCTCAACTATTGTGGCTTCCAAGTCCTTGCCCCTCAGATCTTCTG
>NZ_WTPZ01000112.1:0-571 GCF_011378915.1 Polaribacter sp. 20A6
AGATGTAAATGAAGATGCAGCAAATGTAACATTTACAATCCAAACTTCAAACGCACCAGATGCGAATACAAGTGCAACTGCAACAGTAACTGTAAATGGAGTTGAACAAACAGTAGCTTTAGATGCAAGTGGAAAAGGTACATTAACAATTGATACACAAGATTCAGATGTATATAATGATTCACAAAGTTATGAAGTAGTAGTAACAGCAATTAACGGTGGAAACTTTGAAAATGTAAGTGTAGATGGAGCAAGTGCAACAGCAAATGTAACAGATACTGAAAATGAAACAACAGTAAGTTTAGCTGCAACAAATACAGATGAAGCAACACAAACTGTAACATTTACAGCAACACTTTCAAACGCAGTTTTAGAAGGGGATGATCCAGTAGTAGTAAAAACAACACTTGGTGATATTACAATTACTGAGGGAACTACAGGAACATTAGAAGTTACAAACACAAATACAGAAGATGTATATCAAGATGCAAGTACATTAGATAATAAAATTACAGAAGTAAGTGGTGGAAACTTTGAGAAATTAACAGCAGACACAACTACAACAGTAAGT
>NZ_WTPZ01000113.1:0-570 GCF_011378915.1 Polaribacter sp. 20A6
CTTCATGTGTGATACTTCCTCCTCAGCTGTACAAGACTAGAACCCAAGACCCGACGCGTCAGCGGCCGAGCGTTTCTAAAGACTCATGGATCTGTTCTTGGATTTGTTGTAGCTGTTCTCCCCGTTTCTGTTCTGTTCTTGTACTCTGAGGGAAAGCCGCTCTGTTCACTGAATGTTGACAGGTTCCTCTAACCCTAACCCATCACCTGAGCCTCAGTCAGCGCTCCCCTGTGCTCCTGCGGGGTCTGGAGCGATGTTCTCCTGTGTTTGTGTTCGTGATGCACAGCTGCTGTCATGTTAAGAGCACGGCTCCTTCTGTTCGCTGTAAGCCCATGATCTGAATCCAAACGGTCACTTCCTGTCGGGCCGTGAGCTGCGTGTCGGACGGCTGGCACCGGCGTGCGCTTCTAGAGCTATCTGTGTGTCGCTGCTCCTGCATTTTAACCATGGACTCTTGACTAATATCTCTATCAATCGATCACTTGAAAGAGAACCAGAAATGTTAACAGTACTCTCCAGAACTGGGAAAGAAATCCTTGTGCTCTTGTTTCCTTTGTATGAAAATTTGAT
>NZ_WTPZ01000114.1:0-570 GCF_011378915.1 Polaribacter sp. 20A6
GTTTAAGTTAATGCTTTATTTAATAAGTCACTATATTACAGCATGATATAAAACTTGAGATCTTTTAGGACAAGCCAGGAAAACTAAAGACAAGTGGCAGACAAACTCCTATGGGCCCTGCTCAAACTGATACAGTGCATGACACGCACACATAGAACAGCACAATTGGGAAGTGAAAACAAGGCACGCCATTTTACATGGACAAGTGCACAAGAGCAGCATTAATACATAAAATCCCCTCATTTAAAAAGGCATTGGCTGGCTAATAGAAGAATTGAATTACCAGCATCCACATTCTTCTACAACTTTAAATGATTCAAGGGCTTTCTGACCTGGCATACAGAGGTTAAAACAAAAGCCAAGACTAAAGTCTAATTGGAATAGATGTATGCTGCTGAAACGGTCAGTGTAAAAACCAATTACTCTCATAGCCCTTTAGTGTCTAGAGGAAAGCTCCTGAAAAGCACCAGATACAGCCAATACAGGCCATAGGACAACCAACTTGGGCAAGAAACCCCTTTTTTGATGGCAGAGGGGACTCCGAAGCACTTTAGGTCCACTGCCACCCAG
>NZ_WTPZ01000115.1:0-568 GCF_011378915.1 Polaribacter sp. 20A6
TTGTAGCCGATCTTCTTGATGTAAGCACTGACTTCCTTGGTGATTACCTCAAAACGAGCCTGGCTGTAAGGGCGCTCGGTGGAGTCCATCTTGTTGACTCCAACAATAAGCTGTTTGACTCCCAGGGTGAAAGCCAGGAGGGCATGCTCACGGGTCTGTCCGTTCTTGGAGATACCAGCCTCGAACTCACCAACACCACCAGCAACAATCAGCACTGCACAGTCAGCCTGAGAAGTACCAGTGATCATGTTCTTGATGAAATCTCTGTGGCCAGGGGCATCAATGATGGTGACATAGTACTTGCTAGTCTCAAATTTCCAGAGAGCAATGTCAATGGTGATACCACGCTCACGCTCGGCCTTCAGTTTGTCCAGAACCCAGGCGTACTTGAAGGAGCCCTTGCCCATCTCAGCAGCTTCCTTCTCGAACTTCTCGATGGTTCTCTTGTCGATTCCACCGCATTTGTAGATCAAATGTCCGGTGGTGGTGGACTTCCCGGAGTCGACGTGGCCAATAACCACGATGTTAATGTGGGTCTTTTCCTTTCCCATGATTGATTAGTTTCAAG
>NZ_WTPZ01000116.1:0-564 GCF_011378915.1 Polaribacter sp. 20A6
TGACATCTTGATTAGGTTGCACTTGTCGATCTCGTACAGACGCCATCCCTCCTCGTGCGAGAGATCAGCCGCTCCGCGTCGCTTGTAGAACTCTATGGATGACGTGTTCCACTCAGCCACGATGAAGTGCATGCCGCTGCATCGAGTCTTCACTGCCGTCTCACTCAGCATCTTCAGGATTTCAGAGCCAATCCCATAACCTCTGAACTCCGTCATCACATAGAAGTCCTCCAGATAAAGCAGCTTCCCAATCCAGGGGTCATAGGTGAAGTAGTACATGGCAAAGCCAACTACTGTATAACCTTCAACGGACTGTTTATCTTTCGGTACTTCAGCGACGACGCAGTGATAAAACGGATGATCTCCGAAACCGTCCTCGAGCAGCTCTTTCTCGGTCAGGACGACCTGCTCCTCCATTTCCTCAAACTTTGCAAGTTCCTTTATGAGTCGCAGTATGTCTGACACGTCCTTAGGCTCGGCTTTCCGTAATATAAAATTGGCCATTTTCTTCTTTTACTCTTCTTCCCTTTTCTTACTAGTCCTCGGTAAGTGAAAAGCAGTAAG
>NZ_WTPZ01000012.1:0-87387 GCF_011378915.1 Polaribacter sp. 20A6
ATTGAAAGAATGGTAGTTGCCAAACCAGTTTATCAAAATCAAATAAAACAGAAGCTAAACGTATAACTCAATAATTTTATATTATATGTAAATTGGACAATAATCTGACCTTCCTATCTATGATTGTTTTGGTTCAGATAAATATTTGGTGGTTTTTTAAAAAATCTTTTCAGTTTTACAGCTCTTTAAGTATAAAAAAGAATAGTGTCAACTTGTTTTTTTTTCAGTTGATTATAGGTTATTTGAATATTGGATGGCAAAAGAATGATTCACTAGAGTTAAATATTTATAAGATTATTCACTCCTCATCAAAAGTAGCCGTAGGACAAAATAATAAATCTGTAGGGTTGTCAATTTCATATAAATACTCATACCCTTTAGACTCTTTTTTGCAAAAAGGCTCCAAAAGTCTTGCCATATTTGTAAACCCTTCTAGGGTTAAAATGCAGAAAAAAGTTTCGTTATCTTTGGTTAAAATTCCTTCATCAGTTTTAAATAACCCGAAGATTAAATTGCAATTACGTGGCGTTATAAAATCTAAGGTAGCTAAATCTAACTTTTGTTTTTTATCAATAATGGTATCTACAATTAAGTCTCTAAATAGAATTGCTTCTGCTTTGTCAAAATTGTACAAACGAACAATATTCTGATCGTGTCCGTCTATGTTTTCAATATAATCTAATTCCATTTTAGGGTGTTTTAATAAGTTTCTCTACAAGTTTTAGTAGAAAGTGAGGTGTAAAGAATAATTGATGAAAATAGTTTAAACTTCCTTCATCACTAAAAATAATATCTTTTTATCTTTTTCTGATAATTCATGAGATACTTCATCTGAGTTAAAATGAAGTTTAAAAGAATAAATAGCATTTTTTATATTGCTAGTATTATAGCCAATATATTTTAATGCCAAAGTAGTATCAAAATCTACCGGAAGTGTTACCGTTTTTAAATCTTCTTCATCATACCAAATTCCAAAACCACTTTCTGCTAATGATTTCCAAGGAAATAATGCACTCGGATCTGTTTTTCTTCCAGGAGCAATATCAGAATGACCAATAATATTTTGCGCAGGTATTTTATACTTTTTAGACAGTTTTTCTAGTAAGGAAGTCAAACTATTAATTTGAGCATAAGAAAAAGGTTCTTTACCATTATTATCTAATTCAATACCAATAGAAGAACTGTTTATGTCGGTGTTTTTACCCCAACTTCCATTACCAGCATGCCAACCTCTAACAAGGTCGTGTAGCATTTGAGTAATGGTTCCATCATCGCAAATTACGTAGTGAGAGCTTACTTGTGTAAGCTCTAAAGCAAAGGTTTTATAGGTTTGCATACAGCTATCTTGAGCCGTGTGATGTATGACAACAATATTAGGTTTTCTCAAATTAAAATTCTGAGATTCTATAACTTTAGTCGTTCTGTTTCCTATGGTGTCTGGGGCAATTTTAACGAGAGATTTTCCGAGTTGTTTTGCCTTTTTATGATACGTGTTTTTAGATACTTGATAGATGTTTTTAGAACACGAAGCAAATAGGGTAATGATGATTAAAAGTCTTAAATATTTCATCGTTTAATTTTTAATGTGCCTGTAACCAGTTTTCTCCAATTCCCATTTCAACATCTAAAGGAACACTCATTTTAAAAGCATTTTCCATTTCGTGTTTAATAATTGGTCTAATAATTTCTAACTCGTCTTTATGCGCATCAAAAACCAATTCATCATGCACTTGTAATAACATTTTAGATTTAAAACCTTCTTTTTCAAAACGATTATGTATGTTAATCATCGCTAGTTTTATAATGTCTGCGGCAGAACCCTGAATAGGAGCATTTACAGCATTTCTTTCTGCACCAGATCTAACCATGGCATTTCTAGAATTGATGTCTTTTAAATATCGACGTCTATTTAAAATAGTTTCTACATAGCCATGTTCTCTAGCAAAATCTACTTGTGCAGCCATGTATGCTTTTAACTTCGGATAGGTTTCATAATACGTATCAATTAATTCTTTTGCTTCACTTCTAGATAAATCAGTTTGATTACTTAATCCGAATGCCGAAACTCCATATACAATTCCGAAATTGACTGTTTTGGCGTTACTTCTTTGTTCTCTTGTAACTTCATCCAACGGAACGTTAAAAACTTTTGCAGCGGTAGAAGCATGAATATCTTCGCCATTTTTAAAAGCTTCCATCATGTTTTCTTCTTCACTTAAAGCCGCAATAATTCTTAATTCTATTTGAGAATAATCTGCTGCTAATAATACATAATTTTCATCTCTAGGGATAAATGATTTACGAACTTCTTTTCCTCTTTCAGTTCTAATAGGAATGTTTTGTAAATTCGGGTTGTTAGAACTCAATCTTCCCGTTGCAGCAACCGCTTGCATGTATTCTGTATGAATTCTTCCCGTTTTCGGATTCACTTCATTTGGTAAAGCATCTACATACGTGCTTTGTAATTTTTTATACTGACGATATTCTTGAATATCTCTAATAATTTTGTGGTCTTTTGCTAAAAAGGATAAAATATCTTCACCGGTTTTATACTGACCCGTTTTTGTCTTTTTAGGTTTTTTAACCAATTCCATTTTCTCGAACAACACAATTCCTAATTGTTTTGGTGAAGCAATATTAAATTCTTCGCCTGCTTGCTCGTAAATATTTTTTTCTAGTCTGTTGATGTCATCCGTTAAGGCAATAGATAATTCTTTTAAGAAATCGATATTAATGTTAATTCCCTCTATTTCCATGGCGGTTAAAACCGAAACCAAAGGCAATTCGATATCCTTAAAAAGAGTAGAAACATTTCCACTTTCTAATTCACCCGTAAAAAGTTGTTTCAATTGAAACGTAATGTCTGCATCTTCCACTGCATATTCAGTCTGATCTGCAACCGGAACAACACGCATAGAAAGTTGATTTTTCCCTTTTTTACCAATTAAATCTACAATAGAAACTGGCTGATAATTCAAATACGTTTCTGCCAACATATCCATATTATGACGCATATCTGGATTGATTAAATAATGCGCAATCATGGTATCAAATAATTTCCCTTTTACAGGCATTTCATAATTCGATAATACTTTAATATCATACTTTAAATTATGCCCAATTTTTTCAATTCCTTCGGATGTGAAAAACGGACGAAATTCTTCTAAAATTGCTTTGGTTTCTTCTTGATCTTCCGGAAAAGAAACA
Source organism: Polaribacter sp. 20A6 (assembly GCF_011378915.1). Lineage (NCBI taxonomy): Bacteria > Pseudomonadati > Bacteroidota > Flavobacteriia > Flavobacteriales > Flavobacteriaceae > Polaribacter > Polaribacter sp. 20A6. The sequence continues at coordinate 3,208 of NZ_WTPZ01000012.1, forward strand.
TAATATCCTTTACCAACTTCGTAAGAAAAAGCAATTCCGATTAATTCTACTTCCAGAGCTCTTAAACCTGTAGTTTCTGTATCAAAACAAACCGAAGTTTGCTCCATTAACTTATTCAGTAATAATTTTCTAGCAAAAGGCGAATCTATATGTTGATAAAAATGATTCGTATCTTTTATCGATTTAAAACCAGATGCAATTTCTTCTTCAGAAACGCTTCCGCTTCCTGGTGCCGCAAATAAATCAAACTGACCTTCAGGAACTGGGGCTGCTTTTTTAGTTGATGACTTCTCAACTGCACTCGAAGGAACATCTATAGAATTTTCGGCAGAATTTGCTTTTTCAGCATTTTCAACAGCAAAAGTTCGTAGGAAATTGGTTAATAAATTCCTGAATTCTAGTTCGTTAAAAAGTTCTGTTACCTTTTCTTTATCTGGCTGATCTAATTCAAAATCTTTGGCGTCAAAAGTTACCGGGACATCCAACATAATTGTTGCCAATTGTTTAGAAAGTAAACCTAATTCTCCGTTTGCTTCTATTTTCTCCTTCATTTTCCCTTTTAGCTCGTGCGTATTTGCTAAAAGATTTTCCATAGAACCGTAAGCAGCCAAAAACTTTTTAGCTGTTTTTTCTCCAACTCCAGGTAAACCTGGGATATTATCCGCAGAATCTCCCATCATTCCTAAGAAATCGATGACTTGCTCCGGATTTTCAACTCCAAATTTTTCTTTCACTTCATCAACGCCCCAAATATCGTAACCACCACCAAAACGAGGTTTGTACATAAAAATATTTTCAGAAACTAATTGTGCAAAATCCTTATCTGGCGTTACCATATAGGTTTTGTAACCCTCTTTTTCTGCTTGTTTAGAAAGTGTTCCAATAACATCATCTGCCTCAAAACCTTCTTTTACCATAATAGGAATGTGCATGGCTTTTAAGATTTCTTGAATGTAAGGAACCGCTAACTTTATAGCTTCCGGAGTTTCATCTCGGTTGGCTTTATAAGCTTCAAACATTTCTACTCTGTCTACACTTCCGCCTTTATCAAAACAAACCGCTAAATGATCTGGTCTTTCACGTTTTATTACGTCTAAAAGCGAGTTCATAAACCCCATAATTGCAGATGTGTCTAAACCTTTGCTGTTAATTCTTGGGTTTTTTATAAAAGCATAATATCCTCTAAAAATTAATGCAAAAGCATCCACTAAAAAAACTCTTTTTTGATCTGACATTATATTTGTTTTGTGGTTTAAATTGATGAAAATTTGACCTCAAAAATAGTGTTTTTTGAGATGCGAGAAAGGTACAAAACTTTAACAAGACGTTAAAATCCAATCGAAACTTAAAAACCTACCTTTGCCAACATTTTAAAATTTATTTATGCCACGTTGGGTTTTTCCTTTAATCATATTAACAATTGTTATCACGCTTGTAGAAATTTATACGTTTCAAGCGTTTAAAACAGTTTCTAAAAGTAAAATAGTTCGTTATTCTTTTTTATTGATAAGTATCGCGGTATATATTAATTTTTTCATCACTTTCTTAACATATTCTAGAAGCGTAGGGCAAACGCCGCAGTTTCAAATGGCTGTTGGTTTGTTGCTTACAATTTCTATTCCTAAATTGGTGATTATCATCTTGCTTTTTGGAGAAGATGCATATCGTTGGGTTCTAAAATTATTTTCTGCAGTTTCTAGCGAAGAAACAAAACAACTTGTAGGTAGAAGAAAATTTATTTCGCAAATTGCTTTGGGTTTGGCAGCCATTCCATTTGCAGCTTTCATCTACGGAATTATTCAAGGAAAATACAATTACAAAGTTTTAAAATACCAATTAAGTTTTAAAGATTTACCAGATGCTTTTGATGGTTATACAATCACACAAATTTCAGACATTCATTCTGGGAGTTTTACCAACAAAGAAAAAATTAAATATGGCGTCGATTTAATCAATCAGCAAAAATCGGACATAATGTTATTTACAGGTGATATTGTGAATAATAAAGCAGATGAAATGGATAACTGGATGGATGTTTTTGATAAGTTGGAAGCAAAAGATGGTAAGTATTCCATACTTGGGAATCATGATTATGGCGATTATATGGATTGGGACAATCCGCAAGACAAAATAGATAACTTTCAAAAAGTAAAAGACATTCACCAAAAGATTGGGTTCGATTTATTGCTAGACGAACATCGTTATTTAGAGAAAGACGGACAAAAAATTGCTTTGTTAGGAGTTGAAAACTGGGGAAAAGGATTCAACCAAGCGGGAGACCTTGCAAGGGCGTCAGCAAACATCAAAAAAGAAGATTTTAAAATCTTAATGAGTCACGATCCAAGTCATTGGGAGTACAAAGTGAAAGAAGACCCTTTTAACTATCAACTTACGTTAAGTGGTCATACACATGGTTTGCAAATGGGTATTGAAATTCCGGGTTGGTTAAAATGGAGTCCGTCTAAATATGTCTACAAACAATGGGCAGGTTTGTATGAAGAAGCAGGTAGGTTTATCAACGTAAACCGAGGTTTTGGGTATCATGCATTTCCAGGTAGAGTAGGTATTTGGCCAGAAATTACGGTGATAGAATTGAAAAAAGGCTGATCCTCAGACCATTTAATTACTTTTCTATATATTTGTTAAGTTACAAGTAACTATTTATACATTTTTTCCCCCTTAAAAAATCTATATTATGGCAAAATTTGGTGATTTAATAAGTGCTGAAAAGCCTGTTCTAATTGACTTTTATAAAGATTGGAGCGAGGTAGATGATACCGTACATACTTTAAGAGATGTTGCTGCTGTTTTAGGTGATAAAGCCAAAGTAATTAAGATTGACATCGCTAAAAATGAAGCGCTTGCAGAAGCGTTACTCGTAAAAGGAAATCCTACTTTTATGATTTATAAAAATGGCGAAATGAAATGGCGTCAAACAGGTGCTCAAGACGCAAACACTTTAATTGGTTTAGTGCTAAAGTATCTTTAATCTTTTTAGAAGCTATTTCCTGCTTGAATTTACCTTGAGGGGGTAGAAAGGCTATCTCTTTCTTTTTCTCTTCTCGATACATCTTTTTTGTTCTTGGAAATTCACTAAAACTGACCGAAAAAGGAAGGAGCTTGTCGAAAGGTTCAATCAAGGCTAGAACATGTTTGCTAACTTTTCTTATTGTAAGGATTGAGTGAGTGTTTACTGATAATTAGTATGTTGTTTTTTTGTAAAATTACAAACGAAATTGATGACATGCAGTTTTGTTATTTCGAACTTTTGGGAGAAATTGCATAAGGAAGATTCGTTTTGTATTTCAATTGTTATGAGATTTCTCAATCGCCGAAAAGGCTCATTTCGAAATGACATTTGGGAGTTTAATCTACTTTTTCTTATTATCTAAAATTTTCTTGACATTTATTATTTAGTAAAAAACTCATTAAAACAATCAATTCCGTTTAAGTTGTTTTCTAGTTCTATTTTCTCTGAAGTTGTATTTGCCATCCAAACTTTTTTAATATTTTTAATTTTTAAACTATCTGTTTTATCTACAATTGCAATAATATTTGCCTTGTTATCGCTTTTAATATTACAATAACCTATGGTAATAAATTGGGGTTTCTTTAAATTAGAAATGCTTAAAGTATCTAAAATTTTATAGCTAACCTTATTAATGGAGTCTGTTATAATTCCTTTAAAAATTACTAAATGATTCGCTTCATTTTTTAAATGAAGAATTCCGTATTTATCTGCTGCGTTACTTTTATAAATACTTGTATCACTTACTTTAACGTAATTTTTAAGTTGAGGTATATCTTTAAAATTTCTGTTAGAAGATTCCATTCCAATTATCGAATTATTTTTTTTGTCTGTTTTGCTACTACAACTTACTAAAACAAGTAAGATTAAAATGGAGAATACGTTTTTCATTATGTTTTATTTCGAGTATAATGTTAGGCTTACAAAAACTGTTCCTTTAATTGGACTTAATTGCTTTCTCAAATAAATTATCGAACTGTCACATCGAGTGAATTTTATTTTTCATAAAACTTGTATCGAGATGTTGGGTGGATGATCAAAATAGATTTTTAGATTTTTCAATCGCCGAAAAGGCTCATTTCGAAATGACATTTTGAGGTGTTGTTTACTTTTTTCAAGTAAAATAAAAACCTTATGTTTTTTATGTTGCTATGTGGTACGTTTTATAAAAGATATCCTGTAACTCTTATATCGCCTTAAAAAAAAATCCTTTATCAGAAAAATGTTTTAATACTTTAGGTAGCGCATATTTCATTCTTTCGGCTGCTTTTACGCTATCATGAAAAACAATAATACTTCCTGGTTCAGTATTTTTTAAAACGTTCTCTAAACACTTTTCATTAGAAATTGTTGTGTCAAAATCTGCGGATAAAACACTCCACATAATAATTTTGTAACCTTTTTTAATTAATTGTTTCGCTTGATTCTTTTTTATTTTTCCGTATGGAGGTCTAAAGAGTTTCTGTGTAATTGTTGAACTGTTAAATTGTTTAATTGTTTGCTCGCATTCTAAAGCATTTTTTACATAGGCGTTGGTTTCACTTTTCCAGCCTTTTAAATGGTTTTGGGTATGGTTGCCAATGCTATGGCCATCAGAAATAAGTTTACTAAATATTTCTGGGTGATTTTGTATGTTTTTTCCAATACAAAAAAAGGTGGCTTTTGCGTTGTACTTCTTTAATTCCGTTAAAACAAACTCGGTGATTTCTGGCGTAGGTCCATCATCAAAAGTGAGAAAAATCTCTTTTTTATCAGAAAGAAAACGCCACGTATATGTAGAGAAAAATCTCATCATAAAACGTGGCGTTCTGGGGAAATAACTTTTCATTTAAAAGGTGTTATTCTTCATCTGGCATTAGATGATCAAATAGTTTTACAATGCTTATAAATTCATTTTGTAAAGATTCTAAATATTCTTTATCTACTTCGCCTTGTTCTACTTGTGTAATAATGTTTCTGTACATGTAAAGCGTCGTGTCTATGTCGTCAAAAACCAATTCAGTATCTTCCATTGAGAAGGTGCTTAGCCAAATTAGTTTTTCTTTAAATAAGTCTATTAATGTTCTAGCGGTTTCTCTAGCTTTTTTACTATCTCTTAATTTATAATAAGACTCAGGGTATCCCATAGATAAACTATAATGATCAAAGTCTTTAATAGGCATTTTATCTAGTGATAAATCTAAAATTTCTAGTGCTTTTGCAGTGTCTCCTTCTTTTGCGAAAGCTTCAGATAATCGCAATAGGCTATTACGCATAGAAATTGAATTTCTCTTCGTTTGTTCGTCTAAATAAATTTTACCGTCGTTAATGTTTCTCCAATCCCATTTCTGAATATTAGTGTACATTTTTTCGGTGTCAATTCTTCCCATATCAAACAAGCTTTTATTAGCCATAGGAGTTTTAATGGGTACTAACTTATAAGCCAAACCATCTAATTGTAGGTAATCTTTTAACCAAAGATACTCTTCTGCAGCATTGGCGCCACCTGTAAAGTAAATTGGTCTTTCCCAATTGTTATTGGCAAGAATATCTAACATTAAAATTCTGTTCTTAAATAAAGCTCTATCATCAATAGTAATGTCTATGTATGGTAAAATTTTATCAGCATCTTTTTGTGCTACAATTCCGCTTTTTAAGACCGCTTCTTTGTTTACAGGAAGTCTTATTTTATTGGTTGGATAAAACTTTTCTTTCTGACCATTTTCTGTTTCTACATAAGTTGCATCACTATCTGAAGCAATCCAACGCATAAAGTTTTTAATAGTCATTACAGAATCTTTAAAACGCGGATGATCCATAGAATAAGCCACATCTAAAGTTCCGTATTTGTATTGGTGATGCTCTAATTGAGATGGAATAGGAGCAGCCTTATAAGTTGCTCGTTTCATTTGGTCTATGTACCAAGGAGTCGCAAATAAAGAAGTATTTACTAGTTTTACATCTGTTCTAAAATCTTCTACTTCTTGCATGTACCAAAGTGGGAACGTATCGTTGTCTCCAATGGTAAACATAATGGCATTTTCATCACAACTTTGTAAATACGCTTTTGCGTTTAAGTGTGTTGTGTATCTATTAGAACGATCATGATCATCCCAGTTTTGAGCAGCCATTAACGTTGGTACAGCTAAAAGTGAAACTAAAGAAACCGCAATGGCTACCATTTTTTTATTGGCAAAATTCTTTAAATATTCATACAATGCAAGTACACCAAAGCCAATCCAAATGGCAAAAATGTAAAAACTACCTACAACAGCATAATCTCTTTCTCTAGGTTCAAATGGTTTTGGATTTGTATAAAATATAATAGCAAATCCTGTAAACGCAAAGAATAAGAAGAGCGTAAAGAAATTTTCCTTATCCCATTTAATTTGATACAATAAACCTATAATACCTAAAATTAACGGTAAAAAGTAGTATTTGTTTCTTCCTTTGTTTTCTAAGGTTTGAGAAGGCAGATCCTGTTGTGAACCTAATCTCATTTCATCTAATGCATTAATTCCACTAATCCAATTTCCGTTAAAAACATCTAAGTTTCCTTGTATATCGTTTTGTCTTCCAACAAAATTCCACATAAAATAACGTCCGTACATATAGCCAAACTGATAGCTCATCATAAACTTTACATTCTCTGCAAATGTAGGTCTACGTTTACTGTTCTGTGGAATACCCGCAATAGATTTATACATTTTTTCTGAAGCTGGGTTTACCATTCTTGGTATAAAACCTTTGTGCTTGTCAGACCAATTTGGTACAACGCCTTCGTAATTATTTACAATCTCGTATTTACCGTTTAATTTCTCATATTTTGGCTTATCATCCTTGTAAGGATTCTTAGCGTCTTGCTCTCTGTCGTAAGAATTTGAATAATACGTATCGTAAAAAACATTTGCATCTCCATATTGTTCACGATCATAATATGCTAATAATTCTCGCGCACTAGAAGGATTATTCTCGTTAATAGTTGTGTTTGCGTTTGCTCTAATTGGTAACATCATCCAAGAAGAAAAACCAATCATAATAAACAATACAGAAAGAACTAGTGTGTTTGCGTGAATTTTATTTTTCTTACGTGTATATTTTAATCCTAAGTAAAATAAAACAACTAAAATAATGGCTGCAATAATACTTCCAGAGTTATAAGGCATTCCTATCGAATTGATAAAAAACAACTCAGAAGCACTAAAGAATTTTAATGTAAACGGAAATAAGAATTTAAAAACAAACATTAACGCTAAAACAGAAATTACGGTTGCAATTGCAGTTGTTTTTATGTTGATGTTTTTATACGTCTTAAAGAAATATAGCATTACGATTGCAGGTATAACCAACAATGAAAGAATGTGTACTCCAAATGATAATCCTACCACAAAACTGATTAAAATTAACCATTTGTTTCCTCTAGCTGTGTGTAGTTCGCTTTCCCACTTTAAACCTAACCAGAATAATAAAGCCATTAAAAAAGATGACATTGCGTATACTTCTCCTTCTACGGCACTAAACCAAAAACTATCTGAAAAAGTGTATGCCAAAGCTCCTACAACAGAACTTCCTAAAATTGCTATATATTTTCCTTCTGAACCTTCACCATTTTTTAAAGCAAGTTTTAAAGCTAAATTAGAAATAGTCCAAAACATAAATAAAATAGTGAACGCACTTGCCAATGCAGACATAAAGTTTACCATTTTAGCGATATGAGTAATATCTGTAGTAAACATTGCAAAAAATGCACCTAACATTTGAAATAAAGGCGCTCCTGGTGGATGTCCAACTTCTAGTTTAACGGATGTAGAAATGTACTCTCCACAATCCCAGGCACTCACAGTTGGTTCTAATGTAAGGTAGTATGTAATTAAAGCAATTACAAATGTTGCCCATCCTAAGATGATGTCCCATTTTTTAAAGTTTGCTGATGTCATAGTCGTTTTAATAATGTGTGGCGAATTTACTAATAAATATGAATTAAATTAGTTGCGTGTTGCTTTTATAAGGGGATATTTCATCATAAATGTTTGTTAAATGTAAAAAAAATCAAAAAATGTTTGCAGGTTCTAAATAAAGGTTTAAATTTGCACCCGCATTACAGTATTGGCCTATGGTGTAATTGGTAACACACCGGTTTTTGGTACCGACATTCAAGGTTCGAGTCCTTGTAGGCCAACTGCAAACCCTTTTAATCATTAGATTAAAAGGGTTTTTTATTTTTAGTTGTTTTTTGTGACTGTAATTGTGACGGTTTTGTAAGATTACTGATCAAGTATTAATACGCCAAATGAGGTTGGTGTATGAAAATCAGGAGTTTCTGTGTTTGGATTTATCCAAGTAATCCAAGTAGGTTTAAATGTATTGTCTTCTTGTTGGTTGTATTTTGCTCTGTAAATTCCTGTTTCTATACTACCATCTTTTAACAAATTTAAATTTTTTAAAGATTGAATTAAAATTTCAATTTCTACAATAAAGTTATTTTTGTTTACTGACGTCTTAACTGCTATTTCTTGTGTGGGCCAATTCCAATTAAAATCGAATTCTCTATTTGGGCGAGCTTTAAAATCCATAATTCTACCTGTGGTGTCTATTTCTAAACAGTAATATGGATCTAAAGAAGCGTTACTTCTAAAAAATAATTCTACTCGATCGGAATCATTTATACTTTCATTTTTATCTTTAGCAGGATGTATGTGTGTCTGATGATCTTCTACTTTAAATTGGAAAAATATTTTTTCTGAATTATGAAGGGCTTTAAATTCTATTTTCTTTACTGGTTTTTCATCCCAAGGAGATGTAAAATTGGTTAAAGTATTTGCTTTTTTCCAGATTGAATTATTGCCTTCTGCTGAAATATTTATTTCTGTATCTTTTATTAGTTTTACGCTGTAGCTATTCATTTGTAGTTTTATGTTGTCAAATTTATTTTCTTGGAATGTAGAAATATTACCTTTTTTTTAGATGATATAATTAGGTTAGTTAAAAGGTGTGGCTATTACATCCAAAGTTACTATTTAAATATCTTTAATAGTTTGTAAGTAGACGGAGTATTAAATGTTGTTATGCTTTTGATGTTTTATGTCTCTTTTTTAGTCTTTTAGCTTCATGTTTATTAAACAGATAGCGTTAATATAAATATCATCTCAGTTAAAAGGGATTCTGCATAAACTTTATTTTTGTAATGAAATAGAATATTAATCTTTAAAATTTATAAACATGAAAGTACAATCATATTTAGCATTTAATGGAAATTGTCAAGAAGCATTAAATTTTTATGGAGAATTATTTAACGCAAAAATAGAAAACAAGACAACTTATGAAGATAAAAAAATAGATGTTCCTTCTTCGTATAGAAAAAAGTTACAGCATGCAGAGTTAAAAGGTAAAGGAGTAGGTTTTATGGCCTATGATGCTGCTCCAGATACACCAATAAATTCAGGAAATCAGGTTCATATGAGTGTTGATTTTAACGACAAACATGAAGCGGAGTCTGTTTTTAATGATTTATCTAAAAATGGAATTACACATACCCGATTCGCAGAAAAGGAATGGGGTTTTTATGGAAGGTGTACAGATGAATTTGGTATAAATTGGATGGTAAATGCCAAGAAATAAAAAATATAAAAAGAAAAAAGGATAACAAATTAATGTTATCCTTTTTTCTTTTTACTTTAAAAGAAAATCTTTTAAATCTTGATAGTTAGAGGCTTTAAAAGCTACTTTCTTATTGTTTATCACTTTCTTAATTTGTTCCGGAATTGCTACTTTAACTGGTAGCGTTTCTTCTACAACGTCTAAAAACTTCACTGGATGTGCGGTTTCTAGAAAAACTCCAAATTCGTTTTCTTTTAATCCGTGTTTCTTTAATCCTAAATAACCAACAGCTCCATGAGGATCTGCAACGTAACCAGAGTTTGCGTAGATTTCTTTCATAGTAGCACGCGTTTCATCATCAGAGAAACTATACGAAGAAAAAGCGCTTTTAAGAGCTTCTAAATCATTATTGAATAATTCTTGTATTCTAATAAAGTTACTTGGGTTACCAACATCCATAGCGTTAGAAATGGTTGCTTTAGATGGTTTTGGTTTGTAAACGCCATCAATTAAATAATTAGGAACCGTGTCGTTCACATTTGTAGAGGCTACAAAGTGTTTAATTGGTAAACCTAATTTTTGAGCCATGATTCCTGCGCAGATGTTTCCGAAGTTTCCACTTGGTACAGAAAATATGATGTCTTTATGTTTTTTATGTAATTCTTTATAAGCAAAGAAAAAGTAGAACATTTGAGGTAGCCAACGCGCAACGTTTATAGAGTTTGCTGAGGTTAATGTTTTGGTTATTTCTTCATCTAAAAAAGCAGTTTTTACCATTTCTTGGCAATCATCAAAAACACCGTCTACTTCTAATGCGGTAATATTCTGACCCAAAGTTGTCAATTGTTTTTCTTGAATATCACTAACTTTTCCTGAAGGATATAAAATAACAACATTTACGCCTTTTGCACCTAAAAATCCGTTAGCAACTGCACCGCCGGTGTCTCCAGAAGTCGCCACTAAAACGGTTACTTCGTCATCGCTATCTTTATTGAAATACTCTAAACATTGTGCCATAAACTTAGCACCAACATCTTTAAAAGCCATGGTTGGCCCATGAAACAATTCTAAAGAAGCAATATTATCATCAACTTTTACCAAAGGAAAATCGAAGGAAACCGTATTTGCTACAATCTCTTTTAATTTTTCAGCAGGAATTTCATCACCTACAAATTGTTTGATTACTTCGTATGCAATTTCATGATTCGAATAATCAGAAATGTTTTCAATAAAATCTTTTGAAAGTTGTTGAATGTTATCTGGAAAATAAATTCCTCTGTCTTTTGCTAAACCCTCTACAACTGCATTTTTAAAAGTAGATTTTGGCGATTTATGGTGTAAACTGTAATAGTTCATTTTGTGATTTTTTTAATTAGTTCTCGATATAATTTTTTCGTTTCTCAAAAAATATTCGAACTGACAAGCGTGCTGTCACATCGAGTGATTTCTCTTTTTAGAGAAATTGTATCGAGATGTTTTTATTTGCTTTCAATTATTTTCATTCCTTCATGATTCACTTTAGAAATAAACATTTCAAAGTCAATACCGGTATTTTTATAACTCTCTTCGATGCTTTTGTAAACCTCGTTGGCAATTTCATCTCCTTTACAAAGTGCAAAAATTGTTGGTCCAGATCCACTAATTCCTGCGCCTAAAGCACCTGCTTTTATGGCTGCGTTTTTGACATCATCAAAATGCGGAATTAATTTTTTACGATGAGGTTCTACAATAATATCTACTAAAGAGTTACTAATTAGCTCGTAATTATCAGAATATAAACCACTAATTAGACCGCCAACATTTGCCCATTGTGTAACAGCGTCTTTCAATGCAATTTCTGTGGGTAAAACCTCTCTAGCATCTTTTGTTTTTACTTCTACCTGCGGATGAATGGCTACAACTCTCAATTCACTCGGAACCGGTAATTTTATAATTTCTAAAGGATGATAGCTTCTCACTAAAACAAATCCTCCATAAATTGCGGCCGAAACATTGTCGGCAATTGGAGTTCCGCAAGCAACCTCTTCACCAAACATGGCAAATTTGGTCAACTCTAAATCAGAATAAACATTCCCTAATAACTGATTGGTACCAAATGCAGCGCCTGCAGCACTTGCGGCAGAACTACCTAATCCGCTTCCAGGAGAAAACCCTTTATGGATTGTTAATTCAATTCCGAAATCTGCATTTGCTTCAATCAGTAATTTTTTAACGACGGCACTTGCAGCATTTTTATCAACGTTGTATGTTAAGTTTGCACCTGTAATATTGGTTATTTTAACACCTTTCTCTGTTGTTTTTGTAAAGGTCATTTCATCTCCAATTGCATCAACAGCAAAACCGAGGGAATCAAATCCGCAGGAAACATTAGCAACAGTGGCAGGAGCAAATATTTTTAAATAATCCATATTTTTTTTAGTTAGCAGTTTTCAGTCACAGTTTTCAGTCAGTTGCTAACTGAAAACTGTGACTGAAAACTGAATACTTTTTTATTTATTAGCAATTCTAATTACATCAGCAAAAATACCAGAAGCAGTAACATCTGCACCAGCACCAGCACCTTTTATAATTAAAGGATTTTCTGGATATCTGTCTGTAAAGAATAACACAATATTATCACTTCCTTCTAAATTATAAAAAGGATGATCTGATGGAATGTGCTGTAAACCAACATTAGCTTTTCCGTCTACAAATTCAGCTACATATTTTAAACGGCAATCTTTATCGTTTGCTTCTTTAAATATATTTTGAAAATGACCTTCATTTTTAGTTAATGATGTGTAAAAATCATCATTGTTATCTGTGTTTAAGCTTTCCTCCGGTAAAAAGGCATTTTTTGCAATGTCTTCTAATTCCATTTTATAACCACTTTCTCTCGCTAAAATTAAGATTTTTCTAGCAACATCTACACCACTTAAATCAATTTTTGGATCTGGTTCTGTATATCCTTCTTTTTGAGCTGCAGCAACAACGTTATGAAAAGTAGAATCAGCATTAAAATTATTGAATACAAAATTTAAACTTCCAGATAACACAGCCTGAATTTTATTGACTCTATCTCCAGAGTTGATTAAATTTTTAAGTGTGTCAATAATTGGTAAACCTGCACCAACATTAGTTTCGAATAAGAAAGAAGCATTGTACTTTCTAGAAACTTGTTTTAAGGTTTTATAATTATCAAAGCTAGAAGCACAAGCAATTTTATTACAAGTTACTACAGAAATGCTATCACGTAAATATTTTTCATAGATTTCAGAAACCTGCTGGTTTGCTGTGTTATCTATAAAAACACTATTTATATGATTACTTTCTTTAACTTTTTTATGGAAGCTATCTAAGGTTGTAGGTTCTCCATTTTCTAAAGCTTCTTTCCAATTATTTAGATCGATACCATTATCATCGAAAGCCATTTTTCTAGAATTCGCAATTCCGATAACATTAATACTTAATTTTAAGTTTTCTTTTAAGAACTTTTTTTGTTGATTAATTTGTGCTAAAAAGCGCTCACCAACATTACCAACACCTGTTACAAATAAGTTTAACTGTTTTGTTCTTTCTTCAAAGAATTGTTCGTGTAAAGTGTTTAAAGCTTTCTTTGCATCATATTTGTTAATAACTGCAGAGATATTTTTTTCTGATGAACCTTGTGCAATTGCTCTCACATTTACATTGTTTCTTCCTAAGGCGCTAAACATTTGTCCGCTTAAACCTTGGTAGTTTTTCATGCTTTCACCAACCACGGCAATAATTGCTAAATTACTTTCAACAATAATTGGTTTTATTTTTTTCTTGTCTATTTCTATACTAAAAGTATCGTCTAAGAGTTCTTTCGCTTTTGCAGCATCGTTTTCAAAAACCCCTACACAAATAGAGTGTTCTGATGAAGCTTGTGTAATAAAAACAACATTTATTTTAGCTACTGAAAGAGTTTCAAATAAACGTTTAGAAAAACCAGGAATTCCAACCATTCCCCCACCTTCTAAAGTAATTAAGCTAATGTCTTCTATGTGAGAAATACCTTTTACTTCATTACCGTTTTCTGGGTGTTTGCAAATCAATGTTCCAGCACTTTCTGGTTCGAACGTGTTTTTAATACGAATAGCAATTCCTTTTCTTAAAGCAGGTTGAATTGTTGGTGGATATAAAACTTTTGCACCAAAGTGTGACAATTCCATTGCTTCTTCGTAAGAAATTTCTGAAATAGGATATGCTTGTTTTACAACTCTAGGGTTTGCAGTAAACATACCAGAAACGTCTGTCCAGATTTGCAATTCATTCGCTTCTAAAGCTGCAGCGTAAATGGCAGCAGTAAAATCAGAACCACCTCTACCTAAAGTAGTTGTTTCTTCAAAAACATTAGAAGAGATAAAACCACCTAAAACAACAACTTGATGTTTGTTTTCTTCAAAAAATGAAGTAATATTATTATTAGTGACTTTAAAGTTTACCTGCGCATTTAAATACTCATTATTAGTAATGATTAATTCTCTACTTTCTTTATGGTCTGCATCAAACAATTCTTTTGCAGCATTTGCAATAATGTAAGAAGAAAGTCTTTCTCCAAAACTATATACTTTTGCTAATGTTTTGTCAGATAATTCTTGTAGTAAGAAAACACCTTCGTAAATAGATAATAATCTATCAAATAAATAGGTAACTTCTTCGTGAACTTCTTTTTTGTTTTTAGCAATTAAATCATCAATTACTTCAAAATGAAGTTCTTTAACAGTTCCTAGAAGTTCTTTAGCTGTGGTAATGTCTTCTAAAGCTTCATTAGCACCAGCTAATAATTTATCGGTAGTTTTTCCGAATGCAGAAACTACTACGGCTATTTTTTCTTTTTTAGATGCAGCCTCAACAATAGCTAAGACTTTTTGTATTTTCTCTGAACTTGCGACAGATGAACCGCCAAATTTTAATACTTTCATTTTTAATGAATAGTTTAAGTAATTAAATTTTTTTTGAGTTTGTTTCGTTTTTACCCGAAACAATATATAACCTGTGGTGATATGAATATAGTAGAACCCCTAAAGGGTAATTGTTGTAATTGTGCGTGTAATTGTGCGCATAGAAGTATAAACTACGTTGGTAGTTTTAGAAGAATTAATATGTGTATTAGATAAACTCACAAAGCAAAAATAGGAGTATTATTTAATATTTCCCCTTTTGATGGAGATTATTTCGTAAAATTTAATGATTTATGCAGTATTATTAAAAATAGGCTATTTCTAATATGGTTTTACGATTATTTACTAATTGGTTTTATTTTTTCTTTAATAATTAAAGCAATCGGTTTATTTTGAATTTTGCTTTCTAGCCAAGATAGGATGTCTAAATATAAGAAGGCTCTTTTTTCATACGGATGGTTTTCAAATGTTTTTAATTTGGCATGAATCTTCTTAAATTCATTTTTAATCTCATGCGGAAAAACATCACTTAAATCTCTAATGGAAGTTAGAAAAACCTTTTGAACCTCTTGTAGGTTTTCCATTTTTAGTAAGAATTTATAGGTGTCTACAAACTGTCTTTCTAGATCGTAATCTAATCCACATTCGTAATGTGCAATCAAGTTTAAAATACGAGCAAAACATTGTAAGTCCTCTGCTGAACCTATGTTTTTAGAGCGAATTATTTTTTGTAAATAAATAATACACAATTTGTTTTTACCCATTCCAAAATACAAACAAGCTATTTTGTAGTAGAGTAAAACAATAAAATGACTGTCTAGTCTATTTTTATACTTTTCAATTTTATTATTAATTATTTCAACAAGATATTCTCCTTTTTCAAAAGAACCTTCTAAGAAATGTAAGTGTAGTTTGTTAGCGTACAAATATAAGAATATCAATAACTCAGTATTGGTATTCATTGGTACTTCTTTCCTGTCAATTTCCTCTTCAAAAGCGGTAAGTTCTTTTTTAAAGGTCGATACTTTTTTTATAAGAAAACAAGATTCTAATAGGTAGTTTTTAGATTTTAAATAAAAAACTGGATGCGTGTTTATCAGTTTAGGGCAGTCAAATAAATCTACACATTTTTTAGCGTATTTATAGCTTAATAAAAAATCTTGCACCAAAAAACTATGCCATAAATGTGCCTTGTATAACCATAATTTTTCACGAAAGCCTAATTTCTGATAATCGTACTTTGGCATTCTATCGCTAAAATATTTTTCAACAAACTGTAATTCTTCTTCATTTTTAACATAGCCATTTTGTATTAAATGACTGTATAGTTGTAAAGATAAATTAGAAAGTTTACTAGCAATTACATTGTCTTGGCTTAGTTCTTTTGCTTGTACAGATAGTTGATTTGCTCTGTTGCTTAAACTCCTTGTAATGTATTGTGTTTCTATTACTTTTTCTAGTTCTACAATTTCATAAGCTATATTTTTCTCTTCATTATCCAAAGCCATGTTTTTAGCTTTTTCTAAAAGTTTCAAACTTTGTTTGTAGAGTCCTTTTTGATATAATACCGTAGCAAAATCTAATTGTTCTCTAATTTGAATTCGCACATTTTTATGGGCAGGATTTAATCGTAAACTAATTAAAATTTGTTTGTATAAATGCGCCTTTAAGTTAGAAAGTTGTTGTTTAGAAACAATTCCGCTGCCAATAATAACTTTTTCATCATATACCTTTAGTTTTTCTAAAAATTTAAATAAAGAAAAAAACTTAGCATCGATGTTTCCACCTAATCTTCCTACATATAAATTAAATTGCCTCTTTTCTGATTTAGTTAAAGACTTAATTAAAACAAATAGAGCATCATTTTGTTGATTGGCTAATGTAACATTTTTACTCATAAAAAACTGGTAATTAGATATTTAAGTTTTTATAGGTGATATTAGAAATCGTACGGAGCTGTAAAAATAACTATTTATTTTAAGTTCGATATATACATTTGAGTTTAAATAAGATAATCTTTACAGATATTATGCAAGATAACAAGGTTCAAATTTTTGATACAACATTGAGAGATGGGGAGCAGGTCCCTGGGTGTAAGTTAGATACAAAACAAAAATTGGTAATTGCTGAAAGATTAGATTTGTTGGGTGTAAATGTAATTGAAGCTGGTTTTCCGGTTTCTAGCCCAGGAGATTTTATTTCAGTAACTGAGATTTCAAAAATTATAAAAAATGCTACAGTTTGTGGTTTAACCAGAGCTGTAGAAAATGATATTAAAGTAGCTGCAGAAGCACTAAAATATGCAAAATACCCAAGAATTCATACGGGTATTGGTACAAGTGATTCTCATATTCAATTCAAATTTAATTCAACAAGAGAAAAAGTAATAGAACGTGCTGTAAAAGCTGTTTCTTATTCAAAGTCTTTTGTAGAGGATGTAGAGTTTTACGCAGAAGATGCAGGTAGAACAGATAATGAATATTTGGCAAGAGTATGTGAAGCTGTTATTAAAGCAGGTGCTACTGTGTTAAACATTCCAGATACAACGGGGTATTGTTTGCCAGAAGAATATGGAGCAAAAATTAAGTATTTACGTGAAAACGTAAAAGGAATAGAAAATGTAATTCTTTCATGCCACTGTCATAACGATTTAGGTATGGCAACTGCAAATTCTATTGCAGGTGTAATTAATGGTGCTCGTCAAATAGAGTGTACAATTAATGGTATCGGAGAAAGAGCAGGAAATACAGCTTTAGAAGAAGTGGTAATGGTGTTAAAACAACACCCATATTTAAACCTAGAAACAAGTATCAATACAAAACTATTGTATGATACAAGTATAATGGTTAGAGAAAGTATGGGAATGCCAGTACAACCTAACAAAGCAATTGTTGGTGCAAATGCATTTGCGCATAGTTCTGGTATACATCAAGACGGAGTTATAAAAAACAGAGAGACATACGAGATTATGGATCCTGAAGATGTTGGTGTTACAGAAAGTGCCATTGTATTAACTGCAAGAAGTGGTAGAGCAGCGTTAGCATACAGAGCTAAAAAGATTGGTTACGAGTTAACAAAAGTTCAACTAGATGTTGCTTACGATGCTTTTTTAAGTACTGCAGATAAGCAAAAAGAAGTAAAAGATGATGATATTCATGCTATTATGGTAGAGGTTGGTAAAATTTCTAAAGTAGCAACAGTATAAAAAGAAACTTTGTCTTCGAGGGTAGTTGTGAATTTTGATACACCAATTAAAAATAATCAACTACCTTTGATAACAGAATAATTTTAGATTACAAGTACAGAATGAAATATACAATTGCAATAATCCCGGGAGATGGTATTGGACCAGAAGTAACCACGCAAGCAAAGAAAGCTTTAGATGCGGTAGCAGAAGTTTACGACCATATATTTTTATATAAAGAAGCTCAAATGGGCGCTTGTGCAATTGAAAAAACGGGTGATCCATTACCGCAAGAAACCATAGACATATGTAAAAATGCAGATGCAGTTTTATGTGGAGCTATTGGAGAATTAAAATATGATAATGACCCAACCTTAAAAGTAAGACCAGAACAAGGTTTATTGCGTTTAAGACAAGAATTAGAGTTGTTTTGTAATGTTAGACCTGTAAAAGCATACCCTAAATTACTTAAAAACTCTCCTCTTAAAAAAGAGATTATTTCAGGTACAGATATCCTTATCTATAGGGAGTTAACTTCAGGTATTTATTTTGGTAAAAAAGAAATAAGTGAAGATGGTTTAAGTGCATCAGACGTTTGTTCTTATACGGTAGATGAAATTTCTAGAATTACACACTTAGCTTTTAAAGCGGCTCAAGACAGGAAGAAAAAAGTAACTTTAATTGATAAAGCAAATGTTTTAGCAACTTCTCGTTTATGGAGAAAAACAGTTGCAAAAATTGGAGAAGAATATCCAGATGTTGCTTTAGATTTTATGTTTATAGATAATGCTGCAATGCAAATTGTATTAAATCCAACACGTTTCGATGTTATTTTAACAGAAAACCTTTTTGGAGATGTTATCTCAGATGTAGCTTGTGTAATCGGTGGTTCAATCGGTATCTTGGCATCAAGCTCGGTAGGAGGAAAAAACGCGTTATTCGAGCCAATTCACGGTTCATATCCACAAGCAGCAGGTAAAGATATTGCCAATCCTTTAGCATCTATTTTATCAGCAGGACTAATGTTAGAGCATTTAGGTTTGCATGACGAGGCAGATGCAATACAAAGAGCTGTAGAAAAATCGTTAGATTTAGGTATTACAACACAAGATTTAAAAGGCAAAAATCAATATTCGGCTTCCACTGCAAAAGTGGGCGATTTTATAGCAGATTATATTGCGAATCAAGAAGATAGTAATATGAATTTTAAAAACATTCATATGGGGCAAAGCACAATTATTTAAGTTTTTTAGAAGCTATTTCCAGCTTTCATTACTCGCTTTTTTTGCTTCAAAAGGCAAAAAAGAGCTCAAACAGACCATTCAATCTGGGCTAGACTTGTTTGTAAGCGGCTATCAATAAAAAAATATTAGTTGCGTATTAAAATATAAATCGCAATATTTACACCAATGAAAAAACAATTATTAAATATTATTTCTATTATCAATGTCATCGTAATTATTACGAATTGGTAAGGAAGTGATATTTATATTTTTTATAAACGAACCTTCCACTAAAATGGAAGGTTTTTTTATGAATTTATTTTAAAGATTGAGTATCATAATTAAGTAGGGGTAATTAACTTAAATTCAGTTAATTAAGGTGTTTTTTTAACACGTGAATTTAAAGTAAGTTATTGAATTTTATTCAATAAAAATGGAGAAACATAGTAATTTAGACAACAAATTGAAGAAAACATTAAATGAAACTAAATAAGCACAGTAGCAGATTAACACAAGACGAATCTCAACCGGCATCACAAGCAATGTTGTATGCGGTAGGTTTAACGGATGAAGACATGCAGAAAGCGCAAGTTGGTATTGCGAGCACTGGTTATGATGGTAACCCATGTAATATGCATTTAAATAACTTGGCTGCAGAAGTCAAGATTGAAAGCAAAATTGCAGGTTTAGTCGGTTTAGGATTCAATACAATAGGTGTTTCAGATGGTATTTCTATGGGGACCTCTGGTATGAATTATTCATTAGCATCTAGAGACATTATTGCAGATTCTATAGAAACTGTAATGAATGCTCAAAGTTATGATGCATTGGTTTCTGTAGTGGGTTGTGATAAAAACATGCCAGGAGCAGTAATTGCAATGTTGCGTTTAAACCGTCCATCAATTATGATGTATGGTGGTACAATTGCATCAGGAAACTACAAAGGAAAAAAATTAAATATTGTTTCTGCTTTCGAAGCTTTAGGTCAAAAAATGGCTGGAGAAATAGAAGAAGAAGAATATAGAGAAGTTATAAAAAGAGCAATTCCTGGAGCTGGAGCCTGTGGTGGTATGTATACTGCAAATACAATGGCTTCTGCAATAGAATGTATGGGGTTCTCTTTACCATATAACTCATCAATACCGGCAGAAAATCCTAATAAATTATCTGAAGCAGAAAGAACTGCTTTGGCTATTAAAAACTTATTAGAATTAGATTTAAAACCTTTAGATATTATTTCTAAAAAATCTTTAGAAAACGCAATTGCGTTGGTAAACGCTTTAGGTGGATCTACAAATGCAGTGTTACACTTTTTAGCAATTGCGCATGCAGCAGATATTGAGTTTACATTAGCAGATTTTCAGAAAGTTAGTGACAGAACTCCGTTAATTGCAGATTTAAAACCATCTGGTAAATATTTAATGGAAGATGTTCATAGTATTGGAGGTACGCCTGCAATAATGAAATACTTGTTACAAAAAGGGTACTTACATGGAGATTGTATGACGGTTACTGGTAAAACATTAGCAGAAAACTTGGCAGATGTAGTAGCAATGGAATTTGATGAGCAAGATGTAATTCACCCAACAGATAAAGCATTAAAATCTTCTGGTAACTTACAAATCTTGTATGGTAACTTAGCTCAAGAAGGAGCTGTAGCAAAAATTTCTGGAAATGAAGGATTGCTTTTTGAAGGAAAAGCAGTGGTTTATGATGGAGAACAAGCAGCAAATACCGGAATTATAAACGGAGAAGTAGAAAGAGGAGATGTAGTCGTCATTAGGTATGTTGGACCTAAAGGAGGACCAGGAATGCCAGAAATGTTAAAACCAACTTCTTTAATAATGGGAGCAGGTTTAGGAAAATCTGTAGCTTTAATTACAGACGGTCGTTTTTCTGGAGGAACCCATGGTTTTGTGGTTGGACATATTACTCCAGAAGCACAAGAAGGAGGAACTATCGGAATTCTTCAAACTGGTGATAAAATTAGAATTAGTGCAGAAGATAATTCAATTAATGTATTGCTTTCTGATGAAGAGTTAGCGGCAAGAAGAGCAAATTGGATTGCACCAGCATTAAAGCACAAAAAAGGGATTTTATATAAATATGCAAAATCAGTGGCATCAGCATCTAAAGGATGTGTTACAGATTTGTAGTTTTAAATAAAATCAAGAAACAAGATAAAAAAAAGAGATAAGATATCCTGCGAGGCTTCAATAACCTTGTAGGTA
Organism: Polaribacter sp. 20A6; assembly: GCF_011378915.1. Classification (NCBI taxonomy): domain Bacteria; kingdom Pseudomonadati; phylum Bacteroidota; class Flavobacteriia; order Flavobacteriales; family Flavobacteriaceae; genus Polaribacter; species Polaribacter sp. 20A6. Next base: position 24,357 of record NZ_WTPZ01000012.1, read on the forward strand.
TTTAAAAATATAAAACTATGGAAACTCAAACCATACAAAATAAACAAAACACAGCAAAAGTTACAGAAAGGATTTCTGGTAGCGAAGCAATCGTTAGATGCTTAATTGCAGAAGATACAAAAATAATTTATGGGTATCCTGGTGGAGCAATTATGCCAGTGTATGATGAGTTATATAAATATCAAGATAAAATTCATCACGTTTTAACACGTCATGAGCAAGGTGCAACACATTCTGCACAAGGGTTTGCAAGAATTTCTGGTAAGGTAGGTGTATGTATTGCAACTTCTGGCCCTGGGGCAACCAATTTAATTACGGGTATTGCAGATGCACAAATAGACTCTACACCAATGGTGTGTATTACGGGTCAGGTATTTTCTCATTTATTAGGAAGTGATGCGTTTCAAGAAACCGATATTGTTGGTATTTCTACACCAGTTACAAAATGGAACTGTCAAGTAACCAAAGCATCTCAAATTCCTGAGGCAATCGCAAAAGCTTTTTACATTGCAAAAAGCGGAAGACCAGGACCTGTTTTAGTAGATATTACTAAAGATGCACAACAAGAAATGTTCGATTTTTCTTATGAAAAATGCACAAAAGTTAGAAGTTATTTTCCGTTACCAAAAATAGATGTTTCATCAATTGAGGCTGCTGCAAAATTAATTAATGCTGCAAAAAAGCCATTAGTAGTTTGGGGACAAGGAGTAATTTTAAGTGAAGCAGAAGAAGCGTTTAAAGCCGTAATTGAAAAAGCAGGTATTCCATCTGCTTGGACAATCTTAGGTGCTTCTGCAATTCCTACTTCACATCCATTAAATGTTGGTATGGTGGGTATGCATGGTAATTATGCACCAAACGTTTTAACAAACCAATGTGATGTTTTAATTGCAATTGGTATGCGTTTCGATGACCGTGTTACGGGAAGTTTAAACACGTATGCAAAACAAGCCAAAGTAATTCACTTTGAAATTGATCCTGCAGAGGTAGATAAAAACGTAAAAACAGATGTAGCGGTTTTAGGTGATGCAAAAGCAAGCTTAGAGTTATTGTTACCAATGTTAAACGAAAATAAGCATCCGGAATGGCGTAAGGAATTTGCAGATTTATACGCTATTGAATATGAAAAAGTAATAAAAGGCGATTTGTACCCTACAAAAGAAGGGATTACAATGGGTGAGGTTTTAAAAGAAATAAACATTCAGAGTAAAGGAAATGCTGCAATTGTAAGTGATGTTGGTCAACACCAAATGATTGCTTGTAGATATGCTGAATTCAATCAGTCAAAAAGTAATATTACTTCTGGTGGTTTAGGTACCATGGGCTTTGGTTTACCAGCAGCAATTGGTGCTAAAATGGCAGCTCCGGAAAGAGATGTAGTTTCAATTTCTGGTGATGGTGGTTACCAAATGACAATTCAAGAATTAGGAACTATTTTTCAGCAGAAAGTTGCTTTAAAAGTAGTGGTCTTAAATAATGAGTTCTTAGGAATGGTACGTCAATGGCAACAATTATTTTTTGACAAACGCTATGCATCCACAGAAATGGTAAATCCAAACTTTGTAGCTATTGCAGAAGGGTATTATATAAAAGCAAAGAAAGTTACTAAACGAGAAGAATTGGCTGCGGCAGTTGAAGAAATGATGGCAAGTAAAGAAGCTTATTTCTTAGAGGTTTGTGTAGAGAAAGAAGGAAATGTTTTCCCTATGATTCCTACGGGAGCAAGTGTTTCAGACATTAGACTAGAATAATAAAAAGAACAAGGAGTAGAGAACAATGGGTAAAGGTTTATTGGAATAAAGGCAATAATGGTCTAATTTCTATCATCTTTCTTCTAATATCTTTAAAAAAATGAGTACAGAAAAACAATTTTACACAGTATCTATTTATACTGAAAATAATATTGGATTGTTGAATAGAATTTCAGCAATTTTCCAAAGAAGACATATAAATATAGAGAGTTTAAATACCTCTCCATCAGAAATACCTGGTGTTTCTAAATTTACCATTGTTGTAAGTATGACAGAGGAAAATATTAAGAAAATTATTGGTCAGATAGAGAAGCAGGTAGAGGTTATTAAAGCGTATTATCATAATGATGATGAAACAATTTATCAGATTTCTGGGTTGTTTAAAATTAAATCTGAATTGTTATTTGAAGAACCTCAAATTCAGAATATCATTAAAAAGAGTCACGCAAGAATTGTTACTGTAAATACTGAATTTTTTGTGCTGGAGAAATCAGGAAAAAAAGAAGAAATAGTAGCATTATATGATCAATTAAGCGTTTTTGGTATTATGCAATATACACGTTCTGGACGTGTTGCTATTACTAAAGAAGAAATGAAAATATCAGCATTACTAGAAACATACAACAACTAAATAAAAAGAGTAAAGAAGCAAGGAGTTAGATTGTAGGTGCTTACGTAAAGTTAATATGGTGTCTATATTCTAAAATCTTAATTCTAAACAACAAACAAAAACAATAAAAATGTCAAATTATTTTAACACATTAACATTAAGAGAGCAATTAGAACAATTAGGGAAATGTCGTTTTATGGACGCTTCAGAATTTGAAGACGGAGTAGAAGCATTGAAAGGGAAGAAAATTGTGATTGTAGGTTGTGGTGCACAAGGTTTAAACCAAGGTTTAAATATGAGAGAATCTGGTTTAGATATTTCTTATACATTAAGACAGGCTGCTATAGATCAAAAAAGACAGTCTTATATTAATGCATCTTCAAATAATTTTGAAGTTGGTAGTTATGAAGAAATGTTACCAAGTGCAGATGTGGTTATTAATTTAACGCCAGATAAGCAACATACAAATGTTGTAACTGCAGTAATGCCTTTAATGAAAAAAGGAGCGACATTATCGTATTCTCATGGTTTTAATATCGTTGAGGAAGGAATGCAAGTTCGTGAAGATTTAACCGTAATTATGGTGGCGCCAAAGTCTCCAGGATCTGAAGTTAGAGAAGAATATAAAAGAGGATTCGGAGTACCAACATTAATCGCAGTGCATCCAGAAAATGATCCACAAGGAAAAGGTTGGGCAGAAGCAAAAGCATACGCTGTTGCAACAGGAGGTCATAAAGCGGGAGTTTTACAATCTTCTTTTGTTGCTGAGGTAAAATCTGATTTAATGGGAGAGCAAACTATTTTATGTGGTTTGTTACAAACAGGAGCAATTTTATCTTTTGATAAAATGGTTGAAGAAGGAATTGAGCCAGGTTATGCTGCTAAATTAATTCAGTATGGTTGGGAAACTGTAACAGAAGCTTTAAAGCATGGTGGAATTACCAATATGATGGACAGATTGTCTAATCCTGCTAAAGTTGAAGCTTTTAGATTATCTGAAGAGCTAAAAGACATTATGCGTCCGTTGTTTCAAAAACACATGGATGATATTATGACAGGTCACTTCTCTCAAACAATGATGGAAGACTGGGCTAATGATGATAAAAACTTATTAACTTGGAGAGCAGCAACAGGAGAAACTGCTTTTGAAAAACAAGAAATTACAAGTGATGAAATTTCTGAACAAGAATACTTCGATCACGGAACTTTATTAGTTGCTTTTGTAAGAGCTGGTGTAGAATTAGCTTTCGAAGCAATGACAGAATCTGGTATTATTGCTGCTTCTGCTTATTATGAGTCTTTACACGAAACGCCATTAATTGCAAATACAATTGCAAGAATGAAATTGGCAGAAATGAACCGTGTAATTTCTGATACTGCAGAATATGGTTGTTATTTATTTGACCATGCTTGTAAGCCTTTATTAACAGACTTTATGAAGAATGTAAAAACTGATATTATTGGTAAATCTTTTAGCTCAGAAAACGGAGTTGATAACCAAGAATTAATTAGAATTAATGCTATTATTAGAAACCATCCAGTAGAAGTAGTAGGAGCAAAATTAAGAGCTTCTATGACAGCTATGAAAGTTATAAAAACGGTTTAATATAGTCCATTTTTATATTGAAATAAATCTTCAAAAGAGGTGTAATTTAGGTTTCTATAAATTATAATGTCCCCCAAAAATTGAGTTAAAAAAACCTGTTAGATTTCATAATCTGACAGGTTTTATTTTTACATTTGATCGATGCAAACAAACCAAATTTATTATCCAACTTTAGAAAGTGTAAAAGAGGCTTTAGAAAACTTAAAAGGTGTCGCTTTTGAGACGCCGCTTAGTAAAAACTTTAATTTATCAAAAGAGCTAGCAGCAACCATTCTTTTTAAAAGGGAAGACTTGCAGGTGGTGCGTTCTTATAAGATTAGAGGAGCATATAATAAGATGTCTTCTTTAACTTTAGATGAAAAACAGCGAGGAATTGTTTGTGCAAGCGCTGGTAATCATGCACAAGGAGTTGCTTTGTCTTGTAAGTTATTGCAGATTAAGGGAACTATCTTTATGCCGTCTCCAACACCAAATCAAAAAATTAACCAAGTAAAAATGTTTGGTGAAGATTTTATTGAAATTGTAATTGAGGGAGATACTTTTGATGATGCTTCTGATGCAGCAAAAATAGAATGTGATTCAAAAAAGAAAACTTTTATTCACCCTTTTAATGATCAAAAGGTAATAGAAGGTCAGGCAACGGTTGGTTTAGAGGTTTTAAATCAAACTAAAGAGAAAATAGATTATGTTTTTGTGCCTATTGGCGGTGGAGGTTTGTCTGCAGGATTGTCTTCTGTTTTTAAATACCTATCACCAGAAACAAAAATAATTGGTGTTGAGCCAGAGGGAGCTCCTTCTATGCTGACATCTCTTCTGAATAAAGAAAATACTACGCTAGATAAAATTGATGCTTTTGTGGATGGAGCTGCTGTAAAGAGAGTGGGTGATTTAAATTTTGCTATTTGTCAGCAAAACCTAACTGAAGTAATTACAGTTCCCGAAGGTAAAATATGTCAGACTATCTTAGATTTGTATAACAAAGATGCCATTGTAGTAGAGCCTGCAGGTGCATTAAGTATTGCTGCTTTAGATTTTTTTGCTGATAAAATAAAAGGAAAGAATGTAGTCTGTGTAGTTAGTGGTAGTAATAATGATATTACAAGAACTGCAGAAATTAAAGAACGTGCATTACTGTATGCAAATCTTAAGCATTATTTTATAGTAAAGTTTCCACAAAGAGCAGGGGCGTTAAAAGAATTTGTAGTAGAGATTTTAGGTCCTAATGATGATATCACTCATTTTGAATATACCAAAAAGAATAACAGAACAAATGGGTCTGCTGTGGTTGGTTTAGAGTTAAAATCTTCTCAAGATTTAGCTCCTTTAATTGAAAGAATGAAAGAAAATAATTTCTTTGGCGACTACCTAAATGACAAGCCAGATTTATTTCAATTTTTGGTATAATTACATTGCATATTTAAATTATAATAAAAATAGAACCTCGAAAACCATTTCGTGTTTAAAAGTGTAAATGAGGTGTTATACAGTTATTTTTAGTTAATTTTGGACTATAAATAATTAAACTATTTATTTTTAATTATTATTTTTTTTATACAATTTATAAAATTAATTTATGAAGAAACAATTTACAGAGATTCCAGAAGCATATAAGATAACATCACTATTGCACCAAAAAACATATTTAGTTAGTGGTGAGTTAAAAGAGTGGAAAGGTGAAACTACAGAAGTATATTCTACAATTTCATCAACAAAAGAATACAAACCAACCTTATTAGGTACTGTTCCTAATTTAACAGGAGAAGAAGGTTTAGAAGCATTAAATTCTGCTTATAGAGCTTATGATAAAGGGCAAGGTTTATGGCCAACAATGCGTGTTGCAGACAGAATTGAATGTATGGAGGAGTTTGCGGAGCAAATGAAAACCAAACGAGATGAAGTTGTAAAACTGCTAATGTGGGAAATAGGAAAGGCATTACCAGATTCTGAAAAAGAATTTGATAGAACCATCGAATATATCTACGATACTATTGAAGACTATAAGCAAATGGATAGAGATTCTGCTAAGTTTGAAAAAAGTAGTGGAGTACATGCACATATTAGACGTGGTCCTTTAGGTGTCGTTTTATGTTTAGGTCCTTATAATTATCCTTTAAACGAAACGTTCGCCTTGTTGATTCCTGCATTAATTATGGGAAATACAGCTGTTTTTAAACCTGCAAAACATGGAGTTTTATTATTATCTCCGTTGTTAGAGGCTTTTCAAAATAGTTTTCCAGAAGGTGTGGTAAATATCATTTATGGTAGAGGTAGAGTTTTAGCAACACCTATCATGAAAACAGGTAAAGTAGATGTGTTGGCCTTAATTGGTAATAGTAAATCTGCAAATGCAATTCAAGCAAATCACCCTTTTAAAAACAGATTACGTTTGGTATTAGGTTTAGAAGCTAAAAATCCTGGAATCGTATTGCCGGACGCAGATTTAGATTTGGCAATAGATGAATGTCTTTCTGGAGCAACTTCTTTTAACGGACAACGTTGTACTGCTTTGAAAATTTTATATGTACATGAACATATTGTAGATAAATTTAACAAACGATTTGCAAAAAGAGTTGATGCATTAAAATTTGGAAATCCATGGGAAGACGGTGTAAAGTTAACGCCTCTACCAGAACCAGAAAAACCAGCATATATTCAAGAATTAATTGACGATGCGACTTCTAAAGGAGCAAAAGTGATTAATAAAAAAGGAGGTAAAACTTCTGAAAACTATATTTTTCCAGCTGTTTTATATCCAGTATCTAAAGATATGAGAGTTTTTAAAGAAGAGCAATTTGGACCAGTAACGCCTATTGTTTCTTTTAAAAATATTCAAGAGCCTTTAGATGATATGGCAGAATCTAACTACGGACAACAAGTAAGTGTTTTTGGTAGTGAAGTAAAAACTTTGGCACCGTTAATTGATACTTTGGTTAATTTAGTGTGTAGAGTGAACTTAAATAGTGCGGCCCAAAGAGGTCCAGATGCATATCCGTTTACGGGAAGAAAAGACTCTGCAGTGTCAACTTTAAGTGTACATGATGCTTTGCGTTCTTTTTCTATTAGAACGTTTGTAGCCTCTAAAGATACACCTTACAACAATGCTATTTTAGAAGAGTTGTTAGATAAAAAGGCATCTAATTTTATAAGTACAGATTATCTTTTGTAAAAAAAAGATTGAAATTATATATTTAAAAAACCTCCAATTTTGGAGGTTTTTTATTTTTGAAACCTATCTAAAAATTAAACCTTAATTGTTAGCATAGGTTTTAAAGCGTTTTTAGTCAGGTTTTTAATAACACTACCTGTAAATAAATGAGCTAACCCACTTCTACCATGAGTACTTAAAGCAATTAAGTCCGCATTAACGTCTTTAGAAAAGTTTAAAATGCCTTTTTCTACTGAAACATCACTGTACACGTTTATTTTATGTTTTGGTAAATTGTAATCAGAAATAAAATCTTTTATTTTTTGTTTTGCTTCCGAAGTTGATTGAAAGTTTGCGGGAGTATTTATTTTTAGTAAATGAATATTGCTATTAAAAATTTTTGAAAAATCGACAAACTTACCAAACACTTCTTTATTCTCTTCTTTGAAGTTAGATGCGAAAACTAAATTTTTTAATTTGAACTTTTTACTGTCTTTTTTTACAACAATAACTGGTCTTTTAGAATTTCGTACTACTTTTTCTGTATTAGAGCCAATAAGCATTTCTTCTAGTTCAGAATGACCTTTAGAACCCATTATTATTAAATCTGTATCAATTTTATCGGCATATTTTTGTATGCCCTCAAAAGGATTGTTTAGTTTTATAAAATATTTAACATGGGTGTCTTTGCTAAAAAAGTTCTCTTTAAATTCTAGTACCTTTTCTCTAACTTTTCTTAAATACAACATGCTTTCAGGAATACTAAATTTACTTCCAGATCCCATGTCTGTAATACCCTTAGGAAGTTCTATTAAATGAATAAGATAAACGGTGGCCTTTGTTTTTGCTGCTATTTTTTCGGCCATTTTACATGCGTATTCAGAAGTTTTTGAAAAATCTATTGGGACTAAAATTTTTTTCATAGTACAACAAATTAGAGGTTAAAGTGATTGTATATAAAGTTACAAAAAATAATTGACTTAAACTTAGTTTGGTAAATCCCAAACATTTAGTATATTTGCACCGAAATTTACAATAAATGGAGAAGGAAGGGGACTAAAGAGTCCCCTCTTTTTATATTTTATTTTAGGATTTAAAATGGACCAAACCAAAGTAAGAAATTTAGTAGAGGAAGCACTGGCCGAGAATGAGTCGTTATATTTGATAGATTTGTCTATCTCAGAAAACAACAAAATTCAGGTTACAGTAGATGGTGATAATGGTGTTCCTTTAAGTGAATGCATTAGAATTAGTAAAAGTGTAGATGGTAATTTTGACAGAGAAGAAGAAGATTTTTCTCTAGAGGTTTCTACACCAGACATATCGCATCCACTAAAAGTGAAGAGACAATATATTAAAAACATCAATAGAATACTTAAAGTAAAAACTTCTGAAGAAGAATTTGAAGGGACTTTGGTAGAAGCGGATGAGGATAAAATTGTTTTAAATTGGAAAGCAAGAGAGCCAAAGCCAATAGGTAAAGGGAAGGTTACTGTAACAAAAACAGCAACTTTAGCCTATAAGGATATTATAGAAGCAAAAGTGAAGATTGTATTTTAAGCAAAAAATGTAATGGAGAATATAGCATTAATTGATTCGTTTTCAGAATTTAAAGATAACAAGAGTATAGACAGAGTAACATTAATGTCTATTTTAGAAGAAGTTTTTAGAGCTGCCCTAAAACGTAAGTTTGGTTCGGATGATAATTTTGATATAATTATTAACCCAGATAAAGGAGATTTAGAAATTTGGAGAAATAGAGTTGTTGTTGCAGATGGTTTTTCTGAAGATGATAATGAAGAAATTGAATTAGCGGAAGCAAGATTAATTGAGCCAGATTTTGAAATTGGTGAAGATGTATCTGAAGAAGTTAAGTTGATAGATTTAGGTAGAAGAGCTATCTTAGCATTACGTCAGAACTTAATTTCTAAAATTTATGAACACGATAGTACAAATATCTTTAAACAATTTAAGGATTTAGAAGGCGAGTTGTATACTGCCGAAGTACATCACATTCGTCACAATGCAATTATTTTGCTTGATGATGAAGGAAACGAAATTGTATTACCAAAAAGTGAGCAAATCCGTTCAGACTTTTTTAGAAAAGGAGATTCTGTAAAAGGAATTATTAAAACGGTAGAATTAAGAGGAAACAAACCAGCGATTATCTTATCTAGAACATCGCCTGTTTTCTTAAATAAATTATTTGAGCAAGAAATTCCAGAAGTTTTTGATGGTTTAATTACTGTTGAAGGAGTTGCAAGAATACCAGGAGAAAAAGCAAAAGTAGCGGTAGATTCTTATGATGATAGAATAGATCCTGTTGGAGCTTGTGTTGGTGTTAAAGGTTCAAGAATTCATGGTATTGTACGTGAGTTAGGTAATGAGAATATAGATGTTATTAACTATACCAAAAACGAGCAGTTATTTATTTCAAGAGCATTAAGTCCTGCAAAAGTGACTTCAATGGAAATAGAAATGTTTGAAGAAGAACGAAATGGTAAAAAAGGACGTGTAAGCGTTTTATTAAAACCAGAAGAAGTTTCTAAAGCAATTGGTAGAGGTGGTGTAAATATTCGTTTGGCAAGTGAGTTAACAGGTTACGAAATAGACGTTAAGAGAGAAGGTCTAGAAGAAGAAGACGTAGAGTTAACAGAATTTGGAGACGAAATTGAAGATTGGGTTATTGCCGAATTCAAAAAGATTGGTTTAGATACTGCTAGAAGCGTATTAGAAACTAGTGTTGCAGAGTTGGTAAAAAGAACCGATTTAGAAGAAGAAACAATTACGGATGTTCAAAAAATCTTGAAAGAAGAATTTGAGGACTAAGTATAGTAAAGAAGTAACGTAAAAAGCATATTTTTACAAGTATAAAGTTAAAAAGAATATATGTCTGTAGGCAAAACAATGAGGCTTAATAAAGTTTTAAGAGAATTAAACATTTCTCTTGATAGAGCAGTCGAATATTTAGCGGGAAAGGGTCACGAAATAGAATCGAGGCCAACCACTAAAATTACGGGTGACGTCTATCAAGTTTTACTTGATGGCTTTGAAAAAGATGCTAATAAGAAAGCAGCATCTAAAGAAGTTGGTGAAGAAAAACGAAAAGAGAAAGAAGCTATTCGTTTAGAGCATGAAGCTAAATTAGAGAAGAAAAGAGCGGAAGAGGTTAAGAAGGAAGAGGTTTTAAGAGCCAAAGCAGATAAATTAGAGTTTAAGACTGTTGGTAAAATCGATATTGATAATATTGGTAAAAAACCTGCTGAAAAAGTTGAAAAGGTAAAAGAAGAACCTGTAGAGGTTGTTGCTGAACCTAAAGCTAAAACAGAAGAGCCTAAAGTTGAAGAACCTAAAGTAGTAGCAGAAGCACCAGTTGTAGAGACTAAAGCAGAAGCTTCTAAGGAACAAGAAACTCCGGTTGTTGAAAAACCAGTTGAAGAAAAACCAAAGGTGGCTGCACCAGAGGTTAAGAAATCTGTTTCTGAAATAGAAAAAGAAGTTTCTAAAGTTGGTGATAAACCAAAAGGGAAAAAAGACGCTTCAAAATCAGAAGAGAAAGCTGAAGAGGTTACTGCAGAAAATGCAGAAGCTATTAAAACGCAATATAAAAAATTAGACGGTCCTAATTTTACAGGTAAGAAAATTGACTTAAAACAATTTGAAAGACCTAAGAAAAAGAAACCTGAACCTAAAAAAGATGCAAACGCAGACAAGAAGAAACGTAAGCGTATTGTAACTAAAGCTGGTGCACCAGGTTCTGCTACGGCAAGACCAAGTAGACCAGGTCAAGGAAATAGAGCAGGTGGAAGTAGACCTCCATTTAATAGAGGTGGTAGAGGTGCCGCTAGACCAGCAGCAGTTAAAAAAGAAGAACCAACTGAAGCAGAAATTCAAAAACAAGTAAGAGAAACACTTGAGAAACTGCAAGGAAAATCTTCTAGAGGAAAAGGAGCAAAATACCGTAGAAATAAAAGGGATGCCCATAGAGAACATTCTGATGCTGAGTTAGAAGCTCAAGCATTAGACAACAAAATCTTAAAAGTAACAGAGTTTGTTACTGTAAGTGAAGTTGCAACGATGATGGAAGTACCTGTTACAAACATTATTTCTGCTTGTATGTCTTTAGGTATGATGGTAACAATGAATCAGCGTTTAGACGCAGAAACATTAGTTATTGTTGCTGAAGAATTTAACCACAAAGTAGAATTTGTTGGTGCAGAAGTAGAAGAGTCTATAGAAGAAGTAGTTGATAAACCAGAAGATTTAGAAAATCGTGCGCCAATTATTACGGTAATGGGTCACGTAGATCATGGTAAAACATCTTTATTAGATTATATTAGAAAAGCAAATGTTATTGAAGGCGAAAGTGGAGGGATTACACAGCATATTGGTGCGTACTCTGTAAAAGTTGGAGATCAAAAAATAGCATTTTTAGATACACCAGGTCACGAGGCGTTTACAGCAATGCGTGCACGTGGAGCTCAGGTAACGGATTTAGTTATTATTGTAGTTGCAGCAGATGATGATGTAATGCCGCAAACTAAAGAAGCAATTTCTCATGCGCAAGCAGCGGGAGTGCCAATTATATTTGCAATCAATAAAATTGATAAACCAAATGCAAATCCAGATAATGTAAAAACGCAATTATCTCAAATGAATTTGTTGATAGAAGAATGGGGTGGTAACATACAGTCTCAAGATATCTCAGCAAAACATGGAACAGGTGTTCCAGAATTATTAGAGAAAGTTTTATTAGAAGCTGAAATTTTAGAATTGAAAGCAAATCCTAATAAAAATGCAGTTGGTGCAGTAGTGGAAGCATTATTAGATAAAGGTAGAGGATATGTTTCTACTGTATTAGTACAAGCTGGAACTTTAAAAATTGGAGATTACTTGTTAGCAGGTAAACACAGTGGTAAAGTAAGAGCAATGTTTGATGATAAAGGAACTAATTTAAAAGTTGCAGGTCCATCAACACCAGTATCTATTTTAGGTTTAGACGGAGCGCCACAAGCTGGAGACAAGTTTGTAGTATTTGATGATGAAAGAGAAGCAAAACAAATTGCTTCTAAACGTTCTCAATTACAACGTGAGCAATCTGTAAGAACTCAGAAAACATTAACGTTAGATGAAATTGGACGTAGAATTGCGTTAGGAGACTTTAAAGAATTAAACATTATCTTAAAAGGAGATGTAGATGGTTCTGTAGAAGCTTTAACAGATTCTTTCCAGAAACTATCAACAGAAGAAATTCAAGTAAATATTTTACATAAAGGTGTTGGAGCCATTACAGAAAGTGATGTGTTATTAGCAACAGCTTCAGATGCAATTATTGTTGGTTTTAATGTACGTCCGCAAGGAAATGCAAGAGCAGTAGCCGATAGAGAAGAAGTAGATATTAGAACATATTCTATTATTTATGCAGCTATCAATGACTTAAAAGACGCCATGGAAGGAATGTTATCTCCAGAAATGAAAGAAGAAGTTACTGGTAATGTAGAAATTAGAGAAATCTATAAAATCTCTAAAGTTGGTAACATTGCAGGTTGTATGGTAATGTCTGGTAAGATTCAAAGAGATTCTCAAATTAGAATTATTAGAGACGGAATTGTAGTGCACGACGGAACTTTAACAGCGTTAAAACGTTTTAAAGATGATGTTAGAGAAGTTACAAAAGGATTCGATTGTGGTATTCAAATTAAAAACTATAATGATATTATAGAAGGAGATGTAATTGAAGCTTACAAAGAAGTAGCAGTTAAGAAGAAATTGAAATAATAATTTCAAAACTTAGATATAAGATCGAGATTTCAGCATGCTGAAATCTCGATCTTTTTTTATGCCAATAAATTTAATCAGTCGTATTGCTGTTTATTTGGTATTATACTTATTTTAGTATAAATAATCATAAACTTTTGTAAGGTTTTTACTTTTAAGAAGACTTGAATACTAATATTATAAATAAATATAACAAACCATGAAAAAATCTATTTTATCAATTGCAATTTTTGCTATTACATTAATTAGTTCAACAGGAACAAATGCACAAGACTTTAAAGGTTTAGATAAAAGCCCAATGGATGGTGCTGCATACCCAAGTAGTTACAAAATTTCAGACAAAGTTGTAAAAGTAACTTACGGAAGACCACAGTTAAATGGAAGAGAATTAAGTAAATTAGCTCCTGTTGATGAAGTTTGGAGAACAGGTGCAAATGAAGCTGCAGAAATTACTTTTTACAAAGATGTTGTTTTTGGTGGTAAGGATGTAAAAGCAGGAACTTATACGTTATTTACAATTCCTAAGACAGAAGGAGATTGGGTTGTAATTTTAAGTACTGCAAAAAATGTTTGGGGATCTTATTTTTATAAAGAAGACCAAGATGTTGTTAGAGTACCAGGTACGGTTTCTACATCAGACAAAAATATAGAAGCGTTTTCTATGATGTTTGCAGACGATATGACTTTAAAAATGGGATGGGCTAATACAGTTGTTTCTGTTTCTATTAAATAATTTTTATTAAGAAATAATTGAAACCGTCTAAAGAAATTTAGACGGTTTTTTTATGTCATTTAATTTAAAGAAATGAATTTCTTGCTTACAAAGAATAAACGTAAATTTGTGCACTTTAATAAAAGAATCAAATGCAATATAATCACTTAGATATAGAAAAGAAATGGCAAAAATTTTGGGCAGAGAACCAAACTTTTAAAGCCAGTAATGAATCGGAAAAACCTAAATATTATGTTTTAGACATGTTTCCTTATCCATCCGGAGCAGGTTTACATGTTGGGCATCCTTTAGGATATATTGCCAGTGATATTTATGCACGTTACAAGCGCCATAAAGGTTTTAATGTATTGCATCCGCAAGGATATGATTCTTTTGGTTTACCAGCAGAACAATACGCAATTCAAACAGGTCAGCATCCTGCAAAAACTACAGAAGATAACGTAGAAACATATAGAAGACAATTAGATACTATAGGTTTTTCTTTTGATTGGAGCAGAGAAGTAAGAACTTCTAGTCCGGAATATTATAAATGGACTCAGTGGATTTTTATTCAATTGTTCAATTCTTGGTATAATAAAGATTCGGATAAAGCAGAAGATATTTCTACTTTAGAAACAATCTTTAAAAAAGATGGAAATGCAACTGTAAATGCTGTTTGTGATGAAGAAATTAAAACTTTTTCTTCGGATGAATGGAAAGCCTTTTCAAAGAAAGAACAAGAAGAAATTTTATTACAATACCGTTTAACATTTTTGTCGGATACAGAAGTAAATTGGTGTCCTGCTTTAGGAACGGTTTTAGCTAATGATGAAATTGTAAATGGCGTATCAGAAAGAGGAAGCCATCCTGTTGTTCGTAAAAAGATGACACAATGGTCTATGAGAATTTCGGCATATGCCCAACGTCTTTTAGACGGATTAGAAAAAATAGATTGGCCACAGCCTTTAAAAGATTCTCAAACCAATTGGATTGGACGTTCGCAAGGAGCAATGGTTTCTTTTGATGTTGATAATGGTGCTAAAAATACTTTTTCCGATGTAAAATTAACTTACAAAGAATTAGAAGCGTTAAAAGAATTACGTCAGAATTTATCGAAAGCAGAGGTAATTCTTTGGGATGAATTAAAGAATAAAAAAGGAGCTTCAAAATTTAGAAAAAAATATACAATTGGTACTTTTTTAGTTGATTATGTATGTTTAGCAAAAAACTTAATTGTTGAATTTTCTGGAAAGGAAGATGAAGAAGCAAGAACAGCATTTTTTAACAACGAAAGTTTTAATGTTGTTCGTTTTAAAAACGAAGAAGTAGTTGAAAACGTTCTTAAAGTTGTTGCGGCAATTAATACAGCAATTCAATTTCCAAAAAAGATTGAAAAAACAGCTGAAAAGGAAGTTGTAGCTAAAGACGAAAATCAATATAAAATTGATGTTTTTACTACAAGACCAGATACAATTTACGGAGTAAGTTTTATGACATTGGCTCCAGAACACGAGTTGGTTTCTAAAATTACTACTGATGCTCAGAAGGCAGAAGTTGAAGCATATATTACTGCTACAGCAAAACGTTCTGAACGTGATAGAATGGCAGATGTAAAAACTATTTCTGGTGCTTTTACTGGTGCGTATGCAATTCACCCTTTTTCTGGTGAAAAAGTGCAAATTTGGATTGGAGATTACGTGTTAGCAAACTACGGAACAGGAGCAGTTATGGCTGTGCCTTGTGGAGATCAGCGTGATTATGATTTTGCAAAACACTTTGGAATTCCGATTCCTAATATTTTTGAAGGTGTAGATATTTCTGAAGAAGCGCATACTGGAAAAGACGGAACAAAGATTGCAAATTCAGACTTTTTATCAGGATTAAAATATAAGAAAGCATTAAAATTAGCCATTTTCGAAATGGAAAAACGTGGCTTTGGTTACGGAAAAATAAATTATAGATTACGTGACGCTGTTTTTAGCAGACAACGTTATTGGGGAGAACCTTTCCCTGTTTATTATAAAGATGGAATGCCACAAATGATTGATGCAGAACATTTGCCAATCGTATTGCCTGAGGTAGAAAAATACTTACCAACGGAAGATGGAAAACCACCTTTAGGAAATGCAACAGAATGGGCTTGGGATTCTCGTGGAAAGAAAGTTGTTTCTAACGATAAGTTAAAAAACAAAACAGTTTTTCCTTTAGAATTAAATACAATGCCAGGTTGGGCAGGTAGTTCTTGGTATTTTAACAGATACATGGATGCTACAAACTCTAATGAGTTTGCAAGCAAGGAAAACTTAGATTACTGGAAAGAAGTAGATTTATATATTGGAGGATCTGAACATGCAACTGGGCATTTATTATATGCTCGTTTTTGGCAAAAATTCTTGTTCGATAAAGGGATTGTACCTGTAGATGAGTTTGCAAAAAAACTAATTAATCAAGGAATGATTTTGGGAACTTCTGCATTTGTTTACAAAGCAACAGCTTTTGTAAAGAATGGTTGTGGTTGTTCTGATGAAAAATCTATGGATGATGTTTTAGAGAAAATACCAACTGTATTTGTGTCTAAAAATGCCTTTAATTCTGATGATGAATTTGAAACGGTTGTTAAAAATTACTTGTTAGATAATAAATTCTTAGATCCTAATTTTGCTGATTTAGTAATGATTACTAAAACGGCTTTACATGCAGATGTTTCTTTAGTAAATGCTTCTGATGAGTTAGATGTAGACGGTTTTAAAAATCATGCTTTAAATGCTGATTATAAAAATGCTGAATTTGTTCTAGAAGACGGAGCTTATAAGGTAGGACGTGAAGTAGAAAAAATGTCTAAGTCTAAATACAATGTGGTAAACCCTGATGCTATTTGTGAAGAATACGGAGCAGATTCATTACGTTTATTCGAAATGTTTTTAGGCCCTTTAGAGCAAGCAAAACCTTGGAAAACTTCTGGTATTTCTGGAGTTTCTTCTTTTTTAAAGAAATTATGGAAACTATACTTTAACGAAGAAGTATTTGAAGTATCTGATGCAGCAGCAACTAAAGATGAACTTAAAACATTACATAAAACCATTAAAAAAGTAGAAGACGATATAGAGAATTTCTCTTTTAACACTTCGGTTTCTACCTTTATGATTGCCGTAAACGAATTAACTGCTTTAAAATGTAATAAACGTGCAATATTAGAACCTTTAGCAATTTTGGTTTCTCCTTATGCACCGCACATTGCAGAAGAATTATGGAGTTTATTAGGTAATACTGAATCTATTTCTACAGCAGATTTCCCTGTTTTTGAAGCAAGTCATTTAGTGGAAAGTGCTAAGAATTACCCTATTTCTTTTAATGGAAAAATGCGTTTTACGTTAGAGCTTCCTTTAGATTTATCTAAAGAAGAAATAGAAAAAATAGTAATGGAAAACGAGAAAACAATTGCTCAATTAGAAGGTAAAGCTCCTAAAAAAGTAATTATCGTTCCTGGTAAAATTATAAACATAGTTATCTAAAGGCGCAGCTATTTTAGGTATTAGCTTGTTTGTAGTTTGTTTTGAAAACTAAGATTAAAATACAAGTTGTCATTTCGAAATGAGCTTTTTTAGGCGATTGAGAAATCTAATAAAAATTAAAAAGTCATTACAAAATTATTTGTAATGGCTTTTTTTATTTAACTATCTTGTCCTCTTAATGAAAGTAACAAAAAATCAACTTTTTAAAAGACAAATTACTTTGTCTGAAATTGGTGAAGTCGGACAAGGAAAATTACAAAAATCAAGTGTTTTAGTAATTGGTTGTGGCGGATTAGGAAGTCCGATTGCGGTGTATTTAGCCGCTAGTGGTATCGGTAAAATTCATTTAGTAGATTTTGATACTGTAGATATTTCCAATTTACATAGGCAAGTCTTTTATTGTTTAGATGATGTAGATAAACCCAAAGCAGCAGTTTTATCAGAATTTATAAAAAAGAGAGCTCTTTTTACAGAAGTAGGTTTCACTAACAAACCAATTACAAAAGAGAATGTTTTTGAGTTGATTAATCAATTTGATATTGTTGTAGATGGTACAGATTCTTTACCAACAAAATACTTATTAAACGATGCTTGCGTTCTTAAAAAGAAACCTTTGGTTTATGGCTCTTTGTATAAGTTTGACGGTTATGTAGCAAGTTTTAATGTTTTGCAAGAAAACGGAAGTTATTCTGCTAATTTAAGAGACGCTTTTCCGGAAATGGCTACCGATGTTCCCAATTGTTCAGAGGCAGGCACAATGAACTCTATTGTTGGTATGATCGCAACGCAACAAGTAAATGAAGTTTTAAAGTTGATAACAGGGGTAGGAAAACCCTTAGCAAACGAATTGTTGATTTACAATTCACTTCAAAATACACAATTGAAAATGAAGTTAAAACCAACCGTTTTAAAAGATAAGATTGCTAAATTATTTGAAGTACAAACGTATTTTGATGCAGTTTGTGAGCTTCAAAATAAGGATTGGCAAATATCATCAGAAAAGTTAAAAGAACAATTGTCGGTTGGAGAGCAGTCGAGAAGTTTAGAGTTAATAGCTGTTTTACCCAATTTGAAATTGCCTTTTAAGGTGGGGCAAACAATTCCTATTCAAGAGTTTGATGTAGATACTATTCAGGTAGATTTTAATAAAACCTATGTAATGGTTTGTCAAAGAGGTTTTAATAGTTACAAAGCAACCAAAATGTTAAAAAAGAAATACCCAACACTTAAGGTTTTAAGTTTGTTTGGTGGAATTTCTAATTATAATAAATAATATTAGAATGAATACTCCCTCCCATTTTTATAGTGAAGAAAAGTCAGCATTAGAAAAAGAATCAGCACAATTAAAAAAGAAATCTATAAACCTTAGTATTTTTAGATTTGGCGTCTTTTTAGCAACTGGCTTTCTAATTTATCTAACTTTTGGTAAATATCCTGATGTTTTTATCATTGCCTTCTTAGGTATTCTATTGTTTGCCTTTTTAGTGGTAAAACATATCAATTTACAGAAAAAAAGAGCAATTATTAAGGCTAAAATCAGCATTAATACAACAGAAATTGATGTTTTAAATAGAAAATTTCATCAATTAGAATCTGGTAAGGAATTTGTAAATCCGATGCATTATTATAGTAATGATATCGATTTGTTTGGTGTTGGTTCCTTTTTTCAATACTTAAATAGAAGCGTTACTGCTGAAGGAAAAAAGTTACTAGCTAATACTTTTACAGAAAACAAAACAGACGGAATTGTAGAGAAACAAAACACTATAAAAGAATTAGCTACAAAAGTAAAATGGAGACAACATTTTGGTGCTTTGGCAAGTTTAATTACTACAAAAGACACCTCTGGCTTTATTGTTAGTTGGATTCAGAATTACAAAATAGTGTTGCCAAAAGTTTTAGGGATAGTTCAGATAGTGTTCTCTATTGCTTCATTAACCATAATTGGTTTGGTGTCGTTTGGTATTGTTCCGTTCTCAATTTTAGTAATTTGGTTTTTTATTGGTCTTTTTATTACAGGAGCTTTTGTTAAAAAAACGAGCAATTTATATGCAGATACAGATAAAGTAAGAGAAACTTTTAAGCAATATCATGTATTGTTAAATGAAATTGAGAATGAAAATTTTACATCAAAAGTTTTAGTAGAAAAACAACAAATTATCAATTCTGAAACTAAAAAAGCCTCTGCCATTTTTAAAGAGTTTTCTAGAGTTTTAGATGCTTTTGATCAGCGAAATAATGTGGTGATTTCAGTAGTTGGTAACGGACTTTTTTTAACGGAGATTAGAACAGCGACCAATGTAGAAAAGTGGATTTCTAAATACAAACACACCGTAGATAAATGGTTTTCTGTAGTTGCTTTTTTCGATGCTCAGAATTCATTGGCAAATTTTCATTTTAACCACACAAAGTTTGTTTTTCCAGAAATAACTTCAGACAAAGAAGTTGTAAAAGCTACCAATTTAGGACATCCGTTATTAGATGCGACTAAAAGAATTGATAATAATTTTACCATTCATAAAGAAGAGTTTTTTATTGTTACCGGAGCAAATATGGCGGGTAAAAGTACTTTTTTAAGAACTATTTCTTTGTCTATTGTTATGGCGAATTGTGGTTTACCTGTGTGTGCAGAAAACTTTAAATATGCACCCATAAAGTTGATTACAAGCATGAGAACTACAGATTCTTTAACAGAAGATGAATCGTATTTTTATTCTGAATTAAAGCGTTTAAAGTTTATTGTTGATGAAATTAAAACTACAGATTATTTCATTGTTTTAGATGAAATTTTAAAAGGAACCAATAGTAAAGACAAAGCAATTGGCTCTAAAAAGTTTGTAGAAAAATTGACAAAATCTAAGTCAACCGGAATTATTGCAACCCACGATGTGAGTTTGTGTGAATTAGAAAATGAGTTTACAGACATTAAAAATTACTATTTTGATGCAGAAATTAGCAACAACGAACTAAGTTTCGATTACACTCTAAAAAACGGAATTTGTAAAAATATGAACGCTTCTTTTTTATTACAGAAAATGGAAATTGTTTAGTGTGAATGCTTTAAAAAAGTGTAGAGTTGTCACTTCGAATGCAAAGAGAAGTCACATAACAGTTATAACACAAACCTGAGTAACGTGATGAGATTTCTCCCCAAAAGGTAGAAATGACAAACATTATCAACTAAAGCTAGCAAACAAGTCTAGCCCCGATTGAAACGGCATCCTTTTTTCTGTCAGTTCGAGTGAATTTGCTTTTTTGCAAATTTGTATCGAGAACAGAAGAAAAAAGATATAGCGGAAAGCGGGAAACAGCTTCTAATAATAAATCTACACTTTTTGTAAAATACTCAAAGCCGTTTTTACGGAATCAATTCTTATAAAAGTGATTAATAATCGCAATCCGTTTTTAGATTCTTTCTCTTTCATAACACAACTTTTAGGGTTTAGCTGCACATATTTTAACATCCGCGTAAAGGCATCTGTGTGGTAAAATTCACTTTGTTGATTGGCAACAAAATACCCCATCATTCTTTTTTGCTTTAGAATAACCTTTTCTAAACCAAGCTCTTTTGCCAACCATTTTATACGAACAGAATCTAATAAATCTTCTACTTGCGTAGGGAATTCCCCGAATCTATCAATAATTTCAGTTTCAAAAGTTTGTAATTCATCCTCGGTTTTTAGCTCACCTAATTTGTTATACAAAGCCAATCTTTCTGTAATAGAATTGATATAATCATCCGGAAAAAGAATCTCGAAATCGGTATCTATTTGTACTTCTTTTACAAACTCTTTAGGCTTAGAATTATCTGTAGGATAGAGTTCCTTAAACTCATTCTCCTTTAACTCTTCAATAGCTTCTTGTAGTATTTTCTGATAGGTATCAAAACCAATATCGTTTATAAATCCACTTTGTTCACCACCTAATAAATCTCCAGCTCCACGAATTTCTAAATCTTTCATGGCAATATTAATTCCGCTTCCTAGATCGGAAAATAAAACCAAAGCCTCAATACGTTTTCTGGCATCATCCGTCATCATATGGTACGGCGGAGTTATGAAATAACAGAATGCTTTTTTATTTGAACGACCAACTCTACCACGCATTTGGTGTAAATCTGATAATCCAAAATTGTTTGCATTATTAATAAAAATAGTATTGGCATTTGGTACGTCTAATCCGCTTTCTATGATGGTTGTAGAAACCAATACATCGAAATCTCCTGCCATAAAACCGAGCATTAAACCTTCTAGTTTTTTTCCTTCCATTTGCCCGTGACCAATACCTACTTTTGCGGTAGGAACCAATCTTTGTATTAGGCCAGCAACTTCTTTTATGTTTTCTATTCTGTTATGAATAAAGAAAACTTGTCCTCCACGCGAAACTTCGTAAGAAATGGCATCTCGAATGGTTTCTTCAGAAAAACGAATCACATTACTGTCTATTGGATGTCTGTTTGGTGGTGGTGTTTTTATTACAGATAAATCTCTTGCTGCCATTAAACTAAACTGTAGAGTTCTAGGAATTGGCGTTGCCGTTAAGGTTAATGTGTCTACATTTTCCTTTAAAGTTTTTAATTTATCTTTTACTGAAACTCCAAATTTTTGTTCTTCATCAATAATTAAAAGACCTAAATCTTTAAATTGTAAACGCTTATTTGTCAATTGATGCGTTCCGATAATAATATCTATAGAACCATCATTTACACCATTTATGGCTTCTGTTTTTTGTTTGGCAGTTCTAAATCGGTTTAAATAATCAATACGGACAGGAAAATCTTTTAAACGTTCTGTAAATGTTTTATAATGTTGAAAAGCAAGAATTGTAGTTGGAACTAAAATTGCCACTTGCTTGCCATTATCTACTGCTTTAAAAGCCGCTCTTACGGCAACTTCTGTTTTACCAAAACCAACATCTCCACATACCAAGCGATCCATGGGTTGTTCTTTTTCCATGTCATTTTTTACATCTTGCGTAGATGTAAATTGATCTGGAGTATCTTCGTACATAAAGCTACCTTCTAGCTCATGTTGAATATGTGTATCTGGACCAAAAGCAAAACCTTTTTGTAGTTTTCTCTTTGCGTATAACTGTATTAAATTAAACGCAATATGTTTAACTCTTGCTTTTGTTTTCTGTTTGATTTTTTTCCAAGCTCCAGAACCTAATTTATATATTTTAGGTGCTTTACCGTCTTTACCGTTGAACTTAGAAATTTTGTGAAGCGAGTGAATACTTACATATAAAATATCTCTTTCTCCGTAAACTAACTTAATAGCTTCTTGTTTTTTACCTTGAACATCAATTTTTTGTAAACCACCAAATTTACCAATTCCGTGATCCATGTGAGTTACATAATCTCCAATTTCTAATTTGTTTAAATCCTGAAGAGTGATTGCCTGCTTTTTAGCGTACCCGTTTTTTAATCGGAATTTATGATAACGCTCAAAAATCTGATGATCTGTGTAACAAACTAACCTGTTTTCAACATCTACAAAACCTTGATATAATGGAAAAACTACCGTTTCATAATGTACTTCTTGTGCTGCATCATCAAAAATATCATGAAAACGTTTTGCTTGTTGATCGTTTGCACAAAAAATGTAATTGGTAAATTCTGCTTTATGATATTCTTCTAAATTTTCTATTAATAAATCGAATTGCTTATTAAAAGAAGGTTGTGCAACGGTATTAAATTTAATTTCAGAAAGACCTTTTGTTTGTGTTTTAGTAGAAATTTCTATCAGTGAAAAATCTTGTATTTGATTTTTGATAAAGTTTCCATCACAAAATAACTCACTTGGTTTTGCGTGTTTTATTTCTTTGGATAAATCTTGGAAAGCTTCTTCAGCCTTTTGATAAAATTTATCTAGGTTTCCGGTAATTAAATCGATGTTTTTTGCAAAAATGACAGTTTTAGGCGAAATGTATTTAAGAAAGCTTTCTCTGTTTTCTTGTAATGTTTTGTTTTCTACATTTGGCATAATAGAAACCTTTTTCAGTTTCTCATTAGATAATTGTGTCTCTACATCAAAAGAACGAATACTATCAATTTCATCACCAAAAAATTCAACTCTGTAAGGTTCATCATTAGAAAAAGAAAACACATCTATAATTCCTCCACGAACCGAGAAATCACCAGGTTCTGTAACAAAATCTACACGTTTAAATTTGTATTCGAATAAAACTTCATTTACAAAATCTAAAGATAAATTTTCTCCTACTGCTACTTTTAATGTGTTTTTTTCTAGCTCCTTTTTGGTAACCACTTTTTCGAACAAAGCCGTTGGATACGTTACAATTACTGCGGGTTTTTTACGAGAATTAATTCGGTTTAAAACCTCAGATCGTAGTAAAACATTTGCATTATCTGTCTCTTCTATTTGATAAGGTCTTCTATAAGATCCTGGGTAAAAAAGTACATTTTTTTCACCTAATAATTGTTCTAAATCGTTAAGGTAATAAGCTGCTTCTTCTTTATCATTAAAGATTAAAAGATAAGGTTTGTCTGCTTTTTTAAAAGTTTCTGAAATAACAAAAGACAACGAAGAGCCGACCAAATTCGATATTTGAAAATGGTTTTTGTCTTGTTGAAGTTGGTTAATTATCTGCGATACATTCGCAGAGTTTTGATATTGATTTACAATGTTCTGCTTGCTCAACCCGAAATATTTTAGCAAAGATATTAATTTGAATTTGTTAAATATAAAATGTTTAAAAACTATTTTAAATAAGATATAATCTTTTCTTAAAATAGTTTAGTAAAATTTACGTTTTATATTCTGTAATGAGGATTTAATTATCTTTGTTGTACCTTAAATCAGTAGATTATAATGTAAGGTATTGGTTTGTAAATTATCAATTTATAATTTATTAGGTGTTATTTTTATCATTTTCGAATAAATTAAACTTTAACGCAAATAAAATATACAGTACTTTATTTTCTTTGTTAAATCAATATATTTGCCAAAAGAAATATTAGAAATTGCAAATTGCTTTTCTTATCCCTAAAAAAGAAAATTTAAATGAAACATATAGTTCTTATTCTTGTTTTTTTATTCACACTAAATAGTTTCAGTCAGAATGAAGTTAATAATTGGGCTGTAACACTTGGCTCTGGTTCTGTGCTTTATTCTGTAGAAAATGGCCCAGATATGGGAGGTAGGCTTATACCTCAATTTCCTAGATTATCTGTTGCTGCCTACGTATTTAAGAATATAACTTTAGCTGGTAGTATTTCTAGTGATTTTAATGATAATCAAAAATATACCACTTATGATGGTGAGGTTAGATATGATTTTGGTACTTCAGAAAATACAATAAATCCATATATATTAATTGGAGGTAGTCTTATAAAGTCTAAACATGTATTACCAACTTTAAATTTTGGTATTGGTGGTACACTTTGGATTTCTGATCATTTTGGTTTACAAGGTGTAATAATGCATAAGTATAATGAAGAAAGATTCCAAAGTCAGCGTTCTCATACATATGGAGCAGTTGGTGTTACATATCGTTTCTCACTAAGTGGAGGGAATGGTCGTTCTACTTCTGGAAGAAAACGTATTTGGGAATCTAAACATTAATTTCTTCTTTTATTTTATGGCAATTTGTCATTTTTATTTGACCGCTATGTAGCTTGTTAATATTTTACTGATTTCTTCTGCTGATAGAAATGAGTCTATTTGCTCATCAATCGTATTGTTTGCACTTATAATAATAGTAGAAGGATAGCTAATGGTGTTGTTTTTAGAAGCGAGTACTTCTACTATCTGATGAATTCCTGATTTATTTTTAAATATTTTACCTTTTATATTTACGGATTCTTTACTTTCTGCATCAAAAGAAATAAAGTAAAAATGTTTGTTTAATAGATCTATAATTTTTTCATCTCTAAAAGTATTATTTTTCATAGCAAAACAATACTTACACCAGTTTGTGTGAAAAAAGACTATAATTGGCTTCTTTTCTTTTTCTTGTAACTTAAAAGCTTCTTCAAAAGAATAATTTATTAAAGTGTTGGTTTTCTGCCCGTATAAAAAACATGTGGAAAGTATAAAAAAGAAAAGAAGCGTATTTTTCATTATTGTATTTTATATCTAAGTCCTACAAACATACGTGTACCTTGGTTGCCAGCATATACATAAGCTGGGTCGAAAGCCAATTCTGGATTTGTTTCTGTGTCTACTCCAACGTCAAAAGGATTATCGCTATTTAAGATACTGTTTGCAGCAGGAGTGAAGTTTAATAAGTTTTTTACCCCACCAAAAACCTCAAAAGTGTTGCTGATTTTTTTAGTAGCTTGTATGTTTTGTATACTATACCAAGGAGATGTTGGAGATCTTGGATCATTTTCTCCTAGTAAAGGTAGATCCATAGGTCCGTAAATGTTACCTGTGTAGTCAAGTAGTAAATCGATAGATTTTATTCTGTAAGAAATACTCCAAGTACCACTAAAGCTTTCTGTTAATAGCTGTCTTTCGGTAACTCCTTCTTCTGTGGTAGATACATCCATTAAAGTTGCACCTGCTATAATTGAAAGACCATTTCTAAAATTTATATCTGTATTTAAAGATATACCTTTAGACACTGCATAACCATCATCTAAGTTGCCATAGATTATTTTTGAAGTATCGGTTTCATAATCTGCAACTATTTTATTGTTGAAATGCGTGTAAAAAACACTTCCATCTAAATTAATAATAGTATTGTTGTTTGTGACTATTTTTTTAACATAGTTAATGTTAGCATTCCAAGAAGTTTCGGGAAGCAATTCATCTTCAAAAAATACGTCTCTGTTTCCTGTAAGGGCAGCATGGTCTTCTGTAAAAACATTAGCAACTCTAAAACCATTACCAATACTAACTCTTAAAACATCTTCGTTATTATCAGAATTCCATTTGTAATTTACTCTTGGAGAAAAAACACTTCCATGTACATTATTATGATCATATCTTGCACCTAACAGCAGTTTACTTTTTGGTGCTAATGTAATTTCATCTTGAATAAATACACCTGGTAAATGCGTGATTGATGGATCGTTTTCTGTTTCGCTACCAGTTGCAGTGGTATTGTCGTCGTAATTTGTGTAACGATAAGCAACTCCCATTAATACATCATGATTTTTTCCAAAAGTAGTGTCGTATGTTAATTGTCCGAAGGCAATAAATTGATCAGCTTTGTAAAAAGTATCTCCGTAGTAAGAATTTTGATCATGTCCATTCGCACTAAATTGAAAATTTAATTTTTCATCTGTAGGTAATTGGTAAGTTCCAAAAGTTTCCCATCTGCTCGTGTAAATACTTTCTCCATAAATATCTGTTCCACCTCTAAATTCAGGTGTCCAATCCATTTCTCCACCCCATCTATCCTCGTAAACATAACGCCCAGCTACCGTAAAAACACGATTGTTTTTTCTTTCGAAATCAAATTTATTAAAAATAGAAATTCTGTTTTGTAAGGTTAAATCTGTAAAACCATCATTATTGTTATCAATTGGGTTTTGATAATTAAAATAATTGATCCCTAATAAAGCATTCGTTTTTCCTAGCTTATATTTTAAACCAATATCAGTATTTACTTCTCCCCAAGAGCTTGCGTAAGAATCTATTGTAAATAAAGGTGAAGAAGATGGCTTTTTAGTGATAATATTAATGATACCTCCAACGGCTTCAGAGCCATACAGAGTTGAAGCTGGTCCTTTTACAATTTCTACACGTTCTATTAATGCTTGCGGAATTCCTGTTAATCCATAAACCGTAGAAAGTCCGCTTACAATTGGCATTCCGTCAATCATAACAAATGTGTAAGCTCCCTCTAGTCCGTTTATATGAATATCACCAGTATTACAAACGCTACAGTTTACTTGTGGTCTAACACCATTTATATTCTCCATAGATTCAAAAATAGAAGGTGATGGGTTTTTCATAAAAAAGGTAGGAGAATATACTTCTACGGGTACAGGACTGTCTAATTTCTTAACTGGTTTCATGGTTCCGGATATAACTATTTCATCTAAAGAATCATCTTCTGATAGTGATAAATTTTGAGTAATTTTTTGATTTTCATCAATCGTTATTTTTATGAATTTAGATTGATAACCAACACTACTGGCAACAAGTGTGTAATTTCCTTTAGGGATATCTTTTAGTTTATAATAACCGTTTTCGTTAGAAGCTGTTCCTATTTTAGAGTTTTTTAAATAAACATTCACGTAAGCTAATGCATTTGAGCTATTCGTTATTTTACCAGAAACAGAATTATTTTGGGAAAAAATTGTGTTTAAGCTGATAAGAGCTGTAAATAGTATAAGTCTTTTTAGTTTCATTTGATAAATATTTTTGACAAATGTAATTTATTTTTTAGACTTGTCTAAAAATATATTTATTAAATTTAAAAAGTATATCTTTGTAATATAAAATTTATAGATGTTTACACTTTCTGAAGAAAATTATTTAAAAGCAATTTATCATTTAGAGTTAGATGCTGTTAAAGGAATCAGTACAAATGCTATTGCTAAAAAATTAGAAACAAAAGCTTCTTCTGTTACAGATATGATAAAAAAATTGTCTGAAAAGGAAGTAGTTGTGTATAAGAAATATAAAGGAGTTAAATTAACTAGTTTAGGAAAGAAGACTGCTGCAAGTATTGTACGTAAGCACAGGCTTTGGGAAGTTTTTTTGGTAGATAAGTTAAATTTTTCTTGGGATGAAGTACATGATGTTGCAGAGCAATTAGAGCATATTAAGTCTTCAAAATTAGTAGAGCAATTAGATGCTTTTTTAGGTTTTCCATCGCATGATCCTCATGGAGACCCTATTCCAGATAAAGAAGGGAATTTAAAAACGATAGATAAAAGTTTATTATCAACTTTATTAAAAAATGAAAGTGGAATTTGTATTGGTGTTGATGATTCTTCTTCAGAATTTTTAAAGTTCTTAGACAAAAAAGGAATCACTTTAGGGCAACAGATTACGGTTTTAGAAAAAGAAGACTTTGATGATTCCGTTTCTATTAAGGTTGATGATAAGAAATTATCAATTTCAAATAAAATAGCTAACAATTTATATATAAAAAAAATATGAATACCTACAACCCAATAGTAGCGCTCTTAGTGTTTTTTGGCGTTATTTTAATCTTGTATTTTATATTTAATCCTAAAAAAGGACTCTTCTTTAAATATCTCAAGGCTCGTAAAGAAACAGAAAAAACAGCTATTGAAGATGTTTTAAAGTTATTGTATCATGATCCTAAAACATCTATAAGTACCATTTTTGATGAATTAGATTTTAGTCATAGTTTGTTGCTAGAAAGTATTGATACTATGTTAGAAACTGGATTGGTAAAAAAAGAGCATGAGCTTTTTTCATTGACCGAAGAAGGAGATGAATATGCATTAAGAATTGTAAGAGCACACCGTTTATGGGAAAAATATTTATCAGAAAAAACGGGTTTTCATAAAACTGAATGGCATAGTAGAGCAGAGAAAAAAGAACACGAGTTATCTGGTGAAGAAGTAGAAGATTTATCTACGCTTTTAGGGAATCCGAGATACGATCCTCATGGAGATCCAATTCCAACTAAAGCTGGTCAAATTCCTGAGAAAAAAGGAATGCTACTTGCCGATTTACCGATTCTAAATTTTGGAAAAATTATTCATATAGAAGATGAGCCTACAAGTATTTATAAGCAAATTTTAGCGAAACATATTCATTTACATTCTCAGGTATATATGAAGGAAATAAGTGAAAATCGCATTGTTTTTGAATCTGAAGGAGAGCAATTTGTTTTGCCACCTATAGTAGCAAAGAATATTACTGTAATTTCTTTAGATAAAGCAGATGTTGTAGAAACAGATACGTTGCGTTTATCTAATTTAGAAAATAATCAAAAAGCAACAATTATAGGTGTCTCTAAAGAATGTAGAGGAGAAAATAGACGTAGATTATTAGATTTAGGTTTTGTAAAAGGAGCAACGGTTAGTATCGATTTGTTAAATCCGTTAGGAGATCCAAAAGCATTTTTAATTAAAGGAACAGCCATTGCTTTAAGAAAAGACCAGGCTGTTAAAATTTTAATTACCAAAGCATAAAAAAAATGAAAACAGCAACAAAATCAGCTTGTGACACATGTGCGCATCATACTTTAGACGGAGTTAAAAAATTAGGTGTAGATACTGAAAATGTCGACTTTGTAATTGCATTAGCAGGAAATCCTAATACAGGAAAAAGTACTGTTTTTAATGCGTTAACAGGGTTGAGGCAGCATACTGGGAATTGGCCAGGAAAAACGGTAACTAGAGCAGAAGGCGCTTTTGAATATCAGAAACAAAAGTTTAAATTAATAGATTTACCAGGTACCTATTCTTTAATGTCTCGATCGGAAGATGAAGAAGTTGCTAGAAATTTTATCCTTTTTGGTAAGCCGACATTAACAGTTATAGTTGTTGATGCGAGTAGGTTAGAACGTAATTTAAATTTGGTACTTCAAATTTTAGAAATTTCATCGAACGCCGTTCTTTGTCTAAACTTAATGGATGAGGCGGAAAAAAATAATATAAACATAGATTACAGAAGTTTATCTAGAGAGTTAGGGATTCCTGTGGTACCAACAAGTGCAAGATCTAAAGAGGGGATTCCAGAATTAATTGCTGCAATTAGCGATTTGGCAAACGGAAAAATAGTTTGTAAACCTTATAAAATAAAAAGCATTCCAAAACATGTAGAAGATGCTGTGCAGAAATTGAGTGCAGCCATTAAAGAAGAATATCCAACAGTTTCAAACAGCAGGTGGTTAGCTTTTAGAGTTTTAGAAGGAGATACGCATATTTTAGATGCCTTAAAAACAGGTGATTTTATTTAATTGAAGAGAATGGGAACAAAAAACATTGATAAAATTATAGAATTATCTAACGAATTGCGTTGGCAAATTGGCGATGATTTTCACGATAATTTAACGGAAGCAATTTATGCTGATGCTTCTAAGATTGTTGAAAAAACAGTTGTAAAGGATAATAAAAAAGGAGCTTTTTATTTAAATGCTAAAATAGATAGAATTGTAACTAGTAAAATTTGGGGTTTTCCAATCATGCTATTGTTATTAGGTTTAGTACTTTGGTTAACGATTATTGGAGCAAATTATCCGTCTTCTATGCTGGCTAGTTTGTTGTTAGATACAATTCATCCATTATTAAAGGAAGGAGCTGCATTTTTAAGTTTTCCTTGGTGGTTGTCTGGTTTTTTAATTGACGGTGTGTATTTAGCAGTTGCATGGGTAATTGCTGTGATGTTGCCCCCAATGGCTATCTTTTTTCCATTATTTACCTTGTTAGAAGATTTTGGGTATTTACCAAGAGTTGCTTTTAATATGGATTCGCTTTTTAAAAAATCTGGAGCACATGGTAAGCAAGCTTTAACTATGACCATGGGTTTTGGTTGTAATGCAGCCGGAGTTGTAGCAACTAGAATTATTGATAGTCCGAGAGAACGATTAATTGCAATTATTACTAATAACTTTTCTTTGTGTAATGGTCGTTGGCCAACGCAGATTCTATTAGCAACCATCTTTATTGGAGCTGTTGTACCGTCATCATATTCAAGTTTAATTTCTTTGGTTGCTGTTGTAGGAATTGCCGTTTTAGGAATCTTTTTTATGTTTTTCTTTTCTTGGGCATTGTCTAAAACAGTTTTAAAAGGAGAGGTTTCAACGTTTAATTTAGAGTTGCCTCCTTATAGAACACCTTTATTTTGGAAAACCATTTACACTTCTTTAATAGATAGAACATTAATTGTCTTATGGAGAGCCATTGTATTTGCAGCACCGGCTGGAGCAGTAATATGGTTAATTTCTAATATCTTTATTGGTGATGAAAGCATTGCGTTGCATTTAATCGATTTTTTAGATGGTTTTGGATTTTTATTAGGATTAAATGGTGTTATTCTATTGGCTTATGTAGTTGCTATTCCTGCGAATGAGATTGTAATTCCGTCTATATTAATGTTAACGGTAATGGTAACGGGAGCTGTTGGTGGAGCTGGAGCGGGTGTAATGTTTGAGTTAGATTCTGTTACAGCAACAGGTGATATTTTAAGAGGTGGTGGATGGACGCTTTTAACAGCAGTGAATGTAATGTTGTTTAGTTTGTTACACAATCCTTGTAGTACAACTATTTACACTATTTATAAAGAAACAAAAAGTACAAAATGGACTGTGGTAGCAACAATTTTACCTGTTATAGCAGGTTTTATAATTACGTTTTTGGTTGCGCAAATTTGGAGAATTTTAAGTTAATCACTCTAAAATAAATTCTGATATTTACCTGAAATTAATTGCTTAATTTGTATTTTGCAGTAAAATAAATTGTGCAAAATACATCATCCTTTCAGGTTTATAACGCTTCTGCAGGAAGTGGAAAAACCTTTACGCTCGTAAAAGAATACATTAAAGTTTTATTAACTTCTGATGATATTTTTTCGTTTCAGAAAATTTTAGCAATTACGTTTACCAACAAAGCTGCTGGTGAAATGAAAGAGCGTGTATTGTCTAGTTTAGAAGATTTTGCAGATGGTAAGGAGAATGATTTGCTTAATATTATTGTTGATGAAATAACGATTGATAAAGCAATAATTCAAGAAAGAAGTAAGAAGATTTTAGATGCAATTTTAAAAAACTATTCTGCTTTTTCAATTACTACCATTGATAGTTTTACACATAAAATCATTAAAAATTTCGCTTTCGATTTAGGTCTGTCGCTTAATTTTGAAGTAGAAATGGATGCAGTTTCTTTATTAAATGAAGCTGTAGATGTTTTAATTTCTAAAATTGGAACAGATAAAAAACTAACCAACCTTTTAATTGATTATTCTCTAGATAAAACAGATGATGATAAATCTTGGGATATTTCTAGAGACTTAAGTGAGTTTGCAAGAATTTTATTAAATGAAGATGATGTACAGCATTTTAGAAGTCTTGCTGATAAAACATTAGAAGATTTTACAAACTTAAAGTCGAAGTTGTATAATCAACAAAAAGAATTAAAAGATTCCATTAAAAAAGTTGGAGAAGAATGCCTTCAGTTGATAGAAAATAACGGTTTAGAGCATAAGAGTTTTATGCGAGGTACTATTCCTAAATTCTTTGCCGATTTAAGTATTAAGTCTGTAGATATAGATTTTATCAAACGAAGTGAAACGATAAATAAAGCAATCGAGAATAATCAATATTATTCAAAGACTACCGCTGAATTTGTTGCAAGTTCTATAGATCAAATTGTGCCAGATATTGTTCGGTTATTTAAGGAAGCTGAGGTTATTTATCAGCAATTCTCTATGAATAAATTGGCTTTGAAAAGCATTATTCCTTTAGCTGTTTTAAATAATATCAATTCAGAATTAGAAAATATAAAAGAAGACAATAATATTCGATTAAATGCAGAATTTAATCAATTGATTTCTGATAATATAAAAGACCAACCAGCTCCTTTTATTTATGAAAGAATTGGGCAACGTTTTCAGCATTATTTTATTGATGAGATGCAAGACACTTCTGTGTTGCAGTGGCAAAATTTAGTGCCATTAATAGACAATACGTTGGCGCAAGAAAATAGTAACTTACTGTTAGTTGGCGATGGAAAACAAGCTATTTATAGATGGCGTGGAGGAAAAGCAGAACAATTTATAGAGTTAGGTTCAGACAGAGTGAATCCTTTTCATGTTTCTAAAGAGATTAAAAATTTAGAAACCAATTTTAGAAGTTATTCAGAGGTTATTAATTTTAATAATTCGTTTTTTCAGCATACGGCGAATTTTATTCAGAATGAATCGTATAAAAAAATCTTTATAGAGGGTAACAAGCAAATAGAAAATGCTAAAAAAGGCGGTTTAGTTTCGTTAACTTTCCTTGAAAAAAATGAAGATAAAGAGCTTGAAAAGGTAAAATATCCGCAGAAGGTTTTAGAGAAAATTCTTCAATTAAAGGAGAGTTTTTCTTTAAGTGAAATTTGCGTGTTGACTCGTACTAGAAAAGATGGGGTTGCAGTGGCGAATTATTTATCAGAAAAAGGAATTGATATTGTTTCATCGGAAACCTTATTGCTTAAAAATAGTGCAAAAGTTACTTTTATTGTTGATGTTTTAAAGGTTTTACAAAATCCGAGTGATGAGGAAACACGTTTTGAAATGCTGTATTTTTTACATCAACATTTACAAATAGAAAAGCCAAAACATGTCTTTTTTAATGAATTTGCAAAGGCTGATAATGAAACTATTTTAGAGTCTATAAAAACCCTTGGTGTAACGTTTAATATTTCATCATTTCATCAATTACCATTTTACGAGAAAATAGAAGAAATTATTAGAGGTTTTAATTTGATAAATTCTTCTGATGCGTATATTCAGTTTTTCTTAGATGTTGTTTTAGAACAGCAAAGAAACGGAACCGATGTTGGTGAGTTTTTAGAGTTTTGGGAACTTAAAAAAGAACGACTAAGTATTGTTGCTCCAGAAAGTGCTGGAGCTGTTCAGATTATGACCATTCATAAATCGAAGGGATTAGAGTTTCCGGTGGTTATTTTTCCTTGTGATGTAGATATTTATAGACAGATAAAACCAAAATCGTGGTTAAATAAATTACCGGAATCCTATGAAGGTTTCGATGAATTATTAGTCGATTATAGTAAAAGTTTAAGTATTGTTAGTGATAGAGGTTTAGATATTTATAACAAGCAACGCGAAGAATTAGAATTAGATAATTTTAATCTATTATATGTTACTTTAACAAGAGCTGTAGAGCAATTACATGTTATTACGGATAAAAAAATATCAGCTAAAGGAGAGGAGAATACTAATTTTTATTCAGGTGTTTTTATTAATTACTTAAAACAACAAAATCTTTGGAGTGATGATCTTTCTGAATATATATTTGGAGATCTGCAAAGGGTTAGTGAAAAGAAAGAAGAAAGTTCTGTTGCAGAAATCCATGAGAAATTTATTTCAACTCCTTGGCAAGAACATAATATTGTTTTGTTAGCAAATTCTTCTAAATTATGGAATACAGAACAGGGAAAGGCAATTGATTTTGGAAATTTATTTCACGAAATTTTATCTAAAATTATTACTTCAAAAGATGTTGAGAAAGTTATTTCCATTTATTATCAACAAGGAGTTATAAATAAAGAACAGCAAATTTTTATAACAAAAAGTATTCTTAGTATTGTAAATCACCCTGAATTAGAGTTTTATTTTTCAGATAAAGTTAAAGTTTTTAATGAAAGAGAAATTGTTGATGTAGATAATCAGATTATTATTTTAGATAGGTTGATTTTTATAGCGGATAAAAAAGTAGTTATCATTGATTATAAGACAGGAAACCCTTCTTCAGAGCATCATCAGCAGTTATTAAGATATGAAAGAACTTTAAAATCAATGAATTTTACAGTAGAGGAAAAATTACTGATTTATATTAATGATCAAATAGATGTTGTTGCGGTGTGATTTGTAGAAAAGCATCAACTTTAAAATTAAGATAAATTTATAAATAAAACAGTAATTTAACTGCTTAATTCTTTTCTCTTTAGAGCTGAAAGAAAAAGTCAGAAAAAAGAATTGATTATCCTTTAATTCATGTTAATGAGTGGTTTAAAGAGCTTTATTGAGGTCTTTGTAAAAATTAGGTAGTGGATTCAAGGGGAATTAGAATTAATAAAACGTATTGTTTTAATAATATTTTGTAGATTTGTCTTTGTATATACGATTTAAGGATTTACTTTTGCGTATAATAATAACGAACTTTTAATTTAAAAATTTGATAATGAAACGATTAAGAATAGCTGTGATAGCTTTGTTTACGTTGGTAACAGTTGGTAACGTAAACGCACAAGATGAAAACAACCCTTGGGCTGTAGGTTTTGGTGTAAACGTAGTAGACTTTTACAATGGTGATGACTTTAGTGACCAAATAAAAGATTTATTAGGTAACGGAGATTGGAATATTTTACCTTCTATTTCTAGAATATCTGGAGAAAAGTATTTAGACAAAGGATTCTCTTTACAATTAGCGGGGTCTTTAAATAAAATTGAAACAGTTACAATTAAAGATGATTCAGATTTTCTTTACTGGGCTGTAGATGCAGTTGTAAAGTATGACTTAAATAACTTAGTTGGACAAACAGGTTGGTTTGATCCTTATGTATATTTAGGTGGAGGTTATACTTCTGTAGATTCTAGTGGTGAAGCAATGTTAAATGGTGGTGTTGGTTTTAATACTTGGTTTAATGACAACTTAGGATTAAACTTTCAAACAGGAACTAAAAAAGGTTTTTCTGATAACGTAAGAGCACACTACCAAACTTCTTTAGGTTTAGTAATTAAATTTGGAGGAACAGATACAGACGGAGACGGAGTATATGATAAAGATGATGCTTGTCCAGAAGAAGCAGGTTTAAAAGAATTTAACGGTTGTCCTGATGCTGATGGCGATGGAGTAAAAGATTCTGATGATGCTTGTCCTAATGTTGCAGGTTTAGCAGCTATGAATGGTTGTCCTGATTCTGACGGAGACGGTGTAGCTGATAAAGATGATATGTGTCCTAATGCCAAAGGAACTAAAGCTAACAAAGGTTGTCCTGATGCTGACGGAGACGGTGTAGCTGATAAAGATGATAAATGTCCTTCTGTTGCAGGACCATCTGATAATGCAGGATGTCCTTGGCCAGATACTGACGGAGACGGAGTATTAGATAAAGATGATAAATGTCCTGAGTTTGCAGGTGTAGCTTCTAATAATGGTTGTCCAGAAGACGCTATGACAGCAGAACAAATTGCAGCTTTAGCAGGATATTCAAAAGAAATCTTATTTAGTACAGATAGCGCTAAAATTAATAGAGCTTCTGCAGGGAAATTAGATAAAGTTTATGATTTAATTAGTTCTGTAGATAATGTAATCTATGTAATAGAAGGTTATGCAGATAGTAGAGGAGCTAGTGCTTACAACGTATACTTAACTGAAAGAAGAGCAGAATCTGCTAAAGCTTATTTAGTTGAAAAAGGTTTTGACGCTAATAGATTAGAAACTGTTGGTCAAGGAGAGAAAAATCCTATTGCATCTAACAATACTAGTTTAGGAAGAAGTAAAAACAGAAGAGTAGTTATTAAGTTATCTGATAAATAATTTTCAACTACATTTTAATATAAAACTCTGCTCATTTTGAGCAGAGTTTTTTTTGTTTCTGTTATTTGTTTCTTTTTCAATTAAAAAAGAGGAAAATCTTTTTTAATTAAGGACAAAAAAATTACCTTTGCAATCTGAAAAAAGAGGCTGAAATCTCTGAAATAAAATAATAACTTTAATTAGATACATAATGTCTACAATAACAGGTAAAGTTTCACAAATTATTGGGCCAGTAATTGATGTTGAATTCAATACTGAAAATGAACTTCCTAAAATTTACGATTCGTTAGAAATCAAAAAAGCTGACGGCTCTATTTTAGTATTAGAGGTACAACAGCATATTGGAGAAGATACAGTTAGAACTATCTCAATGGATGCTACTGATGGATTAAGTAGAGGAACTGAGGTTGTGGCTACAGGTAATCCTATTCAAATGCCTATCGGAAACGATATTTATGGCCGTTTGTTTAATGTAACTGGAGATGCTATTGATGGTTTAGGGAATTTGAAAAAAGAAGGTAAAGATGGTTTACCAATTCACAGATCTGCACCTAAATTTGAAGATTTATCAGTATCTACAGAAGTTTTATTTACAGGTATAAAAGTAATCGATTTAATTGAGCCTTATGCAAAAGGAGGTAAGATTGGATTATTTGGTGGAGCAGGAGTAGGTAAGACAGTATTAATTCAGGAGTTAATTAACAATATTGCAAAAGGACATGGTGGTTTATCAGTTTTTGCAGGTGTTGGAGAAAGAACTCGTGAAGGAAACGATTTACTTCGTGAAATGTTAGAGTCTGGAATTATAAAATACGGAGACGATTTTATGCATTCTATGGAAGCAGGAGGATGGGATTTATCTAAAGTAGATAAACCAGGAATGAAAGGTTCTAAAGCTACTTTCGTATTCGGTCAAATGAACGAACCACCTGGAGCACGTGCACGTGTTGCATTGTCTGGTTTAACAATTGCAGAATACTTTAGAGATGGAGCAGGAGAAGCAGAAGGTAAAGATGTACTTTTCTTTGTTGATAATATTTTCCGTTTTACACAAGCAGGTTCTGAAGTGTCAGCACTTTTAGGACGTATGCCATCGGCGGTAGGTTACCAACCAACATTAGCAACAGAAATGGGTGCTATGCAAGAACGTATTACATCAACTAAAAAAGGTTCTATTACATCTGTACAGGCAGTTTATGTACCTGCAGATGATTTAACAGATCCAGCACCAGCAACAACGTTTGCGCATTTAGATGCAACAACAGTATTGTCTCGTAAGATTGCAGAATTAGGTATTTACCCAGCGGTAGATCCTTTA
Source organism: Polaribacter sp. 20A6 (assembly GCF_011378915.1). Taxonomy (NCBI): domain Bacteria; kingdom Pseudomonadati; phylum Bacteroidota; class Flavobacteriia; order Flavobacteriales; family Flavobacteriaceae; genus Polaribacter; species Polaribacter sp. 20A6. Next base: position 61,953 of record NZ_WTPZ01000012.1, read on the forward strand.
GATTCTACTTCAAGAATTTTATCTGCAGAAATTTTAGGTGATGAACACTATAATACTGCAACAGCTGTAAAAGAAATTTTACAACGTTATAAAGAATTACAAGATATTATTGCAATTTTAGGTATGGAAGAATTATCTGAAGAAGATAAATTAGTAGTTCATAGAGCTAGACGTGTACAACGTTTCTTATCTCAACCTTTCCATGTAGCTGAACAATTTACTGGTATACCAGGAGTTTTAGTTGATATTAAAGACACTATTAAAGGTTTTAATATGATTATGGATGGTGAGTTAGATAAATACCCTGAAGCAGCATTTAACTTAAGAGGATCAATTCAAGATGCAATTGATGCTGGAGAGAAAATGTTAGCAGAAGCATAAAATTAGTCAGCGATCTGCAGTTTTTAATCTTAAAAAAGAATGTAAACTGCAAATTGAAGACTGTAAACTATAAGAGATATGTTTTTAGAAATTGTAACACCAGAAGCTATATTATTCTCAGCAAGGATTGACTCATTGTCAGTTCCTGGAGAAAATGGTGAGTTTCAAATGTTAAATAATCACGCACCAATTGTTGCTAACTTAAAGGAAGGAATAGTAAAAATTCATGTTCATAGTAAAGAACATTTAGAATTTGATCAATTTAAAGGGCATTATGAAATTCATATAGATGATGATAATATTCTAACAATTGCTATTAAATCTGGAACTTTAGAATTAAAAGATAATAAAGCAATTATTTTAGCAGATTAAGTTTCTAAAATAATTATAAAATTAAAAGTCTCAAAACATCAGTTTTGAGACTTTTTTAATTTAAACACTTTCTATAAAATAGTAAGTGTATTTTTTGCAATTTCCCCCTTTACTTTTCTTTTTATTTCATACTTCAAAATTGGTAAATAATTAAGAATAAACGGTTAGTGTAAATCATTGAATTTATACAGGAAAAACACCTTTTTAGACAAGGTTGATATAAATAATATTTCAATTAAGTATTTGATATATAGTGAGTAATGTTGTTTTTAGTTTTTATCTTTTTTATATTATAATTTAATTTGTATTTTCATGCGTATTAATCCAACTACTATGTTATGAAAACAGTTTTTAAATTTTATCAAATATTTTTTTTAGCATTATTTATCATTAGTTGTAGGTCTGAAGCAATATCTCAGGTTGCTGAAGTTGATAGTTCTAGGCCTTCTAATACGATCACTTATAAAGAAATGGCTAATATGTTTCATCAATATGATGTAGGACAGAAACCTGTTTTAGATGAATTTAGGAAAGAATTTACAGGTGATGCTAATGAAATTGAGAGTATTTCTCATTTTTACGATATTAATGAATTAAAGCAATATATTGCGTATGTAGAAAGGTTATCAAAGGAAAAAGATATTAAGCTTACAGGTATTAGAATTTTTTCAGCAGCATACCCTAAAGATTATCCAGAAGAGCTTTTAAGAGGTCGACAAACTTTAATTTTTATGCCTACAGCAGATACAAAAGAAAAGAAAAATGTTGCTTATGAGCCTTTGTATTCTAATAAAGGAGAGGCAATCCCTTTTACAAAATTCTTAGATCAATTTAGTAGTAAAGAAACAAAGCGAGTTGTTAGAGCTTCTTTTTTACCTTTTATTGGAGCTCAAGAAGATCTTAAAAGTTCTGGAGCAAATAAATTGAAACCAACACCACCAATGTAATCTTTTGGATAAAATAATTTACATATTATATTTTATAGCCATAGTAGTCTATGCTATTTTCTATTTTAAAAAATCTTTTGATGTTGATTTAAAATACTTTTTGGGGTACTTAATAGCTATGTTTACTTTTGAAATGATTGCTAGCTATGTGAAATATAATTTAGCGCTATATAATTTATGGGTATATAATACCCTTACTTTTGTTGAATTCAATTTATTATTTTTATTTACAAAACAAATATTAATTTCAGGAAAAACACAAAAAACAGTTTTAAGAGTTAGTATGCTTTTTAATGTAATTTATTTGCTAACTACGTTTTATTATTTGTATCAAGGAATTTATTTTGAAACCTACAATAGCATTGCTTCTATTTCTGGAAGCTTATTAATAGCTATTGTTTTATTCTTATTTTATAGGGATTTTTTATCTTCTAATGAAATTCTTAATTATAAGAAATCTCTTACTTTTTGGATTGCTTTTGGTTTGTTATTCTATTATTTAGGCACTATACCAATAACTTCTATTATAAATAACATGAAAGGAACACCAATTGAGGTGATAGAATATTTATACAATATTCAGTTTGTTTTATTGATATTTATGTATAGTTGTTTTATATTGGGGGCACTATGGAGTCAGAAGCGAGTCAAATAATATTAATTGTAACCACTATCATAATAGCTACGTTTGTTGTTTTTATAATATTATTGTTTACTGTTTTTCAGAAAAGAAAGAACTCATTATTAGAACAGCAAAAAGAGAGTAAAAAAAGATTTGAAAGAGAAATTGCAGAAACACAAATAGAAATTAGGGAAGAGACCTTAAGAAATATTAGTTGGGAGTTACACGATAATATTGGGCAGTTATTAACTTTAGCTAAAATTCAACTACAAAATGCTTCTCAAGATAACATTCACGAAGTTTCAGAAACAATTACCAAAGGTCTAACAGAAGTTAGGGCTTTGTCTAAATTAATTAACCCAGAAGCTATAAAAAACATCAAATTAAGAGAAGCGATACAGCTAGAGATAGATAGATTTAATAGATTAAATTTTATCAATTCTGCCTTAATTATTAAAGGAGATGGAGAATTAAATAATGAAAAATCTTGTATTATTATTTTTAGAATTTTACAAGAATTTTTTTCCAATACCATTAAACACTCCAAAGCATCTAATCTAACTGTAGAGTTAAATTTTAGTGAACATTATTTAGAAATTACAGCGAAAGATGATGGAGTTGGTTTTTCCTCTTTAGAAGGTAAGTCTAATGGAATAGGCTTAGAGAATATTAAAAATAGAGCAAAATTAATCGGTGCAACTGCAGTTTTTACTTCCGAAGTAAATAAAGGTACCTCCCTAAATATAGTATATAAATTATGATGAAATATTCCGTTGTTATTGTAGATGACCACACACTGCTTTCTCAAGCAATTGCTGCTATGGTAAATACTTTTAATAAATTTAAAGTTTTATATACATGTAAAAATGGACAAGAATTAGTTGATAAATTTTCTTCTTCACCGGAATTTATTCCAGATGTGGTTTTAATGGATATTAATATGCCTATAATGAATGGAATTGAAACAACTGAATGGATTTCTAAAAACCATAATGAAGTACATGTAATGGCACTTTCTGTAGAAGATGAAGACGCTACTATTTTAAAAATGTTAAAAGTTGGTGCTATTGGTTACTTATTAAAAGATACCGAAAAAGTAGTTTTAGAAAAAGCTTTGGTGGAAATAGCCGAAAACGGATTTTATCATACCAAAAATGTAACCAATTTATTAATGAAATCTCTTTCTGGAAATGGAGAGACAGAAATAAAATTTAAAGAAAGAGAAATTACTTTTATGAAACACGCTTGTTCTGAATTAACCTATAAGGAAATTGCAGAAATTATGTGTTTAAGTCCAAAAACGATTGATGGATATAGAGATGTTCTGTTTACTAAATTACATGTAAAGAATAGAGTTGGTTTGGTTATGTATGCAATCAAAAATAAAATTTACACTCCATAAAAAAAGTGTAAATTTGCAGCATGGAAGAAACGAACAGACAACGTAAAATTGCAGGAGTATTGCAAAAGGATTTGGTAGATGTTTTACAGAAAGCAGCGCAAGATGGAATGAAAGGAATAATTATTTCTGTTTCTAAGGTTCATGTAACATCAGATTTAGGAGTCGCTAAAGTTTATTTAAGTGTATTTCCTTCTAGCAATAGAGAAGAAATTATTAAAGGTGTACAATCTAATACGGTTTTAATTCGCCATGAAATGGCAAAAAGAACAAAACATCAATTACGTAGAATGCCAGAATTATTATTTTTTGGAGATGATACGTTAGATTATATTGAGGAAATTGATAAATCTTTAAAAGGTGAAGATGACAATCCTATTAAAGATCCTAGCGTTTTACCAAGACGTAAAAGAAGTTAAATTTATTCTCGCATTTGAACTTTCCCTTATACATAGCCAAAAGATATTTATTTACAAAAACAGGTAATAATGCCATCAATATTATTACAATTATTGCTTCTTTTGGGGTAATTATAGGCTCTTTAGCCTTGTTTATTATTCTTTCTGGTTTTTCTGGTTTGCGTACATTTAGTTACAGTTTGTTAGATGTATCTGATCCTGATATTAAAATTACTTCTAATAAAGGGAAAACTTTTCTCTATACGGATGAAGTTCATCAAGCCTTAATAAATAATACTTCAATAAAAGCAACTTCTAAAATTATAGAAGAACGCGTTTTTTTAGAATACAATGATAAGAATGAAATAGCTTATATAAAAGGCGTTGAAGAGAGTTATACTTCTATTACAGACATAGATTCTGTAATCAGTTTAGGGAATTGGTTAGATTTAGATCAGCCAAATACAGCGGTTGTTGGTAATGGAATTTCAAGAAAATTATCATTAGGAGTTTTAAATTATGGAGCTCCTTTGACAATTATGGTTCCTAAACCTGGAGTAGGTTTTATCAACCCAAATAATGCTTTTTATAAAAAAGATGTGCAAATTGTTGGTTTGTATTCTGGTACGGAAGAGTTTGAAAGTAAATTTGTTTTTGTTTCTATAAATGAAGCAAAAAACTTATTGAATTTTGATGAGAACCAAATAACAGGTGTAGAAATTAAATTAAAAGACAATTTAGATGCCGATTTGTTTTCTGAGCAACTACAACAGCAATTAGGAGATCAATTTAAAGTACAGACTAAACAACAGTTAAATGAGGTTTTCTATAAGGTAATTAATACCGAGAATTTTGTGTCGTACCTTATTTTTACATTGATAGTAATTATTGCATTATTTAATGTTATTGGTGCGATAATAATGATGATTATCGATAAAAAATCGAACTTAAAAACTCTTTTTAGCTTAGGTGCATCTATTAAGGAAATTAAAAAAGTTTTTATTTTACAAGGTTTTTTGTTAACTTTTTTAGGAATGATTATCGGTTTGTCGCTAGGAATTCTAATCGTTTTTATTCAGAAGGAATTTGGCATATTTATGATTACCCAAAACTTTGCTTATCCGGTTGAATTTAGATTTTCGAACCTGCTTATTGTAATAGCTACCATTACAATTTTAGGTTTTATTGCCTCTAAAATTGCTAGTAGTAGAATTTCTAAAGAGTTTATAGAAAGATAGGGGTAGTTTTTTGTAGCTAAATCAATTTAAAACTGGGGAATAATCGTATTCCCAAATTTAGCTTCCACCTCATCAAACGTAGCAAAAACATCCTTTGCATCATCAGAAGTTACCATTTTCATTCTGTATTCTTTAAAATGCGGAATCCCTTTAAAATAATTGGTATAATGTCTTCTCGTTTCAAAAACACCTAATACAGGTCCTTTCCAATCAATGGCCATTTGTAAATGCCTTCTTGCCATTTCTACACGTTGTGCAATTGTTGGTTTTGCTAAATGTTCACCAGTTTTAAAGAAGTGTTTTACTTCATTAAAAAACCAAGGATATCCAATTGCAGCTCTACCAATCATACAGCCATCTAAACCGTAAGAATCACGCATTTCCATTGCTTTTTCTGGTGAAGTTACATCACCATTTCCAAAAACAGGAATATGCATTCTTTGATTGTTTTTTACATCGGCAATTGGTTTCCAATCTGCTTCACCTTTATACATTTGTGCACGCGTTCTACCATGAATAGAAATAGCTTTACAACCTACATCTTGCAAACGTTCTGCAACTTCTACAATTCTAATAGAATCATGATCCCAACCTAAACGAGTTTTAACTGTAATAGGCAAATTAGTGTGTTTTACCATCGCTTCAGTTAATGAAACCATTAAATCTATGTCTTTTAAAATCCCTGCTCCTGCGCCTTTAGAAACGACTTTCTTAACAGGGCAACCAAAGTTGATATCAATAATATCTGGATTCGATTTTTCTACAATCTCCACCGTTTTTAACATCGATTCTAAGTTGGCACCAAAAATCTGAATTCCTACCGGACGCTCTTTTTCATAGATGTCTAGCTTCATAATGCTTTTTGCTGCATCACGAATCAAGCCTTCAGAAGAAATAAACTCTGTATATACCACGTCTGCGCCTTGTTCTTTGCACAAGGCTCTAAAAGGAGGGTCAGAAACATCTTCCATTGGTGCTAATAAAAGAGGAAAGTCTGGTAATTCTATGTTGCCGATTTTAATCAAAATGATTTAATTTTTTGCAAATTTAGTGATTTTTAGCCTTTTTTAGCTGAAAATTATTTTCTTCGGTTTTTGAAGCACTGATAGCTTTTAAATTCGCCCTTTAGAAATATGAAAAGCATTGTTTTTTTAAAATAAAATTATATCTTACAGTATAAAAGAATCAAATTATATTATGGGAGCAAAAGAAGATATTTTAAAAAAAATCAGTTTTTTAATCACTAGCAAATTTCAAAGTCCAGCAGAAGCTTTTCTTTTTTTTGATAAAGATAAAGACGGAAAATTAAATAAAGGTGAAGTAAAAGATCTATTAAAAGATGCTGATATCAGCGGTTTTTTTAGAGGAATTGTAGCTGGTGAATTGATAAAAGGCTACGATAAATCTGGAGATGAGTGTATCAACTTAGAAGAATTTAAGATTGCCATAGCAGAATTAGAAAGAGATTTGTAAATCTCTTTCTAATTTAAAATTTATACCACAAAAGAATATACTTAATGAGGTTTTAAAAATGCTTTTCTTGTAGACTGCAAAAAATAGCTGTCAACTGCAAAAATTAAGATACTTTTAGTTATTTAATTCACAAACTTATTTACCTATCTTTGTCAGTTGAACGCAGTTAGAAAACGAAGTATGAAAAACATTAGAAACTTTTGCATTATCGCACATATAGATCATGGTAAAAGTACGTTAGCAGATAGGTTATTAGAGTACACAGGTGCTGTAACAGATCGTGAAAAGAAGGATCAATTATTAGATAATATGGATTTAGAGCGAGAACGTGGTATCACCATAAAATCGCATGCTATCCAAATGGATTTTGAGCACAAAGGAGAACACTATATCCTTAATTTAATTGACACTCCTGGTCACGTAGATTTCTCATACGAAGTTTCTCGTTCAATTGCTGCTTGTGAAGGCGCATTGCTAATTGTAGATGCTGCACAAAGCATACAAGCACAAACAATTTCTAATCTATATCTTGCTTTAGAGAACGATTTAGAGATTATTCCTATTTTAAATAAAGTAGATTTACCTTCTGCAAATCCAGAAGAAGTAACAGACGATATTGTAGATTTATTAGGTTGTGACCCAGAAGATGTAATTCACGCAAGTGGAAAAACAGGTTTTGGAGTCGATAATATTTTAGCTGCTATTATAGATAGAGTTCCTGCTCCAAAAGGTGATCCAGATGCTCCATTACAAGCCTTAATCTTCGATTCTGTTTACAATTCTTATCGTGGAATTGAAACTTATTTCCGTGTTTTAAACGGAGAAATAAAAAAAGGACAAGAGATTAAGTTTATGGCAACTGGTAAAAATTATTTTGCCGATGAAGTAGGTACTTTAAAACTGACTCAAGTTGTAAAAAAATCTGTAAAAACAGGAGATGTTGGGTATTTAATTACAGGAATTAAAACGGCAAAAGAAGTAAAAGTTGGAGATACTATTACAGATGCTCTTAACCCAACTACAGAAATAATTGATGGTTTCGAAGATGTAAAACCAATGGTTTTTGCAGGGATTTACCCAGTGGATACAGAAGACTACGAAGAGTTGCGTTATTCTATGGAAAAGCTGCAATTAAATGATGCTTCTTTGGTGTTTCAACCAGAAAGTTCTGCCGCTTTAGGTTTTGGTTTCCGTTGTGGGTTTTTAGGAATGTTACACATGGAAATTATTCAAGAACGTTTAGAGCGTGAGTTTAATATGACTGTTATTACAACGGTTCCCAACGTTTCTTACCATGCTTATACTAAGAAAAATCCCAACGAAATATTACTTTTAAACAACCCTACAGATTTACCAGATCCATCGAGATTAGATAGGGTAGAGGAGCCTTTTATTAAAGCAAGTATTATTACCAAGTCAGATTTTGTTGGACAAGTAATGAGTTTGTGTATCGAAAAACGTGGAGAAATTACGAATCAAACTTACTTAACTACAGAAAGAGTAGAGTTAACGTTCGATATGCCTTTGGCAGAAATTGTTTTCGATTTTTATGATCGTTTAAAAACGGTTTCTAAAGGATATGCTTCTTTCGATTATTCGCCAATTGGTATGAGAGAATCGAAACTAGTAAGAGTAGATATTCTTTTAAACGCACAACCTGTAGATGCGCTTTCTGCACTTTTACATGCAGACAATGCGTATACAATTGGTAAGAAAATTGTAGAAAAGTTAAAGGAATTAATTCCAAGACAACAGTTCGATATTCCTATTCAGGCTGCAATTGGTGCAAAAATTATAGCCCGTGAAACTACCAAAGCATTGCGTAAAGATGTTACCGCAAAATGTTATGGTGGAGATATTTCTAGAAAACGTAAGTTATTAGAAAAGCAGAAAAAAGGGAAGAAAAGAATGCGTCAGGTTGGTAATGTAGAAATTCCGCAAGAAGCATTTATGGCGGTATTGAAGTTGAATGATTAGATAAAAAGAATCAAGATTTTTAGAATTAAGACTAAATAAATAATGTAGAAACCTTTTTGAGAAATCAAGAAGGTTTTTTTTATGCACGTCATTGCGAAGTTTACTTTTTTGTAAACTGTCAATCTGTTAATTTTTTTGAAGCTATTTCCTGCTTTCACTACTCGCTTTTTTTACTTCTGTTCTCGATACAAATTTGTTCATTCTTCACAAATTCACTCGAACTGACAGTAAAAAAGAGCTCAAATAAAAAGCCTGTCTTGAGCTTGTCGAAAGGTTCAATCTGGGCTAGACTTGTTTGCTAGCTTAACTTTTATCCTGCGAAAGCAGTATTCATAAAACTACTTTTACATCAAGTTTCTAATCAATATAAATCAAAAAAAACACTTTCGAAATGAATCAAAAGTGTTTAAATATAGTTTATCTATTAAAAAGTAAATACAAATAGCATCTGCGATGCTAATCTCTTCCTCCTAAAATTTGCATTCCCCAATATAATAAGGTTGCTAATGAACCCAAGGCAGCAACTAAATACGTTCTTGCAGCCCATGTTAAAGCATCCGTTGCTCCCGCTAATTCTTCTTGAGAAACCATGTTTTTGTTTTTTAACCAAGCTAATGCTCTATTACTAGCATCATATTCTACAGGTAAAGTAACAAAACTAAAAACTGTTGCAAAACCCATAAAAACTAAACCTGCAACGGCAATGTAAAAACCAATCCCAGTAGCTCCTGAAGCTGCTCCCATAATTAACCCACCAATTACCAACCATTGAGAAAATTTAGAAGTTACGCTAACAACGGGTACTAATTTAGATCGCATTGTTAAATAACTATATGCTTGCGCGTGTTGCACTGCGTGTCCGCATTCATGCGCAGCAACCGCAGCCGCAGCAGCATTTCTTTGGTTGTAAACAGACTCACTTAAATTTACTGTTTTATCTGCAGGGTTGTAATGGTCTGTTAATCTACCAGGAGTAGAAATTACTTTTACATCAAAAATACCGTTATCAGCTAACATTTTTTCTGCAATTTCTGCACCACTCATCCCGTTTCTAAGTTGAATTTTAGAGTATTTTTTAAATTTATTCTTCAGCGTATTACTCACTAACCAACTAGCCAAAGCAATTACTCCAATTAAAATATAGAATCCTATCATAATTTATATTGTTTAAAAATTGTATTTCATTTTTGTTTGATAAATTTACAACATAAAGTATTCCAATTTATTGTTTGGAAGATAAAAATGACAAAATGACAAGAAAACCTAACATATTACTTGTATATACTGGCGGAACGATTGGTATGATGAAAGACTATAAGACAAATGCCTTAAAAGCATTTGATTTTAGTCAGATTGTAGAAAAAATTCCAGAATTGCAACAGTTAAATTGTAATATAGAAAGTATTTCTTTTGAAGATGCAATAGATTCATCAAACATGAATACCAAATACTATATAAGTATTGTTGAAATTATTGAAGAAAATTATAAAAAATTTGATGGTTTTGTTGTGTTAACAGGTTCCGATACCATGGCGTACACTTCTTCTGCGATTAGTTTTATGTTAGAGAATTTACAAAAACCAATCATTTTTACAGGATCTCAACTGCCAATTGGAGATTTAAGAACAGATGCTAAAGAAAATTTAATCACTTCTATAGAGGTAGCGTGTGCATATAAGAATGGAAAGCCAATTGTATCTGAAGTTTGTTTGTATTTTGAATACAAGTTATATAGAGCAAATAGAACCACTAAAATAAGTTCAGAGTTATTTGAGGCATTTACATCTATGAATTTTCCGCCATTAGCAGAAAGTGGTGTGCACCTTAAATTTAATGAGCATTTAATTCATCAAGAAGAACAAGAGGAAGCATTAATTGTAAGAAAGCATTTGGTTGATGAAGTGGTTATTTTAAAGTTGTTTCCAGGGATATCAAATCTGGTAGTAGAAAGTATTTTAAATATTCCAAATTTAAAAGGAGTTGTACTAGAAACGTATGGATCTGGTAATGCACCCAATTCCGAAAGCTTTATTTGTTTGTTAAAAACGGCAATTGACAAAGGAATTAAAATTATAAACGTAACCCAATGCAAAAGTGGTAGGGTAATGATGGGGCATTATGATACAAGTTTACTGCTTTTAGAAATAGGAGTGATTAATGGTAGAGATATTACTACGGAGTCTGCGATAGCTAAGTTAATGTACTTATTAGATAAAAACCTATCAGATGATGAGTTTAAACATTTCTTTGAGAAATCTTTAAGAGGCGAATTAACTGATAATTATCATTTTTAAACATATTATTGAGTTAATTGAAGTTTTTAACATCAAATACATTGATTTTTTTTTTAAATGCTCAATATTTTTTTGTTACTTGGCACTCTCAAAAGTAATAGAGGGATGATTTTTTAATTATTTTAGTTAAATTGTCTTTCATATTATTTTTTTGGGATGAAAATTAATATCTTTAACCCGTTAACTATTAAAAATTAATTATAACAAAGATGAAAAAAGTAGTAAATGTCCTATCCGTAACAGGATTTATGTTTTTTGGAGCTATTCAATCAACTTTCGCACAAGAAGCAGCTGAAGAGTCAAAAACTTTCCACCAAGAATTAAAACAACGTTTTATTGAGGGTGGCCCAGAATTTATGGGAATTGTATTAGTAGCCTTAATTTTAGGTTTAGCAATTGCAATTGAAAGAATTATTTATTTAAACATGGCAACAACGAATACTAAGAAATTAGTAGCAAGTGTAGATGATGCTTTAAGTTCTGGTGGTATAGAAGCTGCTAAAGAAGTTTGTAGAAACTCTAAAGGACCAGTTGCATCTATCTTTTACCAAGGTTTAGATAGAGTAGATGAAGGTGTAGATGCTGCAGAAAAAGCTGTAGTTTCTTATGGAGGAGTTCAAATGGGACTTTTAGAGAAAAATATTTCTTGGTTATCTTTATTTATTGCTTTAGCACCGATGCTTGGGTTTATGGGTACGGTAATTGGTATGATTCAGGCTTTTGATATGATTGCAGTAGCAAATGATATTTCTCCTGGAGTTGTAGCTGTTGGTATTAAAGTAGCATTATTAACAACTGTATTTGGTTTAATAGTAGCAATTATTTTACAGATTTTTTATAATTACATCGTATCTAAAATCGATAGTATTGTAAATAACATGGAAGATGCATCTATTCAATTAATAGATTTATTAGTGAAATATAAAAAATAAGATATATTATGAAAAATAATTTATCAAAAATTTTAAACATATTTATAGCTGTAATAGCTGTAATTGGAGCCTTTCTCTTTATCAATATCTTTATGACAGATGAGGGAGATACAGCAGCCTTAAGTGGTTCTGTTGGTAGTATAGTTACATTTTCTACTATATTACTTTATTTTGCAGTAGGTGCAACAGTGTTGCTTTCTTTATTTAGCCTTTTTACAAATCCAGAAAATTTGAAAAAGACTTTAATGGGAGTTGCTGCTTTAGGTGTAGTATTAGTTTTTGCTTACTTTTTAGCAGATAGTAATGCTGTACTTGATACACAAGGAAAAGTACTTGTAGGTGGTGAAGCAGGAGCTTCTAGTAACCAATGGGTAGGAACGGGTATATGGTATAGCGTTTGTCTAGGCCTAGTAGCTAGTTTGTTCTTTGTATACGATTTAGTAAAAGGATTAATAAAATCATAATAATATGGCAAGAAGAGAGAATCCAGAAATTAATGCAGGTTCTATGGCAGATATTGCCTTCTTGCTGTTAATCTTTTTCTTAGTAACAACAACAATGAATGTGGATTCAGGAGTTTCTAAAAAACTATCTGAAAAACCACCAGCAGATTATGTGCCACCTGTTATTAAGGAAAAAAACATTTTTGAGGTAAGTATTAATAGAAATAATGAGCTTTTAGTTGAAGGCGAAAGAATGGATATTAAAGACCTAAAAGAAGCCGCTATCTCATTTGTAGATAACGGTGGAGGAGAAGGTAAAGTTGAAAATGGCGTTGCTACCGGACCATGTAGTTATTGTAAAGGTGATAGAAGTGATGATTCTTCAGATCACCCTAATAAAGCTATTATATCGGTACAAAGTGATAGGTTAACAGAGTATGGAACTTATTTAACTGTTCAAGATGAATTGTTAAAAGCTTATAGTTTTTTAAGAAATAGACTAAGTGTTGAAAAATACAAGATTCCATTTGAAGAACTTGAAGAAAGTTATAAAGACGATAGAGCTAATGAGAATTTGAAAAGTAAAGTTGAGTTTATCAAAACAGCTTATCCTCAAATTATTTCAGATCAAGAACCTACAAATTAATTTTTAAAATTTAACAGTATGTCTAAATTTAGAAAAAAGAAGAAAGGAATGCCAGCAGTAAATACTGCAGCTTTACCAGATATTGTATTTATGTTGTTATTCTTTTTTATGGTTACTACTACCATGAGAGAAACTTCTTTACAAATTGATGCTCCAAGGTTACCTTCGGCAACAGAAGTAAAGAAATTAGAACATAAAAGTTTGGTAACTACTATTTATGTAGGTAAAGCTAAGGATGCTAAGTATGGTACAAGTTATAATAGAATTCAATTGAATGATAAAATTGCTACTGCGGATGAAGTTCCTGCATTTATAATAAATGCAAGATCTAAAGTTTCTGAAGCAGAAGTTCCATTTATGACAACTTCTATTAAGGCAGATACTGAATCTAGTGTTGGTACAATTACTGATATTAGATTAAAATTAAGAGATGTAAATGCTCTTAAAATTAGTTATTCTGCTTCAAAAAAGACTGAGTAATCTAAATAATATAATTTTTAAAAAAAGGATAATTCATTGAATTATCCTTTTTTTTATGTTTTTTTTTAGAAATCAAATCTAATAATCAAATATTGTATCTTTATCGTTCGTTATATTAGTATATGAAATCAGCTCTTACACTCTTTTTATTATTGATTACTGCATTGGGGTCTTATGCTCAGAAAGATTCCTTAAATCTAGGAGATAGGTATGCAGAAGATCAAATTTATGTAGCAGTTTCTTATGCTCAGTTTATAGATCAACCCCAAGAAATATTTAAAAGTAATTTTTCATATGGACTTTCGGTTGGCTTTTTGAAAGATGTGATTTTAAACAAACAAGGTAATGTCTCAATAGCAGCTGGTGTAGGATATGGTTTTGATTTTTTTAATCACGAGCTTAAAGTAGAAGAAATAAACAATACAACAGATTTTAGTAGTGATGAAACTATTAGCGCTAATCTATTCAAATCTCATAACTTAGAATTTCCATTAGAACTTAGATGGAGAACTTCTACAGCGAATAAATATAGTTTTTGGAGGATATATGGTGGTATTAAGTTCTCGTACAACTTCTCTAATAAATTTCAGTTTGATGATGAAAATGGGAATACCTTTAAGTATCAGGATGTTTCTAATTACAATAAATTGCAGTATGGCTTAACCTTATCTGCGGGTTACGATGAGTTTAATATCAACCTTTATTACGGTTTAACACCTGTTTTTGAAAATAGTACTATAAACGGAGAAGTTATAAATACTAAAATCTTAAAATTTGGACTTATTTTCTATCTTTTATAAAAAGTAGAAAACAATACTCGGAGATAGAAACCCTAGTATAAAGCCTAAATACACTTCTTTATGTGTGTGTGCTTTTAAATGTAGTCTTGCGCTTGCTAAAATACCGGAGAGAAGCAAACCACAGATAAGTACTGCTGTTAGGTTTTGCTGATACATAAAACTCAATACGTAAAAGAAGCCAATTGTAATCCCTATTGATATTAAATGGATGCTTGTTTTTATTTTAAAAGCAAACAATATGTATATAAATACCAATCCTAATGAGGTGGCGTAAAAAAGCATTCCTAAATCTCTTAAGTTAGCTATTCCATATAGAGTATTACCTAGTAAATAAAACAATACTATCATCATAGCAACAGGAACTTTTCTTTCCTTTATACTTTCTGCTTTAAATGATTCTATAAGCTTAAACCTCCTAAAAAGAATGAGTATGAGTAAAGGTACTAAGTAAGTTGTTACAAAAATTAGACCTAGTACAGCAAACTTTTGATTCTTGCTAAAACTATTTTGAATTAATATAAAATATAAGGTGATTCCAATTGTAGGTATTACAATCGGATGCAGCATTACAGATATAAATTTATAAAATTTCATTAAATTTCTTTACGTAAACGAGCTACAGGTAAGTCTAATTGTTCTCTATATTTTGCCACTGTTCTTCTAGCAATAGGATACCCTTTTTCCTTTAAGATTGCTGCCAGTTTTTCGTCGGTTAGAGGTTTCTTTTTATCCTCTTCTAAAATTACGGTCTCTAATATTTTCTTTATTTCTTTTGTAGATACATCTTCTCCTTGGTCGTTTTTCATAGATTCAGAAAAGAATTCTTTAATCAATTTTGTACCGTAAGGAGTAGATACATACTTGCTATTTGCAACTCTTGAAACTGTAGAAACATCCATATTAATTTTATCCGCAATATCTTTCAAAATCATAGGTTTTAGCTTGCGCTCATCACCTGTTAGGAAATAATCATACTGATAGTGCATAATTGTATTCATAGTCACTAAAAGTGTTTGCTGACGCTGTTTAATTGCATCTATAAACCATTTTGCTGAATCTAATTTTTGTTTGATAAAAAATACAGCATCTTTTTGAGATTTACTTTTTACGGTAGCTTCTTGATACCCTTTAAGCATATTGTTATACTCTCTAGAAATATGTAATTCAGGAGCATTTCTAGAATTTAAAACCAAATCTAATTCTCCATCTACTAACTTAATAGAGAAGTCAGGAACAATCTGTTCTGCTATTTTATTATTACCAGCATAAGAACTTCCTGGTTTAGGGTTTAGTTTAGAAATTTCTTTATTTACTTCTTTTAATTCCTCTTCAGAAATAGTAAACTTTTCTTGTAATTTCTTATAGTGTTTTTTTACAAAATGATCAAAAGCAGTTTCTAGAATATCAATTGCTAAACTTCTAATTTTGTTGCTTTCTTTTCTTTTTAGTTGAATAATTAAACACTCTTTTAAATCTCTGGCTCCAACACCAATAGGATCTAAAGTATGCACCACTTTTTTTAGAATAGAGATAACTTTTTCTTCTGTGGTAAAAACATTTTCTGTAAAAGCTAAATCGTCTACTATATCTATAATTTCTCTTCTGATATAACCACTATCATCTATACTACCCACTAAAAACTCAGCAATAGAAAGTTCTTCATCAGTAAAGGTATACGTACTTAATTGATTTTTTAAAGATTGATGAAAACTAGTACCACTAGCATAAGGTACGTTCTTCTCTTCATCATCTGCAGAGTAGTTGTTAGCCTGTGTTTTGTAATTTGGTATTTCGTCATCACTTAGATAATCATCTATATTGATGTCTTCTGCTTCTATTTTCTCGGTTCCAGCATCATCATATTCATTCGATAAATCATCATCTATAGAATCCGACTCATCCTTACCAGTATCTAATGCAGGGTTTTCCTCAATTTCTTGTTTTAGACGTTCCTCAAAAGCTTGCGTAGGCAATTGAATTAACTTCATCAACTGTATCTGTTGAGGAGATAATTTCTGTAATAGCTTGTATTGTAAACTTTGTTTTAGCATATAGACAAATATATGAAATAGGTTAAAATAAAAAACGTCATTCTGATAGGAATGACGTTTTTAGTGCTTTAATTTTTTATTTACTTTTAAAAATCTGCATTTTGTGGCGTTCTTGGGAACGGAATTACGTCTCTAATATTACTCATTCCTGTGGTAAATTGTACGAGTCTTTCAAAACCTAATCCAAAACCAGAATGAACTGCTGTACCAAATTTTCTTAAATCTAAATACCACCAAAGTTCTTCTTCAATACCCAGTGTCTTCATTTTATCAGCTAAAACATCATAACGTTCTTCTCTTTGTGATCCTCCAACTATTTCTCCAATACCAGGGAATAGAACATCCATAGCTCTAACTGTCTTTCCATCATCATTTAAACGCATGTAAAATGCTTTGATGTCTGCTGGATAATCAAATAAAATAACCGGACATTTAAAGTGTTTTTCAACTAAAAAACGTTCGTGTTCAGATTGTAAATCTGCTCCCCATTCATTAATAGGGAATTGAAATTTTTTCTTTTTATTTGGTTTAGAGTTACGTAAAATATCAATTGCTTCTGTATAAGAAACTCTCTTAAAGTTGTTATCTACAACAAACTTTAGTTTGTCTAACAAACTCATTTCACTTCTTTGTGCCTGTGGTTTGCTTTTTTCTTCTTGTGTTAAACGTTGATCTAGAAAAGCTAAATCATCTGCACATTTATCTAAAACATAGTTTATCACATACTTAATAAAGTCTTCTGCTAAATCCATATTACCATCTAAATCCATAAAGGCAACCTCTGGTTCTATCATCCAAAACTCTGCTAAATGACGGGTAGTATTAGAATTTTCTGCTCTAAATGTTGGTCCAAAAGTATACGCTTTTCCTAATGCCATAGCAAAAGTTTCAGCTTCTAATTGGCCAGAAACAGTTAAATTGGTTTCCTTACCAAAGAAATCTTTAGAATGGTCAATTTTACCATCTTCGTTTACAGGAGCTTCGTTGTCTTTAAAGGTAGTAACTTTAAATATTTCTCCAGCACCCTCTGCATCAGAACTGGTAACTATTGGTGTGTTCACATAATTAAAATCTCTTTCTTGAAAATACTGATGTACCGCAAAAGATAATTTAGAACGTACACGCATTACAGCGCTAAAAGTATTTGTTCTTACACGTAAATGTGCATTTTCTCTTAAAAACTCGAAACTGTGTTTTTTAGGTTGAATAGGATACTCATCTGGATTTGAATCTCCTAAAATTTCAATTTCTGAAACTTGAATTTCTACAGATTGTCCTTTTCCTTGGCTTGCAGCCAAAGTCCCTTTTATACAAAGAGCGGCACCAGTTGTAATTCTTTTTAATGTAGTTTCATCTGTGTTTTCAAAATCGATAACACATTGTATGTTGTTAATAGTAGTACCATCATTTAAAGCAATAAAGCGATTGCTTCTAAATGTTCTAACCCATCCTTTTAGGGTTACTTCTTGTAGTAATAATCCTTCCGATTTTAAAAGTTCGGCTACGTTGCTGTTTATCATATTCTTATAATATTGATATAAATATATGTTATTAATAGGTTGTATTATTCTGATGTTTTTTTCTAGAAAACTCTTTTTTTAGGAAGAATTATATAGAAACCTAATTTTTTGATTGTCATACATCTTTAAGAAAAAGAGATATTTTTATCAAAAAAAGTTAAGTATAATATACAAAAAATGTTTTTTATTAAGGAGTAAAGATACTTTTTTGTGAGAAGATGAGCAATGATATTTACAGTAGTTTTAGGTGGTGTTTGCTTAAAATACTGTTAATTTCTATCGTTAAAACATTGTTCATTCTTCTATTAAAAAATCGGATGTTAAATAATAACATCCGATTTTTTAGTAAATATTTATATATCAACTAAATTTTTATTCTTCTAATTTGTCTTCTTCCTCTGGAGGAATAATTCTTATAGAAGGTTCCTTAAATACTTTTTTGTTTGCTATTTTCTTTTCAAAAGTTAATAATAATGAAGGTAATAATAGTAAGTTAGAAACCATTGCCAATAATAAGGTTACAGAGACTAAGCCTCCTAATGCAATTGTACCTCCAAAACTAGAAAGTGTAAAGGTTAAAAAGCCAAAAAAGAGTACAATAGAAGTATAGAACATACTTACTCCTGTTTCTCTAAGTGCTCCATAAACCGATGGTTTTACACGCCAATTATTAGCCATTAATTCTTGTCTGTATTTTGCTAAAAAGTGAATCGTATCATCTACAGAAATACCGAATGCAATACTAAATACAAGTATTGTTGATGGTTTTATAGGAATACCAAAGTAGCCCATTAAACCAGCTGTAATTAGTAATGGCAATATGTTAGGCAGTAATGAAATAAAAATCATTGGTGGCGATCTAAACATCCAAGCCATAAAAATGGCGATTAAGAAAATAGCCAATGATAAAGAAATAACTAAATTCTTTATTAAATAATTGGTTCCTTTTATAAAAACTAATGCTTTTCCTGTAACTGAAACGGTATATTTATCTGACGGAAATTCTTTAGCAATTACCTGTCTTAAACGTTCTTGAATTACATTCATCTTTTCAGTACCAATGTCTTTCATAAAAGTAGTTATCCTTGCATAACGTCCTGTAGAATCTACAAAGTTTTTAAGCATACTTGCATCACTATTTGAGTTTTTGGTATATGCAAAAATGTAACTTTGTTCCTGACTTGTTGGTAATTGATAATATTTAGGATTCCCTTTATAATAAGCCTGTTTAGAGTATTTTACTACATTGGTGATAGAGATGGGTTTAGATAGTTCCGGAAAAGCTTCTATGGCTTCATTTATTTTTTCCATCTTTTTTAAAGTCGATAAACTCATAACTCCTTTTTCTTTTTTAGTATCTACTAAAATCTCTAAGGGCATAATACCGCCAAACTCACTTTCAAAGAATTTTATATCTTGATAAAATTCTAAACTTTTAGGCATGTCTTCTATTAAACTACCCGAAACTTTTATTTTGTAAACCCCTATAATTGCTGCAACAATAACAATAACTGTGGTAAAATAGATTGTTATTCTCCTGTTTCGTACCATTTTTTCCATCCAATTCACAACATTTTCAATCCACTTTGTTTCTAAGTGGTTTAAATGCTTCTTTTTTGGAAGTGGCATAAAACTATATAAAATAGGTATAATTAATAATGCTAGTATAAAAATACTAATGATGTTTACGGAAGCTAGAATACCAAATTCTCTAAGCAAACTACTTTTTACAAAAACAAATGTTGCGAAACCAGATGCAGTTGTAATGTTCGTCATTAATGTAGCATTACCTACCTTAGAAATTACACGTTGTAAGGCTTTTGCTTGCTGACCATGTTTCTTTATTTCTTGCTGATATTTATTAATCAGAAAAACAGCATTAGGTACACCAATAACAATAATTAAAGGAGGTATTAATGCCGATAAAACTGTTATCTCATAACCGAACCATCCTATAAAACCAAAAGCCCAAATAACACCGGTCATTACTACCAATAGTGTAATAAAGGTTGCTCTAAAAGATCTGAAGAAAAAGAAGAAAATAACTGCGGTAATTCCTAATGCACCTGCTACAAAAAGTAATATTTCATCTTGTATGTTTTGTGCATTTAGTGTTCTAATGTAAGGCATTCCAGATACTCGAATGTCTACATTATTATCTTTTTCAAATTTCTTTATGGTCGGAATTAAAGTGTTAAAAATGAAATCTCTACGTTGTGGTGTATTTATGATTTCTTTTTTAATATAAATGGCCGTTTGTAACGTACCTGTTTCTTTATTAAAGAGTAAATTATCGTAGAAAGGTAGTTTCTCAAATAACTGTTTTTTGATGTCTAAAACCTCTTGTGTTGTTGTTGGTTCCTTCTCATACAAAGGTTCTAATACAAATTTTCTTTGTTTTCTGTCTGCCTTTAATTTTTGAACATCTGCTATAGAAATTGTAAAATCTATTTCTTCTAAACTATCAAATTTTCGAACTAAATTATTCCAAGCATTAAACTTTTTTGGTGTAAATACGGTAGAATCTTTAATTCCTAAAATAACCAGATTACCCTCTTCTCCAAAAATTTCTAAAAATTGGTTGTATTCTAGATTTGCTATGTGATCTTCAGGTAATAAATTTGCTTCTGTATATGAGAATTTCATATACTTCATTTGTGAAGCTAATAAACCTGTAATGATGGCAATAACTAATAAAACCAAATAACGGTTTCTTAAGATAAGACCAGCAACTTTTGTCCAGAAATTCATTAAGTTAAATTTTAGAAATTTTAATTAATTGTATATTGTTGTAAATAAAAAGAGAGTGTTAAGAAACACCCTCTTTTTTTATTGTGTAGTTTTTTTTTAAACCTTCATGATTTCAACTTCTTTAACAGCTAGTTTTTCTTCTATCTGTTTTATAAAAGTATCTGTCAATTTTTGCACATCTGCTTCAGATACTTTCTTAAGGTCATCTGACACATCCGTTTTTTTGATATCATTATTTGCATCTTTACGAGCATTTCTAATACCTACTTTTGCGTGTTCTGCTTCTGCTTTGGCTTGTTTTGCTAAACCGATTCTTCTTTCTTCTGTTAATGGCGGAACGTTAATCATTATAATATCACCATTATTCATTGGGTTAAAACCTAAGTTGGCAACCATTATAGCTTTTTCTATAGGTTGTAACATGTTTTTCTCCCAAGGTTGTACAGCTATTGTTCTTGGATCTGGAGTTGTAACATTTGCAATTTGGCCTAACGGAGTTAGAGATCCATAATAATCTACCATTACATTTGCTAACATTGCAGGTGTTGCTTTACCAGCTCTAATAGTTCTTAGTTCTTTAATTAAATGCTCAATAGCATTATTCATCGCTTCTTTAGCGGAATCAAGAATAAATTCAATTTCTTCGTTCATGGTCAGTAAATATTTTTATAAAACCTAATTATTAAGTATTAACAATAGTACCAATTTTTTCACCAGAAACTAATTTCATTAAGTTTCCATTTGTATTCATGTCAAAAACAATAATTGGCAATTTGTTTTCTTCACTTAATGTAAATGCAGTCATATCCATTACTTTAAGACCTTTTTTAATTACGTCTTTAAAAGTGATGTTTTCAAATTTTACAGCATCTTTATTTTTTTCTGGATCTACATCATAAATTCCATCAACTCTTGTTCCTTTTAGTATGGCATCTGCATCTATTTCTATTGCTCTAAGAACTGCAGCTGTATCTGTTGTGAAATACGGATTTCCCGTACCTGCACCAAATATAACAACTCTTCCTTTTTCTAAATGACGGATTGCTTTTCTTTTAATATATGGTTCTGCAACTTCTTTAATTTCTAAAGCTGTTTGCAAACGCGTATGCACATCTTCATCTTCTAGTGCACTTTGCAATGCAAGGCCGTTAATACAGGTTGCTAACATTCCCATATGGTCTCCTTGTACACGATCCATACCATTTGCAGCACCAGCAACACCTCTAAAGATATTTCCACCACCAATAACAATGGCAACTTCTATTCCTTTTTGTACTACTTCTTTAATTTCTTTTGCGTATTCAGCTAAACGTTTAGGATCAATTCCGTATTGTCTTTCGCCCATTAAAGCTTCTCCACTTAATTTTAAAAGAATTCTCTTGTATTGCATAGTTTATTTTGAAAGTTGTGCAAAATTAAGCTTTTTTTTTGAGTTTCCTTTTTTTGGGATACAAAAAAACCTCGCAATTCTAAAATTATAGAATGCGAGGTTTTAAATATTTAAATTCTTGTATTTACAAGAATAGAAGATAAATGTTTACCCTAAAGTAACTCTTTTGAAACCACTTACAGAAACATCACCATATGTACTTACATATTGTGCAACATTTTTCTTTTCATCTTTAATAAAAGCTTGGTCTAAAAGACATTGCTCTAAATCTAAAGTTGTGTTGTCTGCAATAAATCTTTCCATTTTTCCTGGTAAGATTCTATCCCAGATTTTTTCTGGTTTTCCTTCTGCAGCTAATTCAGCTTTTGCAGCTTCTTCAGCTTTTGCTAAAACTTCTTCAGATAATTGAGACATAGAAATATATTGAGGTACGTTTTTCAACGTTTTCCCTAATCTTCCTAATTCAATATTATCTTTTTCAATTACAGCAATTCTTGCTTCAGTTTCAGCAGCAACAAATGCAGGATCAAAATCTTTGTAAGATAAAGAAGATGCACCCATAGATGCTACTTGCATAGCTACGTCTTTAGACAAAACGTCTGCATTGTCTACAGCAGCAGTTAAACCTACTAAAGCAGCAATTTTACCAATGTGAGTATAAGCACCAACATAAGCAGCTTCGATTTTCTCAAAAGCAGTTATCTCTAACTTTTCTCCAATAACACCAGTTTGCTCAATTAATTTATCAGCAACAGTCATACCTCCAAAATCAGCCGCTAAGAAAGATTCCTTATCAGCATGATTTAAAGCAATCTCTGCAAATTGACTTCCTAATTCAACGAAAGCATCGTTTTTACCAACAAAATCAGTCTCACAAGCTAAAACGATAGCAACACCAGCAGTGTTATCAGCATTTATTTTTGTTACTGCAACTCCTTCTGTAGATTCTCTATCAGCTCTTTTTGCAGCAATTTTCTGACCTTTTTTACGTAAAATGTCAATTGCTTTATCAAAATCACCAACTGCCTCAACTAATGCCTTTTTACAGTCCATCATTCCAGCTCCAGTTGCTTCTCTTAATTTTTTAACATCAGCAGCACTAATCTTTACTGTTTCCATGTTATGTATGTTTTTTAGTTAGAATTATTTTTTTTCTTCAGCAGGTGCTTCAGTAACTTCTGCCTTAGGAGCTGCTGCTTCAGCTTTTGGAGCTGCAACTTCTTTAGTTTCTTTTACTTTTTCTTTGTCTGCTTTTCTATCTGATAAACCTTCTGCAATTGCATCAGTAACATAAGATAATACTTTGTCTATAGACTTAGAAGCATCATCATTTGCTGGAATGATAAAATCTACTAATCTAGGATCAGAGTTCGTATCAACCATTGCAAAAATAGGAATGCTTAATTTTTGAGCTTCTGCTACTGCAATGTGCTCTTTTTTAATATCTACTACAAATAATGCACCAGGTAAACGAGTCATATCAGAAATAGAACCTAAATTCTTTTCTAATTTTTCTCTCTGACGATTGATTTGTAATTTTTCTCTTTTAGATAATGCATCAAAAGAACCATCTTGCTTCATTCTATCAATATGAGCCATTTTCTTAACAGCTTTTCTAATAGTAATAAAGTTAGTTAACATACCACCTGGCCATCTTTCTGTAATGAAAGGCATGTTTACTGCTTTTGCTTTTTCAGCAACGATATCTTTTGCTTGTTTTTTAGTAGCTACAAATAAAATCTTACGTCCAGAGTTAGCGATCTTTTTTAAAGCTTCTGAAGTTTCTTCTATTTTTGCTGCTGTTTTATACAAATCGATGATGTGTACACCATTACGTTCTGTATAAATGTATGGAGCCATGTTTGGGTTCCATTTTCTAGTTAAGTGTCCAAAGTGTACACCACTATCTAATAACTCTTGAATGTTTACGTTTGCCATTTTCTTAAATGTGTTTACTTTCTGTTTTGAAATCAATAGTTAGGTAGTCTTTCGAGTCCTAACTATTTAGATGCTAAACTGTTTAATATTAAAATATAATAACAGTTCTCGATATAATATAGTCCAGAATAAATTCTGAATAATATTAACGTTTCGAGAATTGGAATTTTTTACGTGCTTTCTTCTGACCGAATTTCTTACGTTCAACCATTCTTGGGTCACGAGTTAATAAACCTTCTGGTTTTAATACCAATCTGTGCTCTTCGTTAATAGAAACTAAAGCTCTTGTAATAGCTAAACGGATAGCTTCTGCTTGTCCTGTTACACCACCACCGTAAACATTAACTTTGATGTCGTAAGACTCTAAGTTCTCTGTTAACATTAAAGGTTGTTGTACTTTATACTGTAAAGTTCCAGTAGTAAAGTAGTTTTTGTAATCTTTTTTGTTTACTGTAATGTTTCCTGTTCCTTCAGAAAGATAAATACGAGCTACAGCTGTTTTTCTTCTACCGATTTTATGTACTATATCCATTATTTAAGATCGTTAAGGTTAATAGCTTTAGGTTCTTGACCTGCATGTTTGTGCTCTGTACCTGCATATACATACAAGTTTCTGTAAAGTGCCGCTCCTAAAATATTTTTAGGTAACATTCCTTTTACTGCTTTTTCGATTAATCTTGTAGGATTTTTCTCAAACATTTCTGTTGCAGTTAACGATCTTTGTCCTCCTGGATAACCTGTGTGACGGATGTAAGATTTCTCTTTCCATTTGTTACCAGTTAAAACAATTTTTTCTGCGTTGATGATAACCACGTTATCTCCACAATCTACGTGAGGAGTAAAATTAGGTTTGTTTTTACCTCTAATTAGCTTTGCTACTTTAGAAGCTAGACGACCCAACGTTTGCCCGTCTGCATCAACTAAAACCCACTCCTTGTTTACGGTAGCTTTGTTTGCTGATACTGTTTTGTAACTTAATGTGTTCATAATTACACTATTAGTTTTTGTTTATTAATGATTGAATTTTCCTTAAAAAAGGAGTGCAAATGTACTGTATTTTATTTGATTGACAAATAGCACTTTAGATTTATTTTAATAATGTTTAATTTTTATAAAATAGTTTTTTTGTTTTCTGATGAAATAAAAGCTAAGTGATTGGTAACAAGCTTGTAGTAGCTAACTTCGCTGGTGAGAGCAAAATGTGTTTTTTTAGTTTCACCTTTGCTATGTATTACGTTCTAATAATTCTGAATTTGTGTGTTTAAAGCACAAAAAAAGCATCAAAATTAATTGATGCTTTTAAATAATATATTTGAGTTATACGTTTAGCTTCTGTTTTATTTGATTTTGATAAACTGGTTTGGCAACTACCATTCTTTCAAT
>NZ_WTPZ01000117.1:0-492 GCF_011378915.1 Polaribacter sp. 20A6
CAGCCAAAGAGGGATCTGACAAGGTTCGTGAAATGGCCACGGTACGTCCGACTGCAGCGCCAGCGGGCCATTCTCTACAAGCGTTTGAAGGTTCCCCCTGCGATCAACCAGTTCACCCAGGCTCTGGACCGCCAGACCGCTACCCAGCTGTTCAAGCTGGCCCACAAGTACAGGCCCGAGACAAAGCAGGAGAAGAAACAGAGACTGCTGGCTCGTGCTGAACAGAAGGCTGCTGGAAAGGGAGACGTGCCCACTAAGAGGCCCCCAGTCCTCCGTGCAGGTGTGAACACCGTGACCACACTAGTGGAGAGCAAGAAGGCACAGCTGGTCATTATTGCTCACGATGTGGATCCCATTGAGCTGGTGGTGTTCTTGCCTGCTCTGTGCCGTAAGATGGGAGTCCCATACTGCATTGTGAAGGGCAAAGCCAGACTAGGCAAACTGGTGCACAGAAAGACCTGCACCTCTGTTGCCTTCACACAGACCAACCCC
>NZ_WTPZ01000118.1:0-561 GCF_011378915.1 Polaribacter sp. 20A6
ATTTTATTACTCAAGTTAAAACATACATTAGAAAAGTATAGTATATCTAAAAAGCTAACAATATACAAAGACTTAAATATTTAAATCACAGTTCGATGAAGTGAATGAGACCTCTTGGACCTGCCAGACCCCCCCCGACAGCATCTGGACACACGTCACCGGTTCTCATCATTATAACAGTGTCCAAACATCTCCTGTGACGCGTACGTCATGTAGAGGAAGCCGTCCTCATCTTTATGGTCCTTATAGAGCTGAGCCATGGTCAGAGACATGCTGGCGATGCCGGAGTTATTGATCAGCAGGTAGAAAGCTTGACTGGGCATCAGGGTCATTCGATTCCTGATGATGGTCACGAACTGACTCATGGTGAGCTCCTGAGGCACGAGGAACTTGGTCTTATCCAGCGGAGGTAAGAACTTCTCCTTCTGATATCTCTCGATGATCACCGGGATCTTAGTCGGAAACTTAGTTCGGATTCCCTGCACCTCTTGTTTCCTCGTAGCTAAACTCTTCCTCAGTTTGAACGGTTTGGGATGCTGTGTTTTCTCCAGTGGAGGCATG
>NZ_WTPZ01000119.1:0-555 GCF_011378915.1 Polaribacter sp. 20A6
GTGACAGGAAATACAGCAAGAAACACAAAATGAAGTGACAAGATTAGAAAAAAGGAAAAGAGGACATTAAACAAAAAACCGACTGGTTCACTTAAGCAAGCTCTTCTTCACCCTCCTCCTCAAACTCTCCTTCCTCCTCGGCGGTGGCGTCCTGGTACTGCTGGTACTCAGACACCAGGTCGTTCATGTTGCTCTCCGCCTCGGTGAACTCCATCTCGTCCATACCTTCTCCTGTGTACCAATGCAGGAAAGCCTTGCGCCTGAACATGGCTGTGAACTGCTCGGAGATTCTCTTGAACAGCTCCTGGATAGCAGTGCTGTTGCCAATGAAGGTGGCGGCCATTTTGAGCCCACGGGGTGGAATGTCGCAGACGGCGGTCTTGACGTTGTTGGGGATCCATTCGACGAAGTAGCTGCTGTTCTTGTTCTGAACGTTGAGCATCTGCTCGTCCACCTCCTTCATGGACATGCGGCCACGGAAGACGGCGGCGACGGTCAGGTAGCGGCCGTGACGGGGGTCGCAAGCAGCCATCATGTTCTTGGCATCAAACATCT
>NZ_WTPZ01000120.1:0-555 GCF_011378915.1 Polaribacter sp. 20A6
CAGGAAGGCCTTCACCTTCTCAGCCAATGGGAAGGAGTAGTCTGTTTCCACGGCGACAGACAGGACCCTCTTGTATCCGTTAATGATGGAGTGAGGGATGGAGGCGAGCGTCGGGTATCCGATCTGCAGACACACACTGGCGATGTTCCTCACACCCTCCAGGAACCTCTTGTGCAGGGCGTCTTCAGTGATGTCCAGCACCTCGGGGCTGTAGACGCTGCCGTTATCATACACCTGCTGGATGATCAGCCCGAAAGAGAAGGGCGAGATGTTCAGCATGTTGAGCAGCGTGGCCTCGCTGGCGCCCACCTTGTCTCCAGGTTTGATCAGCTGAACGTCGCTCAGGATCTCAATGGTTCCTCTGGAGATCTTGGTGGTGATTCCCAAAGCCTGGAAGAAGGAGGTCTTCTCCGGACCGAGTCCGGTGTTCTGAGCCGGGACGGTCACCTCACACGGGGCGATGGCTCCAGCACGGGCAGCAGCGGGCACTTTGTTTGCCAGCAGCAGATCCCGGATCTCAGTCAGATCCTCATTGGTGAAGACGAAGCCCACGTT
>NZ_WTPZ01000121.1:0-554 GCF_011378915.1 Polaribacter sp. 20A6
CCCAGACCGCTACCCTGGCCCTGACCCGGTCCATGAACCGGTCCATGTCCCTGACAACTCATCTGACCTCTTCCCTGACCACGTGGTTCACTGCATGCAAAGCCACCGGTGGTTGGGCAACACTTCTGTGTGGCAGGACACTGGCCATCATGGAAACAGCTTTCAGCACACAGTGGGATCATCTCTGGTAAGGGACACTGACCCGGCTTCATGAAAACAGGCAGCACACAAACAGGCCCACAGTCAAATCGACAGCATTTGTGTCCTCCAGGGCAGTCTTCATCAGAAGAACATCCTCGACGGGCCGGCACGAACGTCAGCGTCGCCGGACAAAAACCATCCACTGTGTTACGTCTTTGAATAGCATGAGCGATGCTCAAGTATCCGAACAGATACAACAAAGCAGCAATCAACGAGAAATCCACTCGAGCGGTCATCCTCCCGACCTGTGATCTCACAACAAACTCTGCTGGAAAAGGCCCTGAATTTGTGCGTCAGAAGAAGCACACAAAGCTAAACCAACACGTGTTGCTGCAGTAGCAAACTCTGTGTAA
>NZ_WTPZ01000122.1:0-552 GCF_011378915.1 Polaribacter sp. 20A6
TTTTCATTTTTCAGAATTGGCACCTACAGTTACTGCAAGTACAAATTAAAGCAAAACAAAAACAAATGAGACTGTAGTGACTGATGGATCCCCCCTGCAGTCTTTGAGAGGTGAGGGTACAGAGACTGAGGTGGACGATCCAAACTTGACTGCAACAGACCAAGGTGCTAGATGATGTATTTGAAGCTGAAGGTGCTGTCGCAGGAGAGACGCTTGCCTTTGCAGCGGCCGCACAGATCCTGTCGGTGAGGTCTTTTGGGGTCCACATGACGTGATGTTACAGAACATGTACATCGAGTCTTCTTACACGTCTGACAGGTTATGTCCTCAACCCGGTATGGGTTGAATGATTTCTGACATGTTCTACAAAACTGCTTGAAATACACCTTGTTTGTGCCTTGGACACACCACACATAAGCGCTTTCCCAGCGTAGGTTGCAGTCTTTGCAGTGATAGAAACCATACTTCTGCTCTAAAAACTGGAACCATACGCGAGCCTTAGATTTGGCTTCTTCATGTGTGGACTTCTCGGGCTCGGTAAGGTTCCCCTCT
>NZ_WTPZ01000123.1:0-551 GCF_011378915.1 Polaribacter sp. 20A6
GGGGTACCTTCGCAACCTTACATGGACCCTGTCAAACCTGTGTAGGAACAAGAATCCCTTCCCTCGTTTCAGTGCAGTCCAACAAATGCTCCCCTCCATAATTCAACTGCTCCACCACAGTGACAAATCCATCCTGTCTGATGCATGCTGGGCCATTTCATACCTCACTGATGGACCCAACGAGAGGATTGATGTGGTCATCAAGACTGGAGTCCTTCCACGGTTGGTTGAGCTCTTGGGATTTGAGGAACTCGCTGTGGTGACCCCAGCCCTACGTTCGATTGGGAATATCGTGAGTGGTTCAGACCTGCAGACACAAGCAGCCATTGACGCAGGCGTGTTGAGTGCTTTGCCCCTGCTGATGCGACACCCTAAGTCCAGTGTTCAGAAGGAGGCTGCTTGGGCAGTGTCCAACATTGCAGCTGGGCCCTGCCAACAGATCCAGCAGCTCATCACGTGTGGATTGTTGGCTCCTCTAGTGGATCTCCTAAGAAATGGTGACTTCAAAACCCAGCGAGAGGCAGTATGGGCAGTGACCAACTACACAAGTG
>NZ_WTPZ01000124.1:0-547 GCF_011378915.1 Polaribacter sp. 20A6
AAGAAAGCTCTATTTGGTCACTACCTTAAGTATATTGTTTAATCTTGTGCTGTGAGTATGAGTGTCCCGCTGTCTGCTGCTGTTACTCTAGGACTGCTGTTCTTCCTGTCTGTGGGACTGAACGAGCAGGTGGCCGAGGGCTGTAAATGTCTTCAAAGACACCCTCAACAGGTGTTCTGCGAGTCTGATATTGTGATTTGTGTGAAGGTCAC
Organism: Polaribacter sp. 20A6; assembly: GCF_011378915.1. Classification (NCBI taxonomy): domain Bacteria; kingdom Pseudomonadati; phylum Bacteroidota; class Flavobacteriia; order Flavobacteriales; family Flavobacteriaceae; genus Polaribacter; species Polaribacter sp. 20A6. Next base: position 213 of record NZ_WTPZ01000124.1, read on the forward strand.
TGGAACTGTGGCCGGCACTCGCCCCGACTTGGTTGCATACAGTGTCAAAGTTATCACGAAGTACAAGCCTAACAATAAGAAGGCAATTTGGGTCATCTACTCCGATAAAACCTCTTGTGGCGCTCATCTGGAAAACGGCGAGTATCTGCTGTCAGGACGTGTTGTGGATGGAGTGATGGTTTTTGGTTTATGTGACCTTGTGTGGCGTTGGGACCAACTCCCCTCCGTTCAAAAGAGGAACCTCAACCTGTATCGGACTGGCTGTGCCTGTGAGATTACATCCTGTACTGGAGCATCCTGTTTGAACACCAAGCATCAAAGAAAGTGTCTGGTAG
>NZ_WTPZ01000125.1:0-545 GCF_011378915.1 Polaribacter sp. 20A6
CAGTCCACAACTTTATTAGTTTTTCCATTCATAGAGGTCCACACACACACACACCAAATAAAACTTTGGAACTTCCTGTTTTTAGAAAAACATTGACGTGACAACTAGGAAGAAGAGAGTGTTAGGAACACAGAACAGAAGGAATAAAACCTGTGCTTTAGAAGGGAAAGAAACTTAAAGCAAACCAGAAAGTGAGGAATAATAGCTATAACAGGTACTTAAACGTGTACAATATTGAAACATTTAGAGAGGGTGCTTAGATTAAAAAAAATATATATAATAAATAAAGTGCAAAGCATACTGAACTAGGAGACAGTGATCCAAGTGCAATTCAAACGTCGCTGGAGAACAAGCTTTGCACCCAATCGGTGCAGAACATTATCATGATTTGAGACGCTATGCAAATCTCCAGAAAGGCTCTTCATGCAGCAAAGGTGCCTGGTTGTGGTCCGTCTCAAGGAGAAAGCGCAACCATCCTAGGACATTCTCCTGTGCTGTCAGGTGACTGTTAAAGGCATAGCCCAGTCCGGGCTGAGAGATTTGGC
>NZ_WTPZ01000126.1:0-544 GCF_011378915.1 Polaribacter sp. 20A6
CACGAGCAGCTCTCTGTTCCAGAAATCACCAATGCCTGCTTTGAGCCGGCAAACCAGATGGTGAAGTGCGACCCTCGCCGTGGAAAATACATGGCCTGCTGTTTGCTGTACCGTGGTGATGTGGTACCGAAAGATGTGAATGCTGCCATAGCCAACATCAAGACGCGCCGCTCCATCCAGTTTGTAGACTGGTGTCCCACCGGGTTCAAGGTTGGAATCAACTACCAGCCGCCCACTGTTGTCCCAGGAGGGGATCTGGCCAAGGTGCAGAGGGCCGTCTGCATGCTGAGTAACACCACTGCTATTGCAGAGGCGTGGGGTCGCCTGGACCACAAGTTTGACCTGATGTATGCAAAGAGGGCTTTCGTGCACTGGTACGTGGGTGAAGGGATGGAGGAAGGGGAGTTTTCAGAAGCGCGAGAGGATATGGCTGCTCTGGAGAAGGACTACGAGGAGGTTGGTGCGGATTCCACTGAGGACGGTGGGGAGGATGAAGAGGAGTATTAAGTATGCAAAATGTTTGTATATTGAGTAAATAAACTTT
>NZ_WTPZ01000013.1:0-38955 GCF_011378915.1 Polaribacter sp. 20A6
GATTTTGAGGCTGATGTAGAATCTTCATAAACGATAGTTCCAATATTTTCGAATCTTTTTTCGAAACCTGTCGCTTTGTCTATAGTACTTTTTAACATAATATGTAGTTTGTTAGGTTTGAATTTTATAATTATTTACTCCAGCTTTTTATTTTATGTCCCCATACGGCGAATAACAAAACAATGGCATAACAAGGTATTAAGATCCAATAACTGCCCGTTGCTGCAGTTGCTAATGCATCTGCTTCTTGTAGGCCATTGGTAATTAATTCGTGTTTATTTGCTTCTACAATTCTACCATACAAGGGTGGTATTATCGCTCCTCCAGAAATAGCCATAATTAAAAGAGCTGAAGCTGTTTTAGTATGTTTCCCTAAACCGTCTAAAGTTAATGGCCAAATTGCTGGCCAAACTAATGCATTAGAAACACCTAAAGCTGCAACAAATAAAACAGAGGTAAATCCTGAGGTAGATATTATAAGAACACTAAAAATAATACCTAAAATAGCACTAATAACAAGCGCTGTTTTTTGTTGTATGAATTTAGGTATTAATAAGACACCTAAAGCGTAGGTGGCAACCATTGCCATTAAGGTGTATGTAGTAAAGAATTTTGCATCTGCAGCTGGTATGCCTAATGAAATTCCGTAAGCAATAATGGTATCTCCAGCAATAACTTCTGCACCAACATACACAAATAAAGCTAGAACTCCCATCCATAAATGTGGATATTGAAATATGGTTTTATTTGATGAAGATTCACCGTCTGTTAACGCCTCTTCTTCTGTAGCCTCTACATTAGGTAATGCAGCTTTTCTAATTAGAAAAGCAAAAATGAATAAGACAACAGCCATTACAATATATGGTGTATGTACACTGTCTGCCATGGTATCTAAAAGAACATTTTTTTCTTCAGCAGAAACATTTCCTATTTTCTCATTTACATCATCTATACCAGACAATAATAACGCACCAAAAATGATAGAACCTAAAGCGCCTGCAACTTTATTTGCAATTCCCATCATTGCCATACGTTTTGCACCACTTTCAATTGGTCCCAAAATAGTAATATAAGGGTTGGCTGCAGTTTGGCAAATGGTCATTCCAATTCCTTGAATAAAAATAGCTAATAAAAACATCCAATAAGTACGTGCTTCGGCAGCGGGTATAAAAACCAATGCACCAATTGCCATAATTGCTAAACCTAATGATATACCATTTTTATAACCTGTTTTAGAAATAATGTAAGACGCTGGTAATGCCATTACTACAAATGAAATATAAGATGCTGTAGCTACTAAATACGCCTGAGTTTCCGTAAGTTCATTAATGGTTTTCATGAATGGAATAAGCGCTCCGTTTATCCAGGTTACAAAACCGAAAATAGCGAAGAGTCCTCCAATGATCATAATTGGGACTAGGTTGTTTTGAGATTTAGTAGTCGTGCTCATAAGATTTAAATTAGTTTGTGTTGTTTAATTGATTTCAAATTTTGGAATTTAATTATAATTTTTTGGAAAAACTCTCTATCAATTTAAATTGATTTTTTGCTCTGTCTAAATTATGATCAGCATAGGTTGTTTTGTAGTAAGTATCATTGTTTAAATAGTCTGTTAAAAAACGCAAAGCCATTATAAAAATCATGGTTTTTGCTGCTAATGGCAAATATTTTAACTCTACCTCTGTTAAGGAATCTTTTGTTTTTTCTAGAAATCCTTTTTCGTATGCTTTGTAATAATCTAAATTGAATTCCACCTTAGACAAATCTGTTTCATCTTCTGCGGCTGTGTTACAAATTGTTCTAATAGCATCGCCAAAATCATAATAAATAATACCTGGCATTACGGTGTCTGTATCTATCATACAAACCCCTTTGTTGTCTTCTGTAAAGAGTGAATTAGATATTTTTGTATCGTTATGCGTAACTCTTATAGGAATTTCACCTGCATCTTTTAAGTTTTGAAGAATGTGCATTTCTTCCTTTAAATCTGCTACTATTTGTATATAATCTGCAGCTTTGGTTAAGCGATTTTTAGAGGCACTTTGTATAGAAGAAGCATATTGCTTAAAACGAAAAGTCATGTTATGAAAATTAGGAATCACATCTATTAATTTACTGCTGTCAAAATCTGATGTTAAGTTTAAAAAGTCTCCTAAAAGTTTTCCGCCTTCGTAGGCAATTTCTTTGTCCTTTACAATTTCGTGGGTCACGCTATCATCAATAAAAATCATCACATTCCAGAAATTTACACCTTCTTTGTGATAATAAGAATTACTATTCTTTTCTTTTATAAAACTTAAAACGGTCTTATTTAATACTTCGTCTGATGCGTTTAAATATTTGCTTCTAATATGATTGCTTGTTAATACTTTGTTGTTTACCAACCCCGGAACATCTTTAAAAACAATCTGATTGATTCTTTGGAGTATGTAATTCGTATCACCATCTGTTTTTATTAAAAAAGTATCATTTATGTGTCCAGAATTTAATTCTGAATGACTTTTATAATTAAATTGATGGTCGAACTCGTTAAAAATAGAGATGATTGTTTCTGCCTTCATATTAGTTCCATAATTTAGTTGGATACACTCCGTTTTCTTTCAGTTTGTTAATCTCTAATTGCGCTTTTTCCTTATCGTCACTATAGGTAACTCCAAACCATTTAGAGTCTGATTCTAGTACTTTTACAGATGCTTTTTTAGACGCCAACATAGTATTTACAATGGTTGGTAAATAAAATTCTGCTTTTAAGTTTTCTTTCGTTTTTTCTAAGAAGTCTAAAAATAAGGTGTCTCCAAACTCAAAACATTTAGGAGTAAAACCCCAGAAATTCATAGAAACTGTCGTGTTTTCATCAATAGGAAACATTTCTCCGTTATCGTTTTCACTTTTTAATACTCCGTCTATTTTTTCAATTCTAACTCTTTCGGTAACATCAGTTAAAAAACCGTTTTCATCAACGGTGCATTCTCCTCTAGAAACATAACCATTTTCTGAAATTGTATTTTTTAAAGAATAAGCTACCATACTAAAAGCATAACTATTTTTATCTGTATTTCTTAACTGTTCTGCAATGGCAACAAAAGCTTGTCTGCTATAAAAATCGTCAGCATTTATAATGGCAAAATTTTCTTTTATTACATCTTTCGTCATTAATAAAGCGTGGCCTGTTCCCCAAGGTTTTACTCTTTCTGGATTTCTGTACTTTTCAGGTACGTTTTCTAATTCTTGAAACACATATTCTACAGCTATTTTACCTGCTAATTTTGTGTTGTAAATAGCTTTAAATTCTTTTTCGAAAGTTTTTCGGATGATAAAAACCACTTTACCAAAACCAGCTTCAATTGCATCATAAAGAGAGAAGTCTATAATAGTATCTCCTTCTTTGGTAAAACTGTCCATTTGTTTTAAGCCGCCGTAACGACTTCCCATTCCTGCTGCTAAAATAACTAGTGTGGGTTTGTTGTTTTTACTCATAATTAGTTGATATTTAGTCAGTATTATTGTTTTTATTAAGTTACAATGTTTTCTGATTGAAACAAAAATATAGATATTATTTTGTGTTACCAAGAGAATAGTAATAAAATGTGCTCGAACACAATTATTGAAACAAAAAGGTATATATTTGCCTTGATGAAGAAATATACTATTAAAAATATTGCAGAATTAGCAGGTGTATCTAAAGGAACGGTAGATAGAGTTATTCATAAAAGAGGCAAAGTATCTGCGTTAGCTTTAGAAAAGGTGACCGCTGTTTTAAATGAAATAGACTACAAGCCTAATTTGCTTGCTAGAAGTTTAAAAAACACCAAAGATTACCATATTTGTGTTGTTTTACCAGATTATACTAAAGACGCTTTTTGGTTGCCATGTTATGAAGGTATTGTAGCGGCAGTAAATGAGTTTGCTTCTTTTGGTGTCTTTATAGAGCCTTTCTTTTTTCATCCTAATGATGTGCATTCTTTTGTAGAGGTTAATAATAAAGTATTAGAATTGGCTCCAGATGCCGTTTTACTGGCGCCTTTATTTTATAAAGAAACAGTAGGTATTATTAATAAATATGCACTTAAGAATATTATTGTTAGCAAATTTAATAATCAATTAGAAATTGAAAACACAAAGAATTTTGTTGGTCAAGATTTATTTAAAAGTGGAAGAATAGCTGCTGGGTTATTACAAATGATCATCAAAAAAAATGCAACCATAGATATTATTCATGTCGATGAAGATTTTAACAACTCTATTCACATGCAGGAAAAGGAGAAGGGGTTCAGAGATTATTTCGATGAAATAAAAAATTCTAATTATAAAATTGTAACGCATAATTCTAAACAATCTGACTTAGCAAATAATTTAGACTCTATATTTTCTGAGTCTTTTACTTCGGATGCTATTTTTGTAACCACGTCTAAAGTTTACGAAGTTGCGGAGTTTATTAAAAGTAAAAATTTGAATAACGTAAAACTGATTGGCTACGATTTATTGGAAGAGAACATTCAATATTTAAAAGACAATATTATTGATTTCTTGATTCATCAAAACCCGAAAAAACAAGTGTATTTAGGTCTGAATTATTTAGTTGATTTCTTTCTTTTTAATAAAGAAATACCTGCTAAAAGCTTATTGCCAATAGATATTATTACGAGCGAGAATATAGAAACGTATTTATAACGTAAAAAAGCACTAAAAGAAAACCAATCTTTGTGTGGATTGCTTATTCTAAAAGTGCTCTATATTTTTAATAAATACGACTATTTAAAGAAACTCGTTTACATACTATTACTTAATTACATTCAATCTTTTACCAACTTTAATAAAAGCAGCTACCGCTTTATCTATATGTTCTTTTGTGTGTGCTGCAGATAATTGAACTCTAATTCTTGCTTTGTCTTTTGGTACTACTGGAAAGAAAAAACCAATTACATAAATACCTTCTTCTAATAATTGATTTGCCATAATCTGAGACAATTTTGCATCATACAACATAACAGGTATAATTGCAGCATCTGCACCAACTAAATCGAAACCTGCGGCTTCCATTTTAGATCTAAAATGATTGGTATTTTCCTCTAACTTATCTCTTAATGAAGTATCGTTTTCTAACATTTCAAAAACCTTTAATGAGGCACCAACAATTGCAGGAGCCAAAGAGTTTGAAAATAAATAAGGTCTAGAACGCTGACGTAACATTTCTATAATTTCTTTTTTACCCGTAGTAAAACCACCCATTGCACCACCCAAAGCTTTTCCTAAAGTTCCGGTAACAATATCTATTCTGCCAAGTACGTTTTTTAGTTCTATGGTTCCACGACCAGTTTTACCTATAAAACCAGAAGCATGACATTCATCTACCATTACCAAAGCATCATATTTATCTGCTAAATCACAAATTTTGTCTAATTCGGCAACAACACCATCCATAGAAAATACACCATCGGTTACAATTATTTTAAAACGATGGTTTTGTTTGTTCGCTTCAATTAACTGTTCTTCTAAAGAAACCATATCGTTATTGTTATAACGGTAACGAGCAGCTTTACACAAACGAACTCCGTCTATAATAGAAGCGTGGTTTAAGGAGTCGGAAATAATAGCATCTTCTTTTGATAATAAAGGTTCAAAAACTCCTCCGTTAGCATCAAAAGCGGCTGCGTATAAAATAGTGTCTTCACAATGAAAAAATTCGGCAATTTTAGCTTCTAATTCTTTATGAATATCTTGGGTACCACAAATAAAACGAACAGAAGACATACCAAAACCATGCGAGTCTAATGTGTCTTTTGCTGCCTGAATTACTTCTTTGTTATTAGAAAGTCCTAAGTAGTTGTTGGCACAAAAATTAATTACTTCTTCTCCTGTAGAAACCTTAATAACGGCATCTTGAGAGGTTGTAATAATGCGCTCTTCTTTAAATAAACCATTGTCTTTAATGGCTTGTAATTCTTTCTGTAAATTCTCTTTTATGCTTCCGTACATGATATCTCTTTAATTTTTTAATCATTATTTTAGACATGCTATCTAAATCCAATTGTGGTTTTCAGTTCCAATCTTTTCTGGCAGTAGAATCATCGATACTTTCTGACCACGAGCTTGCAATTTTTTGCCTAAAATCTGGCTTAAATGTAATACTAAAATTTAAGTAGGTCTTTTTTATTGAATTAAAAACTTCTTTTGGTGTAAAACTCATTCCAGATAATTTATAAAGAAATTAAAACTGTAGAAACATTCAATTACCTAATACTAAAAAGTTTACCGTACATAAATAGTAGGAATTCAAGTAAGTGAAAATAAAAAAACCTGTAAATCAAATGATTAACAGGTTTTTTAGTACTCAAGGCGGGAATCGAACCCGCACTTCCGAAAAAACTGGATTTTGAATCCAGCGCGTCTACCAATTCCGCCACTTGAGCAAGTATTAATAAGATTGCAAATGTATAAAATTATTTTATTTTAAAGTCTATAAATAAATTTCAAAGTCAATAAATAAATTCTACTTTTGTACTCTTACAACAACACAACAAAAAAAAAACAACTAAATGCCTACAAATCAGTTAGCCCCAAAACTTTTTGCCTGCAGACAAAGCACAGTTTTGGCAGAGAAAATTGCAAAAGAATACAATACCACCTTAGGAAAAGTTAAAACAACTTACTTTAGTGACGGAGAATTTCAGCCAGCATTTGAAGAATCTGTTCGTGGAAGACGTGTTTTTATTATTGGTTCTACATTTCCGAATGCAGACAATTTAATGGAAATGTTGTTAATGTGTGATGCTGCAAAAAGAGCATCAGCAAGACACATTACAGCAGTTATGCCATATTTTGGTTGGGCTAGACAAGATAGAAAAGATCAACCTAGAGTTGCTATTGGAGCAAAATTAGTTGCAAAACTTTTAGAATCTGCTGGAGCAACAAGAATTATGACGATGGATTTACATGCAGACCAAATACAGGGTTTCTTTGAAAAGCCAGTAGATCATTTATTTGCATCTACTATTTTTATGCCATACATAAATAGCTTAAAATTAGACAATTTAACAATTGCATCTCCAGATATGGGAGGTTCTAAAAGAGCGTATGCATACTCTAAGCACTTAGAATGTGATGTTGTTATTTGTTATAAGCAACGTATTAAAGCCAACCAAATTGGGCACATGGAGTTAATTGGAGACGTTAAAGGTAGAAATGTAATCTTAGTAGATGATATGATTGATACTGGAGGAACATTAGCACATGCAGCAAATTTAATGATGGAAAGAGGTGCATTAAGTGTAAGAGCAATTTGTACACATCCAATCCTTTCTGGTGGCGCTTATGATAAAATAGAAAACTCAGGATTAACAGAATTGATTGTTTCAGACACTATTCCGTTAAAAAAGGAGACATCTAAAATAAAAGTGGTATCTTGCGCGCCATTATTTGCTGATGTTATGCATAAAGTGCAAGACAATACTTCAATTAGTGGACAATTTTTAATGTAAATAAATAATACAAAAAGTAATGAAATCAATTACAATTAAAGGATCAAAAAGAGAAAGCGTAGGTAAAGTAGCAACTAAAGCCTTACGTAATGCTGGTATGGTTCCTTGCGTTATATACGGAGGAGAAAACCCAATACATTTTTCAGCAGAAGAAAAAGCGTTTAAAAAGTTGGTATTCACTCCAAATGTGTATACAGCAAGTTTAGATATTGATGGTCAAAAAATAGCAGCAGTGTTACAAGACATTCAATTTCACCCTGTAACAGATAAAATTATTCACGTAGATTTTTATCAATTATTTGATGATAAAGAAATTACAATGAAGATTCCTGTAACTTTAGTAGGTACTTCTCCAGGAGTATTAAATGGTGGAGCTTTACGTTTTACAAACCGTAAATTAAGAGTAAAAGCATTACCTGCTAACTTACCAGATTTTGTAACTGCAGATATTTCTAAATTAAAAATTGGAAGTAAATTAACAGTAACATCATTAGCAACTGAAGGATATACATTTATGCACCCAGACAACACTGTTGTTGTGCAAGTAAGAACTTCTCGTAACGCTACTGTTTCTGAAGATGATGAAGAAGAAGAAGCTACAGAAGCTGCTGCAGAATAATTTTTGCAATATAAATTATAAAAAGCGTTACAAATTTGTAACGCTTTTTTTTTGCTTTATATTTATTTTAATACCTTATAATTATAAATAGGCAATCTAAATTTATTTAATTCTTCTTATTTTTGAAGAATGAATTTTACAAACTTTTTTTCTGAAATATTTGGTATTAAAGTTGAATCTAAAGAAGCGTTAATGAAGAAGTTTTTAATTGTTGGATTAGGTAATATTGGTGAGCAATACACAAATACGCGTCATAATATTGGGTTTAAAATTGTAGATGAGGTTGCGGAAGAGCACAGTGCAACTTTTGAAACTGAAAAGCTTGGAGATGTAGCTAATTTCCGATTTAAAGGAAGAACATTTGTTTTACTTAAACCAAGTACTTTTATGAATTTAAGCGGTAAAGCAGTAAAATATTGGATGGATAAAGAAAACATATCTGTAGAAAATATTTTAGTAGTTACCGATGATGTAAATATAGATTTTGGAGTAATTCGTTTAAAAGCAAAAGGATCTGCAGGCGGACATAACGGATTAAAAGATATTCAAGAAAAATTAAATACCCAGCAATACGCTCGTTTTAGATTTGGTGTTGGTGGTAATTATGGTAGAGGTAGGCAAGTAGATTATGTCCTTGGTGAATGGAATAAAGAAGAAACTAGTGAGTTAATAGAGCGTTTGCCAACATCAGCTAAAGTAATTACTTCTTTTGGTACCGCAGGTTTAAATAATACCATGAATACCTTTAATGGTAAGTAATTCTTGAAATTTTAGGTGAAAAAAGGTTGTCTAAAAATAAATTTTAGAAGATTAAGCAGGTTTCATTATCATTAATTTGATAATCATAAACCTAAATGAAAAACTTGTAATGAATGCAGGTTGATGAAAAAAATAGGGCTATCTTTTTGATAGCCCTATTTTTTTTAAGCGTAATTTGTATCATTAAATTAATTCTCACTGGCATACCATTCTGCAAAGCTAGAATCTGTTTCTTGTAGTTTTATAGCGTGAAGTTTGATGTTTTCTGGTAATCTGCCTTTTATTTTTTCAGCAAAATCTATTACCATCATTTCACTTGTTGGTTGGTAATCTACCAATAAAACATGATGTCCTCTATCCATTAATTCCTTTGCTAAATCTACATGAGGTGTATTTTTATTAAATACGGTTGCATGGTCAAAAATATCTACAATTTCTTCGTTTACAATCTTTTTTAAATCTCCAAAATCAATCACCATACCAAATTTTACGTTGGTGTTGTCTGCAATTGGTTTTCCTGATACGGTTACAGAAAGTTTGTAAGAATGTCCGTGAACGTTTTTGCATTTACCATCATAACCATATAAGGCGTGCCCTGTTTCAAAGCTAAATTGTTTTGTAATTCTAATTGTACTCATTTGTGTTCTTTATTAATTTGTCATTTCGAAATGAGGAACGATTGAGTAAACTAAGATCTCTTGTCATTCGTTGTCCGAAAGGATAAAGTATTCTAATTATCGTCTGTTTCTAAATTTGTTGTAAAAGTAAACAATAACCAAAGCTATTGCCAATCCTAAAAATAAAAAATCTCCTCCCATGTTGTTTGTATCTTGTTATATTAAATGAACTTTGATGTTCATTTGGTATTACTCTTTAATTATAAAATTATGTAAAACATCTGCAATTTTTCTGTTATCAGACAATTGCGGAATCTTATTTTGTCCTCCAAATTTACCAATAGATTTCATATATTCATGAAAACCACCTTTTTTTACTTTTCTAACGATTAAAGGACGTAAAACTTTTCCTTCAATTAAATCGATATAATAAATATTTTGAGCCTGCATAGAAGCATCAATTTTAGCTGCAAATTCCTCTAGGTTTTCGGGTTCATTTTCAAATTCGATAAACCATTCATGATACGGCAAACCACTATCCGGACTCACTTGCGGTGCTACTGTAAACTCACTAATATTTATGTTGGTGCCTTTAATGGAATCGTTTAAAGCTTTTTCTACTTCTTTACCAATAACGTGTTCGCCAAAGGCGGATATAAAATGTTTTATTCTACCGGTAACTTTTATTCGATAAGGTTTTGTTGATGTAAACTCGACAGTATCACCAATGTTATACCCCCAAAGACCTGCTGTTGTGTTTAAAATGATGGCGTAATTAACACCCATTTTTACATCCTTTAAAGAAATTCTTGTAGGCTTTTCATTAAAAAATTCATCCGCAGGAATAAACTCGTAAAACATACCTGAATCTAATTGCAACAACATTCCTTTTTCTGTCTGAGAATCTTGATATGCAATAAAGCCTTCCGATGCTGGATATAATTCTATATAATCGATTTTTTTACCAATTAAACTTTCAAACTTATTCTTATAAGGCTCAAAGTTAACACCTCCATAAATAAAGAAATTAAAATTAGGGAACAGTTCTGAAACCGATTTCCCAGTTTTTTCAATCAGTTTTTCAAAATACATCTGTACCCAAGAAGGAATTCCGCTAATTACAGACATGTCTTCATTAATGGTTTCTTCTACAATGGCATTTACTTTGGTGTCCCAATCTTCTATGCAGTTGGTTTCCCAACTTGGTAATCTATTTTTTAATAAATATTGAGGTACATAATGCGCTACAATTCCGCTTAATCTACCCAATTTTACGCCGTTCTTATCACTTAAAATAGGGCTTCCTTGTAAGAAAATCATTTTACCATCCACAAAACTTGCGTCGTTTTTTTCTTTGATATAAAATAACAAAGCATTTCTTGCCGCCTTAATATGTGTAGGCATCGAGTCTTTGGTAATCGGAATAAATTTTGCGCCAGAAGTTGTGCCCGAGGTTTTTGCGAAGTATAGTGGTTTTCCGGTCCAAAGTACATTCGATTCTCCAGCTACAATTCTATCTACGTAAGGTCTTAAACCTTCGTAATCTGTAACTTTTACTTGTTTTTTAAAATCTTCATAATTAGAAATAGTATCAAAATTATGATCTTTTCCAAAAGCTGTTTTACTTCCTTTAGAAATTAAATTTTTAAAAACTTTTTCTTGTGTTTTATGTGGGGTATTGGCCCATTTATAAACTTTTTTTGTTGCAATTTTAGCAAACGGAATCGCAAAAAATGATTTAATGCTCATTATTTAAAATCTATAAAATTTGTTGGGTTTACGGCATATCCACCGCTCCAAAGTTCAAAATGTAAATGTGGTCCTGTAGTTAATTCTCCAGTAGATCCTATAGTGGCAATTACTTCACCAGATTTTACAAAGTCTCCTTGTTCTTTTAATAAGTTTCCGTTGTGTTTATAAACAGAAATATAATCTTTAGCATGTTTTAAAATAATAACGTAGCCTGTTTCTGTGGTCCATCCAGAAAAAATAACAGTTCCATCTGCAGTTGCCTTAATTGGTGTTCCGCTTTTTGCGGTAATATCTACTGCAAAGTGTTTAGAGGTGGCATCAAAAACTTGAGATATTGTACCGTTTAAAGGGGCAAAAAAGACCACCTTAACATTACTTTTTGCGTTTTGTTCAATAGAAAATAGCGTTTCACTTTCTACTTTTTCTCTAAATAAAGAATCTTCTTTTGTGGCAGCCAATTCACTCTCGTCTATAAAACGATGTCTTGCTTCTGCCTGAATAGAATCTATACTTTCTGGTTGAATTTCTCCTGTTAAAACAGGTCTTAAGGCTTTTGTGTAATTTTCTAAAACTGCTAATTTAATTTTTAAGGAATCTGCTTCAAAAGTTAAATTTGCTGCTTTTCTTTTTAAAGCAGTAGAAGAGTAGCCTGGTATATACTCTTTTAAAGGAGTAAATGCAATTAGAAGAATGGTACTAGCTATTAATAATATAGAAAAAAAACCACCCAAAACATATACATTTAATCTTGAAAGTTTTAATGAAAAACGCTCTTCAAAAGTGTCTTCATTTAAAACGACCAATCTGTATTTATCAGTTAGTTTTTGTTTAAGTTTTCCCTTTTTTTTATCTTTTTTAGCCACAAATATTTATTTGATGTTTAACAAATATACAACGAAACGCTCATAGAGTATATTATGTGTAAGAGTGATATAAATATATTTTAATTATGAATTGTAAAAGTTCATTTCATCTATGTACTCCCAAACCTCTTTAGGTAATAATGGTTGCGTATTTTTTTTGTTCTTTATAGCCTTTCTTATCATGGTAGAAGATATTTGAACAATAGGAGCTTCTACTTTATGAATTTTAGCATGGTTTTTAAATTGATCATCCATTTCACCATCAGCAATTCTAGGGTAGACATAAATGTGATGATGTTCTAAAATAGTTTCATAATTTTTCCATTTATGTAAACTTTTTAGATTGTCTTCACCCATAATTAAGCAGAATTCTTTGTTTGGATACATATCAGAAACATGTGCTAACGTATGAATGGTGTAATTAGGTTGTGGCAAATTAAACTCAATATCCGATGGTTTAATTTTTGGGTAATTAGCAGTTGCTCTATAAATCATTTCAAAACGTTCATGATTATCTAGCAAAGAGCTTTTCTTCTTAAACGGATTGTGAGGTGTAACAACCATCCAGATTTCATCTAAATCAGAATTTTCTACCATATGATTGGCAATAATTAAATGCCCAATATGCATTGGGTTAAACGTGCCAAAATATAAACCTATTTTACTCATTTCCTTTTAAAGATTTTAGAATCAAGAAGCAAGATTATTTTGTTTTCAAAAAAATACTTTTTCTTTATTCTCTATTTAATCTTGACTCTTGTTTCCTTTCTAGTCTTGTCTCTTAGTTCAATTCCAAAAAATCACTCATTAACTCTTCCGCTTCTTGCAAAGCATCTTCTAAAATGTAATTTTTTATAATCTTATCAAACTGTGGAGCCGTTGCTAATTCTACAGAAGCTTTTGCAATACGCATGTTTATTTTGTCTTCACTTTCTGTAGAACGTTTTTTTAAACGGATTTTTAACTCATCTACACTTGGTGGTTTTACAAAAACAGACAATGTTTCTTCTGGATATTTCTTTTTAATACGCAATCCACCAACTACATCAATATCAAAAATAACATGTTTTTTTAAAGCCCAAATACGCTCAATTTCGCTTTTTAAAGTTCCGTAGAAGTTGTCTCTATAAACTTCTTCCCATTCTAAAAATTCATCGCCTTTAATTTTGTTTTTAAACTCTTTTAGGTCGATAAAATAATAATCTTCACCATCTTTTTCTTCTCCTCTTGGTGCTCTGGAAGTAGCAGAAATAGAAAACTCTAGGTTGAATCTTTCTTGCTTTAATAAATGACGTACAATGGTTGTTTTACCTGAACCAGAAGGTGCAGAAAAGACGAATAATTTTCCTTTAAAATCTGACATATATTTTATTATTTGTCATGCTAAACTTGCTTTAGCATCTTGTAATTAGAATATTGTAATAGTTACATGGTTTTTTAAACCTTGCAGAAAATCTTACAATACGTTTAAAATTTGTTCTTTAATTTGTTCTAGCTCGTTTTTCATTTGAATTACCGCTTTTTGCATAGGCGCAAAATTAGCTTTAGAACCTGTGGTGTTTATTTCTCGTCCCATTTCTTGAACAATAAATCCTAGTTTTTTACCATTAGAATCTTCAGACTCCATTGTTTGTAAGAAATAATCTAAATGATTTGCTAAACGAACTTTCTCTTCATTAATATCTAATTTTTCTAGATAGTAAATCAATTCTTGTTCAAAACGGTTTTCATCAGTATCTACTTTTAAATCGTCGATAGCCTTTTTTAAACGTGTTTTTACGTTTTCTACTCTATCTCCATCTAAAGCTTTTACTTCTTCTAAATAGGTTTTAATATTAGCAATTCTTTCTTTAAAATCTATTTCTAAAGAAGCAGCTTCATCAATTCTATATTGTACAATATCTTTAATAGCAATATCTACACTTTCGTTGATTAGGTTCCATTCATTTTCATCTAACTCTTCACGTTCTGTTTTTAAAGCGTCTGGCATTCTTACGGCCATTTTCAATAATTCAACATCATCAGAAGTTCCGGTTTGTACAACATTTCTTAGTTGTTGCATATATTCCTTTACCACTCCGTGATTAATAGTTGTAGACGTTTCATCTGCAGTCATTTCTACAAAAATTGAAAAATCTACTTTACCACGAACTAACGAGCTTGCTAGTTTTTTACGCACAGCCAATTCTTTCTCTTTATAATAAGAAGGAATACGAACGTTTAAATCGAGGTTTTTACTGTTTAAAGATTTAATTTCTATGGTTACTTTTTTAGTAGGTAATTGTAATACAGACTTGCCATAACCAGTCATAGATTGAATCATAAAATCAACATTTTAGATGAGGGGCAAATATAGTTTTTATTTCACAGAATTTTTAAGGGAATGCACTTGTAAATCATTGAAAATGATAAAGACACATATTATACAGATTCGCACTAATTTTTATGCTGATGAATTTCTCTAATTTGAACGAACAAAGCTTGTTTATTGGTTCAATTAGCGTCTATTTTTCTACTTGTCTGGTTACTAAATAAACACCACAAAAAATAAGTATTGTTGCGCCAACTTTAATAAGGTTTAAAGAATCACTACCAATAATTAAAGCATAAATTGTTGCAATAACAGGTTGTAAATAGGTAAAAACACTAACGGTTGTAGGTTTTAATTTTGATAAACCATATAAATTAAAAAGATAAGTAACACAAGAAGTAAACACAATAACAAAGCCAATATTCCCGTAAATATTTGTAGGTATTTCTTGCCAATTGACTTCTATAAATTCTTGGTAACCAAAAGGGAGTACAAAAATGAACCCAATTAAATACAGCCATTTAACAAGCGTAATTGGATGATATTTGTGAATTAAACTTTTGGAGATCACTAAATATAAACCATAAGAAGTGGCATTTACAAAAATTAAAAAATTTCCCCAATTGCTATTTGTACCGCTTGTACCAGATGAATTACCATACGTAATAAGTAAAACAGTACCTACTAAACCAATGATTACGCCTAATATTCTTAGTTTTCCAATGGCTTTTCTAATTAATATGCTAGAAAAAATTAAAACCATAATTGGTGATGTAACCATAATAACGGAAGCGCTAATAGGTGTTGTTAAGCTTAAACCTTTAAAAAAGGAGAGCATATTCAAACTAATTCCAAAAATGGCTGCTAAGAGTAATTTTAGATAATCAGATTTTTCTATTTTTTGAGATTTAATAAATAAACCAAGGCTCCAAAAAATTATAGTTGCTCCAAAAACTCTTATTAAAATAAAACCAAAGGGTTTTACGTAAATAGGCATTACTTCTTTAGCTATTGAGTAATTTAGTCCGTAGATTATAGTGGCTATGGTAACGGCAATTAATGCTAATGTTCTCTTATCTATGTTCAAAAAAATTGGATTATTAAATTAGCATGCAAAGTTGAGAATAATTTTTAATTTAAGGGATAAAAAAAGAGTTTCAAAATATATTTTGAAACTCTTCTAATTTGGTTGGTTGATTTTTAATTAGTCTACTAAAGGCGGTATTCTTAATACCTGACCAGGGTATATTTTATCTGGATGTGATAACATCGGTTTGTTTGCTTCAAAAATTACAGGGTACTTCATTGCGTTACCATAATAAGTTTTGGCAATTTTACCTAAAGTGTCTCCACTTTCTACTGTATGAAATTGAGCCATTTCTGCTTCTTCAATTACCTCTATTTCTGCAACCGTTAAGTTGTCTTCTACAGATGCAATACCATTGGTATTACCTACCACTAAAACTACTTTTTCTTTGGTAGCTAAGTCAGCGGTTTCTCCCCAAAGTTTTACAGCATCATCTGCTACTTCTATACCTAAATCTGTAACTTCTAAATTTAAAGCAGTAATAGCATTTCTTAATTGCTCAGATTTATCTGCGTTTTCTTCTTCTGTAGTTTTTCCAATGCCAAAAACTTTTGCTCCAGCATTCTTAATGAATGAAAAAATTCCCATTTTTTAGTTTTTTGTTAATGTTTTAATCTTTTGTGTAGATGCAAGATACAAATTTATACAATTGCTTTACATTTGTTGTTCTAAAATTATTTACAATGATTATTCACCATTTACAAGAAGGAAATTCTATTCTTAATAAATTTATTGCAGAAATTAGAGATGTTAACATTCAGAAAGATTCACTTCGTTTTAGAAGAAATATTGAAAGAATTGGTGAGGTTTTAGGCTACGAATTAAGTAAAAACCTTTCTTATAAAAATGTTTCTATTGAAACTCCTTTAGGTAAAAAAACAGAACAATTATTTAATAACGACGTTGTTTTATGTTCAATTTTAAGAGCGGGATTACCTTTGCATCAAGGGGTGTTAAACTATTTTGATGATGCAGAAAATGCTTTTATTTCTGCGTATCGTCATCATCCAAACAACGATGCTGAATCTGAAATTGTAGTAGAGTATTTTGCAGCTCCATCAATAGAAAACAAAACATTATTATTGTTAGATCCGATGTTAGCAACAGGTCAATCTTTAGTATCTGTTTTTGAGGCGATAAAAAAACAAGGAACTCCTGCAGAAATTCATATTTTGGTGGTTATTGCTTCTAAGGAAGGAATCGAGTTTATAAAAGATAAATTTCCAGAAAACACACATTTATGGATTGCAGCAATAGATGATGAGTTAAATAGTAAAGGATATATAGTCCCTGGTCTAGGAGATGCTGGCGATTTAGCTTTTGGAACTAAATTATAGTAAGAAATAAGTAATCACTGTACCTATTAAAAGTAATCCTGATAGTATATTTTTAACAATCATCTTTTCAATTACCTCAAAACCATTTGCAATAATTACAGATGCAGGAATCAAAAAATAAACAATTTCAGCTCCACTCTTTTCGGTAATTACTAAAGCAAAAGCAACTGCGATAATTGAGTTGATAATTAA
Source organism: Polaribacter sp. 20A6 (assembly GCF_011378915.1). NCBI lineage: Bacteria > Pseudomonadati > Bacteroidota > Flavobacteriia > Flavobacteriales > Flavobacteriaceae > Polaribacter > Polaribacter sp. 20A6. The sequence goes on from NZ_WTPZ01000013.1 coordinate 17,016, forward strand.
AACAATCCAACTCTTTTTAAAAGAATTATTTACAGATAACGCTTTCGGGGATTTTAAGAATATAGAACTTACAGTTAGTAAAAGTATGGTTCCAAAAATCCATAGTGTAGAGTCTTTTTTATAAATAAATACATTATTTATAGTATTAAAAGTGAAAAGTTGCTGAAATTCTTCGCTAGAATCATACCAAAATAAGTACGCAAAATAGATGATTAATGGAGAAATAAACCCAATAATTGGAGTTAGTAGCGTATGAAAAGAAACCTTTTTTCTCAATAAAATAGATGCGTAAATTAGAATGAGAAAAATCAAGGTAAGAGGTTCTATTATAAAGAGAATACCTAACCAAAAACCACTATCAAATAATTTCTGAATTACCTTTTTAGGAGAACGTAAACTGTATATTTTTCTTAAAAAAAGGAGGTAAATTATTAATGTTAGTAAGGCTTTAAGTCCTAGTAGCTTGGGTGTGAAAAGAATACTTGTTAATATAAAAATAAAGAAAGCATAAGAGTGGTCGAACGTTAATTTATTTTTTGAGACTATAAAATTGTAGAAGAAAAAAACAATTAAAAAGAGTCCTAAAAAAGAGATGTTTTCCATGGTTTTTAGCCAAGTGAAATTATCTGTTAACAAGTTAGAAAAAACAGTAATTATAAAGAAGCAAAAAAAGAGTCCAAAATAGACTATAAAATTGATTGGTTTAGATTTCTCTAAAAAATTGGCTAGCATCGTTTCTTTTGTTATTTTTGCAGCGTAAAGATAATTAAGTTATGATAGCAAGCAATATTTTTAGATGGATTGGTAGTTTATTTACCGATTTATTATTTACGCCATTCCATTGGTTACGTTTAACTGTAGCAAATGCAGATTATGGTTGGTGGATTTCTAATGCCGTTAATTGGGGATTTCTATTAGTTTTATTATGTTTATTCGCATATTGGTTGGGACAAACTCTTAAGTTTAAGAGAGAAGGAACGGAAGATAAAGCTTAAAATAACAATTTGGGAAGTAAAAATAAATTAAAACGTTTCAAAGAAAATGAAACGTTTAATAATGTCATTCAACCAACTAGAGAAGAAGTTGTAACAGATTTTTCTCATAAGGGTAAATGGCATTCTTTTTTTGGTAATAACAATCCTATTGTTGTAGAGTTAGGGTGTGGTAAAGGAGAATATACCATTGCTTTGGCTAGAAGAAATCCGAATAAAAACTATATTGGTATCGATATAAAAGGCGCTCGTTTTTGGAGAGGAGCAAAAACTGCAATAGAAGAAAATCTAGACAATGTAGCTTTTGTAAGAACTCAAATTGAGTTGGTCGATTTTATTTTTGCTGAAAATGAAGTTTCAGAAATTTGGATCACTTTCCCAGATCCACAAATAAAATTTCAACGCACAAAACATAGAATGACAAATTCTAGTTTTATGAAAAAATACCATCATATTCTTAATGAAGAAGGAATTATGAATCTAAAAACAGATTCAGAGTTTATGCATGGGTATACGTTAGGTTTGTTGCATGGTGAAGGTCATGAAATTTTATATGCTAACCATACTGTATATAAGAATGAAGGCGCACCAAAAGAAGTTACAGAAACACAAACTTTTTACGAAAAACAATATTTAGAAGTAGATAAACCTATTACCTACATTAAATTTAGATTAAAGTATTAATGTGTCATTACGGGGAATTAAATTATCTATTACTTAATTAACTTCCCCATTTGTCATTCCGAAATGAGCCTTTTTTTTGCGATTGAGGAATCTCATTACATCACAACTATTGATGTTGATTTTCGATTATTCTAATTAAACTTTCTATTGTCACACTGAGCTTGTCGAAGTGCTTTTCCATGAATAGCTGGTTTTCTCTGTGGAATTCTGTGTAATAACTTTTTATTTTCTTTTTTCTATTGATAAAAACGAAACAAAAAAATCTAGACTTATTTTAATTTTCTAAAATTCTACGTTTTCTTCCATTATCGTGTCCAGACCACTGAGTTCTTTGGACACTTACCATTCCATAAAGCTTGAATTATAACAAAAATTAAAAGTAGGTCGTTTTAGATTCTGAAATCTATTTCATTTATAGTTTTTAAAATTCCCATTTGTCATTCCGAAATGAGCCTTTTTAGGCGATTTAGGAATCTCATTAGATCACAACTATTAATCTTTATTTTCGATTAATCCAATTAAACTATCTACTGTCACACTGAGCCTGTCGAAGTGCTTTTCCATGAATAGCTATTTTTCTCTGCGAATCTCAGTGTAATAACTTTCCACAACATCCATCAGTGATAATCCGTGAAATTTGTGTCATTTTTTATTTAAAAACCCTGTGACATAACTTTCTTAGAATATCATTACCTTCACAACGTGAAAGAATCCGATAATTTTTTTGATAAAGTTTACCAAGTAGCTCGCTTAATTCCGCATGGAAAAGTTACTAGTTACGGAGCAATTGCAACTTATTTAGGAGCTGCAAGATCTGCAAGAATGGTAGGTTGGGCAATGAATAAAGCACATAATCTAGAAGATGTTCCAGCGCACAGAGTCGTTAACAGAAAAGGATTACTAACAGGCAAACATCATTTTGACGGTACAAACCTTATGCAGCAATTACTAGAAAGCGAAGGGATTATTGTAATAGAAAACCAAATTCAGGATTTAGAAAAAGTATTTTGGAACCCTATGGAAGAGTTGTCTTAGTTTTTCCTAAATAATTACAAAACCATTGGTACGATTTGTGAAATTGGTGTCTATAATTTCAACCTATCAATTCATAAATAATCGCAATCTACAAACTTTCTTTTCTGAGCAGTAAGACGTATCTTTGCAAGTAAGATTAAATATAAGAAAACGTGAGTTTTAAGAAACAAGATATATACAAGGCATTAGAAACAATTACCGCTCCCGGAGAAGGTAAAAGTTTAATAGAAAACAATAATGTTACTAACGTTGTTACTTTTGGAGATGAAGTTGAGGTAGATGTTACTATTAGTAACCCAACTTTACAAGCAAAAAAGAAGGTTGAAACGGAAATTACCAAAGCAATTCAAACCAATGTTGGCGAACAAATCATTGTAAAAGTTACTGTAAAAGTAGAAAAGCCTGCAGAGAAAGTAAATCCGAATCAAATTAAAGGGAAAGCAATTCCTAATATTAAAAACATTATTGCAATTGCATCTGGTAAAGGTGGCGTTGGTAAATCTACAATAACTGCAAATACGGCTATTTCTTTAGCTAAAATGGGCTTTAAAGTAGGTGTTTTAGATGCCGATGTTTACGGGCCATCACAACACATCATGTTCGATGTAGAAAAAGCAAGACCACTTTCTGTAAATGTAGATGGTAGATCTAAAATGGAACCTGTAGAAAACTACGGAGTTAAATTATTATCATTAGGCTTTTTTACAGACCCAAACCAAGCAGTAATTTGGCGTGGACCAATGGCATCAAAAGCATTAAATCAATTAATTTTTGATGGTAATTGGGGCGAGTTAGACTTTCTTTTAATCGATTTACCTCCAGGAACGGGAGATGTACATTTATCAATTGTACAAGCTTTACCAATTAACGGAGCAGTTGTAGTAAGTACACCACAAAATATTGCGTTGGCAGATGCTAAAAAAGGAGTTGCAATGTTTCAACAAGAAAACATTAATGTGCCAGTTTTAGGAATCATTGAAAATATGGCGTATTTTACACCAGAAGAATTGCCAGATAACAAGTATTATATCTTTGGTAAAGACGGTGCTAAAAATTTAGCAGAAGACATTAAAACTAAATTTTTAGGAGAAATTCCTTTAGTACAAAGTATTAGAGAAGCAGGAGATGTTGGTCATCCGGTAGCTTTACAAAACGGAACTATTTTAGAAAAATCATTTAATGATATTACGAAAGAAATGGTTGCAGAATTATTAAAAAGAAACGCAGATTTACCACCAACAGAAGTTGTTAGAATTACAACAATGAGCGGTTGTAGTTCAGTGAAAAAATAAGCATATGACAGCACAAGAAACATTAAATAATGTAGAAAAAGCGTTAGAAGAAATTCGCCCTTTTTTAATGAGTGATGGAGGCAATATTAAACTTTTATCTATAGAAGATAATATTGTTAATGTTCAACTAGAAGGTGCTTGTACAGGATGTTCTGTAAATCAAATGACCTTAAAAAATGGCGTTGAAGCAACTATAAAAAAGTATGCGCCACAAATTACAGAAGTAATAAATGTTGCCTAAACTGATTTTAATCAGTTTTTAGATATTTGAAATACTATAATTTTGGGCGTTACCTAAAGGTCGGGCTTTACATTGTATCTTTTTATTTCAAAAAGAAATAAAAAGGATGTCATTGCAATCCCTAACGCGCTCATTAGGATAAATAAATAAAGTAGCATTATTATAAAAAACGAAGCAATCAATCTATTTATGTAGAGATTGCTTCGTTCTTTGTAAAGACAAAATAAAAAAAAGTGATTACTACAGATATCTTAATTATTGGTGCAGGACCCACAGGTTTATTTACTGTTTTCGAAGCAGGTTTATTAAAATTACGTTGTCATTTAATAGATGCGTTGCCGCAAGCAGGCGGACAATGTTCAGAAATTTATCCTAAGAAACCTATTTATGATATTCCTGCCTATCCAGAAATTTTAGCAGGCGATTTAACGGATAAACTAATGGAGCAAATTAAACAATTTGAACCAGGTTTTACATTAGGAGAACGTGCAGAAACAATAGATAAACAAGAAGATGGTACTTTTGTAGTTACTACAAATAAAGAGACAAAACATCATGCAAAAATAGTAGCAATTGCAGGTGGTTTAGGTTCTTTTGAGCCAAGAAAACCACCAATTCCAAATATTGCAGATTTCGAAGACAAAGGAGTAGAATATATTATTCGTGATCCGGAGTTTTATAGAGATAAGAAAGTAGTCATTTCTGGTGGAGGAGATTCTGCATTAGACTGGTCTATATTTTTAACAGACGTCGCTTCATCTGTAACATTAATTCACAGAAGAAACGAATTTAGAGGAGCTTTAGATTCTGTAGACAAAGTGCAAGAATTAAAAGATGCTGGTAAAATTACCATGATAACGCCTGCAGAAGTAAAAGGAATTGAGGGTACAGATAAAGTAACCGGAGTTTCTGTTGTTAAAAAAGGAGAAGAACCTTTTATCGTTGAAGCAGATCATTTTATTCCACTTTTTGGTTTGTCACCAAAACTAGGTCCAATTTCAAATTGGGGATTAGAAATAGAAAAAAACGCCATTAAAGTAAACAATGCGTTAGATTACCAGACCAATATACCGGGAATTTATGCCATTGGAGATGTAAATACCTATCCAGGTAAATTAAAGTTAATTCTTTGTGGATTTCACGAAGCTACTTTAATGTGTCAGAGTGCGTATCAACGTATTTTTCCAGATAAAAAATATGTAATGAAGTACACAACTGTTGGAGGTGTAGAAGGTTTTGACGGATCTAAAAAAGAAGCGCCAAAAGCCGTGGTTAAAAAGATAGAGTAATTAACTTATAATTTTTAACTAGTTTTATAATATTATTAAAAAGACCCTTCAGGTTTCAAAAACCTGAAGGGTCTTTTTAATTTTTTTACTTATCTTAGATAAAATTATAAACGATGAATAGCCTTAATTTATTACCTTTTTTTCCTTTTTACGATAGGGTTTTAACTGCATATGATTTATTAATGTTTAGTTTTGGTTCATTTGTAGTAATTTCATTTTTACTTTTTTATTACCACAAGATTCCAAAAAATAATTCTCCAAAAAGTAAATTAGACCATCCATTATATCAATCAAATGATATTTTACTACAATCTAATAGTACAGATGTTGGTTTTAAAACTGCAGAAATAAAAACGTCTTCTTTGATTACTATTTTAGCGTGTATTTTAATTCTTTTAATAGCATTTACTCCTTTTCAAGATTTTTTAAGATTATAGTTTTTAATTCTGTAAATCAATCTTCTAACAATCTTTTGTTATATTTGTAGAACAACGAAATCGATTGCGATGTTTTTAGACTTACTTATATATCTTAAATTCTTTATAAAGCGAAATCCAGAATGATGAGCAATGTGCTGTCATTCTGAACTAGTTTCATAATCTCTTAATTAAAATCTAAATCTTTATTCAAAGAACTATTTAGGTTTTATTCATTCATTTTTTTAATCATTTAATACATTAAAATTATGCCTTTTTATCATAAGCTAGGGACAATTCCACCCAAAAGACACACGCAATTTCGTAAAAAAGACGGCAGTTTGTATTATGAACAATTGTTTGGTACCATTGGTTTCGACGGAATGTCTACCAACTCATATCACGAGCACAGACCAACCATGGTTAAATATATAGGTAAACAATATTCTGTAAAACCAAAAATTGCCAAAGCAAATAACATTCAGTCGTATCGTTTTCGCGGATTTCAAGTTCCATCAGAAAATGACTATTTAGAAAGTAGAAAAATTGTTTTAACAAATTCTGATTGTAATATTATTTTATCAGCACCCAAAAAGTCGACCACAGATTATTTCTATAAAAACACAGATGCAGATGAGGTTATTTTCATTCATAAAGGAACCGGGAAATTAAGAACACATCTTGGTAATATCAACTTTAAATACGGCGATTACTTGGTAATTCCACGTGGAATTATCTACAAACTAGATTTCGATGATGAAAACAACAGACTTTTTATTGTAGAATCCTATTCGCCAGTATATACACCAAAAAGATACAGAAACTACTTTGGTCAGTTGTTAGAGCATTCGCCATTTTGCGAGCGAGATTTAAGAAGACCAGAAGAATTAGAAACCTATAATGAGTTAGGCGATTTCTTAATCAAAGTAAAAAAACAAGGCGAGATTATAGAAATGATTTACGCTTCGCATCCTTTTGATGTAGTGGGTTACGACGGTTATAATTTTCCGTATGCATTTTCAATTCATGATTTTGAGCCGATAACGGGTCGCGTTCATCAACCGCCACCAGTGCATCAAACCTTCGAAACAAACACATTTGTAATTTGCAGTTTTGTGCCACGTTTATATGATTATCATCCAAACTCAATTCCTGCACCATATAACCACAGTAATATAGATTCTGACGAGGTTTTATATTATGTAGATGGCGATTTTATGAGTAGAAACGACATCGACCAAGGTCATATTTCCTTGCATCCAGCCGGAATTCCACATGGTCCACACCCAGGAACCATAGAAAAAAGTATTGGTAAAACAAAAACCGAAGAATTGGCCGTTATGGTAGATACTTTTAAGCCTTTAATGGTTACTGAAGAAGCCATGAAAATTGCCGATGAAGACTATTTTAAATCGTGGTTAGAGTAGCATAATTTTTAGAAGCTATTTCCTGCTTTTCGTTATATCTTTTTGTAAAAAACAAAAAGGATGTCACTGCAATTAGGGCTAAGAATTTCTGCTGGCAGATAGCTTTGTTAAAGGGCAATATCAATTAAAATACTTTTAATATCCCTGAAAGGGTTGCGTGTAATTAAAATAATAAAAAATAAGACCTCACAGGTTTTTAAAACCTGTGAGGTCTACAAAATATAAAGATGGCAAAAGAAATAAAATCAGTAAACTACGGTTTAGAAAAAATATTTGAAGGTGCACAAGATTTCCTTCCATTGTTAGGAACAGATTACGTAGAGTTTTACGTTGGTAATGCAAAACAAGCAGCTCACTTTTACAAAACAGCATTCGGGTTTCAGTCGCACGCATATCGTGGTTTAGAAACGGGTTCAAAAGATTCGGTAAGTTATGTATTAACACAAGACAAAATAAAGTTGATGTTAACAACTCCGCTAAATAGCAAATCGCCAATTAACAACCATATTGTAAAACATGGCGACAGCGTAAAAATTATTGCACTTTGGGTAGAAGATGCTAGAAAATCGTATGCAGAAACAACGTCCCGCGGAGCGAAATCTTATATGGAACCAACCGTAGAAAAAGACGAGTTCGGTGAAGTTGTAAGAGCAGGAATCTATACGTACGGAGAAACCGTACATATGTTTGTTGAGCGTAAAAACTACAAAGGCGCATTTTTACCAGGTTTTCAAAAATGGGAATCAGATTACAATCCGCCAGGGGCAGGTTTAAAATACATAGACCACATGGTAGGTAATGTTGGTTGGAATCAAATGAATACATGGGTGAAGTTTTATGAAGATGTTATGGGCTTCGTTAACTTTTTATCTTTTGATGACAAGCAAATTCACACAGAATATTCTGCGTTAATGAGTAAAGTAATGTCTAACGGAAATGGAAGAATCAAATTCCCAATAAATGAACCTGCAGAAGGGAAAAAACGTTCTCAAATTGAAGAATATTTAGATTTTTACGAAGGTTCGGGTGTGCAACATATTGCAGTTGCTACAGATGATATTATAAAAACGGTGGGCCAATTAAAAGCTAACGGAGTAGAGTTTTTATCAACGCCACCAGAGGAATATTATAATGCAGTTCCTGGAAGATTACAAGAATACAGTCATGAATTAAGAGAAGATATCGAAAAGTTAAAAGATTTAGGTATTATGATAGATGCTGATGAAGAAGGGTATTTATTACAAATTTTTACCAAACCGGTAGAAGACAGGCCAACCTTGTTTTTCGAAATTATTCAAAGAATGGGGGCAAAAGGTTTTGGAGCAGGAAACTTTAAAGCATTGTTCGAATCGATAGAAAGAGAGCAAGCAAAAAGAGGAACTCTTTAGTAAATACTAAGATTTCACTAGCAGTAAACAGTTGCATACTCAATATCCTACAGGGTTTCAAAAACCTTGTAGGTATAAATTGAATTAATACGAACTGGGAATATGTATTGCGCTATTAATATCAATTTTTATATTAAATTGCCATTAAAGTCCAAGAATCAAAGTTTATCTTGTCTCTTGACTCTAAAAATATAGATTTTAAAAGCATGAATAGAGACGAAATACTAAAAGCAATAGAAGAAAAGTACGATAAATTAGGCGTTCCTGTAGATTCTATGCTAGAAGGTTTGTTGTGGAGTACTCCAATTACGTATTGGGATTATATTCAAACAGATGCACTTTTAGGCTTGCAAACCCCAAGAACCACACAACCAGATGAAATGGTTTTTATCATGTATCATCAAGTAAACGAGTTGTTATTTAAAATGATTTTGTGGGAAATTGATCAGGTTGCCAAAACAATTGAAGTCACTGCAGATAAATTTTCTTTGCATTTGGGTAGAATCAGTCGATATTTTGATATGTTGTGTAGTTCTTTTAATGTGATGGCAGACGGAATGGAAAAAGAACAATATTTAAAATTTAGAAATACATTAACGCCTGCTAGTGGTTTTCAATCTGCTCAGTATCGGAAAATAGAATTTGCATCTACAGAATTAATCAATTTAATAGATGTGCGTTTTAGAGATGAAATAGATAGAAATTCGTCTTTTAAAAACGCCTACAATCACTTGTATTGGCAAGCAGCTGGTAAAAATTATACTACGGGCCAAAAATCAACCTTATTAAATCTTTTTGAACAAAAATATATGGGAGATTTTATAGATTTTATGGAAGATTATAATGATATTAACCTGTCTTTAAAGTTTAAACAATTGCCCAAAGAAGTTCAAGAAAATGAAGAATTAATTAAAGCCATGCGTCATTATGATTATACTGTAAATGTAAAATGGGTAATGGCACATTATAATGCGGCAGCAAAATATATTGGTGGTAAAGAGAAAGATTTAGAAGCAACGGGAGGTAGTAGTTGGCGTAAATATATGCACCCGAAATACCAACGAAGAATATTTTATCCATATTTATGGAGCGAAGAGGAATTGAAAAACTGGGGAACATTTTAAGGTTATTTATTCCTTAAGGATACAGTATTAAATAGTTAATAAGTTGCTTTTTATCGTTTTGGAACGGTAATTGTCATTACTTTTTTATAAGTTTGATTTTTATGAAAAGATATACCCTATTATTTTTTGCCCTTGTTTTTTTGACAACTACTAATAGTCAAGATAATTTAAAAGCTTTTAAAAGCGGAGAGTCATTACGTTATAAAATGAGTTACAGTGGTTTTTTAAGAGCTGGAACTGCGGTTTTAGAAGTGAATGAAAAAGAGCTTAATGGCAAAACAGTTTTTTATACAAAAGGAAAAGGTTGGACTTCTGGGATGATAAAATGGTTTTTTGAAGTAGATGATGTATATGAATCTTATTTTGATAAAGATTCCGTAAAACCTTATCTTTTTAAAAGAAAGATTGATGAAGGTGGTTATAAAAAACATAGAATTACTTCTTTTAATTATAACTCTAAGAAAGCTTACGTTCAGGATTTTACTATTCAGAAAGATACTTCTGTGGCTTTTACGAATGTACAAGACATACTTTCTTCTTTTTACTATTTAAGAAATAAAGATGTTTCAGGTATGAAAATAGGTGAGGAAATTGCGATAGATATGTTTTTAGATTCTCAAGTATATCCTTTTAAATTACGTTTCTTAGGTACAGAAACCTTAAAAACAAAATTCGGAAAAGTAAATACGTTAATTTTTAGACCTTTGGTGCAATCTGGTAGAGTTTTTAAAGCACAAGAAAGTGTTACACTTTGGATAACTGCTGATGCCAATAAAATTCCAATAAAAATTAAAGCAGACTTAGCTGTTGGCTCTTTAAGAGCTGAACTAGAGACGTATAAGGGCTTGGCAAATCCTTTCGTTAAAAATTAAGAAATTTTTAACGAAACCGTTATCGGAAGTTCATAAAGATAGCGGCCTTAGAAATATTTTTTATTTGTACTTTTGAAACCACATTCAATAGCACCTATTCTTGAGAAAAATAATCTTCCTTTTAGTCTTAATTACCTCTATATCATCTTGTAAGAAAGAGGTTGAGAAAACCGTTACACCTCCAAAAAAAGTAAAACCTAAACCTGTTTTTAAATATGGGTATAATACAGATGATTATAAAATAATTCAGGACACTATTAGAAGTGGAGAAAGTTTTGGTGAAATTTTAGATAGACACCATGTTGGTTACCCTAAAATTAGCGAAATATCTAACTCAATAAGAGAAGAGTTTGATGTTAGAAGATTAAGAGCAGGGAAACCTTATTTAATTTTATCGAGTAAAGATTCCTTAGCAGAGGCTAAGGTTTTTATTTATAAAAACAGTGTAATAAATGCGACAGTTATTGATTTTAAAGATTCAATAATTAAAGCACATGTTTATGCACAGCCAATAAAAACGGTTGAAAGAGTTGTAGAAGGAGTCATTTATTCTAATCTATCTAATACAATGGATAGTTTGCATTTATCATCAAGTTTAACGTATGCAGTTGCAGATATTTATGCTTGGACTTTAGATTTTTACAAACTTCAAAAAGGAGATTCATTTAAGCTTGTTTTTGAAGAGAAATATATAAAAGATTCTCTTTTTGCTGGATACGGAAATATTAAATCAGCAGTTTTTAACCATAATGGTGCAAATTTACTAGCCTTTAGATTTATTTCAGATTCTAAATTAGGGATTCCTGAGTATTATGATGAGAATGGAAACATGTTGCGTAGTCAGTTTTTAAAATCTCCTATTAAGTTTCAATACAGAATATCATCAAGATATAATTTAAGAAGAAGAATTGCCTATTATGGTAATAAAATTAAACCTCATAAAGGTACCGATTTTGCAGCAAAAATAGGAACGCCAATTTTAGCAACAGCAAGTGGAACTGTTGTAGAATCTACAAGAAGAGGTGGTAATGGTAAGTTTGTTAAAATTAAGCACAATAGTACATATTCAACCCAATATTTACACATGAGAAATCAGAATGTAAAGAAAGGTCAATATGTAAAACAAGGAGACGTTATTGGTTACGTAGGTATGACAGGTAATACTGGTGGACCTCATGTTTGTTATCGTTTTTGGAAACATGGACAGCAAGTAGATCCATTTAAAGAAAAATTACCTTCTGCAGAACCTTTAAAGAAAAGTTTATTACCAGAATATTTAGAGTTTATTAAACCGCTTAAATATCAATTAGAAAACAAAATTCTTCCGGTTGAAGAACCAGAAGTTATAGAAAGAATAGCACAAAATTAAAATAAAAATGGCTTTAAAAAACATCAACCCAACTACAACAAATGCTTGGAAAGCATTAACAGATCATTTTAATGATATTAAAAATATCAGCATAAAAGATTTAGATAAAGAAACCAATAGAAAAGAAGACTTTTCTTTAAATTTTGATGATTTATTAGTAGATTTTTCTAAGAATAGAGTTACTAAAGAAACTATTAAATTGCTAGTTGATTTAGCAAAAGAGGTAGATTTAAAAGATGCAATAGATAAGCAATATGCAGGTGAAGTAATTAATGTAACTGAAGGTAGAGAGGTGTTACATACCGCATTAAGAAGTACTTCTGATGAACCTATTTTAGTTGATGGAAAAAATATTAAGCCACAAATACAAGCTGCTTTAAGAAAAATTAAAAGTTTTTCTAACAAAGTTATTTCTGGTAAATGGAAAGGATATACAGGTAAAGCGATTACAGATATTGTTAATATAGGTATTGGTGGGTCTGATTTAGGACCAGATATGGTTGTAGAATCTTTAAAGTTTTACAAGAACCAATTAACAACACATTTTGTTTCTAATGTAGATGGGGATCACGTTTCTGAAGTGATGAAAACGTTAAACCCAGAAACAACTTTATTTGTAATTGTGTCTAAAACATTTACAACACAAGAGACTATTTCTAATGCGGAAACGCTTAAAAATTGGTTTTTAAAATCGGCAACTATTTTTGATATCCCAAAACACTTTGTGGCAGTTTCTACAAACTTAGAAGCAGTAGATAATTTTGGAATAGATAAAGCAAACGTTTTTCCTATGTGGAACTGGGTTGGTGGTCGTTTTTCACTTTGGTCTGGTGTTGGTTTGTCTATTAGTTTATCTGTAGGATATGATAATTATAAAGAACTTTTAGAAGGAGCAGAAGAAATGGATCTTCATTATAAAAATGAAGATTTCGAGAATAATATTCCGGTAATCTTAGCATTGTTAAGTGTTTGGTATAATAATTTTTATGGTGCAGAAACAGAAGCAGTTTTACCGTATTCTCAATATTTAGCAAAACTTCCAGCTTATTTACAACAAGCTATTATGGAAAGTAATGGTAAGGGGGTAGATAGAAATGGTGACAAAGTAAATTACCAAACAGGTACTATTGTTTGGGGAAGTACAGGTACCAATATGCAGCATGCTTTTATGCAATTAGTGCACCAAGGAACTAAATTAATTCCTGCAGATTTTATAGGATATAAAAAGTCTTTATATGGTTTAACAGATCATCATAAAAAATTAATGTCTAACTATTACGGGCAAATGGATGCATTGGCTTTTGGTAAAACAAAAGAAGAAGTGCATTTAGAATTAAAGTTTTCTGGTGATGAAGATAAAATTGCAAAACTGTTGCCTTTCAAAGTTTTTGAAGGAAACAGACCAAGTAACGCGATTCTTTTCGATAAGCTAACTCCACGTTCTTTAGGGAAACTTATTGCCATGTATGAGCATAAAATTTTTACACAAGGAATTTTATGGAACATTTATAGTTATGATCAATTTGGTGTAGAGTTAGGGAAAGAAATGGCTAAGAAATTATTGAGTAATTCTTAAAGATTTCTTTAAATTTACAACACAAAAAAGCCTGCTATATAGCAGGCTTTTTTGTGTTGTAAATAGGCTCTTTTACTTAACAATCAAAAGGAATTTATCTAAATCGACTCACTATGATAAGGGTGTCTTTAGATTACTGTCTTTAAATTATTTGGTTTCAATTTTTATTGTCGTTTTGTTAAGTATTTGGTAACCTTAAAATACAAGTTTATTTTATTGTAATAGTATAGTTTTTAGTTAAGAAAGTATAGTTTTATTGCTTTAGGTGTCTTAATTTTTTGTTAAACCTTAACATTAAGTTAACATTAAACGTCTGTAAAAAGAGGAATTTTGCAGAACATTTAATAATATAAAATTAAACAATGAGAAATTTTAAAAACTTATTATTTGTAGCACTACTATTAGTAACGGCTACTGTTTTAGGACAAACTAAAATTACTGGTACGGTTGTAGATGATACAAACCAACCTTTACCGGGCGCAAGTGTTGTTGTGAAAGGCACAACAAACGGTACATCAACAGATTTTGATGGAAAATTTACGCTAACAGCAGATGTTAATTCTGGCACTGTCGTTATTTCTTTTATTGGTTTTACAAATAGAGAAGTTACTTTTTCTACTTCAAAAGCTAATTTAAAAATGATTAAGTTAACTGAAGATGCTGGCGCTTTAGATGAAATAGTTGTTACAGCAACTTCTTTTGCTATTGGTAGAAAAACCCCAGTGGCAGTTTCTACAGTGAAAGCTGCAGATATTGAAGCTAAGTTAGGAAGTCAAGAATTTCCTGAAATTTTAAAATCTACTCCAGGAGTATATGCTACTAAACAAGGTGGTGGTTATGGAGATGGAGACATTAACTTACGTGGGTTTAGAACTCAAAATATTGCTGTTATGATTAACGGAATTCCTGTTAATGATATGGAAAACGGAGCAGTATATTGGTCTAACTGGGCTGGTTTATCAGATGTTACTTCTGCAATGCAAGTACAAAGAGGTTTAGGAGCTTCTAAAGTAGCTGTACCTTCTATTGGTGGTACAATTAACATTATTTCTAAATCTACAGATGCTTTAAAAGGTGGTGCTATAACAATGAGTACTGGTAATAATGGGTATCAAAAATATGGTATGACTTTATCTACAGGGATGATGGATAATGGTTTTGCTGTTACAGCATCTGCTTCTAAAATCTCTGGAGAAGGCTATGTAGACGGATTACAGTTTGAAGGAACTAATTACTTCTTAAATGTTTCTAAACAAATTAATGATAATCACAAATTATCTTTTAACGTTATTGGAACAATCCAAGAACATGGTCAAAGATTCAATAAAAGAACAATTGCACAATATAGAGCTACAGAACAAGGTGGTCAAAGATTTAATCCAGATTGGGGTTACAGAGATGGTAAAGTAGAAAATACTGCTTTTAACTCTTATCATAAACCTCAATTATCTGTAAATTATGATTGGACAATTTCTGATAAAACATTCTTAACTACATCTGTTTATGCATCTTTTGGTTCAGGTGGAGGTAGAAGAACTCAAGGAACAAAATTTACAAATAATGATTATAGATTAGGAGATATAGATCAACCAATCGATTTTGATTTAATTGTAGCAGAAAATAAAGCAAGTGGTGCTAATGGGGCAACAGATATTTTTGCTTCTTCAGAGAATTCTCATGAATGGTATGGTATTTTATCAACATTAAAAACTGAGTTAACAGAAACAATTACTTTTTCTGGAGGTATAGATGCAAGAGATTATGTTGGTTCTCACTGGTATGAGGTAACAGACCTTTTAGGTGGACAATATTACTTTAATGATGATCTTGATGAAAAAACAGGTGGTCAAGCATTAAAAGTTGGAGATAAATTTAGTAAAGACTATGATGGTCATGTTGGTAGATATGGTTTATTTGCACAATTAGAATATAGTAAAGATGATTTATCTGTATTTTTCTCATCTTCTGTATCTAACTCTGTATATAGTAAAGTAGATAGAATGTCTTATGGTGCTGAAGATAGAGAATCAGAATCAGCAGATTTCTTAGGATATAGTACAAAAGGTGGTGTTAACTTTAATATTGATGATGTACAAAACGTATTTGCTAATGTTGGATATTTATCAAGAGCTCCAATTTTTGACAATATATTTGATAGTGATTATTCTGTAGATTTATATGATGGAGCATTAAATGAAAAGGTATTTAGTGTAGAATTAGGTTATGGTTTTAAATCACAAATGTTTTCTGCAAACGTTAACTTATACAACACTTCTTGGTTAGATAGATTTATGACTTTTAGTCTTCCTGGAGCAAATAACACAGTTATTAAATCTAACGTAACAGGTTTAGACGCTTTACACCAAGGTATTGAAGTAGATTTCTTATTTAAACCAATGGATAAATTAGCTGTTACAGGTATGGCTTCTTTAGGAAACTGGAGATGGAAAGATAATGCATCTGCTACTACATTTGATGAAGCTACTGGAGATGTTATATCTAGTGGAACAGTATATGCAAAAGATTTAAAAGTATCAAATGCTGCACAAACAACATTTGCTTTAGGTCTTAAATATGACTTATTAGATAAAACAAGTGTTTCTTTAGATTATAATTACGCAGGAGACAACTATGCAACTATGAATGTTACATCTAGAACAGATGTAGATGATAGTGGAATTGACACATGGAAAATGCCTAACTTTCATTTATTTGATTTAGGACTTAGACATGGTTTCGAAATAGCTGGCTTATCTTCTACATTAAATGCAAATGTGAATAACCTTTTTAATGTAGAATACATTTCAAATGCAGATAATGGTTCAAACTCAAACTATGATACTGCACAAGTTTATTATGGAGCAGGAAGAACGTTTAGTTTAGGGTTAAAAGTTAAATTTTAGAAAAACATAAAGAATGAAAAAAATACTTTTATTATTAACAGTTTTTTCAATGGTTTTCACTTCTTGTGATCCATTAGAAGATATATATGAAGAAGTTGATGCTAATGCATCTGGTATTGTTGGGGAAGTAGTATATACACTTACTGATGAAGATTATGAAACTTTAGACTTGTCTTATGGTAGTTTTAATTCAGAAGATGAAGCAAAAGAAGCTTTACCTGGTTTTTTATCTGGTAAATACCCAGTTTGGGGAAAAGGTTCTGCTGCATTAGTTTCATATGATTTATATGTAGGAAATGCTTTTTCTGTAGATAACTATACTTTAAGCTTAGAGGATTATGCAACTAGCGGAAGTACTTTATTAGGGTTTGAAGTTACTGCAACGCCAGCAGACTATTTAGCGGATATCATTACAAGCGAATATGACGAAGCTAATGAAGGAGATTATGTATCTGCTTATTATGACCAATATACAGGTAGCGTATTTACGGTAACTCCTGAGGTTTCTTTAGATGAAACTTTAGATTATGGTACAGTTTCTGGAGATTTAACAACTATTTCTGCAGGAACTTGGGTTAATCATTCAGGTGCTGCTAATGAATTAATGTATGCAGCTGAAGGTTTAACAATGGCAGATTATCCATCTTCAAATGTTGGTGGTGCATTAGAAATTTCTACTGCTGGTTCAGAAGATGTAAATACAGCTATTTCTCCAGAATTAACTTCAAATAAAGTATACTCTAGTGCTTTAATTAAATTAAGTGAAGTAGGTGACGGAACTTATTTTTTCCACTTAATGGAAGAAGAAGGTTTTAGTTTTTCTGCAAGAACTGGAGCTAAAAGTGATGGTAATGGAAAAGTATTATTTGGTATAGGTGCTAGTTCTAGTTCATTAACTTACGGAACAACTGCTTACGATTTAGATACAACTTACCTAATAGTAGCTTCATATGAAGTAGAAACTGGTATTTCTAACTTATATGTTTTAACTACTGTTTCAGATACAGAGCCAGCTAGCCCAGAAGCTACTAGTACAGGTAATTCTGGTAATTCTGCAAATAAAATTGGAATTCGTCAAGGTGGTGGTGGACCAACTGCACTTATTGATGGTATCCGTGTTGCAAACACTTGGTCTTCTATTATGAGTAATGAAACTTTAGAAGATGAAACTGTAGGTAATAAAGAAACGTATAATGCAATTTATACTTATACTGGTGGTGCTTGGGCATTACCATCTGATAATGGTTTTTACTCATTAACTGATGTAGATTTTGCTTCAATAGGTATCGAAAACTTTGGAAGTTCAACTTCTGCAGATGATTATTTACCAGCATTCTTAAATCTTAAATTTCCTTATGCATTAGAAGGAGATGTATTAAATGTATTGTATAAATATGTTTCTAGTTCAAGTGGAGAGCAAATACGTGGAGATGCGTACACAAAAACAGCTGGTGTTTGGATGGCACATGAGTCTACAACAGTTGCTTCTTTACAGTTAGCACATGACGGTGCTAATTGGGTACCAGATAATACTATTAAATATGAATTAGTTGATGCAGATTATACATTAATTAAAGATACGTATGGAGAAAATCCAGATTTTGCAGCTGCTGTTGCAAACTTAGATACTTATGGTAACATCAGTACTTTTAACTGGACTGATGAGCAAATTGACACTGTAATTAATACAGTAATTAATGCGCACTTCTCAGGTATGGAAGAAGGACAAAAATTTGCAATTACAGTTTTTGTTTATAACGGTTCTGCTCAAAATGTAGTTTACAGATATGTTTTAAATGGAGATACTTACGTAAGAGATTAACTTTTTCTTACATAAATTCTTAAAACCACCTCAAATGAGGTGGTTTTTTTATTATTAAAATTAGTAACTTTACAGCTTTAAAAATCTATTAAAAAATATAATGAAAGACGTACATTCATATTGGGCTTATTTAGTATTAGCAATTTTAATCTTTACAGTATTTAATGCTATTACAGGTGTCATTAAAAAAAGAACATTTACAGACAAAGATTTAAGATTAGGGTTGTTTACCTTAATTCTATCTCATATTCAATTATTAATTGGTTTAGGATGGTATTTTATGTCACCTTGGTATAAAGCATTAAAAGCTAACGGGGGTGAAGTTATGGGAGACAAAGCTGCAAGATTGTTAGCGGTAGAACATCCTTTAATGATGATTATTGCTATTGTACTTATAACAATAGGTTGGTCTAAACATAAAAAGAAAACAGAAGACACTGCAAAATTTAAAACGTTTGCAATCTTTTACGGAATTGCTTTATTATTAATTCTTTCTAGAATACCTTGGAGTAACTGGTTTTAATAACTAACATTTCTGCCTAAGTAGAAACCTTTATTAGAGTTCAATGAAAATTTTAAGTTATATAGTATCACCAATTTTTATATTGGTGTTTTTTTTAAGTCTAGTTATATTTCATCCATTACAATGGTTGGGTTTAAAAATATTTGGATATAAAGGACATCAGTTGGTGGTAGATTACATGAACTGGTTTTTATCCAAAACACTATTAATTCTAGGAGTCGTTGTAAAGGTTAATAATTCGTATAAGTTACCAGAAAATTGTTCACTTATTTTTGTGTCCAACCATCAAAGTATGTTTGATATTTCTCCAATTAGTTGGACGTTTAGAAAGTATCAACCAAAATTTGTATCAAAAAAAGAGTTAGGTAAAGGCATACCAAGTATTTCATTTAACCTAAGGCATGGTGGTGCGGCATTAATAGATAGAAAAGATCCAAAGCAAGCAATTTCTGCTTTAATAACCTTTTCCAAAAAAATAAAGGATAATAAATGGGGGGCTGTTATCTTCCCAGAAGGAACTAGGAGTAGAGACGGTAAGCCTAAGAAATTTGCAATAAACGGACTAAAAGTCATCACAAAAGTCAATAAAGAGGGCTATATTGTGCCGATTACCATAAATAATTCGTGGAAAATTTTTAA
Organism: Polaribacter sp. 20A6; assembly: GCF_011378915.1. Lineage (NCBI taxonomy): Bacteria > Pseudomonadati > Bacteroidota > Flavobacteriia > Flavobacteriales > Flavobacteriaceae > Polaribacter > Polaribacter sp. 20A6. Next base: position 36,608 of record NZ_WTPZ01000013.1, read on the forward strand.
ATACGGAAAATTTCCATTAGGTTTAGGTAGTCCAATTACATTTACAGTTCATCAACCCGTAAAAATAAACACTTTACCTTTTGATGAATTATTAGAAAAAACAGAATCAGTTATTAAAGAACACATAAATTAAAACCATGTCTATACACAACGTAAGAAAAGAAGTGATGCTAACTTTAGAAAAAAGTATGGATCGCTTTATGGAAAAATATTTAATCCCTGCAGAAAAAATCTGGCAGCCAACAGACTTTTTGCCTAATTCTCAAAAAGACTCTTTTATTACAGAGGTAGAAGAAATTAGAGAATTATCTAAAGAGTTGCATGACGATTTTTGGGTTGTACTTGTAGGAGATACCATTACAGAAGAAGCATTACCAACATACGAATCTTGGTTATTAGATTTAGATGGAGTATGCCAAGACCCAGACAATAGTTGGGCAAAATGGGTAAGAACCTGGACAGCAGAAGAAAACAGACACGGTGACGTGTTAAATAAGTACTTGTACTTATCTGGGCGAGTAAATATGCGAGAAGTAGAAATTTCTACACAACACTTAATTGCAGATGGTTTTGATATTGGTACATCAACAGATCCATATAAGAACTTTGTCTACACTAGTTTTCAAGAATTAGCAACCTATGTTTCACACAACAATGTAGCTAAAATTGCTCGTAAAAAAGGACACAAAGCCTTGGCTAAAATGTCTAAGATTATTGCAGGAGACGAAATGCGTCACCACAAAGCATATACAGAATTCGTAAAAGAAATCTTTAAAATTGATCCTAGTGAAATGATGTTGGCTTTTCAACACATGATGAAGTACAAAATTGTAATGCCTGCAATGCACTTAAGGGAATCTTTTGAAGAAAAAGGAACTTTGTTCGATGATTTTTCTATCGTTGCACAAAGAGTAGGTGTTTATACAGGTTTCGATTATGTAGATATTATTAGAAAGCTAAACGAAGCTTGGGAAATTGATAAAATTACCAATCTTACGCCAGAAGCAGAAAAAGCAAGAGATTATCTAATGAAATTACCAGACAGAATGTACCGAATTACAGAAAGAATTGTAGTTCCTCAAACTGACTTTAAATTCAAATGGATGTTAAATCCTAGTTAGTATTAGAACCTATTTCGTGCAAGGAGTTTATTTTGAGCAAAGTCGAAAGGTTAAGAATATCAACAGTTATTCGAACGACTACAATCAGGGCTAAACTAGTTTGCTAACTAAAGTCATAGCAAAGCAACTATTTTGTATGATATAGCAATTTTATATAAGAAAGATCAGTCCCTTCAGGTTTAAAAAACCTTAAGGGGCTTTTTTATTTTAATACAATAATGGTTTCTGTGCTCTATCTGGTCAACTTTTTTGATGTTTATTTGTAATTGTTCGCATGTATAGAGTTCTAGTAAAGTAAATATAATTGGAGTTTTCATTAAAACATCAAAATTTGTCACTTCGAATTATTGAGAAGTCCCATGACAGTGATGATGTCAAACTGTATGTAAAAGGTGTATTGTAAAAAAAGATGTAGTTAATTAATTAGTAGTTCTAAATAGGTTCAAAACCTAATTCTATGAGTTTATAAGAAAAACACGTCATTGCGGGTAACAGTCCTTTTCGAGGAGCGAAGTAATTTTACCTTCTATTTACATCTAATAATAAATTATTTGTAGAAGTGTTTCTCTCCTATATTAGATCATATGTTCTTCCTTTTTTTGTAAAATCTATATTAAGAAAATCATTCTAACACTCCGAGGATAATTAACCTATGTGATTTTTACCAAAAAAAAACATATCAATAACTATTATTGCGCCAGAAATAATGTAATCCTTAACGAACCAAACACATTCCAACCACACTATTTCATGAAACACTCCATATTTTATCAAACCTCAAACAACCAAAAGACCTATTTGCATTAAAATTGATCGTCCATCCAGCCTATGATTTCTATGTTCCTATGTGTTTAAAACAAGCATCCACCTCCAAAACCACTCCAATCCCTAAAACCTTCCAAACTCCCTCAAAAAAACTTCCTTCATAAACTACTAAAAACAAGCCTCTTAAAACCCATTGTAAAATTAAATTAAAATAAAGGTAAAAAAATAGTTGTTAGATTAAAAATGAGTTGTAAGTTTGCACCCGCTAACAGTAATATCACACAGTTGGCAACGTTCATTGAGGAGTTGTAAGTAAGGTGAGGATTAGTTGTTTATCTAGATAAAATGTCAAAATTTTATAAAAAATAAAATAACAATTTCCTTAGGTTTGTAATTAAAAAGAGTTGTATGTTTGCAGTCCGAAATTTTCGGCAAAAACGTTCAGAGTTTTTTAGTTTTACA
>NZ_WTPZ01000127.1:0-542 GCF_011378915.1 Polaribacter sp. 20A6
TTCCGATCTCTTAGCTTTGGGTGCCTCCTGTACATTGGGATCAGCATTTTCCTTTGACTGCATCTTGGCCTCCTTTGGTTTGGTCTTGGCAGCAATCCGAAATCGCCCTTGGGCACCGGTTGTTGTCGACCCAGAATTTGCAGGTCTCACAAACACTCCAGTCTCCATGCCTTTGTTCAAGGTTCGGCGCACTAGAAACTTCAGCCGTGTCTCATCCACGGTTGTGTATTTCTCTTTGATGTAGCCCCGGATGGCCTGAGCCGAAACACCCTTTCTAGAGTCCAGCTCTTTTACAGCTTCTTTAACCATCTCCATCGTGGACGGGTGTTGAGAAACTTTCCGTGCAGTGGCCTTAGCGCCTGAGCCTTCAGAAGCATCTGGTTTTGTCTCAGCGATTTCATTCTCAGAATCACTTGGGATTACAGCTGTGGGCTCTGCAGAGGCTTTCTTAGGAGGCATTTCAAAAACAACCGTGAGGACGATAAACCTAAAGCACACTTAAGTCACTGCAGCAGTAGCTCAACCGGCTTGCGTGACTGTTT
>NZ_WTPZ01000128.1:0-540 GCF_011378915.1 Polaribacter sp. 20A6
GTAACTAAAGGATCATTTACAGCCAACAGAGAGCTGCCTGTGACAATTTACAAGCAACTGTTACAGCGCACTTGATCAGAATGGGCAACGCTGTCATAACCATTCACCACCCAACCAGCTTGGACCATGGGATCCCTTACATGGAGTCTGGAAAGATTGTGGACACAACCACCAGCATGATACGACTGGAGAAGAAGGATGGTGCAGCGGTGGGGTGTGGTGGCCGCATTATCTTTAAGAAAAATGTGGCTGAATCCCAGTGGACTTACAAGGTCACCAAACAGACCGCCTCAAACTTTGAAATCGGTCAGGAAATAACCGTCGAAGCAGGTACAAATGCTGAGGCGGATAACAAGATAGCGGTGAAGTTTGGCATGTCGTGGACTGAAGTGCGGGAGAGTGTCACCCTCATCAAAAGTACGATTTCTGATTCTAACACCTACTCCGAGCTCTACTGCTACGTTGACTATAATGGGAAGAACCAAGGGACACATCACTGGACCAGGAACGACCTGGACCTTAAGGCTTCACACATAAAAA
>NZ_WTPZ01000129.1:0-538 GCF_011378915.1 Polaribacter sp. 20A6
CCAAAGCCGCTCCCCTGACCAAAGCCAGTGCCACTTCCCTGTCCCTGACCACTTCCCTGGCCCTGACCGCTCCCCTGGCCAGAGCCACTCCCCTGGCCACCTGGTTCACTGCAAGCACGTCCACTGGTGGTTGGGCAACATTTCTGTGTGGAAGGACATTGGCCATCATGGTCACAGCTTTCAGCAGACAGTGGAATGTTCTTTGGTTCGGGACATTGACCTGGTTTCACCATATATGGAGCTGTACAGTAATTTCCACAGCCTTTGCTGCAGCACTTCTCATTGTTGGGACAGTTGGAGTCACTCTTACAGGAACTACTACACGATTTATTTCCAGATGATTGGGGTGGACACTTTCCTGGCTTTGCTGTTGTTTTTCCAGCATCTGTTATACTCAAATATCCAAACAGACAAAATAAAACAATCATCAAGCAACACACACGAGCAGTCATCCTCCCGACCTGTGCTCTCACAATGATCTCTGCTGGAAAAAGCACTGAACTGGTGTGTCTTAGAGAGCTGCCAACAAAGCGCAGAA
>NZ_WTPZ01000130.1:0-538 GCF_011378915.1 Polaribacter sp. 20A6
CTTATGATGGATCACCAGAGCCTCCAGGTACTTCTAGTCAATTTTCCCCTGTTCCTCACTCATGTCCATGTGCATTATCCCCATCTCAAGGTGTTGCCAGTCAATCTACTATTCAGGGCTCTCAGAAGAAGCTTGCCTCTAACTTTGCAGGCAGCTCTGGTACCCAGGCAGGGTCCTCTACTCCCCATGCTCTTCAGGGAGGCACAGCTTATGGTGGTTCATCTCAAACTCAAGACACAAGCCAATCTGGCCAGGGACCTCATTCCTCCTATGCAAGTGTATTGCTGTCATCACCCAAAGATGGTCCATCTACTAATGTTCAGGGTTCTCTGAAGCGGCTTGCTTCCTTCGTAGGCAGCTCCGGCATCCATGCAAGGTCCTCTACTGCTATCCTGCAAAGAAGCACTGCTTCTGGTGGATCATCTCAGCCTTAAGATACCACAAGTGACTTTTGCTCCTGGGTCTCAGTCCTATGCAAGTGTATCCCGGTCCTTACCCCAAGCTGTTGCTGGTCCTTCTACTGCACCGTTCACCGAAG
>NZ_WTPZ01000131.1:0-537 GCF_011378915.1 Polaribacter sp. 20A6
GTCTGATTCTTCGCTGACCGTCTCCCTGTAGGACACGACGGGGTCTGATTTCTTCAGCGGGATGCAAGCGTGGTCCTCCTCCAGATCTTTAAGGCAGATCTCCAGATGCAGTTCTCCAGCGCCGGCGATGATGTGCTCTCCGGACTCCTCGATGATGCACTGCACCATGGGGTCAGACTTGGCCAGGCGTTTGAGTCCCTCCACCAGTTTGGGAAGGTCAGCGGGGTTCTTGGCCTCCACTGCTACTCTGACCACAGGGCTGACGCTGAACTTCATCACACGCATGTTGTGTGCCTGCTCGAAAGTTGTGATGGTCCCGGTCTTCACCAGAAACTGGTCCACACCAACCAGACCCACGATGTTACCACAAGGCACGTCCTCAATGGGCTCCACATAGCGCCCCATCATCAAAATGGTCCTCTGGATGGGTTTCAGATAGAGATCCTCTTTTTTCCCAGGGGTGAAGTTTGGTCCCATGATGCGCACTTTCTGCCCAGTGGACACCACGCCAGAGAACACGCGTCCGAAAGCATAGAA
>NZ_WTPZ01000132.1:0-536 GCF_011378915.1 Polaribacter sp. 20A6
ACATCCTCGAGAACAACGAGGCTCTGGAGCTGCTGAAGTCTGCCATCGAGAAGGCCGGCTATCCTGACAAGATCATCATCGGCATGGACGTCGCTGCCTCCGAGTTCTTCAGGAGCGGCAAATACGACCTGGACTTCAAGTCCCCCGACGACCCGAAGCGCCACATCACTGGAGACCAGCTGGGAGACCTGTACAAGAGCTTCATCAAGAACTACCCCGTCCAGTCCATCGAGGATCCGTTCGATCAGGATGACTGGGAGAACTGGAGCAAGTTCACGGGGTCCGTGGACATCCAGGTGGTGGGAGACGATCTGACCGTCACCAACCCCAAACGCATCCAGCAGGCCTGTGAGAAGAAGGCCTGTAACTGCCTGCTGCTGAAGGTCAACCAGATCGGCTCCGTCACCGAGTCCATCCAGGCTTGTAAGCTGGCTCAGTCTAACGGCTGGGGTGTGATGGTCAGCCATCGCTCCGGGGAGACCGAGGACACCTTCATCGCTGACCTGGTGGTCGGTCTCTGCACAGGACAGATCAAG
>NZ_WTPZ01000133.1:0-532 GCF_011378915.1 Polaribacter sp. 20A6
CTCACACACCCACTCCAGTCGAGAGCCAGAGAAAACACGAGAAACACAGACACGAGAGCACAAGACACGCCCTTGAGACTAGTGCTTATTACTACAGTCGTCAGCACTCTTTACAGAAATTAGTGGAGATTTTGACACCAGATCAACTCAAAATGCGATTGGTTTGTCTGTTCCTGCTGGTGGCCGGCAGCGTGTTTGCCGAAGAGGATGACAAGAAGGAAAGTATTGGGACAGTGATCGGAATAGACCTCGGGACGACCTACTCCTGTGTTGGAGTGTTCAAGAACGGCCGTGTCGAGATCATCGCCAATGACCAGGGAAACCGCATCACTCCGTCATACGTGGCCTTCACTACCGAAGGTGAGAGACTCATCGGAGACGCTGCGAAGAACCAGCTGACCTCTAACCCCGAGAACACAGTCTTTGATGCCAAAAGGTTGATTGGACGCACATGGGCCGACTCGACCGTGCAGCAGGACATTAAATACTTCCCCTTCAAGGTTATTGAGAAGAAGAACAAGCCACACATCCA
>NZ_WTPZ01000134.1:0-532 GCF_011378915.1 Polaribacter sp. 20A6
CCGATCTCTCCATCTCCTGAGATGGTGTGGTGGCACTAGAAGTGGTCTCCGTCTCATCCTCCTGAGGCCCTGGCGCCGTGGTGTTAGCTGGCGATTCGTCCCACTGATGCTCTGGCGTCGTGGTGTTAGCTGGCGATTCGTCCCACTGACGCTCTGGCGTCGTGGTGTTAGCTGGCGATTCGTCCCACTGACGCTCTGGCGCCGTGGTGTTAGCTGGCGATTCGTCCCACTGACGCTCTGGCGTCGTGGTGTTAGCTGGCGATTCGTCCCCCTGACGCTCTGGCGCCGTGGTGTTAGCTGGCGATTCGTCCCCCTGAAGCTCTGGCGCCGTGGTGTTAACTGGCAGCTCACCCTGACTCCAGACGTTTCCTTGCCATAGCAACTGGTGATAAAGAAACACCAAAAGAGTAAATTTAATCATATCCATTCTTTACTACAACCTTAACCTCAAAATGACCAAACCACAACCTCTGCTGAAATCTCCCAAAATACCACCGCTGATTCCCAGCATGCAGCCAAACCCTGGTATGAT
>NZ_WTPZ01000135.1:0-528 GCF_011378915.1 Polaribacter sp. 20A6
TTTTTTATAAGTATAAATCAATAATTCACATCAGATTGAAATTGCGTAGTACGGCAACACCAATACTGGTCGTTACTAACGAGGCGATGGTTGTTATAACGATAATATTCGCAGCTAAAGTAGCATTTCCCCCCATTGCTCTTACCATAACATAGCCTGCTGAGGCAGATGGTGCAGAGGACATAAGAAACAGCACGCCAAGCTCCATTTCCCTGTAGCCAAGAAGGTAACCACCAAAGGTAATCACTATTGGGATAAAAATAAGTTTGCCTGCAGAAGCGAGTAAAGCGACGGACATGTCTTTTTGTAGCGCTTTAAAGCTTAGTGATGCACCGGCGCATAACAGAGCCAGAGGCAATGTCATTTGTGCAAAGTAAGCGCCTGCTTTATGGAGTGTAGAAGGCAGTGTAAGACCACTAGCAGAGAAAACTAGAGCAGCACTTATCGCAATAATTAGTGGGTTTTTCGCGATTCCCTTAAGTGTCTGGGCAATAGTATTATTCGCGCCCATAGACTTATTTAAGCAAA
>NZ_WTPZ01000136.1:0-528 GCF_011378915.1 Polaribacter sp. 20A6
CAGGTTGGAAGGATGATGGCTCGAGTATATTGCTCGTTGATTGCTGTTTTGTGTCTGTCCAGATATTTAAGCATTATAGATGCTCTTCCGGGAAAAACTGCAGGAAAGCCTGGAAAGTGTCCACCCCGAACCTATGGGGGAAAATCCTGTATCAAATCCTGTAACCGTGACTCAAACTGTCCCAATGATGAGAAGTGCTGCAGCAACGGATGTGGACGTTATTGTACGGCTCCATATACAGTGAAGCCGGGTCAATGTCCCAAACCAAAGATTCAAGCATGTGCTGAAAGCTGTTTCCATGATGGCCAGTGTCCTGACACACAGAAGTGTTGCCCAACCACCTGTGGTCATGCATGCAGTGAACCACATGGTCAAGGTCGCAGAAATGCTCAAGTAAAAGGTCTAGGAAGTGTTAAGGGAAGTGATCCGGGAAATAGTCCTGGTCGCGGACGTGCTGGAGTAAAAGGTCAGGGAAGTGGTAAAGGAAGCGTTAAGGGAAGTGGTCAAGAAAGTGACCTGGGAAGTAGT
>NZ_WTPZ01000014.1:0-9623 GCF_011378915.1 Polaribacter sp. 20A6
TTTTTGAAATTACTGTTGAAGAACTAAATTAAGAGCTTGTGCTTTACACAATAAAGAATAAGGAAAAAGTTTATTCTTATCCGTTGTTTAAAGAGTTTAATCGCAGTGTTATCAAGCAAAGCATCGATACCATTGAAGACACTACTGAAATAAAGAATATAAGCGTTGAAATCATCGAGAGGAAGCAGCGTAAAGCAACTAAGCTAAGATTCTCTTATCGAGTAGATGACCAAATGAAGTTTGAGGGATTTTAGCTAAACTTGCTTTCCAGATAGCCCATACCGGTTTTTATGTTAAATACGTCTTCTTAGTACACACTCCCCGTTTGTGCCCAACAAAGCGTTTGTTTTTACCCGGTTCACGTTATTTTTCAGTGCCAACTCCGGTAAGCAAGCAATAAGGGCAGAAGAAAACAAACAGTTTTGCGCAAGATATAGTCATTGGTACTTGCTAAATATAATAGAAAATTTAGTGATAGTTGTGAGATAGTAATAAAGTTTCATACTACTCTACTCTGCAGATACTGATTATAGGTCTGTGAAATCACACCTAAATAATAAAGAATCATACTAAAGAAAAAAAAAGTTCCAAAACCAGATTTTTTGAGTAATAAAGAGTCATACTGAAAATTAGCTACAAATATAATCCGATAGCCTAGATCACCTTTACAATTATGCTAGCCCTATAACAGCTAATGCGAGATTCAACATCGACAAGTAGTTTTTATAGCAGTCATTCGTACCTCATACCTGACGGAAAAATAGCTTCAACCTTGGTAAAACACCCTATCAAGTTGCGCAATTTATAGAGAAGTAACCAAGCATAACAAGTGTGGAAACATAACTTTCAACGACAACGATACTGGTGTGTACAGGCGTTGTTTCCTAAATCAGAGTTGAGATAGCAACTCCCGCAAGGCTTAGCATCTTTAACTGAGGGGCTGACGAACAGGCATTCCCAGTCCGATAACTTTGTTCATCAACTTGACACCGGCCAAGATCTCACCGACTTGGCCGGTGTATTTTCGTAAGATCAGGGTCGGGCTCAACAGTTGTTTGTCTCGAGACATGGTGGTCTCTGCTAATGAACGTTGATGGTAGCCTGATGCCGTTTTCCATTCCGCCAATTGACCTGATTTCAGCGCAGCAACGGCGTCATTTATTGGGTGTACTTCCTCCTAGTACTTGGCCTTTTTACGCGGTGGTATGGTGGCAATACTACCTTTCCTGAGCAACAATCGATGGCAATTTCGCGTGTCAGAAGCCCCATCGGCAGACACTTGGTGCAAACGGCGACGCTGTGGATTGAGTAAGGTGGGCAGTACTTTGCCTATTCGCCGCACTTTCCAGACTCACTTCGGCGGCAATGATTTCGTGGGTGTGCGCATCGACAGCGAGGTGTAACTTACGCCAGATGTGGCATTGACTCTTGCCATGCTTGCACTCGCTTGCAAAGACAGCTGTATCCTGGCGATGTGAGCGGGACATCCATCAACTGAAAAATGGAATTGATGAATCCTTCCAGTGATCGAAACGGCAAGGCAAAGAATGCTTTGAACATTAACGCGGTTTCGATAGCGCTGTCTCTGTAGTGGAAACCGCGACCGCGACGGCCATGATGTGCATCGCTATACCACTGCTGGATAGCCTGTTCATCGAGCCAAAAAGTGAGAGAGCCACGATTGATTAAGGCACGATGGTACTGCCGCCAGTTGCTGATGTTGTGTCGCGCCTTTCCCATCTGTCTGTTCCTGAGTCCGTCTCTTAAGAGATCGGATCACAGGAGAGCTTGATAGTTCCCTTATTTAGGAAACAGCGCCCTTAAAACGCAATAAACGTAACGCATTCAGCGTAACCAGCGCGGTTGCGCCGGTATCGGCCAACACTGCGAACCATAGGCCGGTGATACCCAGCACAGTGGTGATCAGGAACACCCCCTTCAGACCCAACGCGAAAATCACGTTCTGATGGATGTTGGCCATGGTTGCACGCGATAGTGCAACGAGGTGAGCCACATCGGTAACACTGTTTTTCAGCAGCGCTGCGTCGGCGGTTTCGATGGCCACATCGGTACCTCCACCCATCGCGATACCCACATCTGCTGTTGCCAGTGCAGGTGCGTCGTTGATGCCATCGCCGACCATGGCGACCTTGGCGTTGAGTTTCATTTCGTTGATCAGGCGCAGCTTATCTTCTGGCAGCAGTTCAGCTTCCCATTCCATACCCAAATGGCCGGCGATGGCCTGGGCGGTGCGGTGGTTGTCGCCGGTGAGCATGACGGAGCGCACGCCCATGGCCTTGAGCTGGGCCACGGCTGCTTGTGCATCGGCTCTCGGTTCATCCCGCAGAGCTACCAATCCAAGTGCTTCATGGCTCTGTTCGTCGAACAGCACTGACACAGTCTTGCCGTCATGTTGTAGCGCCTCGATTTGAGTCTGCTGCGCGGACGACAGTATTGCGACTTGGCCAGCGTAGACCGGCGAACCGATGGCTAAAACGCGGCCAGCCACGGTTGCATGCACAGCTTTACCGACAGTGGCATAGGCATTTGACGCGGCGGGGATGAGGAGATTGGCCGCTTCGGCATGCCCGACAATCGCTTTCGCAAGCGGGTGATTGGAGCCGGATTCCACGCTGGCAAAAAGTGCCAGTACTTCATCGTCGCTTTGTTTGGTAAAGGGCTGTGCAAAGGCCGCTACATCGGTAACACGCGGCTTGCCCTCGGTCAGGGTGCCGGTTTTGTCGAAAGCTATGGTCTTTACCTGACCAATAGTTTCTAGGGCGCTGCCGCCTTTGATAAGTAACCCACGGCGGGTGCCTACCGCCAGTCCTGAAGCAATCGCTGCTGGAGTGGATAAAACCAGTGCGCAGGGACAGGCAATCAGCAATAGCGCCAACCCGCGATATAGCCAAGTCGCCCATTCACCGTCCATTAGTAGTGGTGGCAGGATAACGATCAATGCGGCAAGCGCCATCACAGTGGGAGTGTAGTAGCGGCTGAATCGCTCAATGAAGCGGGCTGTGGGTGCTTTGGATGCTTGTGCCTGTTCCACCAGTTGAATAATGCGTGCAATGGTGTTGTCGGCAGCGGTTTTTTCTACGCGGACTTCAAGTACCCCGTCGACGTTGATCGAACCGGCGAAGACAGTATCGCCCGTGGTCTTGGCACTGGGGATGGACTCGCCCGTAACGGGAGATTCATCGAGGCTGGACGAGCCATTAGTAATCACACCATCGGCGGGCACCCTGTCACCTGGGCGCACCAGCACATGGTCATTCACCCGCAGCGAAGCTGCAGCAACCTCGCGCTGCCCGCCTTGGGCATCGAGCAGCACCGCTGTTTTCGGAACCAGTGACGCCAGAGCTCTGATACCGGCGCGGGCACGATCGGCCGCCACACTCTCCAATAACTCACCGATCGAGAATAGGAAAACTACGGCTGCAGCCTCTTCGGCCTCACCAATGAACAGCGCGCCCAATGCGGCTACGGACATCAGCGTTTCGATTGAGAAGGGCGAGCCAGACATGGCCAGCGCAATTGCTTTGCGGGCAAATGGAAACACACCGACAATCACGGCCGCAGCGAATACCCAAGTTCCTTGAGCGGGAAAAAACAGAGCCAGCACGTAGGCGGCCGCCATCAGCATACCCAGACCGGCGACTTGTTTACTCTTACGGGTTTGCCACCAAGGCTGCACGGTCGGCTGATTGTTGGTATCGTTATTCGACGGAGTGGTACGGGCGGATATGCCAAAACCAAGGCGCTTGATGGTTTTTTCAACATCATCGGCCTGAGTGGCCCCATCGGCTAACAACGACAGTGTCAGGCTTTGTGTGGCAAAGTTCAGCTGGACATCAGAAACGCCGGGCATGCGCGCCAGAGCGGTCTCAATCTTGCCGATGCAACTCGCGCAGTCCATGCCTTCGATATGATATTGCATGAGGGTTTCTCCTATGAATGGAAATTATAGGTGCATCATAAACCCTCTAGCAGCTTCAGAGTCAAGCTGTCCAACGCCTTATGTAATAAGATTGATTTTATAGCGCTAAAGCCTATAGTTACTTTAATGTTTTAAGTTATGGATGCCATCATGCCAATCAAGATAGGCGCACTTGCCAAGCACACAGAAACCACTGTCGAAACCATTCGTTACTATGAAAAAGAAGGGTTATTACCAGAGCCTGCCCGCAGCGAAGGTAATTATCGTTTGTATAATGAGGATCATATTGAGCGCCTGCAATTTATTCGCCATTGCCGTACGCTCGATATGACCTTAGAGGAAGTGCGAATCTTGCTGCAGTTTCGAGATAGGCCTTACGAAGACTGCGGCAACGTCAATGAGCTGCTGGATGATCATATCCGTGCTGTAGAAGTACGCATGGAAGAGCTAACGCAATTAAAGCAGCACCTGACGATTTTGCGTCAGAAGTGCTCGAATACAGCACCCACTGCGTCGTGCGGAATTTTACGCGCCCTTGGCGATCGTTCTTGTCACGTTTAAAGCACCGTTTCACTATATGCCTTCAATCTGCCCAGTTAGTTTATCGTGATGTACTGTCACGAAAGGCGCGACGGTAATGTGAAGGTGAAATAGTTAATCTTTTAATTTCTTCGGGGTTAGATGAAGTTAGGGCGAGGCATGTTTTTAAAACTGTTAAATCTTCACGCTCTAGTCATTTCAGTGGAATTGTACGCTTTGTAGCTATTGTCTTAGCCATTTTATCAAGCCTCAGTTTTATAATTTTTATTACTATTGGCGAGTCGCAATTTGTAGCCCTTGCCAAGCAATTAGCGGTAATATTTTTCATTTGCTTTGTTCTTTTTGGCATTATGTCAAGCGCCAGAGGTAAGGCAATGGTTTACGCTAAATTAGTTAATTCTGTCATCTGGTTAGCTTCGTCTTTTATGCTTACGCTCGCTATGTTTCTACATCCTGGCTGGGATAGTAAATGGTTTGGCACTGGTGGGGGGTGGCGGGGTCAAATAGTATCTTTGTTAGGCAACGCCATCTATAACATTGGTTCAACTGGTGTAGCTTATATATTTGCGACTTTATCAATACTTATTCTTTTGCTGTTTTGGGCGGAGACTCATATGCTTAAAACCCAAAAGTAGGTGCTATGTGCCACATAGGGGTTTTGTGCCCATCCCCTTAAACTCGTTTCCCAGCGTCTTTATACGCTTCTGATTTATCTCTTTTGCCTATCGCTACAACAAGGATCGACACTTTTTCATCGTGCACTTGGTATATTAATCGGTACCCAACTTGACGTAATTTAATCTTGTAGCAGTCTGGGAGTTCTCGTAGTCGGTTAGCTTCAACCCTTGGTTGTTCCAGTACTTCACCTAACTTCTTTTTAAACTGCTCACGCACGGTTGCGCCTAACTTACGCCATTCCTTAAGCGCACGGGGATCAAATTCTAACTCATAGGTCATCTAGCGAGACCTTTACTCCGGTTTTTGGATCAGCTAAACGGGCTTGTGCCACAGCAATAAGCGCTTCATCTTCACTTGTTAGCAGCACTGATTTGAACGGCAGTTTTTCTCTTTGTGCAACATATTCCAATGTTTGTCTCAATAACTCTGATGGCGTTATTCCTAATTTTTCTAACGCTGCATAAGAACGCACTTTCAGATCATCATTCACACGAATATTTATAGTAGCCATAACGCACCTGTATTTACAATTGTATACACACATTGTATTCCACTGACACAACTTTGCAAGCTCCAAAAACGGATTAAAATCGCCTGTGGGCGATTTTAAACGTTTTTGTGAGCCAACAAGCGCAGCGCGTTAGCCTCTGCCAAAAACAGCGTTAAAATTTCAGACCTGTAAAAATCCGCCCCCGCTAGGTACAACTTCGCTGTGCTCGTTTATACCCAGCGGGGGCGGTGCATCCGGAGTTTTCACGCTCAGAATTTCACGCAATGCTCTTATGTGTGAGTAAACTTGAAATATCCATACCTAAAATGTATTATTGAGTCTAAACCATAAGTCCATTGCAACTTCGATGCAATCCAGTAGCCTTCGGGCATTCTCAACACTGGCTGATAAGTTGACGTACTAGTGCGGCTAAATCTCTAGCCACCAACTTTTTTGGTTAGTAACTAGTAATCACTACGGTGAAGAGTCGCGAAAGCGAACAAGCTATAGCGTTAATTTTTAGCGCTACAGTCAATTAAATAGCAAGAACCTATAACTTAACCCATAAGTTACTGGCTCATAAAAAAACCGCGAAAGCGCATTGGTTATAGCACTAATTTTTAGCGCTACGGCTAATTAAAATACAGTAAGAACCTATAACTTAACCCATAAGTTACTGGCTCGAAAAAGGGTGAGATCAGTCAACACCTAGTCTAAGACTAAACAAAGGCGAAGAGGCATTAAGTTGTCGCTGAGTTACACGAAGTGTTTCCAGTAGATCTTACAAACACATAAAGGTTATACATTTTGACAGATTTTGATCCTGTATCTGAAGTTGCAGCCTTAAAAGCTGAAACTAAAATGATTAGAAAGCGTAGCTATAAGCAACGAAAAAGCCGGTTAGACAAATACCATACAGAGCTGGTTGCAATGCACAAACAAGGAGCGACAATAGCGGAGTTAACACGCTGGCTACGAAAAAAGAAGGCTATCAAAGTAGCGGATTCTACCGTTAATCGTTGGCTACAAAATCGTGAGTAAATTTGCCGCTAAATCACCAGAGCAACAAGCTAACTCGGTAGAAAAAGCTTTACAAAAAGCTGATGCCGTCGCTTCAGTTCGTACCTTATCGAATTACACAGAACGTTTAGAGCAAGTCGCTAAAAACATGCCCGAATTTGGCATACAAGGTGAAATTAGAGATTTAACACCAGCAACTGCAATTCAATACCTTGAAGCAAGAGGACTAGAGGTAGGACAGAAAACGCTTGATATGGAACGCCAGGCAATTCAATCAATGCTCACTCATGTAACTGGTAAGCTTGAACAAGGAAAAACCTTACCTTATGTCGAATCAGAGTTTAAACAAGCACTTTCAAGTCGCACTTATACAACAGAGCAAATGAAGTTAGTTTCTGAGTCGCAGACAGAACGAAATGCTTTATCAACTCAAATCGCTTATGCCGCCGGACTCAGGGCTCATGAGCTATATACTCTCTCTTATGCATCGGAAAAACAAGCAAGTGAAAGACCTGCACTAGATAGTAAATTTCAAGGGAGAGAGGGCGTAATTTATACCGTTACCGGTAAAGGCGGGTTGATTCGAGAAGTTCTTATCCCTACACAGCTTGCAAGTAAATTAGAAGAACGTAGGCTCGATACACCGCAAAAAGTCACAGATCGCGGTGTCCATTACGAACAAAAATATGACATTGGTGCTGGTCACAAATGGTCTAATTCATATACACAAGCCTCAAACCGCGTACTTGGTTGGTCTAGGGGAGCCCATGGATTACGCCACAGTTATACTCAAGAAAGGATGAACGAGTTACAAAATTCTGGTTATTTTCGCGATACAGCTCTTGAAACAGTAAGCCAAGAACTCGGTCATTTCCGCCCTGAAATTACAGAGATCTATTTACGATGAAAACAACTTATATTGCCTTTTTAATTCTTATTGCTGCATGCCTAGGGCTTTGGCATTCAATCGATGTACTGAGTAGTACAACGCTTTTAATAGAAGAAAATGGGGATTATTTTAGAGATAACTACACAACGACAGAACGCTTTTTAGAATTATGGCCAATCAGCATAATTGTTGGGTTAGTTGTAGCAGTAATTATAGCCGCCATTACTTTACTGGTGTTTGACGCAAGCCAAAACAGCGAAGTGAAAAACCTAAAAGATGAACTTAAAAAGAACCTACAGCACTACGAAAGCTTAAAAGAACAGTGCGTATATGACGTTGAAAACGCACAAGAAAGAGCGAGAAAAAACGCAGCGCTTGAAGTAGAGAACCAACACATAGAAATTGAAGCGAGAAAAAACGCAATATTAAAGAAAGAAAGAGAATTAAACCGTACACAGATAAATCTAAGTCAAAAGTTACATGAACTAAACAAAACTATCGATGAAAATAACCAGTTGGTGAAGCACTACAAGCAAGAGGCTCAAAAAGCTAAAAACAAAGCTAAAAATCACAGCACCGCCATTGGGCGAAAAAACAATATCATCAGCAAACTAAAAACTGATCCTGAATACTTAAACAGATTTATAGAAAAAAATTATAATTAGTGTTCTTGAATCACTATCGATGATCCTAATTTTAACTTGGCGAAGCCGTAGCGAGGAACGAGCGCGACTTTACAGAGTTAAGTGTAAAACAGTCCTCAAAACGCGTTCCCCAATCTTCCAGCTAAAAAAAAAAGCTAATCGTGCCCTGATAAACATCTCTTAACGGAGCTTAAATGCTCTGCTAGGAGATTTCATAGGCACATACATTAAACAACCTTGCTCCTTACGAAAAGCCTCTCAAAATCGCTCTGAGAGAGCAGGTGTGCATTTTGGGGTATGCCGGTACGAGTGAAACGAGGGGAAGGGCCGGCAGGGGCAACGCCCCTAAGAGGGGTTGGCACCAAGTAAATTTTTGAAATGCGTTATCCACAAATTTCAGCTGAATTTACCTTTAAAAACTTTATGTATAACTTAAAAGACTTTAAAGACTTAGGAGTTCACTTAAGCTATTGTAAATTATAAAGAATAAATTTTAAAGGTGTGCGTCTACCGAGTTAAAGGTGTGCGTCTACCGAGTTAAAGGTGTGCGTCTACCGAGTTAAGGTGTGCGTCTACCGAGTTAAAGGTGTGCGTCTACCGAGTTAAAGGTGTGCGTCTACCGAGTCATGTGGATAAAAACCCACCTCTTTTACACGGGTGTATATTGACAAAGTCAGCAACACACCTATAAAGTAGGTGTGTGATTAAAAAAACAAAGTACACCTATGAAATTAACCAACGTATCGAGTAAAACAAAAGTTCGGCATAAAACTGATATAAACAAAACACTATCTAAGATGCCCTTATCATCTAGGCGCGTTTTATTTATGGCTATTGCTCAACTTGACTCTAAAAAGATAGTAAAACAAGGCCAAGTGTTTCGTATATACGCTAGTGAGTATGCAAAAATAGCTAAGCTGGAAATGAATACAGCCTACGAACAACTAAAATCCGCTACGTTGGATTTACAGAAACAGATAATAGGAATCCCAAAAGATCAACTTTTACCGCCTATAGCTCGTCAAGGAGATCGGCCTTGGAAGAAACCTAGCGGTAAAGGGGTTCGCATGCTTAACGTCACTGAATACTGTGACTATGAGGACGGTGACGGTTACGTAGATATTAGCTTTAGTCGTCAAATGGAGCCGTATATTTGCATGATAGAGGGTAATTTCACTACTCAAGTGCTTATCTCTAGCGCACGACTCAGAGACACAAATGCCAGTAACATATATCAACTTATAAGGCAGAAAATAAGTCAGAAGAAAGACCGTTTTTTTGAAATTACTGTTGAAGAACTAAAGGAAGAGCTTGGGCTTTACACAATAAAGAATAAGGAAAAAGTTTATTCTTATCCGTTGTTTTTTGTTTTTAATCGCAGTGTTATCAAGCAAAGCATCGATACCATTGAAGACACTACTG
>NZ_WTPZ01000137.1:0-526 GCF_011378915.1 Polaribacter sp. 20A6
ATAATGTAAAAAAAGGTCAGACTTTAACTATTAAAAATAGTAACGGTTTAACTGTTTATAATAATGAAATTAAAAATTCTGGAGACTATTCTAGAACATTTGATTTTTCTGCTTTAGAAAATGGGATCTACTCTGCTGAATTAAATAAAGACTTCGAAATTGTTATTAAACAATTTTATGTTGAAAATGGATTGGTTACATTTTTAAATAATAAAGATGAAAAAATATTTAAACCGATCATTAGAACTGAAGGTGATTTATTATTAGTATCAAAAATTAATTTTAACAACGAACCTTTAAAAGTTACTCTTTATTATAATGATGAAGTTGTACTTTCTGAAACCATATCTGGAGACAAACTTTTAAAAAGAGTTTACAAATTATCTGAAAAGGAAGTTGGTGCTTATAAAGTAGTTGTTAGTTCTGATGAAAGAACTTATTCAAAAGAATTTAATATATAAAAATTTAGTTAATTGTTTCGTCAAATTACTGCTATAGTTTGATGGTAAAAGCGAGTCCAAAAGGA
>NZ_WTPZ01000138.1:0-522 GCF_011378915.1 Polaribacter sp. 20A6
CCGGGTTCTTACGCTTGGTATTGCATACACCTTGGAAAAGTGCTACAGTGAGGGCATATTCAGGGATAAGAAAGCCATGTTGTCCTTCACCACTGGTTCCCATGAGACCATGTTCAGCTCCAATGGGATTAATGGAGACATGAATGTCACATTGTGGCCAATTCAAAATGGGGTCCTCAACTATTGTGGCTTCCAGGTCCTTGCTCCACAGATCTTCTGGGCACCCACACATCTCTCTCCTGAGGCTCGCGAAGGCCTGTTGGAAAGTTGGCGTACTCGTCTTCAAGGTCTCCTTAATGAGGCACCTCTCACATTCCCACCTGCAGACATCTTTGACAAGGGGAAAGGCTTTCAACTGAAGCCTGAAGTCCGGGAGAAGCAGGCTGATTCCCCTTTTGGTCTCACTGTGGGTCAACACTTGGAGAAACCGCTGCCACCCCGAAGTCAGATGAAAGCTGGGGTTTGAAATCTGGTGCAGTGTTGTCCCTATGTGGCCATGTCCTTGTTTAAGTCTCAAAGCTG
>NZ_WTPZ01000139.1:0-522 GCF_011378915.1 Polaribacter sp. 20A6
CTCCGGCTCGTTGCGGGCGTCGATGCGCTCCTTCAGCTTCTTGTCTTCATCTGCGAATCGCTCGGCCTCGTTCACCATGCGCTCGATGTCCTCGGGGGTCAGCCGGTTCTGGTCGTTGGTGATCGTGATCTTGTTCTTGTTGCCCGTGCCCTTGTCCTCGGCGGTGACACGCAGGATGCCGTTGACGTCGATCTCGAAGGTGACCTCGATCTGAGGGACGCCGCGGGGAGCCGGAGGGATGCCGGTCAGGTCAAAGGTGCCCAGGAGGTGGTTATCTTTAGTCAGAGGACGCTCGCCTTCATAAACTTTGATGGTCACGGTTGGCTGGTTGTCAGAAGCGGTGGAGAAGATCTGGGATTTCTTGGTGGGCACAACGGTGTTCCTGGGAATCAGTTTGGTCATCACTCCTCCGACCGTCTCAATGCCAAGGGTCAAAGGGCAAACGTCCAGAAGCACCAGGTCACCAGTGGCTTGTTCTCCTGACAGGACTCCGGCCTGGACAGCAGCTCCGTAAGCCACGGC
>NZ_WTPZ01000140.1:0-522 GCF_011378915.1 Polaribacter sp. 20A6
GTTCAATTGGCGTGTTTGTCAGAGCGTTTCATCATGTCTGGTCGCGGTAAGAAGATCGTCGCTGCACCAAAGACCAAGTCGTCCGTGTCGCGGTCGTCCCGCGCGGGCCTTCAGTTCCCTGTTGGCCGCATCGCGCGTCTCCTGCGGAAGGGAAACTACGCGGCGCGCATCGGCTCCGGAGCGGCGGTGTATCTAACGGCGGTTATCGAGTATCTGTGCGCGGAGGTGCTGGAGCTGGCGGGAAACGCAAGCCGCGACAACAAGAAGCTGCGCATCGCGCCGCGTCACATCCAGTTGGCGGTGCGCAACGACGAAGAGCTGAACACCCTGCTGGGCGGCGTCACGATCTCAGAGGGCGGCGTGTTGCCCAATATCCAGGCGCAGCTGCTGCCCAAGAAGACCAAAGGTTCGCGGGACCCGAACACCAGTAAAGAAGTCCAATCACAGGACTTCTGACGCTCCGACTCTTATTTTTATTTCTCTTAAACACTTGACTGGTTTTAATCTTAATAATAAAAAGTC
>NZ_WTPZ01000141.1:0-518 GCF_011378915.1 Polaribacter sp. 20A6
TAGAACAACAAACAGCTCAAGCGCAGCAAATAGTATTGCCAAAGCAAGGTAATATTTTTGTAGGTGCGGTATTAGCCACATTGCGGACAATGCCGCGAGAAGTACGTTTGTCGTCATTTCAGAGTAAGAATAATACGGCCTCTATACGATTGAGCCTACCAGAAGACACATTGCAACCTCTACTCACACAATGGCGTCAAAAACACCCAAATTGGCGATGGCAGATGAGCATCGTCCAATCGGGAGCGGGTTCATTAAAAACACAGGAGGTGATCGATGTGGACCTTATCGTTTCTACGTTCTAAGTCTTATCCCCCGCTGTCACGAACCTTGTTCCTTTTGTTGCTTATTTTGCAGGCCGGTTGCTGGTACCCATTGCTACAAACTTTATATCGTGAAAGCCACGATGATCAACGTCAGCAAGTACGGCTTGAAAAACAACGCTTAGATAGGATGCGCCAATCTGAGAAATTAGCGCAGGCTCGCTTTTTACAACACGATGGTATTGCTGCTCGTAT
>NZ_WTPZ01000142.1:0-517 GCF_011378915.1 Polaribacter sp. 20A6
TTTGGCGTTGACGGATAAATCGATACAAAAAATCGTCGCTTTATTAGAGTGCCATGGCACGTACTAAACAGACGGCTCGTAAATCCACCGGCGGTAAAGCCCCCAGGAAGCAGCTGGCCACCAAAGCGGCCAGGAAGAGTGCGCCCTCCACCGGCGGAGTCAAGAAGCCCCACAGATACCGTCCTGGAACCGTGGCTCTTCGCGAGATCCGTCGGTATCAGAAGTCCACAGAGTTGCTGATCCGCAAGCTTCCGTTCCAGCGTCTGGTTCGTGAGATTGCTCAGGATTTCAAGACAGACTTGCGTTTCCAGAGTGCTGCCATCGGCGCCTTGCAGGAGGCAAGCGAAGCATACCTGGTGGGTCTGTTTGAGGACACCAACTTGTGCGCAATCCACGCCAAACGTGTCACCATCATGCCCAAAGACATCCAGTTGGCCCGTCGAATTCGTGGAGAGCGTGCTTAAATGCTTTATGTACTCAACTTTTTTTTGTGTGGAGGAATATATGGGGATGGGGC
>NZ_WTPZ01000143.1:0-516 GCF_011378915.1 Polaribacter sp. 20A6
CAGCTTTTTAGATGTTGACTTTAGATGTTGACTTTAACACAAAGCTATCCATTGAGACCATCTTGTTACATTTCGTTAGAATTGAAAAATTGTTTCGTTCAGTTTTTTAGATATCATAGTCCGGCCTGCGCACAGAGCTGGACTAAAAAGTATCGATAATGCGCAAAAAGTACTCATACTATCGTATAGAGAGGCCTTAAGGCACAGGATGTATTGTTCATGTATACAACTAAAAAACCTATTGTTACTAGTATAGCGGTGCTCACCCTTACCTTTAGAAGGTAAGTATCACTTTGAAAAAATATATAAGAAGGCAACCCCTTAATTTTAGGAAGCCTAGCTAGCATACTCTTCTTATTACAGATAAATCAGCACAAACATAAGCTAACAGTAAGATGAATTATAAAAACACAAAGATTTTCAGACAGCCTATGTAGAAAATCTTGAAATTAGCTTGAATATTTAAGGAATTATTATGAAAAAAACGATAGGTTATAACAGATTGGTAATTGGTAA
>NZ_WTPZ01000144.1:0-516 GCF_011378915.1 Polaribacter sp. 20A6
TTTCGTAATCTATGATCTATGCTCATTACTAAATGGTTAGCTTTAAACTAGAAGGTCATTCTGTGGTAGAACAAACTCATACTAAAACGTTTCAAGCGGCTTCTTCAGAGCAGTCACAAACACTACGTGATAACGTTGAAAAAGCACTGCAAAACTACTTCGCTCACTTGGATGGGCAGCCAGTGACTGACTTGTATCAGTTAGTCTTAGCGGAGGTCGAGGCACCTCTTCTAGAGTCTGTCATGAGCTACACAAAAGACAATCAAACAAAGGCGTCAACTATTCTTGGCTTAAACCGAGGAACATTGCGCAAAAAGTTAAAGCAGTACGGCATGCTTTAACCATTGAAAAAAGGGCGATTTCGCCCTTTTTTCGTTTTACCTTCCCCTTGTTTATTTATCGTTAATCAATTGCGAGAACCATGATGGCAAATCACACAACTGTTACTCCAATCAAACGAGCTCTAATCAGCGTTTCCGACAAAACAGGCATTGTCGAATTCGCCCGCGAATTAAC
>NZ_WTPZ01000145.1:0-515 GCF_011378915.1 Polaribacter sp. 20A6
GAGAGACACCATGAAGGCGTCTGGCACACTTCGGGAGTATAAGGTTGTTGGGCGTCTCTTGCCCTCAGCTAAAAACCCTGCACCCCCTTTGTACCGCATGAGGATCTTCGCCCCAAACCATGTGGTGGCCAAGTCTCGCTTCTGGTACTTCGTCTCCCAGCTGAGGAAGATGAAGAAAGCCTCTGGAGAGATTGTCTACTGTGGCCTGGTCCATGAGAAATCGCCCCTCAAGGTGAAGAACTTTGGCATCTGGCTGCGTTACGACTCTCGCAGTGGGACCCACAACATGTACCGCGAGTACAGAGACCTGACCACGTCTGGAGCGGTCACTCAGTGCTATCGTGATATGGGAGCCAGGCATCGCGCTCGTGCCCACGCCATCCAGATCATGAAGGTGCAGATCATCCCAGCCAACAAATGCCGCAGACCCGCCATCAAGCAGTTCCACGACTCCAAGATCAAGTTCCCTCTTCCTCACAGGGTTCTGCGCCGCCAGCACAAGCCACGATTCACCA
>NZ_WTPZ01000015.1:0-5501 GCF_011378915.1 Polaribacter sp. 20A6
TCCGTATTAAAGAAAGGCGGCGACCTACTCTCCCACATAAATGCAGTACCATCGGCGCGATTGGGCTTAACTTCTCTGTTCGAGATGGGAAGAGGTGAGCCCCAATGCTATAACCACCCTAAAATTTTCAGTTAAATTGCTTCAACTGTATAAGTTGACATATGGTAAAATAATATCTAAATCGTCTAATAAATAAAGAGTCTGTGCTCCCGCCTTTCGGCGGGAAGCGTACATAAGTCTATGGGTTATTAGTATCACTTGGCTATGACATTACTGCCTTTACACCTATGACCTATCAACGTTGTAATCTCCAACGACCCTTTAAAGAAATCTCATCTTGTGGTGGGTTTCGCGCTTATATGCTTTCAGCGCTTATCCCTTCCCGACGTAGCTACCCTGCTATGCTTCTGGCGAAACAACAGGTACACTAGAGGTCAGTCCAACTCGGTCCTCTCGTACTAGAGTCAGATCCACGCAAATTTCTAACGCCCACAGCAGATAGAGACCGAACTGTCTCACGACGTTCTGAACCCAGCTCGCGTGCCACTTTAATGGGCGAACAGCCCAACCCTTGGGACCTTCTCCAGCCCCAGGATGTGACGAGCCGACATCGAGGTGCCAAACCCCCCCGTCGATATGAGCTCTTGGGGGAGATCAGCCTGTTATCCCCGGAGTACCTTTTATCCTTTGAGCGATGGCCCTTCCATGCGGAACCACCGGATCACTATGCTCTTGTTTCCAACCTGATCGACCTGTATGTCTCTCAGTCAAGCACCCTTATGCCATTGCACTCTACGTACGGTTACCAAGCGTACTGAGGGTACCTTTAGAAGCCTCCGTTACTCTTTTGGAGGCGACCACCCCAGTCAAACTACCCACCAAGCACTGTCCTCATCTCTGAGTTAGACTCTAGATAAGCAAAGGGTGGTATTTCAAGGACGACTCCACAACGCCTAGCGACGCCGCTTCAATGTCTCCCACCTATCCTACACATTACTTATCCAAAGCCAATACTAAGCTATAGTAAAGGTTCACGGGGTCTTTTCGTCCCGCTGCGGGTAATCGGCATCTTCACCGATACTACAATTTCACCGAGCTCATGGCTGAGACAGTGTCCAGATCGTTGCACCATTCGTGCAGGTCGGAACTTACCCGACAAGGAATTTCGCTACCTTAGGACCGTTATAGTTACGGCCGCCGTTTACTGGGGCTTCATTTCAGATCTTCGCCGAAGCTAAACCCTCCACTTAACCTTCCAGCACCGGGCAGGTGTCAGGCCTTATACATCATCTTTCAATTTAGCAAAGCCCTGTGTTTTTGATAAACAGTCGCCTGGACCTTTTCACTGCGGCCCATCCGAAGATGGGCGACCCTTCTCCCGAAGTTACGGGTCTATTTTGCCTAGTTCCTTAGCCATGAATCTCTCGAGCACCTTAGAATTCTCATCCCAACTACCTGTGTCGGTTTACGGTACGGGTTCTTATAATCTGAAGCTTAGAGGTTTTTCTTGGAAGCCCTTAGGCACACTATCCAATTGTCCGAAGACGCTTGGTACTATCACATTTCACCTAGATCTGCGGATTTGCCTACAGTTCTAATAGCTACATGTTTCAACGAACTATTCCGTCAGTTCGCGGTGCTTTCATTACTCCGTCACCCCATCGCAATTATAAGAAGTACAGGAATATTAACCTGTTATCCATCGACTACTCCCTTCGGATTCGCCTTAGGACCCGACTAACCCTCAGCTGATTAGCATCGCTGAGGAAACCTTAGTCTTTCGGTGTGGGGGTTTCTCGCCCCCATTATCGTTACTTATGCCTACATTTTCTTTTGTAACCACTCCAGCATACCTCACAGTACACCTTCTACGCTGATTACAATGCTCCCCTACCACTAACGTGTCTTTCAACGTTAATCCATAGCTTCGGTAATATGTTTATGCCCGATTATTATCCATGCGAAATCGCTCGACTAGTGAGCTGTTACGCACTCTTTAAATGAATGGCTGCTTCCAAGCCAACATCCTAGCTGTCTAAGCAATTTCACCTCGTTTTTTCAACTTAACATATATTTGGGGACCTTAGCTGATGGTCTGGGTTCTTTCCCTCTCGGACATGGACCTTAGCACCCATGCCCTCACTGCTGAGAAACATTTTATAGCATTCGGAGTTTGTCAGGAATTGGTAGGCGGTGAAGCCCCCGCATCCAATCAGTAGCTCTACCTCTATAAAACTTTTACTCAACGCTGCACCTAAATGCATTTCGGGGAGTACGAGCTATTTCCGAGTTTGATTGGCCTTTCACCCCTACCCACAGGTCATCCAAAGACTTTTCAACGTCAACTGGTTCGGTCCTCCACTGTATGTTACTACAGCTTCAACCTGCCCATGGGTAGATCACTCGGTTTCGCGTCTACTACTACTAACTAAAGCGCCCTATTCAGACTCGCTTTCGCTACGGCTCCTTGACTTAATCAATTAACCTTGCTAGAAACAGTAACTCGTAGGCTCATTATGCAAAAGGCACGCCGTCACACCATAAATGATGCTCCGACCGCTTGTAGGCGTACGGTTTCAGGTTCTATTTCACTCCCTTACTTAGGGTTCTTTTCACCTTTCCCTCACGGTACTAGTTCACTATCGGTCTCTCAGGAGTATTTAGCCTTACCGGATGGTCCCGGTGGATTCATACAGGATTACTCGTGTCCCGCACTACTCAGGGTACCACTATCTAAAATTCGCTTACTTTTACGGGACTATCACCCTCTATGGTCTGTCTTTCCAAACAGTTCTAATTCACTTATCTTCGAATATCGTGGCCCTACAACCCCTATTTTGCCGTAACAAAATAGGTTTGGGCTAATCCGCGTTCGCTCGCCACTACTAACGGAATCACTATTGTTTTCTCTTCCTCCGGTTACTTAGATGTTTCAGTTCACCGGGTTTACCCCTATTGCTAGGTGACATGTCTTCAACATGCCGGGTTGCCCCATTCGGATATCTACGGATCAAAAGGTATGTGCCCCTCCCCGTAGCTTTTCGCAGCTTATCACGTCCTTCGTCGTCTCTGAGAGCCTAGGCATCCGCCATACGCCCTTACTTAACTTATTGTACTTTTTGCTACAGTGTGTTGCCACACTATAATGAACTCTTTTATATTTTTATAAAAAAATTATTTAATTAGATTGCTCTAATTGTTCTCTATCTATTTGATTCTTACGATATCATTTTACCAATATGTCAATGAACTTGTGGTCGATTTCTTGAAATTGACCGTTGTGGAGAATATCGGAGTCGAACCGATGACCTCTTGCGTGCAAGGCAAGCGCTCTAGCCAGCTGAGCTAATCCCCCATTATGAAATTCAGAATAAATCCTAAATTATGAATGTAGAATCCTCTTACTTCCAGAATTTCCTTAGTACTTTTTTGCTTTTGTAGTCCCGGGCAGACTCGAACTGCCGACCTCTACATTATCAGTGTAGCGCTCTAACCAGCTGAGCTACGAGACTATAATAGCTTAAAATACTTATATTATAAAATTAACAGCAAAGAGTAAAAATGACCTTTTTTTGTAACTCACCATCTTTCTCTAGAAAGGAGGTGTTCCAGCCGCACCTTCCGGTACGGCTACCTTGTTACGACTTAGCCCTAGTTACCAGTTTTACCCTAGGCGGCTCCTTGCGGTGACCGACTTCAGGCACTCCCAGCTTCCATGGCTTGACGGGCGGTGTGTACAAGGCCCGGGAACGTATTCACCGGATCATGGCTGATATCCGATTACTAGCGATTCCAGCTTCACGGAGTCGAGTTGCAGACTCCGATCCGAACTGTGATATGGTTTATAGATTCGCTCTCTGTTGCCAGATGGCTGCTCATTGTCCATACCATTGTAGCACGTGTGTGGCCCAGGACGTAAGGGCCGTGATGATTTGACGTCATCCCCACCTTCCTCACTACTTGCGTAGGCAGTCTCGTTAGAGTCCCCATCATAACATGCTGGCAACTAACGACAGGGGTTGCGCTCGTTATAGGACTTAACCTGACACCTCACGGCACGAGCTGACGACAACCATGCAGCACCTTGTAATCTGTCCGAAGAAAACTCTATCTCTAAAGCTGTCAGACTACATTTAAGCCCTGGTAAGGTTCCTCGCGTATCATCGAATTAAACCACATGCTCCACCGCTTGTGCGGGCCCCCGTCAATTCCTTTGAGTTTCAGTCTTGCGACCGTACTCCCCAGGTGGGATACTTATCACTTTCGCTTAGTCACTGAGCTAATGCCCAACAACTAGTATCCATCGTTTACGGCGTGGACTACCAGGGTATCTAATCCTGTTCGCTCCCCACGCTTTCGTCCCTCAGCGTCAGTACATACGTAGTAGACTGCCTTCGCAATCGGTATTCTGTGTAATATCTATGCATTTCACCGCTACACTACACATTCTATCTACTTCCATATGACTCAAGTCAACCAGTATCAAAGGCAGTTCCATAGTTGAGCTATGGGATTTCACCTCTGACTTAATTGACCGCCTGCGGACCCTTTAAACCCAATGATTCCGGATAACGCTCGGACCCTCCGTATTACCGCGGCTGCTGGCACGGAGTTAGCCGGTCCTTATTCTTACAGTACCGTCAAGCTGGTATACATACCAGTGTTTCTTCCTGTATAAAAGAAGTTTACAACCCATAGGGCAGTCATCCTTCACGCGGCATGGCTGGGTCAGAGTTGCCTCCATTGCCCAATATTCCTCACTGCTGCCTCCCGTAGGAGTCTGGTCCGTGTCTCAGTACCAGTGTGGGGGATCTCCCTCTCAGGACCCCTACCTATCAAAGTCATGGTAAGCCGTTACCTTACCATCTAACTAATAGGACGCATAGCCATCTTTTACCAATAAATCTTTAATTAAGTTCCGATGCCGAAACTCAATACCATGGAGCATTAATCTTCATTTCTAAAGGCTATTCTCCAGTAAAAGGTAGGTTCTATACGCGTTACGCACCCGTGCGCCGGTCGTCATCTGTGCAAGCACAATGTTACCCCTCGACTTGCATGTGTTAAGCCTGCCGCTAGCGTTCATCCTGAGCCAGGATCAAACTCTTCATTGTATATTTTAAATATTTTAATGAATAAGTTTCAAAAGAATTTGTTTAAATAAATCTAAACATGGTTATTCTACTCTTTAATTACGCTGTCAATTTCAATATTTTCAATGAACTTTGTTTTAAGCTTAATTAACAACTTAAAGTTATCAATTGGTTAAAACTTTGTAGAAATGTTAGAATCGAACTAACTGACTTTTTTAAGAGTCATTCCAAATTTTCTTTGATCGTTTTTGCTGTAATTCTTAGCGGCTGCAAACATACAAACTATTTCTAATCTGACAATAAAAAATTAAACTTTTTTTTATTTCTTTTTGTTTGCTGTAAAACTAAAAAACTCTGAACGTTTTTGCCGAAAATTTCGGACTGCAAACATACAACTCTTTTTAATTA
>NZ_WTPZ01000146.1:0-514 GCF_011378915.1 Polaribacter sp. 20A6
AAACGCTGCCTCTTCCAAACCACAGAGCTTTTGGTGTGCTCTACTGAGGGTGTGATGACTATAGTGACCGACATCACTAAAGCGGTACCTTCTGCTGATCCTGCAAGAACCACACTATTGGACCAAAGCTGCAGACCCCAAGAAACTGATGATACCAGAGTCCTCTTCTCTTTTGGTCTTAACACTTGTGGGACTAGATTTCAGATTGATCAGCAGTATGTAACCTATGAAAACGAGCTCGTATTTCATGAGTTGTATTCTACGGACAGCAGGCCAGTTATCACAAGAGATGCTGCATACAGAGTGACCATGAGGTGCATTTACCCAGTACGTGACACTGAAAGCCTTTTTGTGGACAGAAAGTTTAGAGCAGAGACCCCTGGAATTGGACAAATCAAGGACCCTGTGAAGGTTCCTCCCCAAATGTTTAAGCCAATGCAACTGCCAAAACGGGCCATTATGAAGCCCTCTTTTCAGGGATCGGTTGCAAGGAAACCAACTGAATATGTTCGAG
>NZ_WTPZ01000147.1:0-513 GCF_011378915.1 Polaribacter sp. 20A6
CTCGATGTCGAGGTTTCGCTTGCAGATGTCAAAGATAGCTTCATTATCCACCATGAAGGAGCAGTCTGAATGCTCCAGAGTAGTGTGGGTTGTAAGGATCGAGTTGTAGGGCTCCACCACAGCAGTGCTGACTTGCGGGGCAGGATATACGGAGAATTCCAACTTGGACTTTTTACCGTAATCAACAGACAGTCGCTCCATCAGCAGAGATGTGAAACCAGAGCCAGTTCCCCCACCAAAGCTGTGAAAGATCAGGAACCCCTGCAGACCAGTGCACTGGTCCGCCATTTTGCGCATCCGGTCAAGCACAGAATCTACAATCTCTTTACCGATGGTATAGTGGCCACGAGCATAATTATTGGCAGCATCCTCCTTGCCACTGATGAGCTGTTCAGGGTGGTACAGTTGTCGATAATGTCCATTACGGATCTCATCAACAACTGTTGGCTCTAGATCAATGAAGATTGCACGGGGAACGTACTTCCCAGCACCAGTTTCACTGAAGAAAGTGCC
>NZ_WTPZ01000148.1:0-513 GCF_011378915.1 Polaribacter sp. 20A6
TGGTCATCCGCAAGGGCCTGGAAAGGGACTTATCAATGTGGCTACAAGACCTAATGGAGCTTGAGTTTAACCCACTGGTGCAGATGGGGACTGGTTATCCGGAAAAATCTGTTGAATTAACCTTTCAAAATGCTGAACCGGTGAGACCAGATGAGAGCACGGAGAGGAGTCAGGCAGTTGCTGTGGATGAAGGAAGAGTTCATGTAGGAGCTGTGGATTCACCTGATATTGTAAAGGGCTGGTTGGACATGGGGCATCTTCGTGAACTTGACCAATTGCATAAAATTCAAGAAAAACCTGTTGTGACTTCAGCGGATTATCTAGAGCAGGCTCCACTGCATCTTGAATCAGAATTTGACATTCCTCCAAATGACCAGCCCCTGAGTAGCCCTACTCCAGATAAGCCATCTGAGAGCGAGGATGAGGGAGGAGTTGTTTTCAGACAGGCTGAGATGATCTTTAATGGTGCTAAAGGAGCCAAATTATCAGAGCCCGTTCTCTACTCCAAACTGA
>NZ_WTPZ01000149.1:0-513 GCF_011378915.1 Polaribacter sp. 20A6
AAAAACATGACTTCAAAGACTGTGTTGATCGTGTACGCGCACCAGAGCGCCGGATCTTTCAATGCGGCTGTTAAGGATGCTGCTGTGGACGAGCTGAAGAAACAGGGCTGCCGCGTGATTGTGTCTGACCTGTATGACATGAATTTCAAGACCACGGCAACAGAGGATGATATTACTGGAGCGGTGAAGAACCCAAATCATTTCTGTTATGGAAATGAGACCATGTTGGCCTGGCAGGAGGGGCGACTAGCTTCTGATATCGTAGACGAGCACAAGAAACTAAAAGAAGCAGATCTTGTTATTTTTCAGTTTCCCATGTATTGGTTCTCTGTTCCTGCCATCATGAAAGGCTGGATGGACCGGGTTCTTACGCTTGGTTTTGCATACACCTTGGAAAAGTGCTACAGTGAGGGCATATTCAGGGATAAGAAAGCCATGTTGTCCTTCACTACTGGTTCCCATGAGACCATGTTCAGCTCCAATGGGATTAATGGAGACATGAATGTCACATTG
>NZ_WTPZ01000150.1:0-512 GCF_011378915.1 Polaribacter sp. 20A6
GTCAAGTGCTCGAGCGGAGTCCGCTTCAGAAGTCCTGGGACTGGACGTCTTTGGGGTTGGCGGGGTCCCGTGGGGCTTTGGTCTTCTTGGGCAGGAGCTGCGCCTGGATGTTGGGGAGCACGCCGCCCTCCGAGATCGTGACGCCGCCCAGCAGCGCGTTCAGCTCCTCGTCGTTGCGCACCGCGAGCTGGATGTGACGCGGCGAGATGCGCAGCTTCTTGTTGTCGCGGCACGCGATGCCCGCCAGCTCCAGCACCTCCGCGCACAGATACTCGATGACCGCGGTCAGAAACACCGATGCCCCGGAGCCGATGCGCGGCGCGTAGTTCCCCTTCCGCAGGAGACGCGCGACGCGACCCACGGGGAACTGCAGCCCTGCGCGCGTCGAACGCGACACGGAGGAGGACTTGCTCTTCGGCGCAGCGACCAGCTTCTTACCGCGTCCGGACATGATGCACACGGCTCTACGGAAAAGTCTTGGAAGATCAAGGGATCTGATTAAAACACCCGTC
>NZ_WTPZ01000151.1:0-510 GCF_011378915.1 Polaribacter sp. 20A6
GTTTGAAGAGCTTGAGCGAAAGCAAGCCAAGTTACGCCGAGCCAGTCAACGCATACTTGAACGCCATCAATCACAAGACAGTTTGGGTGAAGATGAAATCACTCATGATTTTAAGCAAAAAGAAAAACTTGATAAAAGTGCAGAAAAAATCACGCAGTACCTAGCGACACATCAAGAAAAAACAGGCAGTAAAGGTAAGCCTGTAAAAAGTAATATCACCGACCCAGACAGTGCGAAGATGACAACCAGTAAAGGTACGATTCAAGGTTACAACGGCATTGCGATTAATGATGATAAGCATCAAGTAATACTGCAAGCCCAAACATGGGGTTCGGTTGGTGAGCAGCAAACCTTAGAACCAGCGGTTACCCAACTAAAGCAACAACTTGATAAGCTCACCACAGAAAAACAATCAACCGACCACACAATAAAATTCACCGCAGACAGTGGCTTTAACAGTGAAGCTAATTTGGAATTCATGGCACAGAGTGGATTCGATAGTTATATTGC
>NZ_WTPZ01000152.1:0-509 GCF_011378915.1 Polaribacter sp. 20A6
TTATTTTTTTGTGCTTTGTTGTTTACTTCTTTTGATGCACCAATTTAACGTGTTTTCTAGCAATGATTGTTGTGAGATCGCAGGCAGCGAGGATGACAGCTCGAGTTTATTTCTTGTTGATTGCTGTTTTATCGTGTCTGTTTGGATACCTGAACACGACTCGCATCATTCAAAGACGAAGCACAGTGAAGCCGGGTCAGTGTCCCATACCGGAGATGATTCCACTGTGGGCTGAAAGCTGTTTCAATGATGGACAGTGTCCGACCACACAGAAGTGTTGCCCAACCACCAGTGGCTTTGCATGCAGTGAACCACGTGGTCCAGTACAGGGCAGTGGACCAGGCCAGGGAAGCCAGCAGGGACCGCATAGAAGACAAGGCCAGGCTAGCGGACAGGGCAGTGGACCAGGACAGGGAAGTGGACCGGGTAAGGGAAGTGGACAGGCTAGTGGCCACGGACCGGGACAGGGCAAGGGAAGCGGACAGGCTAGTGGCCACGGACCAGATCGG
>NZ_WTPZ01000153.1:0-508 GCF_011378915.1 Polaribacter sp. 20A6
TGAAATCTTACCGTCGACCCGGATGGCTGTGAGCAGATCCTGTTGCTGGCTGATGACGTGTTGAAGGAAGGTTTTCTCGAATCTGGTGATCTTGCTAGGCTCCATCTTGTCCAAGTATCCTCTCACGCCAGCGTAAATGACGGCCACCTGCTCCTCAATGGCCATGGGAGCGTACTGGCCCTGCTTGAGCAGCTCTGTGAGTCGCACGCCTCGGTTCAGCAGCTGCTGTGTGGCGGCATCCAGATCAGAACCGAACTGGGCGAAGGCGGCCACCTCACGGTACTGGGCCAACTCCAGCTTCATGGTACCAGCCACCTGCTTCATGGCCTTGGTCTGGGCAGCAGAGCCGACACGGGACACAGACAGACCCACGTTAATAGCGGGACGGATACCCTTGTAGAACAACTCTGTCTCCAAGAAAATCTGTCCATCAGTGATGGAGATGACATTGGTGGGAATGTAAGCGGACACGTCTCCGGCCTGGGTCTCGATAACGGGCAGGGCGGTG
>NZ_WTPZ01000154.1:0-507 GCF_011378915.1 Polaribacter sp. 20A6
AGTGGGGAATATTGCACAATGGGCGCAAGCCTGATGCAGCCATGCCGCGTGTGTGAAGAAGGCCTTCGGGTTGTAAAGCACTTTCAGTCAGGAGGAAAGCGTGGTGGTTAATACCCATCATGTGTGACGTTACTGACAGAAGAAGCACCGGCTAACTCCGTGCCAGCAGCCGCGGTAATACGGAGGGTGCGAGCGTTAATCGGAATTACTGGGCGTAAAGCGTACGCAGGCGGTTTGTTAAGCGAGATGTGAAAGCCCCGGGCTCAACCTGGGAACTGCATTTCGAACTGGCAAACTAGAGTGTGATAGAGGGTGGTAGAATTTCAGGTGTAGCGGTGAAATGCGTAGAGATCTGAAGGAATACCGATGGCGAAGGCAGCCACCTGGGTCAACACTGACGCTCATGTACGAAAGCGTGGGGAGCAAACGGGATTAGATACCCCGGTAGTCCACGCCGTAAACGATGTCTACTAGAAGCTCGGAGCCTCGGTTCTGTTTTTCAAAGCT
>NZ_WTPZ01000155.1:0-506 GCF_011378915.1 Polaribacter sp. 20A6
CTCGAATGTATTTCTCGTTGATTGCTGTTTTTTTCTGTCTGTTTGGATACTTCAGCATAGCTCGCGCTATTCAAAGACGAACCACAGTGGATGGTTTCTGTCCGGAGAGGCTGATGGTCGAACCATCCCATCGAGGCTGTTCCTCTGATGAAGACTGCCCTGGAGGGCACAAATGCTGTCGATTTGAATTTGGGCCTGTTTGCGTGCTGCCTGTTTTCATGAAGCCAGGTCAATGTCCCATACCGGAGATGATCCCACTCTGTGCTGATAGCTGTTTCAATGATGGCCAGTGTCCTGCCACACAGAAATGTTGCCCAACCACCGGTGGCTTTGCATGCAGTGAACCGCGTGGCCAGGGAAGAGGTCAGGCAACTTGCCATGGAAACGGTTCTGGCCAGGGAAGCGGCTATGGCCAGGGCGCGGGTCAGGGAAGCGGCCATGGCCACGGCGCGGGTCAGGGACCGGGCCAGGGCCCGGGCGCGGGTCACGGAACAGGCCAGGGCCAC
>NZ_WTPZ01000016.1:0-4819 GCF_011378915.1 Polaribacter sp. 20A6
ACAAATACATCTTACAATGTTAAACAAGGAAAAGCTACTTTAACTTTAGAAAAAGGAGTTTATACAGATCGCTTTGTACTTGCTTTTAAAGATGCTAGTGTACTTAGTGTAGAAGATGATATTTTAGAAGGATATACAAGTATTTATGCCGACAATGAGAATAACAATATTGTAATCTCTAAAAATCAAGATATAGAAATTAACAAAGTAGAATTGTTTGATATTCTTGGTAAAAAAGTAAGTCTTTGGAATATTAAAGAACAAAAAAGTACGTATCAATTAGACATTAAAAAACAAATACCAACCGGTATTTATATTGTAAAAATGAGAACTAATAAAGGTGATACTAACAAAAAAGTAATTATTGAATAACAAATACTTGTACTGATAAATTAAGGTAGATTAAATTAAAAACGAGTAACAGAAATAAATTTCTGTTACTCGTTTTTTTTTATCAAAAAATAATATAAAACAACGTGTATAAAAAAAGTTGCTTTACTTTTATATACACGTTAAATTAAATAGTCATAGTTTCTAACAAACCTAAATAAAACTACTATTTTAAAGCATTTATGCAGTTTTACTTAAAATAAATTTTCTTCTTTTAAAATAAAAATAATGAATGGTTATTTATATCAATTTCATAAAAAATAAGAATCATTATCTAATTCATAAAAAAAAATAAAAAAAACAATTATCTAAGAAAAACACAAGAATACTAAAACCAAAAAAACGGATATTACGTATACATTTAAAATAATATAGAGTATTATCTTAGAGGTCAAAGCCTAATAACACTTCAATTGATTAATAATCCACTACTTTTGCAATAAATTTTCTTTCATGATTAACCCCCTTAATAAAACGAAAAAATTTCGTTTAAAAAAATCACAGTTTTTATATGTGTTATTTCTATTTACAATAAATAGTTACTCACAAACTCTAATTACTACTTCTATAGGAAAATCAACAAATAAAACGAATACCACTGATACAGTAGATACAGATAATGATGGTATTATTGACTCTATAGATATTGATGATGATAACGATGGAATTTTAGATGTTAACGAAACAGATAACAATTGTGCTGCTTCTAGAAATAATCGTTTAAACTATGAGTTTTATGATAGTGTACCTACCGGTTCTACAGTAGATAACATACCTACAACAGGTGCAAAAGGTACGGGTACCGTTACAGATTTTGATGTAGATACTCTTTATGCTATAGAAACACCAGGAGATGGTGATACCTTTAGTATACGATATACAGGTTTTATAACTATTGAAACCTCAGAAACGTATACTTTTTACACCAACTCAGATGATGGTTCTAAACTATTTATAGATAATAATCAAATTGTAAGTAATGACGGAAACCATGGCCCTACAGAAAAAAGTGGAAGTATCGCTTTATTACCGGGTTTACACGACATTACAGTACTATTTTTTGAAAACGGTGGAGGCGAATCTCTAACTGTTCAATACTCAAGCAGCAGCATTACCAAAAGTGCTATTCCTTTTTCTAAATTATCGTCAAGTAAAATTTGTGATAATGATCCTGATGGAGATGGCATCACTAATTCGTTAGATTTAGATTCAGATAACGATGGTATCCCAGATAATATTGAAGCACAAACTACTAGAGGTTATATCCCTCCTACAGGAATCGATTCGGATAATGATGGTTTAGACGACGCTTATGATGCAACTCCTAATGGTAATTCAGACGGATCTGGTTCATTAGGTTTAACAACTATTAATACAGATGAAAATGCTATTTCTGGTGCAGATGTTAAACCAGATTATTTAGACTTAGATGCTGATGGTGATGGTTTATTTGACATTGTTGAATCCGGAAGCAATTTATCGAACGATGGTGCTGGTAAAGTAACAGGGACTGTTGGTACAAACGGACTTGCAGATGCTATTGAGACAGATGGTACAGATAATTTATATACAGATGTAAACGGAAAGTATGATGACACACAAACGGATAACTTTACAGATACCGATGGAGATGCCAACTCCGCTATTGGTGATGTAGATTACAGAGATATCAATGTAAATATAGATACAGATAATGATGGCATACCAGATTCTATTGATGCAGATAGCGATAATGATGGTATTATAGACAGTGTAGAAGATGGAAACTGTGATCTTTCTGAAAAAGTAGAAATTATTGTAATTTCTAGCGAAGACTTTGGTACAGGAACTACTAGAACTACAAATAACAATGTAGAAAATCATTCATATACTAGTTCTGGTGCCATACCAGATGGTTCTTATGCCGTAGTTTCATCACTCACTTCAGGATTATCAGACTACAATCGTACAGACAAAAATGGAAATATAGATTCAAATATAGATCAATTTACAGGTCCAGCAGGTGGTTCTACAAACAGTAGATATTTAGCTATAAACATGATTAATCAAGCTAATACAGAGTTTTATCGTCAATCTTTAACCAATTTAATTATTGGAGCAGATTATAGGTTTAGACTAGATTTAGCGGGTTTATGTAATGGATGTAGTGACAAGCCAATTTTTAGATTGGAAGTACAAGATGATTCTGGAGCAACAACACAAACAATATCATCACCAGCGGCAGGAGAACCTAATGATGATATTTGGAGAAGAGTATCTTTAAACTTTACAGCAACAAAAACCACTTTAGATATTGTAATTTTTAACGACCAACCTAATGGTTCTGCAGGGAATGATGTTGGGGTAGATAATATTGTTTTTGCTACTTTAGAATGTCCAGCAAGTTTTAATGATCAAGATGGAGATGGTATCCCTAATTCTTTAGATTTAGATTCTGATAATGATGGTATTCCAGATGTTATAGAAGCTGGTGGTATAGACGCTGATAGAGATGGTAAAGCAGATGGAGATATAGACCCTAACAACGGAATACCAAGTTCTGCAGGTACAGGCAATACACCTACAAATACAGATGGAGATGCTGTTGCAAATTACTTAGATTTAGATGCAGATAATGACGGAATTCCAGATAATATAGAAAGCCAAACATCTAAAGGTTATATCGCTCCTAGTGGTTTTGGTGCAGGAATAACAGATG
Source organism: Polaribacter sp. 20A6 (assembly GCF_011378915.1). NCBI lineage: Bacteria > Pseudomonadati > Bacteroidota > Flavobacteriia > Flavobacteriales > Flavobacteriaceae > Polaribacter > Polaribacter sp. 20A6. The sequence goes on from NZ_WTPZ01000016.1 coordinate 3,089, forward strand.
CAAACAACAATGGTATGGACGATGCTTATGAATCTGGTGCAATTATTGGAGTAAACCCAACAAATACAGACGAAAATGCAACTGTAAATGCAGATACAATACCAGATTATTTAGACTTAGATTCTGATGGCGATGGTATATTTGATGTTATAGAATCTGGAACAGGCTTACCAAATGATGGTAACGGAATGTCTACAGGTACTTTTGGTATTAATGGTTTAAACGATCTTGCAGAAACGGGTAATACCGATTTAGGTTATACTGATGTAAATGGTCTTTTTGACAACACACAAACGGATAATTTTACAGATGCTGATACAGATGCCTTAACTTTTGGAGATGTAGATTATAGAGATATTTCTGATGATGGAATTGCAATGATTACTCAAGTATATCAATTTGATAATGATACGAATACAGAAAAAGACAGATGGATAGAAATTACAAATATTCATGCTACTAAAAGTATTGCTGCTAATCTTATTCAAGTTCAATTATATGTAGATAAAACAGGTGTACAAACCACAGCTCCAGATACTTTCTATACATTTCCGAATATATTAGCTGCTGGTAAATCTATATTGTTAAAAAGCACTAATAATGCAATTACTAACTTTGATAACCCTGATCTAACAAGAGTTATAAATAGCGACGTATTAACCAATATTGAAGGCGCTAATGACATGGTTACTTTATCATCTACCAATGATGCTTCTTCTTACAACAACAGATATGACATCATTCAAGCAATTGCTGATAAAACATCACAAGTAAGAATAGATGAAACATTAATATACAATAAAAACTACGATGCAAATGAATGGGTAGTATTTATAGATGATGCTATTTTACCTTATCAACCAATTGGTGATGAAACTGTTGCAGGAGATAAAAGACATCCGCAAGATCCTTTAATCTCAGAAATTGAATCTTCTAGTACAGAAGCTAATACTTTGTTAGGTCTACATAGAATTAATATTACTACATCAACAGCTACTAACAATTTGTATACAAATGGGTATCCAGATAGATCTCGTTCTGTGGTAATTGATCAAGATTTTAAACATGAAACAAACAGATTAAGCGCTAGAAAACTTAAAGTTAATGCAAGTAACACGTTAACAGTAACAGATCAATTGTTAGTAGTTACAAATGATATTACTTTAGATGGTGATATTCGTTTAGCAGGTACTTTAGCTCAATTAGTGCAAACTCACACTGGTACTAGCACAATTTCAAGTACAACAACTGGTGTTATGGGAAAACTTTTAGTAGATCAAAACTCAGATATACCTAGTTTATATAGATATGGGTACATGAGTTCTCCTGTTAATTCAGGAACTAACACCTACACTATAGAAGATGTATTAAAAGACGGTACAGATCCAAGCAATCCAAAAGACATAACATTTGTTGATGGTTATGATGGTTCTTTTGACCCAACAAATACACTTGCCATTTCATTAGCAGATTACTGGATTTACACCTATTCTCCTGAAACTAATGGTAGAATAAACTATGTACATCAAAATGAAGATGGTGAAATAAATAGAGGTGATGGATTTATTTTTAAAGGACCTGGTAAAGAAGATGGACAAAACTATACTTTCTCAGGAACACCTAATGATGGTGATTTTAATACCATAGTTCAAATAGGTACTGATCAAGATTACTTAATTGGTAACCCTTTCCCTTCTGCTATAAATACTAGAAAATTTATAGAAGACAATC
>NZ_WTPZ01000156.1:0-505 GCF_011378915.1 Polaribacter sp. 20A6
ATCAGCTGTATCTGTGGCGATTAAACCATCAAAAATCAACGAAACTATCCAAGATGCCTGAAGAAATGCGCCAAGAGGATGAGGCCGAGACCTTTGCCTTCCAGGCGGAGATCGCCCAGCTGATGTCTCTCATCATCAACACCTTCTACTCCAACAAAGAGATCTTCCTCAGAGAGCTCATCTCCAACGCCTCCGACGCTCTTGACAAAATCCGATATGAGAGCTTGACGGATCCCACCAAACTGGACAGCGGCAAGGACCTGAAGATCGAAATTATCCCCAATGTTCATGAACGCACGCTGACCCTCATCGACACCGGTATTGGGATGACCAAAGCCGATCTCATCAACAACTTGGGTACCATCGCGAAATCTGGGACAAAGGCCTTCATGGAGGCTCTGCAGGCTGGTGCAGATATCTCCATGATTGGGCAGTTTGGTGTGGGCTTCTACTCCGCATACCTGGTGGCTGAAAAGGTCACGGTCATCACCAAACACAACGATGA
>NZ_WTPZ01000157.1:0-505 GCF_011378915.1 Polaribacter sp. 20A6
CTTGTCCCTGACCGCTACCCTGTCCCTGACCTTGTCCCTGTCCCTGACCGCTACCCTGGCCCTGTCCCTGTCCCTGACCACTACCCTGGCCTTGTCCCTGGCCCTGTCCCCTACCCTGGCCTTGTCCCTGTCCTTGTCCCTGACCTTGTCCCAGACCACTTCCCTGGCCTTGTCCCTGGCCGCTTGTTTCACTGCATGCAAAGCCACCAGTGGTTGGGCAACACTTCTGTGTGGCCGGACATTGGCCATCATGGAAACAGCTTTTAGCACACCGTGGAATCATCCCTGGTATTGGACATTGACCCGGCTTCACTGTGGTTCGTCTTTGAATAGCGTGAGTTATGTTCAAGTATCCAAACAGACACAATAAAACAGCAATCAACGAGAAATACACTCGAGCTGTCATCCTCCCGTCCTGCGATCTCACAACGATCTCTGCTGGAAAATGTGCTGAATTGTTGCGTCAGGAGAAGCGGACAGCGAAGCGCACAACAATCAAACAAAT
>NZ_WTPZ01000158.1:0-398 GCF_011378915.1 Polaribacter sp. 20A6
AGAAAGCGATCAATGACTGCAACAGTCATGTACATGGTCTCCTGAAGTAGCTTAAACTTAATTTGGACTTGTACAAGCCAGTCAATGAGAATTGCACGCATATTTCCTGTAACTTCACTTCCTTCCAGATACTTTGGCCTAACAGCTTGCTCAATCTCAAGCTGACGGAGATACAAATAGATGTCCTTGACATATTCACTGCAAAGCATGGGATTATCATAGTCATCTGCATCCACGTCCTTGATATTGAGCATAACATCAGAGAACGCCTGACACAGATCATCCGAAGCACAGCCAGAGGTCTCCATGGGAACAGGAGACGAGGGCTCGGACAAAATCTGGACATCATGCTGAACTTTAGGAGACTCCTTTTTAGGTTGTTGAACCACAGGTGCCTT
>NZ_WTPZ01000159.1:0-503 GCF_011378915.1 Polaribacter sp. 20A6
AGCATTATGACGTCGCCCGTGGTGTCCAGAAGATCCTCCAGGACTACAAGTCCCTGCAGGATATCATTGCTATTCTGGGTATGGATGAGTTGTCTGAGGAGGACAAACTGATTGTGTCTCGTGCACGTAAGATCCAGAGGTTCCTGTCCCAGCCCTTCCAAGTTGCCGAGGTCTTCACTGGACACTTGGGCAAGCTGGTGCCCCTGAAAGACACCATCAAAGGCTTCAAGGCTATCCTGGCTGGAGAGTATGATGCTTTGCCTGAGCAGGCCTTCTACATGGTGGGTCCCATCGAGGAGGTGGTGACGAAGGCAGAGAAGCTGGCTGAGGAGCATTCGTAAATGAGTCTGTTTAAACGTTTTCGGGTGGGTTGAACGAAAGGGAGGAGCACTTGGTTTGTAACGTCACATTCAAAAACAAATTGTATCTTTATCGCTGGTCAGTCTGAAGTTCTATTTAATGTTTCCGAGTTGAGAAGATGGAAATAAAAATCTTACCGTGAG
>NZ_WTPZ01000160.1:0-503 GCF_011378915.1 Polaribacter sp. 20A6
GTTGTCTGTCAGAGGAATGCGCTGCTTCCTGATCTTGCCAAATCCACGCTTGTAGATGAGCTCACGCACAGATTTAAGGTTGGGGTAACCCCAGGCAATGTAGGGCTCTGCAATTCGGAGCATGTTGATGGAGGCCTTGTTCAGTTTAACAAAGACACCGTTGAAGATCTGGCGGAGACGGAGCAGCTGAAGCACCTTGCGGACTTTAGGGCTGACACCATTGATACCTCTGATCCTGACAACAAAAGCCAGTTTGGGCTCAGCTGGCACGTAGTAGTTGCCGACCTTGCGAGCCATTCTGCTCATGCGGATTTCACGCCTGTACATCTCCCGGTATTCCTTGTGGTAAGCTTCAGCTCTCTTGAAGATGAGCTTCCTGGTGACTTTGTGGGCCTTTTTGTCAGCTGCTGCCTTCTTCAGACGCACAGCCTTGATGGCAGCAAAGCGCTGTCGCCTCTTCAAGAGGCTTTCGGGGACTGAGGGAACCTTCTTCTTTGTTTCAC
>NZ_WTPZ01000161.1:0-503 GCF_011378915.1 Polaribacter sp. 20A6
AGTTGGATTGGATAGAAAAGGGATACGTGACTCCTGTGAAAGATCAGGGTGAGTGTGGTTCTTGCTGGGCTTTCAGCACTACTGGAGCCATGGAGGGTCAGATGTTCAGGAAGACCGGAAAACTGGTGTCTCTGAGCGAGCAGAACCTGGTAGAGTGCTCCCGTCCTGAAGGCAACGAGGGCTGTAATGGAGGTCTCATGGACCAGGCCTTCCAGTACATCAAGGACCAGAACGGTCTGGACTCCGAGGAGTCCTACCCCTATTTGGGAACTGATGATCAGCCCTGCCATTACGATCCTAAATACAGTGTAGCTAATGACACCGGATTCGTCGACATCCCCAGTGGAAAGGAACATGCTCTGATGAAAGCTATAGCTGCCGTAGGGCCAGTGTCTGTGGCTATTGATGCTGGACATGAGTCGTTCCAGTTCTACCAGTCAGGCATCTACTTCGAGAAAGACTGCAGCAGTGAGGAACTAGATCATGGCGTCCTTGCCGTTGGT
>NZ_WTPZ01000162.1:0-503 GCF_011378915.1 Polaribacter sp. 20A6
ATATCTACATCCTGCAGTACCTGGAAGGCACTGCGCAGTTCACCCCAACCATCCGACAAACTGCCACTGGTTACCTTCAGAGCGGATACCAAGGACAGCTAAACTACAGGCACAGTGATGGTTCATACAGCACATTTGGCTACGATGCATCCAATACATGGTTGACCACCTTCGTCATGAGGTCTTTCGGCCTAGCAAGGCGTTTCATCTTCATTGATCCCAGTGTCCTCCAGAGCGCACAGGATTGGTTGATCAGCAAGCAGGGTTCAGATGGCTGTTTCATGCAAGAGGGAACCCTGTACCATATTGACATGAAGGGTGGTGTTGGTGATAATGTGACCATGACTGGCTACGTTGTTGCATCACTCCTTGAAATGGGCGTCCTTGTCACGGATCCGGTCATCACCAATGCTCTGTCTTGCTTGAGGCCTGTCGTTGGGAAGCTAGGAAACACTTACACGACTGCTCTGCTTGCCTACACCTTCAGTCTGGCTGGAGAGACC
>NZ_WTPZ01000163.1:0-502 GCF_011378915.1 Polaribacter sp. 20A6
CAGATGCTCTGCTTTAGCATAAAAAATTAAGAAAGGATTGACGTTCAGATGATGCTGTAGCTCTTCACGCCTCCTTTCTTCATATTACAGAAAAACGTTAATAGCTTAAAAAAGCCCTTACCTGGGCTTTCTAGATAGATACGATAGACAGGGATTAACGCAAGCCAATTACGACGTCATTTGATTAATTACATAAGACTAAGACTACTTCCTTATTCTATTATTCATTGAATCTAACTAGTAAATAGAAAACGAAAGACAAGTATCTCGTTTTCTATTTATAAGCTTCAGGCTGGAGATTGAAATGAAATATAATTAAGTTAATTACAATACGTATTTTGCACTCAAAGAAACTTCATTTTTGCCATAACCCATCGTATAGTCGTCAAAAGCATGATTTTGATCTACATCACCATGATTACCACTATATTCAAGCCAAGCCATAGAATTAGATGTGATCGCGTATTTAACACCAACTTTAAAACACCTGATTGGCGTGTAT
>NZ_WTPZ01000017.1:0-3850 GCF_011378915.1 Polaribacter sp. 20A6
TTAAAACGCTAAAAAAAAGGAAAAGTTTGCGGAATTTAACCTGTTTGAAAATATCTGAAAACTTGAAACTTATTTTACTATTTGAAACTAAAATTGCTGAATTGACAAAGTGCTGAGAAAAAGTCGGAGAAATTCGTTTTTAAAGACAAATTTAGAAAGGCTGAGAGATTTCTATGAGTAAAATAAAGGTTTACTCATCTTCTGAATTAAAAACTTGTCAAATCGCTGAAAAATAAAAATTACGGAATTTACTCAAAAACTTTAAAAAGGAGAAAAAAGAAAGTGGAATTTCATAACTTATAAAGTGGAAATTAAACACGCATTTTACAACACCTTGTATAAAAAATCGCTAAATTAGTGCCTAAGTAAAGTTTGTCGCTTTTCTGTCAACTTCTATTTTCCTGCGGAAAATAGCCGTCGACTTAAAACGCAACTTTCCATACAAAACAACGTTAGCACCAATAAAACACTCACCTTTAACTAATGAACGAAAATTTTTAAAAACAGTACATTTTATCAAGTAGAAAAAAAAGAATAGCAACATTTATATTTCTTATAGCAGGAACCGTAGTTAAGATAACTAACAAATCGACAAAAGTTTCGAGAATTTTAGTTGCAATTGCGTTTTTTTCAATAGGGAACACCTCCACCAGAATTAGAACCATCATCTGCCATACAACCAGTAGGTCTTTTAGATGATTTTGATACAATTATTGGTTCACAATTTTCGTTTAAAACAATTTTACCTTTAAAAGTAGATACACGCGGAGTTCCAAAACTAGTAATACCATGCTCCCAACTAGAACCTAAAACCCAGACAATATCTTGTGTGCCATTACTATTGTTTGTAATTTGTTTTTTTACTGTTGGTAAAAGTCTTATTGGTTCAGTTGTTAGGCTCCCTGAATTCCATACAGCATAAAAATAAGAACCATCACCTCCCCAGCTAGTATACGCACTATTATACCAAGTTGAATTGTTTAAAGGGGTTGTCATTTCCCAAGAACTTCTTATTCCGTTATCTAATTGGTTTTGTGAAGGTCCCCTAAAATAACCATGTTTTCCACTTCCAATATTTCCAGACCATAAATTATTACCACGATAAGTTAATTTACTAGAACTATCATTATAACTGCTTCGGGAATATAGACCATTATTATTTTCAATCTCATTAACTGATTCAATCTCATTAACTAACTCAATTTCATTGTTGTTAGAATCACAACTTATAATTAGAATAAATAAAACTAATAATTTCAATAAATAAAGTAAATTTTTCATATTTTTTTAATTAAATTATTAAACTTCGGAGCAATTTGAATCTACTCCCTAACTTTTTTTAAAAATATATCTTTTTTTTGTATTCTACAAATTTAATTAAGTATCGTATTTTTTGTTTGCTGGTTCCAAAATGAAAAATTCTGATAAGTATCAATATCGCAACTTAATGAAAAAGTAGTAATAGAAATTGGTGGATTAAAAGATTTCGGAATGATGCAACCTGGAAGTGTTAACATTTCAAATGGGTATGAAGAAACTCAATTGGAAATAAAATTTAGCGGAAAAGAATTTGAATGATAGTGTTCATCTAACAAAAGAACAGAATGGAGAATATAAATTAATAGAACTGAACATATAAATACTGGTGCTAACACCGTATATAATTTATTGCTGGCTTCTCGCCTACTTACGAAAATCCTCGCAGACTTTCTTGGTCGGTAATTATTTACTAAATTAGTTGCTTGAAATACGCAACAAACCATATACAACAACGTTGGCAAATATTTCTTACTCAAGTTCTGAAAATTAAAATTATGATAAAATTTATAAACAATACAACAAAGTTAAAGGAAAACAAAAAAGACTTTTTAGATATGAACTCTATTGTTAACGAACAAATGAATGAAGTTATTAATAAAATAAAGTTTAAATTGAATTCTCTAACATCTGAACATGAAGCTGAAGTAACTTTATCCGGTAAAATAGATAAGTTTGATTTAACTATAAATTCAGAAAGCAATAAAACTGTAAGTATAATTGAAAAACTTATCAATGATTATTTAAATTAAAATATGGATGAATTAAAATTTTTTATATTAAAAGAAATATTGAAAAATGAAGATAAAAACCTGAATGATTCTGACTTTTTTAAATTAATAGAACATAAAGTTGGTTGGACAGAATACCATGCTTTTTTGAGTGATTTTATAAGGAATAATTTAGTAGATGAATACTCTGCTAATAAATTAACTGAATTAGGAAAAAACAGACTTAATGAATTAAAAATTCAAATAGATCAGAAATCAAAAGACGAAATAGCAGAAAGAACAAAGCTACATAATGAATCTATACTGTCTGGTTGGAAAAGGAAAACCTTTTGGTATATATTTATATTTGGAATATTTGGTGGAATTTATAGTGGAATTGATTTATTCAAAAAAATAACACAAGAAAAAGAAATTAAAACAGAACCCATAAATAAAGAACAATTAGAAGTGGAATTATCCAAATTACGAACATTAATATTAACAAAGAATAATGATTCTTTAAATAACGATAATTCAAAAACAAAACATTAGCCAACACCGTGTATTAAAAATTGCTATATTAGTGTTTTACCAAAAGTGGTTGCATTTTTATAAACTTCTATTTTCCTTCGGAAAATAGCCGTTCATTTAAAACGCAACTTTCAATACACAACAACGTTGCCACCAATTTGAATGAACATCAGAAATCCAATATATATTTTCAGTATTATAGTCTTTCTATTCGGAATTTTCATACTCTTTATTATGGGATTTTGGGGAGTTGGAGCAATACTTTGGTTATTCGGAATTTATTCAATTTTAATATTAACAAGTTTTATACTTAAAAAATTTAAAGTCAAATACAGACAAATTATTGAATGGACTTTAATATTTGTTTACGTCCTTTCTCATACTTTGTACCATTTAAATTGGGACGTTGGAAGTGAAATTTATTTTGCCAATGAAAATCAACCATTTGTTGGAAAAAATCAAAGTTTCATAATAGTTTTCGGAATAGAAAAACAACCAAAACTTGAAAGTAATTATTTTACAAACAATAAAATACTTATTCCAGAAAATGGAATTTTACTTACTTCTTCAAAAAAGGAAACATTTAAACATAGATATAGATTTCCTGTAGTTGGTAGTGGAGAAAAGTTTTCAGCGACTTACTTTGAGCAATATAATTGTTACGGAGTAAAAAATTACAAATTTAATTATGTTGTTGGAACAATTAGTGACTTGGGAGAAGTTGATTATAGATACAGAGATTCAATTGGAGATTTAATTTGTGAAAAACTCAAAAATGAAGATTTTAAAAACAATCTAAAAGTAGGTTATGAAACCGGAAATTATCTTAACCAAAAAGAGGTTTTAATAAATTATCAGAATTTGACTAAACTTCCAAACGGACTTTTAGAGTTGAGAAATCTTGAGTATTTAAATGTACATTCTAATAAACTGAAAGTATTTCCTAAAAGTGTTTTAGAGTTTCCGAAACTAAAAAGACTGACAATTGGATATAATGAAATTAAAACAATACCTGAATGGATTGGCGGAATTAAAAGTTTAGAAAGTCTTGCAGTAAATGGAAATGATTTGACTTTAATTCCTGATACGTTATTGACTTTACCGAAACTAAATTATTTGCTAATAAGAGAAAATGATTTTAACGAAATGGAAATAAAAGAAACAATTGAAAAGTTTAAACAAAAAGGAGTGAAAGTCCAATATGAATAGAAAACTGGTGGCAACACCGTATATAATTTATTGCTGGCTTCTCGCCTACTTACGAAAGTCCTCGCGGACTTTCTTGGTCGGTA
>NZ_WTPZ01000018.1:0-3001 GCF_011378915.1 Polaribacter sp. 20A6
TAAATTGACTTAAAATTCAATATTTCACTTTTTTTTTGGTTAATTTGTCTTTAAAATAACGAATTTTTATAGCTTATCTGAGTTTACTTTTAACTTACGCCCAACGTTGTTGTGTATGATTAGTTGCGTTGTTTAAGAAGTGAATTTACTAAATAAATCACGAACGGCGAAATTCCGAAGGAATTTCCCAAGTGAGCTAAAACCAGCAATTAATTATACACGGTGTTAGCTGTTGTTTTTTCTTTCGGAAAAGTTTGTTATTACAAATCCAATTACTGAACCAAATAAGGCTAAAATCATTCCTAAAACAAGTGCATTTAATAAATCTATTTTTGTTTTTAAATTCTCGTTTTTTAAAGTAATAATCTCATTCTGATTTTCAATTTTTTGCCTTATTAAATCTATTTCATCGTAAATGTTTTCAATTTCGAGAGTTTTTTTCGGATTAGATAGTAATCCATTTTCAATTATTGATAACCTTTTCTCAACATCTATAAAAGTAGCTGAAGAATCTCTAACATATATAGTATCTCTATAAGTCAGCGTTCTGTTTTTCAGCGAATCCAATTTTGATATTTTTCCTTTTAAAACCTCAATTTCTAATCTTGTTTTTTCTATTAATAGATTGTCATTTCCTAAATAGTCTAAAGATGTTGACGTGTAGAAAGAAAATATGGCAGTTAAAATTCCAACTGTTAGACTGGTCAAAGTCCACAAGGAAAATTTTTCTTTATTTTTTTTCTTCTTTTCTAATTCAATTACTATTTCTTTTTCTAATTCCTTTTCTATCTCTTTCTCTTCTATTTTTTTCTTTGCTGATAAAGTTTCAAATTCTGGAAATTCCTTTTTAGTTATAGAAATCCATTCATTCTCATCTCCAATTGTTAATATTTGAAAATCATTTGAATCTAAAGGGAATACTAAATAATATGGAAGAGATTCATTTTTTAAAGCTTTTATATACTTCTCAATTCTATTTCTGAATAATTTTTTAACGTTTGGATTTATATTTTCTTTAAATTCAATCAATCCAATGTATTCTCCAATTCTTGTATCTAAAATCAATAAATCTGGTTGAATTCTTTGTCCATCAATTTCAAATGCTGGCGATTGTCTTAAAAGACTTTTACTTGGATAATTTTTCTCTTTTTCTAAAAATTCGTAAAATTTATTTGTCAATTCTTGTTTATTCATTGAATTCTGGATTTCGTTTTTCAAATAACAGCTAACGTTGTTGTGTATGATTAGTTGCGTGTTTTAAGCATTAAAGTTAGCAAATAAAACACAGATAGAAAGTCCGCGAGGACTTTCGTAAATTGGCTAAAACCAGCAATTAATTATACACGGTGTTAGGCATAGTTTTTTTATATGTTTCAATCAAATGTTGTTTTTTTAACTTGGGCATTAATTCATATTTTTCAGAATTTGTATAGTAACTTCCGTTAATTTCAATTTTATCAAACTTTTTAGCAGTAAATTCAAAACTCTGACCTTCTGTAAGTGTAATAGAGTTAAAAACCTTGATGCCGTTTATTTTAATGTATTTTATTTCAGTTGTTTCTTGTTCCAGTTCAGCGATTACTATTTTAGAAATATCACTTTCAATTATAAATTTTTCAGTTTGAATTGTTTTAGGTGAAACGTTTAGTATTTCTCCTTGATATTTTAGTTCTTCATTTTTAAATTTATAAAATAGGTGAGGACAACTTCCATAACCCCAATATCTATCAATCCAATAAATATTATTAAAATCGAATTTATGAATTTCTTGATAAAATAATTCATTTGAATTTTCAATTTCTATTTTTTCAGGCAATAAATTATAACCTATAAACTCTATTTCTTTTTTAAATTCTATTTTCCCGTGATTTGTAGTTTGATATTCCTCTGAATCAAACTGTTCTAAATTAGAAAAGTATTCTGTTGAATCAAAACTTTCAAAATCTGATAAAAAAGAACCTATTGGAATTAAAATACTTTGATTTGGTTTTATTAAAATTTGCGGAAAAGTTATTGATTCTGAATCTTGAATGTTACTCTCATTATATAGAACACCATCATAAGATTTAGCAATTAATTCTTTAAGTTTAATATAGTTTGATGAAATATTTGTTATTACTAAACATTTGAAATATAAAGGTCTTAATAGATATAATTCTTGAAAATTTTCATTCCCTTCACAAGCACCTTCATAGCAAGTATGAATTTGAGCAATTTTTTCAGGTTTAACTCCAGATTCTATTAAGTAATTTGAAACTTTATCAGTTTTACAATGCTTTTTTATTTCCTCTATTTTTGGTATTCTTTCGTGATAGAAATATGTATGTTCTTCCTCGTCAATAGCATTTTCTTTTGCGGATGGAAATTGTGAAATATATTCATCTTTACTTATCTTTAAGATATTTTGAATCTCTTCTCTACGATAAGTTTTATTTTTGGTTATTGACTTTACGAAGTCTAATGACTTATTCTCTACTAAAACAATTTCTTTTACAGGAAAATTTGATAAATCTCTTTCTGATATTTCTTTTATTAAAGAAAAGTTATTTGTTATAAAATATCTGGAATGGATTAGGTTTTCGCTTTTTTGTGAAATCTTATTGTTTTTGACAATATCAAACCATTTTTCTTTGTGTTTTTTTAATTCATTTGGGGAGAATTTTGTTCCTTTTGGATGTTTAGAAAAATAATGCCCTGCGTCGCAATGACAATCAAAACATAAAGGAATTGCGTTTTCAAAACTATCTTTTCCTCCTTGTTCTTTTGGTTTAATATGGTGAATTTCAATTTTCACACCTCGATACCTATGACATACACAACAATGTCTTGCTGATGCAACTAAAATATCTTCCTTAATTTTTGAGGTAAATGCCATTCTGTTAAATTATGCCTAACGTTGTTGTATATGGTTTGTTGCGTGTTTTAAGCAACTAATTTAGTAAATAATTACCGACCAAGAAAGTCCGCGAGGACTTTCGTAAGTAGGCGAGAAGCCAGCAAT
>NZ_WTPZ01000019.1:0-2918 GCF_011378915.1 Polaribacter sp. 20A6
ATTCACTTCAATTTTCCTTCGGAAAATAGCCGCTCATTAAAAACGCAACTTTCAATACACAACAACGTTGTGCATAATGTCTCACTCAGACCAAAAAACCTAAATGAAAAAAGAATTAAATAATAAATACGAAATTAGGTTAGATTTTAAAAGAGAAACTGAAAATCCAAGTAGACTTTTTAGAGCTTTTGCTGAAATGATTGATGGTGTAAATAATTTAGACCATTTGATAGCGGAAACGGTTAATAGTTCTGTAAAATCTAAAATAGTTTTAGATGATATTGAAAAAGGTTCAATAATTGGTAGATTTTGGAGTGCTTTGACAATTAATGAAGATAGTAAAATTGATAACTCACCAGAGAATGAAGAAATTGAAGAATACATTGAGGAATCTCGCGCTGAAACTTTAAAGTTCATTTCAGAGAAAAAATCATCTGTTGAAGACCTTAAAGAATTAGCTAATAACTTAAAAAAAATTGCTGAAGAAAAATCATTAGCAGATTCTTTTAATTATGCGGAACACGATATTCTAAAATTAGCAAAAACTATAAATAAAATTAATGAATCTACAGAAGAGCTTAACGAAAAAGAGTCTTTTGAATTGAAATCTGAAAATAGAGAAATAAAGAATATTAAATCCGGAACAGAAAAAATTGATATTGATGCTGTTGAAAACGCACTAACTGAAAATGAAATAGTGAATGAAACAGAAATGATATATTTAATAAAAAAACCAGACTTCTTAGGAGATTCTGCTTGGTCTTTCAAACACGGAAATAAATCAGCTTCTATAAAAATTTCTCATTTAGAATGGTTAGAAAAATTTCATTCAGGAAAAATAATAGTAGTTCCTGGAGATTCATTAAAAGTAAAAGTTAAACAAACCTCGAAATATAATACAAATGGTTATTTGATATCAGATAAGTTAGAAATCATTAAAGTATTAGACGTAATTCATAACAATTAATGAAAGTAGACAAAACTATAACATATATTCTATCATCTGAATTTCTATTTACATTGTTACCCATTGTTATTTTAGTGATGGTTCGACTATTTCAAAATGACTTTCAATCAATTTTTTATAATACAGAATGGTCAGTAATAGCAATAATATTATTTGGACAATCCGTTGTGAAATTTTCATCAGGTATTTCTAATACAAATGAACAAGTAAGGTGGCAATTTGTTGCTTTAATTATTTCATTAATAATTATCTTTGGTTTGGTACCTTCTGTAATAATATTGATTTTAAACTTAATTAATACCGAAATACATTTTGGAATGTACATTGCTCAATTTATTATATTTTTAATAAGCTGTTTTGTCTTTTTTATAGTTGGTTCTATTGGACAAAAAATGTTAGACGAATAAAAACACTATGCACAACACCGTATATAATTTATTGCTGGCTTCTCGCCTACTTACGAAAGTCCTCGCGGACTTTCTTGGTTGGTAATTATTTACTAAATTAGTTGCTTGAAACACGCAACAAACCATATACAACAACGTTGGCATTAATTAAAAACGAAATCTATACAAAATGAAATATATTTTTACCCTTTCAGTTTTATTTATACTATTATTTTCAATAATTGGATGTCAAAAAAACAAAATTATTGAAAATCAGTTTTCCTCATTAAGTGACACTATTTTCATTAAAACAAAAAAAATGAAAGGAAATGGTTTATTTGATTTAGGGTTTATGTATATAAAATTTAAAGACACTTTAAATACCTTTTCAAATTCAATTATATATCCAAAAAACATTAAAAACTTAAAGCGATTTCAACTTAAAACAGATTATGGCGAAAAGCAAGATTACAATGTAGAAATATTGCTAGGTAACAAAAAGAACAAACAAATTTTTATTGTAGATGGAAATAACAATAAAGATTTAACAGATGACCTTGTTAGAGAATGTGAGAAAATTATTTGGAACTCACCTCCTAAAGCAGTGAAATGTGAATATTTAATTTCTAATGGTAAACAAATAATAAAGGATTCTTCTTGGTTATGTATTGCAAATAATAAAGGAAAAATACTATTAGGAAAAAGAGAACATTTAATTGGAAAGTTTACAATTGATAACGAAAATTTTGAAATTGGAGTTGCTGACCAAGACAATAGAAACCCTAAAGAATTTACGTATGATATATTTTCCAAAATTACAGTTTTATCTAATTTGGGAGTAAAAAAAGAAAAACTAGTAAAGAGTCACTTAATGAGTATTGGAGAACTTATAAATTTAAATAATAAATATTATCGTTTTGAAAGTATTTCTAATAATGGAGATTTAATAACCTTAATAAAAGATGAGAATTTTAAAACTAAAATTGGAACTCAAAAAGGAATTATTGCGCCAACTTTTGAAGTTGTAACAATATCTGGAGACACTATTAGAAGTTCTAATTTAAAAAATAAAATTACAGTAATTGCTAATTCTTGTGGTTGTGGTGGCGATAAAAAATCTACAGAAGCATTCTACGAAATGGAAAAATCACTCGGAAAGCTTATTAATATTTTACACGTGGATTCAAACCTAAAAAAATCAGATATTGGAATTCATATAGATTCAGAAGAAGAATTCAATAAAAGTTTTTATAATAATTATAGAAAACAATATTGTTCAAAAACTTGCTATGTGATAGGAATGGACAACAGAATTATAGATAAGTTCAATATAAACGAATGGAAAACTAAAATCACTAAAATAATCAAAGAAAAAAACTAATGCCAACACCGTATAAACTTTATTGCTGGTTTTAGATCACTTGGGAAATTCCTTCGGAATTTCGCCGTTCGTGTTTTATTTAGTAAATTCACTGCTTAAACGTCGCAACAAAGCTTATACAACAACGTTGGGCGTAAGTTAAAAGTAAACTCAGATAAGCTATAAAAATTCGTTATTTTAAAGA
>NZ_WTPZ01000002.1:0-666730 GCF_011378915.1 Polaribacter sp. 20A6
GAAGCTAAAAAAGTCATTTTAATGGCTTGGGGAGAAAGCAAATCTAATATTATAAAAGCTTCTGTAGAAGACGAGGTTACTAGCTTAGTGCCAGCTTCTTATTTGCAAGAACATAGAAATGCAACTTTTATTTTAGACCAAGCAGCAGCTTCAAAATTAACAAGAATCAATACGCCTTGGTTGGTCGAAAAAGTAGTTTGGACAGATACGCTTACAAGAAAAGCAGTTTTAAGTTTAGCACTTTATTTGAAGAAACCAATTTTAATGTTAACAGATGCGGATTACATAGAAAACGGAATGAGCGATTTGTTAGCAGATTCTGGGCCTGCATATGACATTAACATAAAAATATTTAACAAATTACAAAATACGATTACCGGTTGGCCAGGTGGAAAACCAAATGCAGACGATAGTAAACGACCAGAAAGAGCTGAGCCAGCTAAAAAACGTGTTTTAATTTTTAGTCCGCATCCAGATGATGATGTCATTAGTATGGGTGGTACTTTTAAGCGATTACACGAGCAAGGGCATGAAGTGCATATTGGATACCAAACCTCTGGTAATATTGCCGTTGCAGATGATGAAGCGTTACGTTTTGCTAGTTTTGTGTGTGATTATAATGACAAATTTGGAATTGATAATTCTGAAGCAAATGCAATCTACAAGAAAGCAGCAGATTTTTTAAAGAATAAAAAAGCGAGTGAAATAGATACTCCAGAAGTTAGATACATTAAAGGATTAATTAGAAAAGGAGAAGCAAGGGCAGCCAGTCACTTTATAGGTTTACCAGATAGCCAAATCCACTTTATGGAATTACCTTTCTATGAAACCGGAGCCATAAAAAAGAACCCAATTGGAGTTGGAGATGTACAAATAACCGCAGACCTAATCGAAAAAATTAAGCCGCATCAAATTTATGCTGCTGGAGATTTAGCAGATCCACACGGAACTCACAAAGTGTGTTTAGATGCCATTTTTGCAGCTGTTAGAGAACTAAAACCTAAAAAGTTTATGAAAGACTGTTGGGTTTGGTTATATAGAGGTGCATGGCAAGAATGGGGAATTGATGAAATAGAAATGGCGGTACCAATGGGTCCAGACCAAGTTCTAGAGAAAAGAAAAGGGATTTTTAAACATCAATCTCAAAAAGATGGTGTTGTTTTTCAAGGAGCAGATAGTAGAGAGTTTTGGCAACGTGCAGAAGACAGAAATAGAGAAACTGCAGAATTATATGACCAATTAGGATTGTCTCATTACGCAGCTATGGAAGCATTTGTAAGATGGCATTATTAGAAATTCGATTACTTTAATATCAAAGTAAAAAAGAACCAAAGTATAAACCTCAACTGTAATAGTTGAGGTTTTTTTATTCAATATTCACAAGTGATAATATTTTTTTTAAAGCTAGTCAGAGCGTCTCACTAGTTCTCTAAAGAGTGAGTTTTAAAAAAGAAAGATAAAGGTATCATGTATACACGAGCGGGACGCTCGTGATAGCGAAAAAGTTTATATCGAGAATAATCCTACACAATTAACAATAACACACAAACGCTAGTGCGAGCGTCTCGCTCGTTCTCCAAAGAGTAAGTTTTAATAAAAAAAAATAAAGATATCGTGTATACACACAGCGAAATAGAGCATCTAGCACATATAGTTATGAATAATTCTAAAAGAAAAAAAAATCAATCTGAACAGACTTAAAACCCACAAAACATCTCAATACTAACAAAATAAGTAGTAATAAAAATATCTTACCTTTTTACAACTGATATATTTTATCCATTAAAACCCACTTCTCCCCTTTTTTAGCAATTGGAAGAGCTTGCTGATACTTCCACATGAGAGCTTCCCATTCTTGTACTTTTACATTATTTTTATCAAGTTCATCTTTCTCTTCAAAAGAAAAAGAAGCATCTACTTCCATAATCATGAATAAGCGATTGTGTACATTAAAAATCTCTAGGTTTAAAATACCTGCATCAAGAATACTTTTAGTGATTTCTGGCCATATTTTTTGATGCGTTTTTTTATACTCACCTATCAGTTTTTCATCATCTTTTAGATCTAAAGCGAAACAATATTTTGTCATTTTATTTATAAATTTTCATGGCTTTGTATCCATAAAGAGGGCTAAAATAGGCAAAAATAAAAGAAACTAAAATCGCTTTGGAAGCTACGGAGTCTTTTTTGCTTCAGCCATAAATAATATTTTGTTTTTTTGAATAAAAAAAAGCACTTTTAATAAATCTAAATTTCGATTTAATAAAAGTGCTTTATAAAGTTATTATAAAAATGATTTATCTGTATTGTGCATACACAACTTTAGTTTGAAGATATTCTTCCATACCATGTTTACCATCTGCACCACCTAAACCAGATTTTTTCCAACCTGCGTGGAAACCTTGAATAGCTTCAAAATGTTCTCTATTTATATACGTTTCACCGTATTGTAATTCTTCTGCAGCATGCATTACTTTGTTAAAGTTTTCAGAGAAGATAGATGATGTTAATCCAAATTCTGAATCATTTGCCAAGGCAATTGCTTCATCTAAAGTACTAAATTTCATCACTGGTAAAACAGGACCGAATACTTCTTCTTGCATAATTTGCATGTCTTGTCTTATATTGGTTAATAAAGTAGGTTGATAAAAATACCCTTTATTAAATTGTGGAGATCTAGATCCACCAACCAATACTTCTGCACCTTCTTTTTTGGCAAATTCTACCATTTCAGATACTTTATCTAATTGGTCTTTAGAAACCAAAGCACTCATATCTGGATTGTTATCAGAAAAAGCATCTTCTACTGTTACCGCTTTCATTTTAGCAGTTACCATTTCTAAAAATTGGTCGTGAATAGATTCTTCTACATACACACGTTCTGCACAATTACAAATTTGTCCGCTATAAGTAATTCTAGAAGTAACAATTGCATTTACAGCCAATTCTAAATTAGCATCTGCACAAACAATTGCTGGTGCCTTACCACCTAACTCTAAAGAAACCTTTGTAATGTTTGCAGAGGCTGCTTCCATAACTTTTTGACCCGCAAAAACACTACCCGTTAAACTGATAATACCCGTTGTAGGACTTTTACTTAAAGCATTTCCAACAATAGGACCAGAACCACAAACGATATTTAAAACACCTGCTGGCAATTCAATTTTTTGAATCATTTTAGCCCATTCCATTATGGTATTTGGAGCAATACAACTTGGTTTAATTACACAAGTATTTCCTGTAATTAAAGATGCTGCTACTTTTCTTGCCATAACAAAAAACGGCCAGTTCCATGGCAAAATACCTACTGCAACCCCAATTGGAGCTTTGTGTAAAAAGATATGTTCTTTACTACGATCACTTTGTATAATTTCTCCTTCTATTCTTCTTGCAAAACCTGAATAATAATCAAAATAATCTGCGGTAACATCTATTTCTACCTGAGCCAAACCAATTACTTTTGCTTGCTCTGAAGCTAAAGTTTTGGCTAAAAATATTCTGTTTTCACGAATAACATCTGCCATTTTATTTAAATAATTGGCTCTTTGAATTGCAGGAAGAGATTTCCAAGCATGATGCGCGTTTTGAGCTGCATCTAATGCATTATTAGCATCTTCTACACTACCGTGTGGTATCGTAGAAAGAACTTCTTCTGTACAAGGGTTTAAAACTTCTGTTACTTCTGATGAAGTCGATTTTACAAATTTTCCGTTAATATACTGTTCAAATTGCTGCATAAAATATTTTATTAGTTAGTGGTATTTTTAATCAAGAAATAAGAGAAAATCTTGGTGAATTTCTGTACTTCTTTCGCCTTAGTAGTATTGGTGGTTAAAACCAATAGGCAAACTTATAAATATATCTGATTAAAAATTTTATCCATATTACGCAATAAAATGTATAATTTAAACATAACAGTAAAATGGAAATAAAAAAAAACACCCTAACCCTTTATTTACAAGAGACAAAGACTCTCTTGTAAATAAAACCACTTATCTATTTATGTATATTTACCAGATTTATAAATTCCAGGTGTTAAACCTGTAACCAATTTAAATACCCTAGAAAAATGATATCTATCTGAAAAGCCTAAATTAAAAGCAACATCTTCTATTGTTTTATTGGTATGCTCAAACAACTCACAAGATCTTGCAATTTTTCTATTCTGAATAAAGTTGTGCAACGTAATGTGCATTTCCTCCTTAAACAAACGTGCAAAAGAGTTAGGTGCCATATTAACAATAGCTGCAATTTCTGTATTTGTTAATTTCTTACTGATATTCGCCTCAATAAAACGAATCACTTTTAAAACACGGTCATCTATATTAATTGCTTTCCAAAGTTCTGGACCAATATTGGTTAATACTTCTTTAATAAATGCCTGCAATTTTAAATTAAAGGTCAATTTAAAATCTTTGTTTTCTATTTTTAATCTTTCTGTAAGATACTCTAATCGATCTCTTAAATAATCTGTTACTTCAATTTCTATAATACCCGGATACACGTTATCAAAAGGAACCCCTAAATTAAAATGAATAAAAAAATGAATTAAAGAGGATTCTAAATAATCTTCTTCTTCATAATCACTTGTTAAATGCCTACCAGAAACATGGATGCCATCGTTATAAACATGTTTTTTAGAAAAACGAGAGGAAAAAGAAGTAAAAGGTGGAATTATATACAAAGTATCTGGCGTCATTTTATAGACATCCTCTAAATGAATTAATTCTCCGCCTTCGTTTCTATTCCAATAAATTCTCCAAAAAGGGAAAATCATATCATGACAATCCCATAAATTTAACAACCAATACCTACAACACAACAATTTCAATTTTAAATCAATAAAATTTTGATAATTGGAAGAAGGGTCTCCTAATGCTATTTTTTTTGAAAACGTCAATAAGTGAATTGTTTAAATTAGATACAAAAATACAGATTTTGAATATTTAATTTCATCGTTTGAGTAAATATCTTTGTGATATCAAATTTACTAAATATTATGAAAACATTAAGCCTTCCATCAGAAGTAGAGATAGAATTAAAAAAAGTATCAACCGTTGCTGGTTATTTATGGCAACGTGAATGGGCAGAAAGAAATGCTGGAAACATATCAATGAACTTAACTTCATTCTTTAAAAAAGAAGAAGTACAAGGAATTGGAACAGAGGTACCTTTCGATTTTCCTAAAGAATCAGCTGGGTTTGTTATTTATATAACAGGTACAGGTTGTTATTTAAGAGATTTAGTAGACCAATTAGAAAACGTGTCTTGTATCCTTTACATTAACGAAACTGCAACAGCATATTCTATTATTTGGGGTGGAAAAAGACCTAATTTTGGACCAACTTGTGAGTTAATTTCTCATGCAAGTATCCATTTATTCAATTCTATTCATCACCCAGAAAACTTAGCGGTTGTACATACACACCCTCTTGAGTTAATCTGTATGAGTCATCATGATTTATTTGACAATGAAGAAGAATTAAACAGACAAATTTGGATGATGTGTCCGGAGGTAAAAGTATTTGTACCTAAAGGAATTCACTGTACTCCTTACGCTTTATCTAGTACTGCAGCTTTAGCAGAAGTAACTATGGAAGCTTTTAAAACTAGAAACGTTTCTCTTTGGGAAAAACACGGAGCAACTTCTACAGCACCAGATGTAATGAAAGCTTGGGACTTTTTAGATGTAGCTAACAAAGGAGCAAAAATGTTAATGATGTGTTGGGCAGCAGGTTTTAAACCAGCAGGTTTATCTAACGAGCAATTAACAGAATTAGAACAATTTACATAGGACTTAAAAAATTTATATATAATGAGTAGACTTATAGGTAGATTACCAAAAATAGGAATTCGCCCTGTTATAGACGGACGTGAATTAGGAGTGAGAGAATCTTTAGAGGTTCAAACTATGGACATGGCCAAAGCGGCTGCAAAATTAATTGAAGAAACATTACGTTTCCCAAGTGGAGAAAAAGTAGAGTGTGTAATTGCAGATACTACTATTGGTGGTGTTGCAGATGCTGCTGCTTGTGCAGATAAATTTAAAAGAGAAGGTGTAGAAGTTTCTTTAACAGTAACGCCATGTTGGTGTTATGGTACAGAAGTGATGGATACAGACCCATTATTGCCTAAAGCAGTTTGGGGATTTAACGGAACAGAAAGACCAGGAGCTGTATATTTAGCTGCTGCCTTAGCAGGATATTCTCAAAAAGGATTACCAGCATTTGGTATCTATGGTAAAGAAGTTCAGGACGGTGGAGATCAAACCATTCCGCAAGATGTTTCAGAAAAAATTATTCGTTTTGCAAAAGGTGCTTTAGCCGTTGCTCAAATGAAAGGAAAATCTTATTTATCTATTGGATATAGTTCTATGGGTATTGCTGGTTCTATGGTTGATGTAAACTTTTTACAAGACTATTTAGGCGTAAGAGCAGAATTTGTAGAATCTGTTGAGTTATTAAGACGTATAGATGAAGGTATTTTTGATCAAGAAGAATATGCAAAAGCATTAGCTTGGACAAAAGAAAACTGTATTGAAGGAGAAGACAGAAACAATCCTGAAGCACAAAAATCACGCGAGCAAAAAGATGCAGAGTGGGAAAAAGTTGTGAAAATGACTTTAATCTGTAAAGATTTAATGAACGGAAATCCTAAATTGAAAGAAATGGGATTTGGTGAAGAGTCTAAAGGAAGAAATGCTATTATGGGTGGTTTCCAAGGACAACGTCAGTGGACAGATTACCAACCAAACGCAGATTTTACAGAGTCTATTTTAAACTCTTCTTTCGACTGGAATGGAATTCGTCAGGCATATACATTTGCAACAGAAAACGATTGTTTAAATGCAATTTCTATGTTATTTGGTCACTTATTGACTAATAAAGCACAGTTATTCTCTGATGTAAGAACATACTGGAGTCCAGAATCTGTAGAAAGAGTTACTGGTAAAAAATTAACTGGATTGGCAGAAAACGGAATTATTCACTTAATTAATTCTGGTTCTACAACTTTAGATGCTACAGCACAACAACAAGATGCTGAAGGAAACGCAACAATGAAAGCATTCTGGGACATTACTAAAGATGATGTTCAAAGATGTTTAGACAATACAAAATGGCCACCTGCTACTGTAGAATATTTTAGAGGAGGAGGATTCTCTTCTAATTTCTTAACGAAAGCAGAAATGCCTTTAACAATGTGTAGAATTAACTTAATTAAAGGAATTGGACCTGTTTTACAAATTGTAGAAGGTTGGAGTGTTGAGTTACCAGAAGATGTACACAATGTTTTAAATGACAGAACAGATCCTACTTGGCCAACAACTTGGTTTGTACCTAGAACAACTGGTACAGGATTCTTTAAAGATGTATATACAGTAATGGCGAAATGGGGAGCAAACCATGGTGCTATTTCTCACGGACATATTGGTGCAGATTTAATTTCATTAGCGTCTATGTTACGTATCCCTGTAAACATGCACAATGTTTCTGAAGATGATGTATTTAGACCAAGCGCATGGTCTGCTTTCGGTGAAAACTTAGAAGGTGCAGATTATAGAGCATGTGATAATTACGGACCTTTATATGGTTTCAAAGAATAATAAAACACTTTTTTAATAAGAATTGGCTCTTAATTTTTTTTGAATTATTTGTTAAGATGCCAATTCTTTTTTATACTGATAAAGTTGCTTCTTTTAAAGCCTATACAATTGTTAAAGCAAACTTTATCCTTTTTAAGCTTCAATAAAATGAAAAACGTAATCGCAGTTATAGATATTGGAAAAACGAATAAAAAGATATTTTTATTTGATGAAAAATTTGACGTTTGTTTACAAAATTCTACCAAATTCAAAGAAGTATTAGATGATGATGGTTTTCCTTGTGATGACCTAGAGTCTATAGAAAATTGGATTTTAGAACAAATAAAACAAGTTCAAAATAATCCTGATTTCCATTTAAAAGCGATTAATTTTTCTACACATGGTGCATCTCTTGTTTATTTAGACAAACAAGGAAACAGAATTGCCCCTTTATACAATTACCTAAAACCCTTAGACATTAAAAATTATGATGATTTTTATAAATCTAATGGAGGTGTAGAAGAGTTTTCTAGAACAACAGCATCTCCTTCATACGGAATGTTAAACACTGGTTTGCAAATGCAATGGATGCAAAAAGACAAACCAGAAGTATGGAAAAATGTAGCATCTATTTTACATTATCCACAGTATTTAAGCTACTTATTTACAAAAGAAATTACCGCAGATTTTACATCTGTTGGCGCACATACAGCTACCTGGAATTTCGATAAAATGGAATATCATCCTTGGTTAAAAGCTGCAAATATTAACCTGCCCGAACCTGTAAACGGAGAAAAAGCAATCTCTACAGAAATTAACGGACAGCAAGTTGCTGTTGGTTCTGGTTTGCATGACAGTTCTTCTTCTATAATTCCTATTTTAGAAAAAGAAAAAGGCAACGACTTTGTACTTCTTTCTACAGGAACTTGGATTATTGCCATGAATCCTTTTAGTACAGAAACCTTAACACAACACCAATTAACTAATAATTGTTTGTGTTTTATGACACCTAAAAAACAACAAGTAAAATCTTCTATGCAGTTTTTAGGACGCATACACGAAGTGTACTTAGATCCATTAAGCGAATATTTTAATGTTCATGTAGATAAACACTTAAACCTTCCTTTAGATGACAAATTATGTCAAGAATTAATTGCCGAAAATGCACAAATTTTTCTAGCAGATGGTATTGATACCAATTTTGAAGCTAATAAAGATTTATTAAAACATTTTGGTTCTTATCAAACTGCTTATTATCAATTAACATTTGAAATTGCTAAAAAAGTAATTGCTGGTATTAATTTAATAACAGATAAAGACAAATCAATTAAAAACATTTATATCTCTGGCGGATTTAATAAAAACAGGATATTCATCAAATATTTAACCTTATTAAAGAAAGGCATTGTAATTAAAATTTCTGAATGCAAAAATGAAAGTGCCTTAGGTGCTGCATTAATGATGAAATCATACTTATAACCAAAATTTGTAGTACTATAAGTACGACAAACAAGTCGATATTAACCTAATCTATTTTCAAGTAGCCAAACCTACTTACAAGGAAAAAACACCTAACAATTGATTGTTAGGTGTTTTTTTACATAGTAACATAGGCTATGTAAACTATGTGGTAAATCTTCTGTCATGCTGAATTTATTTCAGCATCCTACCAGAAATAAAACATACATTTTTGTCTTTTCGATCGCAGAGAGAAATCTCATAAAGCTTATTCATACTCCTCGTATCACTTTCATGAGACTTCTCCTTTCGTCGAAGTGACAAATACTTGATTTTTTAGTTCTTTTAAAACAAATTACACAAAAAAACCATCTAAAAGACAAGCCTTAAAGATGGTTTTTAATAATAAATAAAGTAAAATCTATTTTATTTCTTTTATTTTTTCACCTCTTAAAGATTCATAAACTTGAATCATTTCTGCTAATTTCTCAGGATTTGTTTCTGCCAAATTCTTTTGTTGACCAACATCTTCTTTTAAATTATACAATTGAAGTTTTGGTAAAACACCCAAATCTGTATTTACTTTTTTATTAAATTCCCATCCTTTGTATGGCGGAATCATTAACCAATCTCCACTTCTTAAGGCTGTTTTAGAATTTGCTTCTATTAGTAGATGATCTCTACCTTTATCAGCATCACCTATAAAAGCGCTTAAAATATCTTTACTATCTGTCGTTTCTTCAGACGTTCCTGTTAAGTTTGCCAAAGAAGCTAATAAGTCCATCTGACAAACAATCGCATCAGAAACCGCTGGTTTAATAGTTCCTTTCCAATAGGTAATAAAAGGCACTCTTGTACCTGCTTCTAATAAACTGTATTTTCCACCTCTTAAACCTCCTTTCGGGTCGTGTTTTCCTAATTTTTCTACTGCATCATCAAAATACCCATCATTTAAAACAGGGCCATTATCACTAGAAAAAACAATTAACGTATTTTCTAAAAGTCCTTCTTCTTTTAAAGTATTTATAAATTCACCAACTACCCAATCTGCTTCTAAAATTACATCTCCTCTTGGTCCCATTCCAGATTTACCTACAAAACGAGGATGTGGAGTTCTTGGTACGTGTGGTTGCTGCATCGCATAATACAAAAAGAAAGGTTGCTCTTTATGCGTTTTTACATATTCTTGTGCTTTTCCTAAAAAGTGATCTGCCATATCAATATCCGTCCATTTTGCAGCCTCACCACCTTTCATAAAACCAATTCTAGGAATTCCGTTTACAATGCTATTGTTATGTCCGTGATGCCACTTCATAGTCGTCATTTCTGGATTTGATTTTGCTGTAGGCTCACCTTCAAAATTCTTTTTGTAATCTACTTCAATAGGGTCATTTCTATCCAAACCAACAACATGCCCATTATCTATATAAACCGTTGGAACTCTATCTTGCGTAGCCGCCATAATATAAGAAGAATCGAAACCTACTTCATTAGGACCCGGAGTTATTTTTCCGTTCCAATTAACATCCCCAGATCCTAAACCTAAATGCCATTTACCAACAATTGCAGTTTGATAGCCTTGTTTCTTTAACACTTTTGGTAATGTTTGTTGCGCAACATCAATAATTAAAGGAGCAGAACCGGCTAAAATTCTTGCTTTTTTATTTCTCCAAGGATACACACCTGTTAACAACGCATATCTACTTGGTGTACACGTTGCTGAAGAAGCGTACCCATTTGTAAACTTAATTCCGCCGTTTGCTAAAGCATCAATATTAGGCGTTTGAATTTCTGTTGCTCCGTAAGCACTTAAATCTCCGTAGCCTAAATCGTCTAAATAAATAACCACAATGTTTGGTTTTTTACTTGTATTTATAGATTTTTCTGCTGTTTTTTCTGATTTACAACTCGTCATTATAAAGACAGACAAGAAGAGAATTTTAAAAATGATGTTTTTTAAACTCATGTGATTCTATGTTGATTAGTTAATTCTGTTAGAAAGTAAAATTATGAATACTTATTTAATAGTGAGAGTAATTATCGTTCTAAAAAGGTTTCAAAATGAATCTTCCTTTTTGAAAACTTTATAAAATTAAAGTGTTAATTGATTTCCCAGAAATTTCAATATCTTTTTCACCAATATTACCCTTTATCAACTTTAAATCAAAATCTTTATCAGTAACATACAATTGTTTTATAATGCTTTTAAAACTTAATTTAACAGCTTCTTCTTTTTGATTGACCACAACCACAACAATAGTGTTATCTATGTTTTTATACGCAGAAACCAAAACTCCCTTTTCTAAATTTTCAAGAGAATTTTTATCTTTATACTCTATTTTAATTCGTTTTGCTTCTGGTCTTATAAATCTAGAATAATTACCCAATCCCCATAATAATTTTGAGGATTCAAAAGTACCATCTTCCTTATTTTTATCGTGATAAATTAGTCCGTCTTTGTATTTATACGGAGTCATTGCCAACCACCATTGCCAAGAACTTGCATTTGCAATGGTTAAATCTGCATGAATTAATCTGGCCACATACAAAGCCGTTTTCATGTGTAATCCTTTCCCTCTGCCTCTAATTTCTGTATTGTTTTCTAGAATGCAATATTCTGTCATCCAATATTCTAAATTTGGGTATTTGATTAACTTTTCTTTAATTTCTTCTCTTTTTCTTTTTAATTTAGAAATATCCCAAGTGGTAAAATAACTATGTCCTGCAAATTTTGGCGAAACAGTTTCTAAATCTCCAATATACAATTCGCTTGAAGGGTTAAAAAAGACCTCAACTTGATTACTTCTATTTTCTTTTCCTTTTTTTATGGATGTTAAATAGTCTATTTGTCCTGCTTCTGATACTTCTAATTTTGTAGCTAAATGATGCTTTACAAAAACAGAATCTATAATTTTTGTAGCTGTTGATAATTCATCATTATTCCAAGGAGAACCTTCTTGTTTTCCGTTTTTCCAATCCCATTGTGGTTCATTAAACGGACTGATATAATTAAGATGAAGGTCTAAACTATCTTTAAAATGTGTGACTACATCTTTTAGAAAAATCGCATAATTTGCATAGTTATTCCTTTTTAAATTGGTTGATAATCCATCCGAAGAAAAGGCCTTATGGTTCTTTGTAAATTGCACAGGCGGACTGTTTACAAAACCAATAAAGGACGAAACTCCTCTTTCTTTTGCCGCTTTTAAAAACCATTGTTGCCCCAATTGTCGGTTCCAATTATAAGAACCATCATCGTTTAAAAAACCTTCAGCTCTTCTCCATTCATCTTTAATACTGCTTTCTTCTCCTTGTTGGGCGCTTCCTCCACCAATATTAAATCGCCATGTTGTAAGACCAATTCCTTTAAAAGTTCCGTCAGCGTTTTTTTCTGTACTAAATAATAAATCGGCCATGGCTTCCTTTTTTTCTAAAGGCCATTTTCCTACAAATTGAGCAGACCACGCATCTGATGCACCAAAATTATGTATGGTCTGGAATTCTACATCAGGATGAAGTTCTACATTGATTTGCTCTATGTTACTTTGCGAAAACAAAAAACCACTTAAAAACAAAAATAGAATTACCGCTTTATTTTTCATATTTTTTGTTTTATTTAAATTTATTCGGAATAAAACTAGCCTCATACTTCGGATTTAACTCTGTAGGAATTGGTGCATTAATTTCCGTTCTCCAACTGTTTAATTTTTGTAATAATTCTGCTGTTTTCTCTGGATGAACTTCTGCAAGGTTATTTCTTTCGCCAACATCCGTTTTTAGGTTATACAATTCGAGTCCATTATCTTCAAAATACTGATGCAATTTCCAATCGCCATCAATAATTACAGAACCTGGTCTTGTTCTAAAAAAAGGATCTCTACCATCATCTGTTTTAAAATTATACGCTTGCAAATAAATAGGAAAATGAAAATACAGACTTCTATCTTTTATTGATTCTCCTTTTAAAGCTGTTAAAATAGAAGTTCCGTCTACTATTTTATTTGGCATCTCTACATTTAAAATATCCATAAAAGTTGGATAAAAATCTAAATTGGTAATCGGTGTTTTTGAAACCTTGTTTGGTTTTATAATTCCATCCCAAGAAATAATATAAGGCACTCTAATACCGCCCTCATAATAAGAACCTTTTCCTGCTCTTAATGGGTCTTGATTAGATATATCTCTAATTCCACCATTATCCGAAGTAAAAACTATAAGTGTATTTTTTAAATTTAGGGCTTCAATTTCATCTAAAATCAAACCAATATTTCTATCAACCGCTTCAATCATACCTGCATAAACTGCCTTATTTTGAAAAGAGTTCCCTCCTTTTTCTTTGTATTTTTCTTCTAAAGCATTTGTTGTTGATAAAGGTGTATGAACTGCATAATATGGCAAATACAGAAAAAATGGCTTTTCTTTATTCTCTTTTATAAATGAAATGGCTTCTTGCGTTAATCTGTCCGTTAGGTTTTCACCTTTCTTATTATCAACAATATTTTTCACATTATACGGACTGAAAAATCCATCCTTTCCCGGATTTCCATTATTTGCTCCTGCAACATTTACATCAAAACCCTGTGTTTTAGGATCTTCTCCCAAATGCCATTTCCCAAAAGTACCGGTTGTATATCCTGCTTTTTTCAGCATTTCTGCAATGGTAACATTCTCGTCTGCTAAATCTTCTGTATTGGGAGTAGGAATTATTTTTCTCGTTTTTTCGTGTCCTCTATCAGAATTACTAACGGTATAAATACCATGTCTTGGCGTATTTTGTCCGCTAATTAAACACGCTCTACTTGGTGCACAATTTGCCCCAGAAGCATACCCATTTGTAAATAGCATACCGCTTTTTGCTAGTCTCGTAATATTCGGAGTTTCATAAAACGTACTTCCGTAGGTTTCTGTATCCATCCAGCCTAAATCATCCACATTAATATAAATGATATTTGGTTTAGATTCTGATTTCACCAAATTTTGTGTTGTGCAAGACAACATTACTCCTAAAAAAACGAGATATAAATACTTCATATTATTATTTATTTTCTTTAGATAATACTCGTTTCATTTTACCAGGATCTGAATACAATACTTCCTTATTTTCCATTAAGCGTTGGTGAATATGATGCGTAACATCCATCCAATCTCTTGGTTCTCCCCAAAGTGGTTCCATCATTTGAGATTCCCAGTTTTTTAAAGCCGTATCTAGTTGATAAAACTCTTCTTTATTAGAATTTTGAAGATCGTTCATTTCACCTAAATCATTTTCTACATTGTACAAAGTTGCTCCGTAATCTTGCAAACGCACCATTTTATAATCACCGATTCTTGCGCCTGCTTCTTCTAATTTTCTCCAAAATAATTGAGTGTGTGGATCTCCTCTTTTTTCACCTTTTAAATATGGTAAAAGATTGACTCCATCTAAAATTAAATCTTTCTCTTTTTGAATATTAGCTGCTGCCATAGAAGTCGTAAAAATGTCTAAAGAAGAAGACAATCCTGTAAAAGTCTGACCTCCTTTAATCTGTGCTGGCCAACTTACCACAAACGGAACTCTATGTCCACCTTCAAATTTATTTCCTTTCCAACCTTTTAAAGGTCCTCCGGACGATGAATTATTTGCTGCTCCGCCATTATCACTTAAAAAATAAATAATCGTGTTATCTGCAATACCCAGTTCTTCTAATTTATTTTGAAGTTTTCCAACGTTTTCATCTAAAGACCAAGTCATAGCCGCTAATTGCTTTCTTGGATGATTTTTATACTTTTCTAAATGCTCCTTTTTTGCCTCCATTGGTGTGTGAACCGCGTTGTAGGCTAAGTACATAAAAAACGGATTATCCTTATTCTCTTCAATATATTTCACCGATTGATCTCCTAAAACATCAGTCATATATCCATCAAATTTTACACGTTTTCCGTTGTGTTGTAGCATCTTCGCTTTACTCGGATTTTCATATTGAAAATAAGATCTACTTCCGGTTAAAAAACCATAAAACTCATCAAAGCCACGATTGTTTGGTAAATCAGATTCTTCTTTTCCCAAATGCCATTTACCCAATGCCATTGTTTTATAACCATTTTTCTTAAAAACATCTGCAATAGTTACCACATCATCTGAAAGGCCAATATCACCAGAAGCTTTATCTCCTGTATCATTGGCTTCAAATCCAAAACGTTGTTGGTATTTTCCGGTGATTAAACCCGCTCTGCTTGGTGCACAAACCGTTGCACTTACATGCGCATCCGTAAAAACAACTCCACTTTTAGCCAGTTTATCAATGTTTGGTGTATCTAAGTCTTCACAACCCATAAAGCCGAAATCTGCATAACCAGCATCATCAATTAAAATGACAATCACATTTGGTTTACTGTCTTTTTTTACGGGTTTATTGGTATTACAAGACCATAAAACTCCGCAAAGTATTACGATATATAAATTCTTCATTTTAAAACTATTTTATTTCTTTTGATATTTTCTTTGCTAAAACCTTATATCCTTCTTTTGTAAGATGCACACCATCTCTAGAATATTTAAAACTGTTTTTCATTAGCTGATGTACATCTATTAGTTTTACATTTTCTTCTGCTGCAATTTCTTTTACCAACGGAATTACCCATTTATTTAACTGTTCTTTACGCTCAACAATATTTTCCTTTTCTAGATTTTTCTTTGCCCAAACAGGTAAAGGCGTTAACACAAAAATCTCTGCTTTGCTATTTTTCTTCTTATAAGCATTTATCAATTTAACATACTCACTTTTAAATTCTTCTTGCGGAGTACCCTTAAAATCTGTTTTTCTTGCAGAATCTAAACACCATTTAGGATTTGCATCGTTTGTACCAAACATAAGCAACACAATATCTGGTGTAAATTTCAGCGATTTCTTGTATTCATCTGTTTTATCATACGGAAAAAAAGTTCCGTCGATTAAAGTTGCACCACCTTTTCCAAAATTTTTAACTTCATAACTAGCTTCTAAATACTCTTGTAAAAATTTTGGATATTGTGCTTTAGTATTGCTATCTCCAATACAAGAAACTTGTTTTAACTCTCTAGAAATTGTTGGTTTCCCTTTTAAATAACCTAACTCTTTTAAGAAAACATCGGTGTCATACAATGTTAAATTGTAGTATTTATTTCCGAAACCATTTCTAAAAAAATCACCATTAAAAAAACCATGATCTACATTTTCTATAGCAACCAATTTACTGTCATTTCCTAATTCCTTCATTTTTTCATTAAAACGAAAAGCATTTTCAAAAGGTACCGTTCTATCTTTTGTTCCATGAAACAATAACATAGGAGGCAGCTTTTTTTTCAATTGATCTACAGGTGAAATTTCAGTTTCTCTACCGACCATTTTTTTTGCTCCATAGCCTTTTTCTGTGGTGTCTAAAACAGGGTTATAAACAATAACTGCATTAGGTACTGAGCTCGCTAATAAATTCTCATTTGCATTTTCAAAACCATCAATCACCGCTGTAGAAACTGCTACATGACCTCCTGCAGAACCTCCACTTGCCACAATTTTATCTGGATTAATATTTAACTCTTTGGCATGTTCTCTTACCCAACGAATGGCAGATTTACCATCTTCTACACACTCAAAAGGAGTAGTTCCGTGTGCATTTTTCACTCTGTATTCCGCAGAAATTGCCAATATTCCTCTAGAAGCAAAATAGTCACTTTGCTGATAAAATTGCTTCGGATTTCCACCAACCCAACCACCTCCAAAAAAGAAGACAATTACAGCTGTTGGGGTTTTAATTTCTTTGGGTTGAAACACATGCAAATACAAACTATCTCCATCAATTACTTTGTACAATAATTTTTTATCTGGCTTTATATCTTGTGCTCCAATAGTAAAAATTGAACAGATAAATAATAAAAAAGTTACTGCTATATATTTTGATTTCATTTTATAAATTATTTAGTTTCAACTTCACTTCCCCACCAATCTTTATTGGGTTTCCAATCTGGTGAAAGCATTTGTTTACGTTGCTTTTCTAAACTAGGTAATCTTTTTGTTTTCTGATTATCTAACCAGATTTTACGAGCAGCTTTGTCCCATAAAGCATCTTTGGTTGCATAATGTGTTCCCATAGATTCTAACCAATCTAACAACTGCGTTTTCATCTGTGTTGCAATTTCTGGATTGCTTTCTGCAACATCTGTACGCTCCCCTAAATCGGCATCTAAATTGTACAATTCTGTATGGTTGTCTTCCCAATAATATATCAGTTTCCACTTTCCTTTTCTAATGATAGAACTTGGTTCTCCTCCTTGATTTCCGTAATGTGGATAATGCCAATAAAGAGGTCTTTTATCAATATTTTCTCCTAATAAAAGTGGTTTTAAACTCACTCCATCTTTATGTGCTTCTGGTTTTAATGGCAAACCAGATAAGTCTAATAATGTTGGAAATAAATCTACCCCTGACACCGGAACATTGATATTTGCTCCACTTTGCTTTAACCAAGGAACATCAATAAAATATGGAATTCTAATTCCGCCTTCCCATTGATATCCTTTTCCTCCTCTTAAACTCAATTGATTGGTAGAAAAAGCATCTCCAGAGGTAACTCCTCCGTTATCCGAAGTAAAAACAACAATAGTATTTTTATCTAAATTTAACTCTTTTAAAGTTTTTATTACTGTACCAATAGCCTCATCAACTTGTTCAACTAAACCTGCGTACACAGGATTGTCTTGGTATTTTCTAGCTGGTAAAACACGTTCCATTTCGAAACCTGTTTCATGAATTCCCTTTTTTTCTGCTTTATCTCTATACTTTGTCCATTTTTCTTTGGTAGTTTGTATCGGACCATGAACCGCATAAAAAGAAAGGTATGCAAAAAAGTGACTATCCTTATTTTTAGTGATAAACTTACTTGTTTCTCTTGCCAATTTCATTGATAAATTCAGTCCTTTTTCTTCTGGTAAATTTGGTAAATTAGCATTCTTATATGGAGAAAAATAACCTCCACTTGGACCTCCTGCTTCGTTTCCTCCTATGTTTACATCAAAACCATGATCTGTTGGTAACGATTTTTCTTCTTTACTACCTAAGTGCCATTTCCCTGCAAAGAAAGTAGCATAACCCTGCTCTTTATAAGCTTCTGCTATGGTTACCGTACTAGAGTCTAAATGATGTTTAAATTCTGGTGGTAATAATTTTGTGTAACGTTTACGCGTTTTCCAAGCTTCACCACTTAAATTATTTCCTTCAAACTGCGTAATTCCATGTCTTGCCGGTAATTGCCCTGTCATTAAACTTGCTCTAGATGGACTACAAACGGTACAAGCTGCATATCCGTTTGTAAAAACAGTCCCTGCTTTTGCTATTTTGTCGATGTTTGGCGTTTCGTAATATCTACTTCCCATTACGCTTACATCTGCATAACCCAAATCATCTACCAAAATAAATAAGACATTTGGTTTTCTAGGAATCGTGTTTGATGTTTCTTTAGCCACTTCTGGTTTAGAATTGCATCCTAAAAGCAAGCCTAATGCTGATAAGAGTAGTGTGTTCTTAATGTGTTTTATCATAATAATTTGTGTTTTGTTCAGTTTTCTATACTGATAATTTATTCGGCTGTTATTTCAAACCTCAACAAATAAGCAACTCCTTTTTTTTGAATCATTGCAATTCCCCAATTAGGCAATTCATCAAAACTATTAGTATCTGATAAACTTGATCTAAACAACCCTGGCGCTTTTGGTACTTTCTTTAAATTTTGATAATGAGGTTTAAAATTAAGCCCATCTGAAGCAGTACTTATACGATGATTTATAGAAGCTAAAGAAGAAATTCCTTCTTTCGTTTTCCATACTAAAACCTCATGACTTTTGTCTAAAAGAGGTTTGGTTTGTTTTACATAAGGTCCTTCTGGAGAATCAGCAATAGCAACGCTCATTTGTGTAAAATGTGCTCCTTTATTTCCGTGAACAATAGATCTACCTTTGTAATACAGCCATATTTTATCTTCTTTTACTAATAAACTAGCATCATCTATTCTGTAGCTATCAAAATCTTCTGCAACATCACTAATGGTTAAAACAGGGTTATTTTTAACACGAACAAATGGTCCATCTGGAGTATTCGAAACTGCTAGTCCTATTGCAGTAATATCATTTTTGGAATTATTTTCAAACTCTCCTTTTTTATTACCTGGTGTTGGCTTTACACCTGTATAATACATATAATATTTTCCATGATATTCTAAAATATTAGGCGTAAAAACGGAATGATCATCAAACCCACCTTCTTTACCAATATCTAGTGCCATACCTTGCTCTTGCCAAGTATATCCTTTATCTTTAGAAGTAGCGTACCAAATAGTTGCCCAATATCCCGAAATTGTTGGACTCACCATTTTAGAATACCAAACATAATAGGTATCGCCAACTTTTACAACATCACTATTATCTCTTCTATTGTACAAAGAATCTTTACCAATACCGGTAATTTCTTGATACGTAAATTTAATGTTTTGAGAACTAGAAACTTTTTCAATACTTTCTTTTGTCTGTGGTTTCTCTTCACTTTTAGTTTTACAACTTGTTAAAAGAAGAAGGTTTATTACTATAAAAACAAATAGACTTATTTTTTTTTTAAAATTTGAATGTGTCATTATTTATTATTAAAAAGCCTTTTTAATGTCTTCGGCTGTTACTCCAAACACCTTCTTTATAATTGGGTTTAAAGCATCAATACCTCCTTCTAAATGACACGTTAATTGTATATGTATTCCACTTTCTCCAGACTTTAAAGCCATTGCTGGTGAAGATGTTTCTAATTCATAAAAAGGACCTAATGGTTTTTCACCTGGACTTGGTTCTCCATCATTATAAGCATTAATTACATCGCCCGAAAAAGGTTCTTTTTGAATCTCCCACATAGAGTTTACATAGTCCGTTTCGTCTTTTGGTTTGTTGTATTTTAGAATGGTTAAAACACCATTTTCAGAATCGTAAGAACCTGCAACATCCTTAGCTCTCATTGGAGATAATCCTATTTTACTTCTGTACTGACCATCTCCACTAAAATAAATAATGCCTTCTTTTACTATCAAACGATCTACTGGTACTTTACCAAAATAGGTATCGTTTACTGGAATACCTAACTCTGATTCTTCCCCAGAAATATAAGGGATCATAATCGTGGTATTAGGAGAGTGATTGTACATACCCAACATCCAAATAGAAAGTAATCCTGTTTCTTTTTTCCAATCAGAATCACCTAAATTAGTAAGTGTGTTTTTAGTTTGATAAGCTACCGTTTTAATGCTTTCGTCAAGCAAATCTAAACCCAACTCTTTTTGTAAATTTTCTTTTGATAATATTGAAATTTCACGCTCAATTCCTAAATCAAACTGAAAACCACCATAGTTTTTTAACGATGCTTCTTTGGTGAGAATTACCTTATTTGAAGTTTTGTTCTTCACATCAAAAGGTTCTAAATCAATCAATCTTGGAGTAAACCAATCATCTAAAATAAACTCATCTCCTTTTTTAAAAAAGATTGAATACTGTCCGCCTTCTGGTCCTAACCAAAAACGTTCTTCTCCTCCGTATACATTTATATGTTCTTGAATTTCTTCTGACTCAAATAATTTTTTATTAATCCAACCATAACTTCTTCCGCTTTCTCCAAAAGCACTACTCGTCATTACCCTACCTTGTAAAGCTGCAGAAATAGCTACTTTAGAATCTCCTGAAGCATTAGAAAGTTGAATTAAATCGATATAACTTTCCATGAAAGAAACATCATCTGCATACGTTGTCATATTTTTATTTTTATTTAGTTTGTTTATTGAACCTTTTGAAAGCGTCTCTTTTACCGCTTCAGTTTTCTTTTTAGAAGAACAGGATGCAATGCATAAAATCATGCATCCTATAACTCCAATTTTACGGTATCTATATGATTTTTTATGTTTCATAGTTAGTCTATTAAAAAATTACTCTGCATAGAACACTTCATCCCAATTATCTGTTCTAAAAGGAAGTGCCGGTAAGCCTTCTTTATTATAAAGAGTTCCATTGGCATTGTTAGACCAGTTATATCTTACCGCAACAGGTTTTGATACTTTGGGTGAGCTCAATATCATTTTGTTTCCTTCTTGTTTTACATTTGCCTTGTGAAACGTTTTGTTTTCCCCAGAAATATAAAATGCCGAAATTTTACCCATTGCAGCACCAACAGAATGTAGTTTAGATCCTAAGGTCTCAAAATTTAGCACTAATTTTTGCCCTTCTGTTTTGTACGATTTTAAAGTAGGTCCTGAATAAATAACATCATTTTTACCATACGTTTTATGTAAGGAAACTAAACTTAATCTGCGCCCTACTTCTTTTTTTTCTGGCGGATGAATATCATAAATGGCACCAATGTCTTGGGTACCAGCAACACCTGTATTTGGTAACTTCAAGGCTTCTAATTGCGCTTCTACAATTTGCGGTACTCCAAATTTATCCGGGTAATTATAAGGTGCTATTTGCACGAAATAAAAAGGAAAATTACCAATATTCCATTGTGCTCTCCAACTTGTTATCATATTCGGAAAAAGCGTTTTGTATTCTTTCCAGTTTGATACATTCGATTCTCCTTGATACCAAATTGCGCCTCTTATTTTATAGTTGATAATAGGCGAAATCATACCATTGTACAAATTAGAGAATCTTTTTTGACCTCCGTTTTCTAAAGCTGATTTTTCTACACCTTCTATTGGCGTCCAAGGTTCTACTTTGGTTCCTCCCCATGCAGATTGAATTAATCCAACTGGTATTTTTAAATTATCTACCAACTGTTTTCCATAAAAATAACCAACTGCAGAAAAATTTAAAACCGTTTGTGGTGCGCATTCTACCCATTCTCCTTCACAATCTTCTAAGGGAGTATTCGATTTTTTCTTCTTTACTAAAAACATACGAATACTTGGATATGTTGCTTTTTGAGATTCTTCCCAGAAATTTACAATCGGTTTTTGATGATTCTGAAAACCCAATTGTCTTTCCATATTCGATTGCCCAGAACACAACCAAACTTCTCCGAATAAAACATTATTGATGGTTAGTTTTGTTGAACCAGTTATTTTCAACTTTCCTGTTTTAGCTGCTTTAGGTGTGCTTACTAATACTTGCCATTTTCCTTCTTTATTCGTTGTTGTTTTTACTGATTTTGTCCAAGATGGATTCACAACAATACTTTGCCCTGGTGCATCCCAACCCCATATTTTTACATCAGCAGATTGTTGTAAAAGCATATTATCAGACAAAATAGAAGGTAATTTAGTCTGCGCATTTAGTGTTTCAAATCCTACAAGTAGGATAAAAAAAAGTAGTAGTTTGCTTATTACTTGTTTCATTATAATTATTTTATAAAATCAGTATTATTTAAAATTAATTTTAAACACATGAGAGCTACTACCAAAACCTTCTTTTACTTGTACACCTGTTGCTAAATAAAGGTAAGCTGGTACACCATTTATTATCAATACTTGTGCACGCTCTAAATGCCCATCTTTTTTACCTCTGTATGCTGTTCCTTTTTCTAAGGTTTCTTTACCTAAATAATGTGCTAAATCTTCATAACCTCTTTTAGCGTTTTCTTTAGGAAAAATAAATCCATCTGCTGATCTCCATAAAATACCACCACCACTATTTCCGAATGTGCTTCCAAAATCACGACTTATCATAAACACAGAATCGTTTGCGGTATAAGCAAATGCATCTTCTAACGCCATGTTCGGAGGCGTTACTTTTTTGGGTTGAATAACATAAGGTCCTTCTAATTTATCTGCTACTGCAACTCCGTATGTATATGCTCCTCCTCTTTTTTCCCTAGGAATAACCGATTTATGATACAACATATATTTGCCTTTAAACTTTATTAACGACGGATTAGAAACCCCTAATATTGCCTTATAATTCCATATTGTTGAATCTTTGGGTTTTCTTAAAATTGTTCCGTCTGCTTCTGCTCCTTTTGCGGGTTTCCAGGTGTCATTAAGATCATCTGCTACATACATTACAATACGTTGTGTTTTTAATTTATTGTTTTCATTTACAATAAAATTTAGCACATATTTACCATCAATATAATTAACTGTTGGATTGTGTGGTGAATTAAATAACCCATCTTTATCTGCTACCGCAACACCAACATATTTAAAAGGACCTTCTGGACTATCACTAACATAATGCCCTATTTCACAATCTTTAAACCAGCCACTAAAATCTTTTTGAGTATCCATAGACCATTGTGCTGCAAACAAATGCACTTTACCCTCTTTGTCTATTACAGGAGAAGAACCCCAAACATGCATGCCTTTATGCTCTGCAGCAACACCTATATATTCTAATTTCATTTTATTTGAATACGTATTCTGAGGTGTTTTAGGTGTTATAATTTTACTCTTACAGCTAAAATTTAAACTTATTAACAATGCAATTATTGCAAACTTATGTATATTCATGTTCTTTTATTTTTAGTATTTGATTTTATCTTTTATTGATTTATTTCTGGGCGGATCCACATACAATGTCCGCCTCCAGGAGCTAATTTTGCTTGAATCAATTCTCCTTTTGTTACCATTCCTTTTCTTATTTGATACGCTTCTGGGTTTGTTTTACAATCCGTTTCTGGTGTGTCTTCATAATAAGTTACTTCGTAATTGATGCCTTCTTCTAGAAAATCTAAATTGATATCAAGTGTTCCTCCTTTTCGATCTATGACACTACCAATAAACCATTCTTTTCCATGACGTCTAGCTGTAGTTATATTTTTTGCCATTGCAGAATTTAAAATTCTAGTTTCATCCCATTTACCTACTGGCATTTTCTGAATAAATTCAAACAAATCTTCTTTTGCTGCATAAGCTTCCGGAGCATCTGGTATACAAACTAAACCACTGAAAATAACCAAGGTTCTTGCAACTTCTGACGTAACTGTAGAAAAATAAGTGTTTGATTTTCTCGGTCCTTTTTGTCTTTTTCCACTGTTGATATTTAACAAATCGAAATTTCCATTATTCATATCTAAAGGGCCCTGAATCGCATTTATTAAAGCCATTTTAATAAAGGTTTCTGGCGTAAATGCTTTTCTAGAATCTTGTTGCGCGTGGCAATACTCTCTTGTAATTGCATTCGGATACGTTCTGCTAACTCCCGTGTAAGGCACAGGACTGTCATGAAAATCGATGAGTAATTTATTCTCTGCACTTTTAATAATAGCATCTCTAGAAAAATCTGGATTATTGCCCATAAAGCCATATTTTATCCCTTTCATGTTTAAAGAATTAAAATATGGAAACAATGCATCATCCCCATAATTTCCTTTATGCCTGTCATAATAAAGTAACAATTCTACTTCTTTTTCTGCGGCATACTCAACTACAGTTTGTAAGTCTAATTCTTTAGCAATTTCAAAATGCCCTTTGCTTGTTTTTGTGTACCAATTGGCATCAATTAAAAAATATTCGATCTTTTTTTCTGCAGCAAAATCTATAAAACGCTTGTAACTCTCGGTGTTTACACCATATACAAAACCATCTTTTGCTGTATAACCATGTACACGCCAATCCCACAAAGTTTTACCAGGTTTTATCCAATCTGTATTTTCTATTTTATTAGGTGTTGCTAAATTTAATGTTACAGAATTGGTAACTAAATCTCCAGCTGTTTCTCCCACTAAAATTACTTTCCAAGGCGTAATAAGTTTTCCTTTTTGATTTTTAATTTCACTTACAGAAATTAGTTTCTCTGTACTATTATCAAAATCTACTTTCATGGTTTTAAACCCTCTGGATGAAACCAAATCTGATTCTAAAATAGAAAGGTGTTTTTGAGAAGCTGTTTCTACAACAATTGGTATGTGGAATTTCTGTTTTTTATTCTCTGTAGAGGTTAAATTCTGTATTTTAAGAGGCCCTTTAGGTGGAGCTTCTCCTGACGGATAATAAATAACATCATTCTTTGCCAGGTTATATTCGCTATAAAAATTGAATTGATTTTCTGGTTTTACGTTATCCAATTCAAAACGAAAACCAATCCCTTCATTATACGCTCTTGCATATAGTTTTCCTTGAATTTCATCAACTTTTAGGGTTAAAACAAGCTCGTTATAATGATCTTGAATTTCGCTAAATTGTCCCCAAACTGGTTTCCAAGTACTATTTAAAGTTTTGGTTTCGGTTTTAATAATTTCAATGTTAGAATTTGGTTTAATTGATAAAACTGATGCATCAACAACCATTTCATTATTCCAATTCAACATATAAATTAAATTTCCGTCTACAGCATCTAAACTTAATTGTACAGCTGCATTTGGTGATTTAATTTGTTTTATTTCTTCATTTTTAGAACAAGCATTCATCAAGAAAACAAATCCTAATAAAAGTGAAAAAACAATTCTTTTTTTCTTTAGTTTATACATCATAACAACTCCTTTTTTCTAATTATTTATTTCTAAGTTTATCTACCTTTTTATCTGCATTAACTTCTATATGCCTATTAAATTCTTGTGTATATAAGGTTGCTATTGAATTAAATTCTTCTGGAATTTTTTTATAAGATTCCCAAGCCTTATCATACTTTATAATCCATTTTTGAATTGCTTTTTGATCATTTTTAGAAACTGCATCAGACATATAAACCAATGTTCTATAAATTTTATACAATCTTAATCCATATTCTGCAGAACCAATAGAAAAGTTTTTTGTTTCCTCATTATTCCAGTCTATCGCTTTTGCTAGTTTTACAATTTGCTTCCACTTTTTTACGGATTCATCTTTTTGTTGAAGATTTCTTTTCTGTCCAATTGCCGTTTTTGCTGGATTTGGCCATCCAATTCCTTGATCTCTTGTCCACCAAGGATTCATATCAAAAAAAGTGGTGTTTCTTCCTCTTACAACCGCTTCCGCAGAAAGCAAACATAGTTTTCTAAAATTAGCAACATCTTTAGTTTTAAGGTGCAACTTTTCTATAGCATATCTATTAAAAATACTTTCTTCTGTCTGTTGTGTATCATTAGCCCATTGTGCCATAACCCACGAATTTAAATCGCACCACATTTCATTTTTTATATACGGACCTTCCCATCCACCTCCACGAGACCAAGTCCAAACTCCTGCAAATAATTCTGGTTTTTGGCTTGCAAATTCTCGAATACTGTTTATTTTATCTTCTGGCATTCTTGCATGTTCCTCAAAACCTTCTATTACTCCATTAGCAATATAATTAGGATACGCGCCTTTTCCTTCATATTCACGAGCCGACTGAACTTCTATAATTTGGCGATGACGCCCTTCTCCGATTATTTTACTAAACGGGCGACCTCTATGAAAATCTCCTTCGCAATGCTTAATACCAATTATTAAATTTGGATGCGGTTCTACGGCATCACTTACCTCTAAATAAGATTTTAAATTCCGATCGAAAGCAACCCAAGTTCTAAAAATAAGTTGCTTATTACGCTTTACACAAATCTCTTCACGTAAAATATTCATTAACGGAATGATGGTTTTTTGCGGATTTGACTTGTCTTTTATAGCACCTTGGTGATAAGGAGCATCGTGTAAATAAGTTTCTCCAATACGCACAACCAAACCATCTAAATCTGGAAATTGGTTGAACATTTCATTAATTTGAGCACGAATTAATTTTTCTGTTATGGCATTATTTGGGTCTCCAAAAGTATCTTGAATCTTAAATTTTTCAATAAGTTTCTTTGGGAACAAAACCAAATCTGTCATGGCATAAATAGCGATATCTTGTGCTTTACAATCCGCATGCATTTTTTTTATTTGCATCGCTTTATCATCTACCCAAGTACGTTCTTTAGAGCCTTTTGGTAAAATATCTTCATCTACAGACTCCCAATTAATTGCCAAAGCGGGAGATTCAAAAAGGAAATACACTTTTCCATTATAACCCATTTCTTTAATTACTGACGGATCATTATAATCCGTTTTATAAGGAGCTTCTCCCGGATTATGATGTACCATGTCTAAAATTAAAGACGATTTACTTGTATTCTGTGCACTTACATCACAACAAAAAACACCCAACAACATTAAAATTGCAACTCCTATTTTTTTATATAAATTTGATTCTTTCATTATTTTATCAATTATATACTTCTATATTATTTACACCCGATTGTAAGTGCAAAACACCTGTTTTACTAAGTTTTAATTCATTATTAACTTTTACTGTTGAAGTTGGTGTTACTTCAAATTCAGCTTTCATATTCGTAGGAATTTCTATAACATATCTTTCTATATTGTCTTCTTCCAAAGCATACGCTGCTTTTATCTTTCCTCTTATGGTTGGTACAATAATAGAGGTTGAATTAAGCCCTTCTAATTGTGGTTTTATGGAAGCGATTGTATAACCAGGTGTTAACGGTTTTATTCCCCATAAATATCTAGGAATTATATTTGCAGGAGCTGCACCCCAAGCATGGTTCCAATCAGAATTTGGTTTGTACTTCATGTCCCAAGATTCTAAAGTCATCGTAGCACCTATTTGTATCATATTATACCAACTTCTATTTTCTTTTGATGTTAATAAACTGAATGCATACTCACTTTCATTGGCGTTATAAAGTGCTTCTAACAAATATTGAGCTCCGTAAACACTACATGCCATTCCTCTCGATTTAATAAATTCTGCTACAGATGTAACATGTTTTTCTGGCACAATATTAAACGCTAAAGCCATCATATTAGCGTGTAATGATGCATGGTTTGTATCTTCACCATCTTTATAAAAACGGTTGCTTTTATCAAACAATTTATTGTTTATAGATGTTTTAACCTGAGCTGCTAAAGCACGATATTCTTTTTCTTCTGCTGTTTTACCAAGTAGTTGAGCAAATTCTGCCATTATTTCTACATTTCTGTAATACAAGCAATTTATAACCGTATTAATTGGAGTAAAAACAAATCCATCACGTTCACCTTCTGCAGTTGCTAGTTTCCAATAGCTATCTTTTTGAGCTGGAGGCCAATCTACAATGTCTTTTAATTTTGTTTTTTTATTTTTAAAACCCAATTTTTTCATGAATTCTGGAGTTGATTTAGAAGAGCTTATCAATCCATCTTCACGCTTTAATTCCATCAATGT
This sequence comes from Polaribacter sp. 20A6, assembly GCF_011378915.1. Taxonomy (NCBI): domain Bacteria; kingdom Pseudomonadati; phylum Bacteroidota; class Flavobacteriia; order Flavobacteriales; family Flavobacteriaceae; genus Polaribacter; species Polaribacter sp. 20A6. The sequence continues at coordinate 28,173 of NZ_WTPZ01000002.1, forward strand.
TTTATGCTTTAACTCATCATAATACTTTTCAATTAATTCTGAATTACCAGTGTACATATAATCTGCATGAAACATCAATGCTACATGCAATTGCCATTCTGTTGGCCATGTAGGATTCTCCATAAAATATTCTATAGTTTGGCGTGCCATAGCATATTCTTTATCGGTTGTATAATGACTTAACTGATTTAAATACGCATCGGCTTCATACGGAATACGTTCTCTATCTCCATCTACATACAAACCAGCAAATGTTGTTGCTTTAATGGTATATTTGCATAAATCCCAAACTTGATTTAATATAGAATCTGAGCTTTTAAAATAACTTTCATCATCTTCCCAATAGCTGCGGTATACCAATTGGGTAAAATTATCTGCAGTAATAGCGTATTTAACATTTTCTACCTCAACATATCTAAAAGGCATCAATACCGGAAAAGAATCTGGTAACGCCACAGCAATCGATTTTGTATTTCTTTTGTCTGGTGTAATTTTTAATTGATACTCTACAATGTTTGGGATTACGGGTACTTTTATTTTTTGATAACGGATTGTCCCTTCCGGATTTCTGTTTATTTCACCATGAATCAATTGTTCTCCAATATGAAAAACAAGGGTGTCTTTTGTAGCTGTTTTATAATTGAATTTAAGTGTTGCAAAAGCATCTTTTCCAAAATCAATGAAGTAAGAATTATTACTTGTTTTCTGAATTTTTGTAGGTTTTATTTTATCAATTTGAAAACTATTTGCACTTGTAATTACACCTTTTTTAACACCCGTTTTAAATCTTTGAATTTCTGAAAATTGAGTTTCTTTTTGATTTATATCCCAAATTTTCACTTTCCAAAAATAAGTTTCACCTACTTCTAGAGTCGCTCCATTAAACGCAATATTTACTGAATTACTGCTTTCTATTTTTCCTGAATTCCAAATATCTCCATTATCATTTTCAATAAACTCTTTAGAAGATGCAACCAATATTTGATACGACCATTGTTGCACTGCAGCTCTTGGTAACTCCCAAGCAAATTCTGGTTTTAAGTCTATAATTAGAGTGTTTTGTGGTTGCCGAATATATTCTACAGATAATCCTACAGGTGCACTTTTCTCAATTATTTTACTACTCTTAGATTTACATACAAAAAGCAAAACCATACTGCTGATTATAGCGAGTGTGATATAATTATATAATTGAAATTGTTTAAGCATTCTTAATTTTATTCTATTAACTCTTTTTTCTATAATTCAAATACGTTTTTCTAATATCAATTTTACTATCATTAGTAATTTTTTCCCTGTCCTAGTTCTATAATCGTCTACATATTTTTCAAATAAGTTTATTAACTTAGCTAACTTTTCTGGGTGTTTTTTTAATCTTTATCAAACCCGTCTAAATCTACTTTTTTGGTTCCTTTTAGTGCTTTTGAAGCGTCTTTTTGAATTACATTAGCATGATGTTGCTCTTTTTTAGTTTCTATTTTAAAAGACCAAGCATAGGTAGTTTTACCTAAGTTTTTTGGAGGCGTAATAAAAAGTCCTTTTGAAGTCATTTTATATTTAACTTCTGCATCACTCCCCAATAAGGAAACTGCTTTTACATCTCTTTTTTTCCACCCTTTAGTTCCTTCAATTACAAATGATTTTAAAGGTTTAGTTGTTTTAATTGCAAATAAATTTTTTCCGTTTGTTGTAAAAGATAAGTTTTCGTTGTCTTGATGTGTTATTTTCCAATAACGAGAATCATAAATAGCTTCTCCATTTATTTTTAACCAAGCACCCATTGCTTTTAAACGTTCTACTTGCCATGCAGGAATGGTTCCATCTGCTTTTGGTCCAATATTTATTAAAAAGTTTCCATTACGACTAATAATTTCTACCATTTCGTGAATAACCTCTTCTACCGATTTCTTTTTATGTGGATAATTTGGGTCTTCTTCTGCTGCTAAATATCCAAATGAAGTACCAAAAGTGGTACAACTTTGCCATTTTGGACCGATTACTTTTAATCTTAAATTGTCTTTCTCTAAAGCACCAACACCATCTGGCCAGTTTCTATTTCCTCCTTTGTTGTTCAAATACACTTCTTGACCATGTGCAGCTCCATTATTCATAAAATCAGTAATCATTAATCGTAACTGATCATAATAATATTGAATTTCTGGTTTAAACTGTCCTTTAGCAGCATTGTTTCCATCTCTTGTAAAAATTGGAATATCATCAATCCATAAAAAATCTGGTTGGTATTTATCTTGAATTTCTTTCCAACGTGCAACATAATCATCTACAAACTCTTTGCTATAAGTAAAAGGTCCGTAAAGTAATTTTGCTTTTGGCATGCGTTTTATTTCTTCTACAATATCTGCTCTTGGATCAGCATTAACCACATATTTTTTTGTTGCAAAAAAACCAGTATGTCTTTCTCTGTGATACGAAGGCGCATATTTTAAACCTTTTTCTCTAACCGCTTTTCCTAAATCTCCAACAATATCTCTTTTTGGCCCCATATCTACAGAATTCCATGGCGTTAAATCAGAATCCCAATTTGCCCAACCATCATGATGTTCTGCTGTTAACACTACATATTTTGCACCTACTTCTGCAAATAGTTCAGCCCATTCTTCTGGATTCCAGTTTTCTGCTTTAAATTCTGGAATAATATCTTTATATCCAAATTCTGGTGGATTTGCTCCCCAACGCTCTTTCATATACGGATAATAATAGGCTGGATCTTCGTATAAAATCTTTGGTCCATGTTCTGCATAACCTCTATCTCCTTTTCTATGACCAATAACAGAATAAGGTCCCCAATGGATAAAAATTCCTATTTTACCATCATCAAACCAAGCAGGAACTTCCATTTTCTGAAGAGATTCCCAGCTTCCATCATATTTGTCTTTTGTTTCTTGTGCATACGAGTTTCCATTTAAAAGAAACAGCCAACACATAATTAACATCAGCTTAAAAACTTTTTTTGTAATCATGTTTTTATTTTTTTAGTTTATTACTCCTTAATGTTTATAATTTTTGCCCATTTAAAAAAACCATTGTTGTAATCACCATCACAAGCTTCTAAAAGCATTTTTTTTAATGAATTATATTTTTCTGGATGTTCTATTGATAGATCATTTTCTTCTTTAAAATCTTCTGGTAAATAATATAAATTAAAGGCTTTTTTATTATAATAATATCTAATTTTCCATCCATCATTTGTAATTAACGTTGGTCCTATAAAGGAAGAAAACACTACATAATCATGTTCAGCTTTAGATTTTTTTCCTAATAATTCATCATAAAAAGAAACTCCATCTACTTTTAATTCTTTAGAAAAACCAGTAATTTCTGCAACCGTTGGTAAAATATCATAACCCGCAACCAAGCGTTTACTGACACTTTTTGCTGCTATTTTATTAGGCCATCTTACAATTAACGGAACATTAATACCGCCTTGTAAATTACTTCGCTTAATCCCCGCTCTTCCTCCATTTCCGTCAAAAACATCACCTGCTAATTCACTATAATATTTTCTATCATAATCATCAAAACGCTGTTTTGTATATCTATTGGTGTATTTTTTATCTATTCGTCCTTCTTTTGCATAATAAATTTCATGTCCGTTATCCGCAGAAAAAATTACGATGGTATTGTCGTCTAATCCATTTTTTTTCAGCTCTTCCATAATTTCACCGACATTATCATCCAATAACTTCACCATAGAAGCATACTCTTTTTCTATCTGAGTTAATCTACTGTCGTTTATATAATCGTCATGAACTTTAGGTATAGAAACTGGTCCGTGTGGTAATTGTGTAGGGAAATACAAGAAAAATGGTTTGTCTTTATTTTTTCTAATAAATGTGGTAATACTATCCATAAAAATATCTTGCGAGTAGGTTTTTTTACCTGTCATATCCCATCGCTCTTTATACGCTTCTGGAGTTTCTGGTTCTATAGATTTTGCACAGTTTAATAGCGTATTACCTGTAATTTTTATCAGGCCTTGATTTCCGAATAAATAAGGAGGATAAAATCCGTGTGCTCTTACATGGTCTAAATAACCAAAATAATGATCCCATCCATGTCGGTTCATTTGCTGATGTGTAGCTGCAAATCCCCATTCTAATTTTCCGTATTGCGCTGTAACATAGCCTGCTTTTTGAGCAACTTCTCCTAAAAATAAATCTTCTTCTGGAATAGGTGTTAGAATCTTATTAATTTTAGCTTCAATTTCTTCTGGTGAGAAATTTTCTTGTCCCGCTTTTTTATAAATTCCTCCTTTAGAAATTTCAAAAGCTGTTGCGTGTGTATCTGTTTTACCGCTAATTAAAGAAGCTCTAGAAGGTGCACAAAGCATGCTAGAATACGAATTTTTAAAACGCATTCCTTCAGTTGCTAATTGATCTATGTTAGGCGTTTTTATAATTTTTTGCCCTTCATGACCTAACATTCCAATCCCTAAATCATCTGCATAAATAAGAATGATATTCGGTTTACTTTTTTGCTCTTGTTTTTTATCACAAGAAAAGAAAATAACAACTAGTAATACTATTAATTTAAAGGGACCATAGCTATTTTTCATCTTTTTTTAAAATTTTGGTTGATACACTTGATTCGCTTCTGTTTCAATTTCAACAACTTGATCTTTGTACAGAACTTTACAAATTCCACCTGCTTTAGAAAGTATTTTTACTGCGGTTAACTTTCCTGATTCCCATGAAATATCTACATCAAATCCTCCTCTTGCAGACAATCCTTTTACGGATCCACTTGCCCAACTTTTAGGAATTGCAGGTAATAAATTAATTACACCAGATTGACTTTGCATTAGCATTTCTGCGATTCCGGCAGTTGCTCCAAAATTAGCATCAATTTGAAAAGGTGGGTGTAAGCCAAATAAATTTGGACTGATATTTTTTGACATCAGTTTATGTAAACTAACCTCACTATTTTCTCCGTCTCCTAATCGTGCATATTGGTTGATTAACCAAGCCGAACTCCAACCTGTATGACCACCACCATGTTGAATTCTAAAATCTAACGATTTTCTAGCTGCTTTAGCCAATTCTGGAGTGTTATTCACATCAATTTGATATCCTGGATGCAAAGCAAAAAGGTGAGAAATATGTCTGTGTCCTGGTTCTTTTTCTTTAAACTCTTCGTCCCATTCCATCAATCTACCATCAGAACCAATTTTTGGTCCAGTCAGTTGTTTTTGTGCGCTTTTTACTTGTTGTAAAAATTCATCATTTTCACCTAAAGCAGTAGCTGCATCAATATAATTTTTAAACAATTGCCAAATAACTTGTTGGTCATGTGCAGGTCCCATACAAATTTGTGTTTCACTACCATCTGGTGCAAAAAAGGTGTTTTCTGGAGACACTGAAGGTCCGGAAACCAATTCTCCATTTTTAGGATTCGGTATTAACCAATCCATATAAAACTGCGTAGAACCTTTAAGAACTGGGAATTCTTTTTTCAAGAATTCTTTATCTAACGTAAAGTAATAATGCTCCATAATATGCGTTGCTAACCAAGCACCACCACCAACGTGCATTCCCCAACTAGATTTTTCTCCTGGAGAAGTATAACCCCAAACATTGGTTATAGGATGCACTACCCAACCTCTTGCATCATAATGTACTTTAGCTGTTTTTCCACCTGGTTTTTGTATAGAACTCATTAAATCGAAAAGAGGTAAATGCATTTCTCCTAAATTGGCCGTTTCTGCCAACCAATAATTCATCTGTACATTAACATCTGTATGGTAATCTCCGTTCCAAGGTAATTGTACTTTGTTTCCCCAAATTCCTTGTAAATTAGCAGGTAAAGATCCTGGTCTAGAAGATGAAATTAATAAGTATCTACCGTATTGAAACATCAATTCTACTAAATGTAAATCTGATTGTTTTTGTTTAAAATTCTGAACCCTTACATCTGTAGGAATTGTATCTAACGCTGTTGTTAATTTTAAATCTACTCTACTATAATATTTTTGATAATCTTTTACATGACGATTTAAAAGCTCATTATACGCTAAGTCTTTTCCTTTCTGTAAATACGTTTCTGTTAAGTTTTCAAAATCTCTTCCTTTGTACGTTGGATATTCTAAAACATAGTCTGTTGATGCCGTTAAATATAAAGTTACCTCATCTGCATTTTTAACTACTAAAGTTGAATCGCTATAGTTTACTTCTCCATTTTTATTAGAAGCTGATAAGCGCGCCATGTATTTTAAACCATCTCCATCTTTACCATCAGAAAGTGCTCCTTGCATGATTAATTGATCAGCTTTAGAAGATACTTGATATCTTTCTGGTCTAGTTAATGAACTTGTAAAAGAAATTTTACCAGGTTTATTCGCTGTAAATTTAATTGCCATTACTTGATCTGGGTGACTTACAAATATTTCTCTTTTGTACTCTACACCATCTTGTGTATAGCTCACATTAACCGTTGCGTTTTCTAAATCTAATTCTCTATGATAATTTTGATACTCGCTTTGTGAATCAAAATCAATCCATAAATCCCCCAACGTTTGAAAACTACCAAAAGGTACATTGGCACCTTTACCAAAACCAGAACCTGCTCCTTTAGCAATCTGTGTTTTTTTAGTTAACTCCGTAGCTTCTTTATATTTTCCTTCAAACAAGAATCTGCGAATTTCTGCTTGTGCAGGCAATGCTTCTGGGTTGTCATTATCATCTACACTACCAGACCACATGCTTTCTTCATTTAACTGAATACGTTCTTTATTGACGCCTCCAAAAACCATAGCTCCTAAAGATCCATTTCCTAAAGGAAGTGATTTTAACCATTCTGGATCATCTTTTGTTGGTTTGGTAAAATCTTTAACCGTTGCATCTGCAGGTTGATTATACCACAATTTAAGTGATGATGCTTCTTCTACTTTTTTATCACAATTACTTAAAAGCAACAAAAAACAAAAGCTTAGACAGACGTACAGAATATCTTTATTCATATATTTTAGGTTATTCATTTTTTTCATAGTTGATTCGTTTTTCTTATAATTTCTTTATTTCTTTTCTAAAGTATAAATGATTGGTTCAATAGTGCCATCTTCTCTAAAAGTCATTTTATCGAAACAAGTAGACCTTCTATGATAAGAACCTTCATTTACATCACCTCGGTGATAAAAGAAATACCATTCATTTTTAAACTCAATAACCGATGCATGATTTGGTGCATTAGGTGCATCTGGTGCTAATTCTCCTTTTAAAGTAGCAAATTGTGGTAATGGCGAATCTGCCATCCAATACTTTGTAACCTTACCAACTCTAGCATGAAAATAATAGGTATCATTTCTTTTAAAAACATGCACCGCTTCATTTACAGGTTCTTTACTCAGTTGCACCCAAGGTCCATCTAATTCAATCATATTATCTTTTAGCTTTGCGCCCATAATATGTCTTCCAGGTTCGCCAATATTAACTTTACCGTCATTTCCATAAATATAAGCTTGTCCATCATCATCTACAAAAACAGTAGGATCGAAAATGGTTGTAATTTTATCCGACACCGCTTCTTCCCAAGGACCTATTGGAGTGCGGCTTTTTGCAACACCAATATCCGTTTTGTTGTATGGGAAATAAAAATAATACCAGCCGTTTTTATAAGCAACATCTGGCGCATTCATTTGCCCATGAGCCCAACTATATTCACGTGGTTTCAATACAACACCGTGATTAATCCATATTTTTAAATCTGATGATTCTAAAACGGCATAATCTTGCATAGTACTATAACCAACTGCTCCCTCTACATCTCTAGAAGTATACACATATACTTTGTCATTAAAAACTTCAGCAGCAGGATCTGCAGCATAAATAAAACCTGTATCATTTTTATGTAAAATTGGGTTTTGAGCAATAGAAATATTACTTATTAGTGATAATAAAAAAATTAAACAGCTTATTTTTTTCATGATTCTATTTAGTTAATTATCTTTTCAATTTGTTTCCAGCCTTCCATTCCTTCATTGGTTTGGATTGCTCCGTTGGTACTTCTACCGTCTAAAATTAATTTTTTAAGCGCAGCTTTTAACTCAGCAGCTTTTTCCGGATTGCTAGCAATTAAGTTTGTAGTTTCTCCGATATCATTTTTAAGATTAAACAACTGCATTGCTGGTAAATCTAATTGCTGCTTTTTTATATCGTTTGCTCTCGGATAGCTCCATCCACCAGAACCTGGTGTTGTACATAATTTCCAATCGCCATGTTTTATCGAAAAATCTCCGTCTATAGAATGGTACACAATATATTCTCTTATTTCATTTTCGTTTTTTCCTTCTAAAAGAGACAACATACTGTAACTATCTTCTCCTTCCGAATCTTTCATTTTATAACCCGCAATTTCTGCACAGGTTGCAAAAAAGTCTGTAGTACCAATTGTTTTATCTGTACTACTATTTTTTGAAGCTTGATTTGGCCATTCAACAATAAAAGGTACGCGATGTCCGCCTTCATAAATATCAGATTTCATTCCTCTAAACACATAACTAGGATCGTGATCAAATGCTTCTAATTCTTTAAAATTTGCTTTTGGAGAACAGCCATTATCACTGGTAAAAACCAACAATGTATTTTCTGAAATCCCTAAATCTTTTAATTTTTTTCTAATTTGACCTACTACATCATCTACTTGCATTACAAAATCTCCATACAAGTTGGTATTACTTTTTCCAACAAATTCTGCTGGAGGTAAAATAGGTGTATGGGGTGCTGGTAAAGGCAGATATAAAAAGAAAGGTTCCTCACCTTTCGCTTTTTCATCAATATACGTAATTGCTCTATCTGTTAAATCTTGTAAAACTGTTTCGTGTACAAAATCATCTGACGTTGGCCCTCTTCTCCAAGTTCCTTTTGCATCTTTATTAACAGTCATTTTTGTAGGCACCATTGTTGGCATGTCATTTTCTACATACACATAAGGAGGCATGTCTAAAGAACCACAAAATCCGAAGGAATAATCAAAACCATGTGTAGATGGCCCATTTGTAATGGGTGCTGTATAATTTACATCCTGAATTGTATGCAAATTATTTATATTATCTTTTACTTCGCTATTAAAAGCCCAATCCCAACCCATGTGCCATTTACCAATAAATGCAGTAGTATAACCTTGTGTTTTTAACATATCTGCAACAGTAACACGATTTGGCGTTATTAACGATTTTGAATACCCACCAATTACGCTACTTTTTAAGCGACTTCTCCAATTATAACGCCCTGTTAAAATACCGTATCTAGTTGGTGTACAAACCGCAGAAGAAGTATGCGCATCTGTAAACATTACACCGTTAGACGCCATATCATCTAAGTGAACCGTTGGTATTTTACTTTCTGGATTAAAACTTTTTACATCTCCATACCCTAAATCATCTGCCAAAATGTAAATGATATTAGGCTTTTTAGCAACTACATTTCCTTCTTCTTTTTTTACTTTAGAAGAACTACAAGCGGAAAAAATTAATATCGAAACTACTAATAATTGATAGCTATATTTACTCATTTTATCTATAATTTTATTTTTTATTTTCTCTTTTTTTAATTGCTAATGCTCTTGTTTCTAAAGGAAACTCTGCATTTTCTGTTCTTACATTTTTTAATATTGAAAGCATTTCCTTTAACTTCTCTGGTTCTTGTTTTGCCAGATTATTCTGTTCGCCAAGGTCTGTTGACAAATTGTATAATTCTGGTTCTTTTTCTAACAACCAAACTAATTTCCAATCTCCTTGTCTGATAGCTTGAATTGGTCCTTGACGCTCGTTAAACTCCCAATATAAATATTCGTGTTCTTTTTGATCTTTTCTTTTCCCTAACAATTCTGGTGCAAAAGAAATCCCGTTGATGTCTTTATTTTCTGGTGTAACACCTGCAATATCGCAAACTGTTGGTAAGAAATCCCAAAAAGCAGAAATGTGTTCACTTTTAGTTGATGGAGCAACTTTACCAGGATATCTCGCAATTAAAGGAACTCTAATTCCGCCTTCATACAACTCGCGTTTACCACCTCTTAAATCTCCATTACTGTTAAAAAATTTGTCTCTTTTTTCAAATTCTGGGCCATTATCACTAGAAAAGAAAACAATGGTATTATCATCAATTCCTAATTCTTTTAACTTGTCTAATAATCGTCCAATATCTCTATCCATTCGAGAAACCATACCTGCATAACTAGTATTTCCTTCGGGGTCATTTTTGTAATGCCCTGTTGTATTCATTTTACGTTTTGGCCATCCTAAGTCTAGATATTGTTTTTTAGAATCTTCTGGAACTGTAATTTCTAAATGTGGTAATGTTAATGCCATATAAAGAAAAAACGGATTGTCTTTTTCTCTTTCAATATAACTTAGTGCTTCGTTTGCAAATATATCGTGTGTATATTTTCCTTGTTTTAATAAAGGCTTGTTTCCTTCCAAAACATAAGGATCATTATTCAAATAAAGCGTGTCTGCATAATAATGATGCGCTTGTGCATGTTTTTTGTATCCTAAGAAATAATCGAACCCATGTTCTGATGGAAAATTACCATTGGTATTTCCTTCGGATAAACCCCATTTACCTAAAATAGCCGTTTTATACCCTACTTTTTTAAGCTCGTTGGCAACTGTTTTTTCATGTCTTTTTAAATTGACAGGTTCCCCACTATTGGTCCAAACTGGATTTCCTCTTACTGTTGCATGTCCTTGATCATAACCCGTTAACAAACTTGCTCGAGATGGCATGCACACTGTAGAACCCGAGTAATGATTAGTAAAAATCATTCCCTCAGCCGCCATTTTATCTAAATTTGGTGTTTTAATTTTAGTCTGACCGTAAGGTCCGATATCTGCATAACCCAAATCATCAGCTAAAATATAAATGATATTCGGCTTTTTTGCTACTTCCTTATTTTCAGTTATAGAAGCCGTTTTATTTTCTTTTACGGTTTTACAACTTGTAAAAGAAACGGCAGCAATTGCAATTATCAATAGAAACTTTACCCTATTTTTCATTCTAAAATTTATTTATATAAAATTCGTTTTTAAGCATTATTAAAGATTACCAACTTGGTAATATTAAAACTTGTTCTGGCACAGGTTTTACGTTGGCTGTAGAATTTGCATCTCCATACCAATACATTCCCAATGTGTATTGCATATCGCAATCTGCCCAACTCCACACTTCCATATCTAGTTTTAAAGAACTACTAAAAGGCATTCCGTCTAAAGCTCTCGTTCTTGTTTCTGTGCTATAGCCTTGAGTGTTTCTTTCGTTGGTAGTTTTTCTGTTGAACTTGTTGTACACATTGCTACGAGGTTGTGCATGAAATGGATGTTCATAGAAATCTGTACTGATTCCTCCCCATGAATACGCATAATAATCTTCGGTTCCGGTACCAAAAATAGATGGAAACTTTTCTCCATCTACATAAATTTTTTCATCTCCTTCTCCCCACCATTTTTTAACCGGATTCATTACCGTAAGTGCATCTCCTACATAAACTCCTCTACCTTTTATGGTGATGTAATTCCAATCTGAAAAAGGACGTGTTGCTACAGGATATTGCTGACGAAAACCTGCATGGAAATACATAGAGTTCTCATCCCATTGCCAAGTTTCTACTTTGGTTTTTAGCTTAAAATCGATAGCTGTTGTACCCAAATTAAGAATGGTAATTTTTGCTTCTTTTTGATAGGGCATTACCCATCTACTAGACAACGTACCATCTTCTGCTACTGTTCTGTACCAACCTTTAAAAGGATGTAAACCAACTCCTGTTCCGAAAAAATCGCCAATTGGCGACCAAACTGTTTCTTTTCCATCAAAATTTATTTTGATAACAACCCCACGTGTAACTGTAGAATCTTGATAACTTTTTAATTTTAAAGCAAGGTTTTTTATAGCAGCTGTTCCTTTTTGAAGCTCAAAAACTTTTTCTTCATTTGGTTTTAGTTGATGAAAATCTGTAGCGTTTTCAAACTCATTTTTATTTTCTGATTGCAAAAGTGTTGTTGCAACTTCTTCTATTGCTGATTTTGCTTGTTGATAATCTTCTAATGTAAACGTTTTTATAGCTGTTTCAGCAGGGTATTCTCTGTAGGTAAATTGATAGAAAAAAGGACGTTCTGTAACTGTAATTTTACAACTCTTTGCATACGGAATTGGGAAAAAAGAAACTGCAGAACGCAATGATTTATGCGCTAACGGAAAAGGAATTAATCCGTCTCCGTTTAATAAATCTAACATATTTCCTTCTAAGGCTGGAGTGTCTGAACCGTCTAAATAAAATTTAATAATACTGTTTGTGCTTGGTTTTTGAGCATTTTTAAAAGGCATCCAAGTACGCACTATTGCGCCAGCACCTTTGTGATCCATTAGTACCCATTCTTTTTGTCCGTTTATTTCTTCAACACGAATAAAATTATGGTCTTTGTTATTGTTATTATGATCTTTATTGTTGAACCATCCAACAGAATCTGTAGGATTTACAGAAGCTCTATTATAACTACTTTCTTGTTTTAATCTAAAATTAGTTTCTGGAAACTGAGCAATATGCTCTCTACTTACCATTTCATTTAACAACGACTGAATAGTAATTTTTTGGTCTACTTTTTTACAGGAAAAGACACTTATCAAAAAAATAAGGGGTATGATTTCACCTATAAGCGATCGTTTCATTTTGCTAGTTTTATATTCAAGTTTTCTAGAGTGGTTATTTCTAGAACTAAATTCAAATATAAAAATATTAGATTCTAATGTTGGAGACTATTGTTGCATCAAATAACTACAAATGTTGCATTTTGGTAAATTGTAGTGATTACAAGAGGTTACAAGACACTTTTGTCTAATTCACTTAAGGTTTAAACAAATAGTAAACACTTCTAATTTATGATTACAAAAAGTTACTAGAATTTTATTCTGACCTTTTAAAAGGTATATTTTCAAAACAAAAGAGGCAAAATTAATAACATTTTTAGTCGTTAATTTCGCCTCTTTTTAGACTATATCTTAATAGCTTTTCTGAAACTTTTTAGCTATTTATTTTAGGTTTTATTGAATAATAATTTTCTTTGTACTTGTTCCTAAATCAGATTTTATCTTAATAATATATAATCCATTAGACAATTCACTCACATTTATTCTAGACTTTAAACCAGTAACTTTTTTAACTTGCTGCCCCATGGTATTGTAAAAAGTTAATGCTACATTATTTTGAGCAAACTCTTCTGAATACTTTATGTTTAAGATTCCGTTATCTACAATTGTTGGGTATACTAAAACTTTAGCATCAACCTCAGCATCTCCTACCGCTAAATTTGCACCTTGCTCATACACTTCCTGTGTGTATGCTACAGGCGAAACATGGTCTCTATACATTTCTCCAGAAATACTTAATGTTACAGGATATCTTACTGACATTAATGAGTATACTTCGCTATCTGGTTGCCAAGTAAATACTGCGTAACGCTCTATAAAATCTGTTTCATCTAATTTATTAAGATACGATTCTAAACCATCGCTAGCTGCTTGGTTTGTAGTTGGCTTATTAGAAACCCAAGTTGCACCATAATTAAATTCTTTAATCCAAATTGGACGTTGCCATTTATCATAAATCTTTTTTAACCAATTGTAAAAATTGGCTGGTGTTGTTTTTTTATAATAATGAACCACCATATAATCTACACGTAACCCTGCTGCTTCCGCCTTGGTCATAAACTCATTTCGCCAAGTTTCTCCTCTTGCACCATCTGTATTTGCAGGAGAACCTAAACGTAAACCAGAAGCTAATAAAAGCTCATATTTTTCAATAGCTTTATCAGTAGTCATATTAGATTGATCATCATTATCTGGCTCGTTAAAAGCCATGTGATGTGAAATATCCATTCTTTTCCCAAGGCTTATAGGTTTATCAATAGAGCCTCCGCCCCATTGGTTTGGTACAAACTCTGCATCTCCAATTGCTTCACCATCATTACCCCAGTTGTAATGCCAAGAAGTATTTAATGCTGCAACAACAGCATCTCCTTTAGCGCCCATTCCTTTTTTAAGTACATCTTTCCATGGAGAAACACGAATAAAAGAAGCCGTTTTTTGTAATACTGCCGGAAGATTAATTCTTAAATTATTGTCTTGAGCAACATATACTTTACTTACTCCAGTACCATTTACATCTTCAGCAAAAGTTACCATATAGCCTTTATCTAATGTAAAAGAAACCGCCCAATTGTCGTAATCTCCTAAAGTACCATTATAATAACCACAATACATTTGATGCTCTGTACCAGAAAAATCATATTCAGAATAAATTTTAAGTACAGGATCATTTACTCTAGTTGCTTCAAAAGCAACTTCTGCTGCTTGTAAATCTGCCAAAGCAGCATCTAATGTTGCAGAAGTAGCTTCACAGTTTGCAAGTGCTATATTAGCGTTGGTTATTGCTGTTTGAAAAGCATCTACCCCAGATTGAGAGTATTGATTATACTTTTCACCTACAACTGCAGTAGAAATTAAAGTTTCTGCAGCACCTACAGTTCCTTGTAAAAGTATGCGGTTTTCACTGGCATTAAGTATGGCAATATTATCGAAATAGAATTGCCCATTGTTTGCATACATATACAATAATTGAATATCTATTTTAGCAATGTCTTCTGCTTCTTCTAAAAAAGGAGCTCCTTCATAAACCAATTCTCCTTTATTATAAAGATTTACTTTTTTAGTTGTAAAATTAATTTGAGCAGAAATACTGTAATCTGTATCCTTATTTAAGGTTACTACAGGTGTTCCATCTGCAAAACCACCTGGAACTCCATTTTCCATTACAGTTGCAATTTTAATGGATGCCGTACCTTTACCTACTGATATACTTGTAAGATGTTTACCTGTTGATGAAACTAAATGAACCTGCCCATTTACAGAGTTACGCGAAGCATTTACATCAAAAGAAAAAGCAGCATTACTTGTTACAGGAGTAAGTGTTCTGTATGCAGATGGCATTGTTGTACTATGTTCAAACTTTAGTTTACCATTAGCAACTGTAACGCTTCCTGAAGTATTGTATTCTGTCCATTCGGTTGGTAATGCACCTGCAGTATCAAAAGTATCATTTATAACACTTCCACAAGGATCTGTTTGTGCAAATCCATAGAAACTAAATAAAATGACTATAAATTTTAGTAAATTTTTCATCTTGTTAGGTTTTATTATTGATTGGTTATTATAATTTTTTTGTTAATTTTTTTATCTCCAGAAATCATCTGAACCAAATAAACGCCATTACTTAAACTAGAAACATCTATTTGCTTTGGAGTATTTGTTTTCTTAAAAACCTCTTTTCCGTAGACATTAAATATTTTTACAACAACATTGTTTGTTATTGAAGATGCTGCATAATTAATAGTAAGCTCTTTACCTGTTATTGGGTTTGGATAAAGTCTAATATTAGATTTCTCAAAACTTGTTACCGCTAAGTTTACACCTTGTTCATATACTTCTTGGGTATACGCAACAGGTGAAACATGGTCTCTATACATAATGCCAGAAACATTTAATTCTATAGGTCTACGTACTGTAAAAAAGGTAAAACGCTCTGCATTATCTGGTTGCCAAGTAAATACAGAATAACGCTCTACAAAGCTAGTATCATCTAACATATTTATATAAGATTCTAACCCATCACTAGAAGCTTGAATGTCTGCTGGTTTATTAGACACCCATGGAGCGCCATAATTAAATTCTTTAATCCAAACTGGACGTTGCCATTTGTCATGAATTGCTTTTAGCCAATTGTAAAAATTAGCTGGAGATGTTTTTTTATAATAATGTACTACTATATAATCTACACGTAAACCTTTTGCTTCTGCTTTCTCCATAAATTCATTACGCCAAGTAGCTCCTTTTGCTCCATCTGTATTTGCAGGAGAGCCCAAACGTAAACCAGATGCTAGCAACAACTCATATTTTTCTATAGCCTTATCTGTTGTCATATTAGATTGGTCATCATTATCTGGTTCGTTAAAAGCCATATGATGCGAAATATCCATTCTTTCACCTAAACTAACCGATTTTGAGATGGAACCACCAGACCATTGGTTGGGTACAAATTCAATTTCTCCTAAATTTTCACCAGTATTGCTCCAATTGTAATACCAAGAGTTATTTAAAGCAACAGCAACATCAGTACCTCCACCTGCAAGTCCTTTTTTATGAACATCTCTCCAAGGAGAAACACGAATAAATGAAGCTTTCTTTTGTAATTCTGCAGGAAGATTAATTCTTAAATCGTGGTCTGCCGCTACATATACCTTACTTACACCGGTGCCGTTTACATCTTCTGCAAAAGTTGCCATATATCCTTTATCTAAGGTAAATGAAACTGCCCAGTTATCGTATGCAGCTAAAGTACCGTTGTAGAAACCACAATATATTTCGTGCATATCACCAGAAAAATCATATTCTGAATAAATTTTAAGAACAGGATCATCTTTTTTTGTAGCCTCAAAAACTACTTTTGCTGCTTGTAAATCTGCCAAAGCTTGATCTACTGCTGCAGAAGTCGCCTCACAATTTGCAAGTACTGTTTTTACTTCATTTAATACTGTTTGAAAAGTAGCTACTGCTGTTTGCGGATATTGCCCGTAATTAACTCCAATAGAAACTGCAGAAAGCAAGGTTTCTGATACACTAACACTACTCATTAAGTTTAAACGGTTTTCATCTACACTTAAAAAATAAATATTATCGAATTGGAATTGTCCATTATCATTATACATAAATAATGATTGAATATCTACTTTAGCAATATTATTTGCTGGTTCTAGAAACGGAACATCTGCCGCCATTAATACACCATCTACATAATAATCTATTGTTTTGGTAGTAAAATTGATGTTTGCATTAATTGCATAAAAGGTGTTTGTTTGTAAAGTTATCTCTGGAGATCCATTAGTAAAACCACCAGGAACACCTTCTAAAATGGTTGTTGCATATTGTATACTTGCAGATTTAGAACCAACATCAAGCGTAGCTAAATATTGCCCTGTTTCCGAGATTAAATTTACCTGACAACTTGCATAAGAACGACTGGCAGATACATCAAAAGAAAGCGTTACTTTATTTGAAATAGCGTTAAAAGTTCTGTATGCTGATGGCTGATCTGTACTATGTTCAAATTTTAACTTACCACTAGCAAAAGTTGCACTACCTGTAGTATTATATTCTGTCCATTCGGTTGGACCACTAGCAAAAGTTGCACTACCTGTAGTATTATATTCTGTCCATTCGGTTGGTAATGCACCTGCTTCATCAAACGTATCATTTAGTATTGTTCCACATGGATTTGTTTGTGAAAATCCATAGAAAGTGAATAAAAAGACTATTAACTTTAGTAAATTTCTCATTTTATTAAGTTTTAGTTTTGACTAGAAATGATAATTTTTTTAGTCGTTTTTATATCACCAGATACAATTTGAACTAAATAAACACCACTGCTTAAATGAGAAACATCTACTTGATTAGCTCCATTTGATTTGGTTAAAACTTCTTTACCGTACACATTATATATCGTAACAATTGCATTTGTATATAAAGAAGGTTCTGTGTACTTAATAGTTAATAAACGACCTGTTACTGGGTTTGGATAAAGACCAACATTAGATTTCTCGAAATTGCTTACTGCTAAGTTTACCCCTTGCTCATATACTTCTTGAATGTATGAAGGTGCAGGAGATTCTAGATCTCTATAAAATTGTCCTGTAATATTTAGTTGACCATCCGTCATACCACCTATACCAGTAGCTTGCCCGAAGAAATAATACCAATTGTAACGCTCTATAAAGTCTGTCTCTTCTAGAGCTTCTGTTAAGCTTTTTATATTATTATACCCCTTTTCTTGGGTAATATTTGCAGATCCCATATTTGGGTTTCCATAGTTGTATTCTGTTACCCATATTGGAAGATTATATCTATCATGAAGCGCTTTAAATCGCTCTATAAAAGTAGATTTTGAACGACGAACATAATCATGTGCTGGAATAAAATCTACACGATAACCACGTACTACACAAGAATCCATAAATTCTTTAATCCAAGCATCATCATTAAATGAATCGTTATTTGCACTATATTGTATATTCTCTACACCTGGAGCACCAATTCTAAGACCAGAAGCCAATAGTTTTGGATAGGCTTCTAAAGCTTGTGCTACCGTTAAGTTAGATTGATCTGAGTTATCGGGTTCATTAAATGCCATGTGGTGATTTAAGGTCATATCTTTTCCAATCTCTTCCATCTTTTCTATATAGGCATTATTATTAGATTTAGTCCAAGACATTGGCACAAATTGCGTTCCTGAATTTTTATCAGATGCCGCTAAGGTCCAGTTATAATGCCAGGTCACATTATAGGTATCTGCAGTAGTCCATTTTGTATTTCCTAAACTTCCTTTTTTACCAACTGGAAACCAAGGGCTCACACGTATAAATGAAATTGATTTCTGTAGCGCTTCTGGTAAATTAATAGCTAAATCATTATCTTGTGCAACATATACTTTACTAACACCTAAACCATTAACGTCTTGTGCAAAAGTTGCCATATATCCTTTTTCTAATTTAAAAGATACCGCCCAATCTTCGTATACTCCTAGCCCTCCATTATAATACCCACAATAAATTTGGTGTTCTTCGCCTGAAAAACCATAACCTGAATACATTTTTAAAACAGGATCATTTACTTTTACAGCTTCAAAAGCTACTTTTGCAGCTTCTATATCTGCTATAGCCTGATCTATTGCTGCAACGTTAGCAGCACAATTTTCAAGTACTACTTTAGCATTGTTTATTGCTGCCTGAAATGTATCTATATCAGATTGTCTATATTGACCATACTTATCACCAACCTTTACAGAAGAAATTTGCGTTTCGGCAGAACCTACATTACTCATTAAGCTTAAACGGTTTTCTGCTGCGTTTAAAAAAGAAATATTATCGAAATAGAATTGTCCATTATTATTATACATATAAAATATCTGAATATCTATTTTGGCGATGTCTGTAGCTTCGTCTAAAAAAGGAGCATCCTCATAAACTAACTCACCTCCATTATAAAGATTTACTTTTTTTGTAGTAAAATCTATTTTAGCAGAAATATTGTAATCTGTATCCTTATTTAATGTTACTACCGGAGTTCCTTCTGCAAAACCACCAGGAACACCATCTTCTAAAGTAGTAGCAATTTTTATAGATGCTGTACCTTTACCTACTGAAAAACCCGTTAGGTATTTACCTGTAGATGAAACTAAATGCACCTGACCGTTTACCGAGTTACGAGAAGCATTTACCTCAAAAGAAAAAGTAGCATCATTTGTTATTGGAGTAAGTGTTCTAAACGCTCCTGGTAGTGCTGTACTATGCTCAAATTTTAGTTTACCATTTGCAACTGTTACGCTTCCTGTGGTACTGTATTCTGTCCATTCAGTTGGTAAAGCGCCTGCTGTATCAAAAGTGTCATTTAGTATACTTCCACAAGGGTCGGTTTGTGCAAAATAAGTCAGTGAAAAAAGTAGTAGAAAAAAAGTAATTTTTGTTTTCATAAGTTTACATTTTATAATGTTAATATGTTATTTTACTTCTCTATCGACTTCTTAAAAAACAGAAAAAATGCTGCTAACAATTTATCATCAATAGAAAAATATTGTTAATTGATTTCATCAAAACTATCAAAACTTTTCTGTTTATAATTCTCATATAAGAGATTAAAATGTAGCAAATAATTAAAAACAGCGTTACAAAAAGCCTATAAACCTGCTAAAAATGAGCTGGTTGTATATTTAGCAAGTATCAATATCAAAAAAAAACAGGCTATACAACCTGTTTTTTTTACTTACTTATAATTTTTTGAAAAACAAATACTAGTATTTTAATATTTTTTGAGTGATAGCATCCCCTTCAACAGATGTTGCAACAATAATAAATATCCCTTGAGGCAAACCAGAAAGACTTATTTGATTGTTTGGACTTTTTATTGTTTTAACCACGCTACCATTGATATTATAAATCAATAATTCTGCAATTTCTGTTTTAGTTTTTACCAATAATGCCTCTTTAGTTTTTACATAATAAAAATTATTAGAGGCATCACTTGTTATTGATTTAGTTGATAAACTTGCCAATGCTTCTTTAATTTTTTCTGCAGCCTGTATTCCCTGACGTTCACGACCTGCTAAATTAAAATGCACATCATTTGTGTTTTGTTCAGATAAGTTGTTTAATGTTGTTGTAAACTGGTCATCAATAAGAATTTCTGGGTAATTAGCCATTACAGATAAGGCAGCTGTATTGTATGTTACTTCATCACCACGTTTTCTACCACCTGCTCCTGATGGTACATAAGAAGTAGTTGCAAAAATAAGGTTATCTGCTGTGGGTTGTAATATTTTTACAATTGAATCCATATTAACAGCATACTCATCTACCGGAACAACTTGCGTTCCGTTTAAATTAAGATTATTATTAAGTAAGTATTTTAAATCATGAAGACCCCAGTTAAAATGTATTACATCCCAATGTGTATCTCCTAACCAAAGTTCTTGGTTTTCAAACATATCTAAAGTGCTTCCTCCATTATCAGGAATTCTGTACACATTGGCTACGCCTTCTAATTGTTCTCTAACAAAAGGTGTATATCCTATAGATACTGAATTCCCCATTAATAATACATTTGGTAATTCTGGATTGTTCTCCGGAAAATCAAAGGAAGCATGATTACTGTATCCATTTATTTCCATTACTAAATCCCAAACGTCTTCATTAAAATAAAGTTCGCTAATTTCAAAACCTTGTACAATATATTCTTGAATTTTACTTCTAATATTTCCATGGACATCTTTAACGGTTACTTTTATATAAACAACGCCAAAACCATCTTTATTGTAAATAAATGAAGTCTCATCAATTGGTGTAATGCTTCCTTTTCCATAAATAAGATTATACTCATAAGTAAAATCATCACCTTCAGCATCATAAGCATCTACTCGTCCTATAATTTGGTTAACTCCTTGTTCTCCTTCTCCTCCTTGTTGTTCTATTGCAATAGAAAATGAATTTATTTTAGGGGCACCAACAGCCTCATAATCTTTTACTTTAAGAGAGATATTATTATAGGTATAATCTGCCACCGTTGCACCCGTATTTAACCTAAGCTCATAAGTACCAGACTCTTGAATTGTAACATTTAATTGCTCGTTTTTCCAAGATGTTTTTAAATCCATCTCACTAATATCAATAGAAGTTTCCTCCCCTTCAGGAGAATCTATACGATGTAATACAGATTTTAATACAGATCCGGCTACTGTTGATTTACAGTAATATCTAACAGTACATATATCGCCTGCGTGTAATACAAATTTATTGTCACTTGTAATATAAACGGACTCCATTCCATTTGCAATAGATACAGAAACCTTCCCTCTAGGCATATCTACATTTTGCCAGTTAGGCTCTACAATACTTGCAAGAGTTGCTTCTGATTCTGAGTTAAGCCCTAAAGTCCAAGTCCCATCAATATTATCTTCAAATTGAATATTTTCTATTAGATTTGGATATTGTCCAAAGGCAAATTGTATATTTATTAGACAAAGAAGAAGAAGAATGTAATTTTGTTTTTTCATTTTGTTTCGTTTTATTTTTATTGAAGAAAAAATGTTGCTAATTGATTTCATCAAAATTATTAAAAGTATTCAGTTTATAATTCTCGAATTAGAGATGAAAATGTTGCAAACTAACCAAAATAAGATTGAGACATAGCAAAATGGCAATACAATTGAATTGGTTACGATTTGTGTTTTTACAAAAAAAGCACCTTAAAAAAGGTGCTCTATATTTAAAAAAAAACTTGAATTTATTTTTTAATTATTTTATGTGTTTCAGAAGTTGTGTCTCCGTCTAACTTTAATAGGTAAATCCCTGTTGATAAATTATGTAAAGTAACATCAACTTTATTCGTTGTCATTTTACCACTTCTCATTACCTGTCCATTCATATTATAAATAATGTATTGCTTAAACAAAGCATCTGGATCTGAAATTGTTAATTTATCTGAAGCTGGATTTGGGTATATATTTAACCTGTTAACAATAACATTTTCTGTAGACAATGCAGCGTCTAAATCTATCTCAAAACTAGTAAGACTTAATGGAGCAATATCTACATTAAATTGATTATCTGCATTTGCAACAACATCTTTTTCATCACCGGTAATTACTGCTGCTTCGTGCCAATTTGTTTGTTTAACAGTCATGCCTTGTTTCAACCCGAAATTATTGATGTTTATAGAAAAATCTGAATAAGCAGTTTCACTAGAATTAATTAGCCACAAGGTTAATTTATTGCCTTTAATAAACGCCATAGAATTTACATCACCAAAGTTATTAAGCGTTTGCTTCACATACGTAGCGTCATGTACACTTTCTGCAAATTTTTTCATGATATAATACGATCTCATACGTCTTCCGTCTATAGACGATGTAAAAACAA
This sequence comes from Polaribacter sp. 20A6, assembly GCF_011378915.1. Taxonomy (NCBI): domain Bacteria; kingdom Pseudomonadati; phylum Bacteroidota; class Flavobacteriia; order Flavobacteriales; family Flavobacteriaceae; genus Polaribacter; species Polaribacter sp. 20A6. The sequence continues at coordinate 50,698 of NZ_WTPZ01000002.1, forward strand.
TTGGTCTGGCATAGTATTTATTAAGGTTGTTATTTTTCATAAAAACTTCAAAAAACAATTCTCCTTGTATACCACCTGAATAACTATTACACTTGTCTTTATACCAAGAAAGCGCTTTTGTAATTGGCACTTCTGCTTCTGTAGTTTGGCCACCACCACCATGAGAACTCTCATCGTTAATTCCCATTTTGCCAACACCGTTTAAAGCATTTCCATATTGAGCCCAAGTATTATTTCCTCCATATTTATGTGCAGAATAAGCATGTACATATTGGTCTACATTATTAGAAACATACGTATTAATGGTTTTAATACCTCCTGTTAAAGACCATGCTCCAGAATCAATTATTAATGGCATCTCAATATTTCTAGCAGCTAAATTGCTTATTAAACTTTCAATAGCTGTTTTAGCTCTAGAAGCTGTCATTACACCTGTCCACTCTTTAGAAGTTGATAAATATGTAATTGGCACACCATTATTGCTCATATACTCTACATAATCGGCTAAAAATCTTCCGTACTTAACACCATCATACGCTTTTGAGCCAGACTCATTACCTCCTGTATTATCATAATCATAAATAAATGTTGGTAAATTATTTCTGTTTCCTTGGCTATACCCATGATAATCTGATTTCATGGTAGCAAAAAACTTTATTTCAGGATTTACTTCTAAAATCATTTTCATACTTTTTACTTGCTCTCCATAAGCACCAAACATATCTACATTTCCTTCCGTCATTTCTTGAGTTTTATCATACTTCACTCTAAATGTATTAAACGGAATATCTTTTATTAGCCAATCTACTATTTCTTCTTTATTTGGAGCATCTTGTAAGGCAGCAGCATTACGTTCCATATCTGCACCTATCATTAGAATTTCTTGTTTGGTATCTTGTGCATTAATACTTACAGATTGCACAAACGGGTTACTAGAAGCTTCAAAATTTGAAATTGCTGTTTGTAAGTCTGCGGTTGCCTGGTTTATTTCTGATTCACTTGCAGCACAATTATTTTCTATTACAACTGCTGCCTCTATAGTCGTTGAAAATACATCATAATCATTTTGTGAATACTCTCCACCAGCACTACCAATTACGGCAGAATTTAATAAATTCTGAGCATTGATTACTGCATTAGATAAGGATAAACGGTTTTCATCTGTTGTAGATAAAGTAATATTATCAAAATTAAAATTACCGTTATTGTTATACATAAACAAAGACTGGATATCTAATTTAGATACATTCGTTGCAGTTTCTAAAAACGCTACATCTGCCGCCATTAATACACCATTTGCATAGTAATCTATTGTTTTGGAAGTAAAATTAATATTAGCAGTAATTACATAAATAGTATTTGTTTGTAAAGTAACCTTTGAAGCTCCATCTGTAAAACCACTAGGAACACCACCTGCAGAAATGCTTGTTGCATATTTTATACTAGATGACTTAGAACCAATATCTATGGTAGATACATACTTACCAGTAGATGAAAGTAATGTTACCTGACAACTTGAATAAGAACGAGAGGCAGAAACATCAAAAGAAAAAGTTACATTGTTTGAAATAACTGAAAATGTTCTATACGCAGAAGGCATTGTTTGACTATGATTGAATTTTAACTCTCCAGAAACAACAGTTACATCTCCAGAAGTATTGTATTCTGTCCATTCGGTTGGTAAAGCTCCTGTACCATCAAACGTATCATTTACTGCACTATCACAAGTATTAGATTGCGCAAAATGAGTTAGTGTAAAAAGAAGGAAAAAGAGAAAAGTAATTTTTGCTTTCATATTTTGAATATTAGTGAGTTATATTTTCAAAATTAATTAAAATCTAAGCTTTACAATTATCACATGGGAGGCACAAATGTTGCAAGTAGTACTAAAAGAGGGAAATATTCTCAATTTTAATAAAAATATCTCTTTCTCTATTTCAAAAAAAGAGGTTGTCTAAAAAGGAAGTTATTTGTCAATCTGAATTTATTTCAGATTCTTATGAAGATTGAACTCCAGTAAGTTCAGTATGACAAGATTAAAACCTTTTTAGACAGCCTCCAATATTCTATAAGAATGGATGTTACTTTTTAATTATCTTATGTGTTTCAGAAGTTTTTATGCCTTCTAATTTTAGAAAATAAATTCCTTTAGAAAGTTTACTGGTATTTATTTCAACTTTTTCTGATGAAATTTCACCGCTTTTAATTACCTGTCCATTTATATTATAAACTGTAAATTGGTTAAATACAGCATCTGGATCTGAAACCATTAATTTATCTGCAACTGGATTTGGATATATATTTACATTGCTAATCTGATGATTTTCTGTAGATAACGCCGCTTTTGGGTCTATCATAAAACAACTAATACTAAGCGGTGCTATATTTGCTTTAAATTGATTGTCTGAATTTGCTTCTATACTATTTTCATTACCTGTAATTAATGCTGTATCATCCCAATAAATTTGTTGAATATTCATACCTGCTTTCAACCCCAAATTATTGATGTTTATTGAAAAATCTGAATATGCAGTTTCACTGGAATTCACTATCCAAAACACCATTTTATCATCTTTAAGAAATGCCATGGAAACAACATCTTCAAAATTATTAAGGGTTTGACTTACATACGTTGCATCAACTGCATTTTCTGCAAATTTTTTCATGATGTAATACGATCTCATTCGTCTACCGTTTTGAGACGCCGTATAAACAATTGGTCTGGCAAAATACTTATTAAAATTATTGGCTTTTACACTTAAATCAAAAAAACATTCTCCTTGAATTCCGCCTGCATACATATTAGCACGATCTGTATATTGAAACAATACTTTTGTAATTGGCACTTCTGCTTCTGTGGTTTGTCCGCCACCTCCATGGGAAGATTCATCATCAAAAGAAAGCTTCCCAGCACTTTTTACGGCATCACCAAAATCGGTCCATGTTGTAGTATCTCCTCCGTTATAATTATGGCTACTATAACCGTACACATATTTATTAACATCCTTAGCAACATAAGCATTAACGGTACTAACTCCTTTACTTAAAGACCATGAGCCTGGGTCTATTATCAAAGGCATAGCAACACCTCTTTCAGCTAAAGTGCTAATTAAAGTTTCTATAGTAGTTTTTGCAATTTCTGCGGTTACTACAGACCATTCTTTAGAAGTTGCCAAATAAGTTATAGGCACTCCATTATCACTCATATATGCTACATAATCTGCTAAAAAGAGTCCGTATTTAACGGCATCAAAATATTTTGTTCCTAAAAAACTATCTGTAGCACTAACGTATTCATAATCATAAATAAAAGTTGGTAAATTGTTTTTATTCCCTTGTCCGTAACCATGATAATCAGATCTCATGTGAGCAAAAAACTTAAGCTCTGGATTTACTTTTAACATCATTTTCATGGTTAAAATCATATCGCCATAAACGCTGTCTAATTTTTTATTTCCTTCAACCAATTCTTGTGTTTTATCATACTTAACTCTGTACGTATTAAAAGGAATGTCTTTAATTAACCAATCTACTATTTCTTCTTTATTTGGGGCTTCTTGAATGTTATGTGCATTACGAACCATATCTCCACCCATCATTAATACTTTTTGCTTGGTATCTAATGCGTTTATACTAACAGATTGTACAAACGGAACACTAGAAGCTTCAAAATTTGTAAGTGCTGTGTTTAAATCTTCAAGTGACTTACTTAATTCTGATTGATTAGCAGCACAGTTATTTTCTACCTCAACAGCTGTGTTTATAGCAGTCTGAAATATATCATAATCACTTTGAGCATATTCTCCTCCTTCAGTACCAATTACGGCAGCATTAAGAATAGATTCCGAATTTCTTACTGCATTTGAAAGTAATAATCGGCCTTCATTACTGATAGAAACTGTAATATTATCAAAATTGAAATTACCATTATTGTTATACATAAATAATGATTGAATATCTACTTTAGTTACATCATTAGCCGTTTCTAAAAACGGAACATCTAACATTATTAATGCACCGTCCGCATAATAATCTACTGTTTGTGTGGTAAAGTTTACGCTGGCAGAAAGTGTATAAATAGTATTTTTAATTAAAGTTATTTTGGATGAACCATCAGAAAAACTACTAGGAACACCTTCTGACATGGTAGTTGCAAATTTTATACTTGATGATTTAGCGCCAACATCTATTGTTGACAAATACTTACCTGTAGCAGAAATTAAATTTACATGACAACGAGAATAGGTTTTACTTGCCGATACATCAAAAGAGAAAATTACATTTTCTGAAACAGCTGTAAAAGTTCTATAGGCAGCTGGTAGTGTTGCATTAAAATCAAACTTTAATTGCCCCGAATCTACAGTTACATTGCCAGTAGTATTGTACTCTGTCCATTCTGTAGGTATAGCTCCGGCTTCATCAAACATATCATTAACAACACTGTTACAAGTATTGGATTGCCCAAATTGAGTAAGTGTAAAAACCAGAAAAAAGAGAAAAGTAATTTTTGTTTTCATTTTTTAGTATTAGTTGGAGGTTATATCTTCAAAGTTATTTTAATTATTAGTTTTAAAGTTATCTTTTAAGAGATGTAAATGTTGCAAGTAGTGCTAAAAGAGGGAAGTATTCTCAATTTTAATAAAAATATCTCTTTCTCTATTCCAAAAAAAGAAGTTGTCTAAAAAGGAAGATATTTGTCAATCTTAATTTATTTCAGATTCTTATGAAGATTAAACTCCAGTAAGTTGAGATACTGAAACAAGTTCAGTATGACAAGATGTAAACCTTTATAGACAGCCTCCAATATTCTATAAGAGTGGATGTTACTTTTTAATAATTTTGTGTGTTTCAGAAGTACGATCTCCATCTAATTTTAAAAGGTAAATTCCTGTTGAAAAATTAGCTAGATTAACCTCACTTTCTTTGGTATTTATTTTACTACTACTCATTACCTGTCCGTTAAGATTGTAAATTGTATACTGTTTAAATACAGCATTTGGGTCTGAAATCATTAATTTATCTGCAACAGGGTTTGGATAAATATTTACATTGCTAATTTGATGGTTATCTAAAGACAGTTCTGAATTTATATCGATAACAAAACAACTAATACTACGAGGTGCTATATTTGCTTTAAACTGGTTATTTGCATTCGAGGTAATATTAATCTCAGCTCCTTCAATTGCTGTAGCATCGTCCCAATAAACTTGCTGAATAATCATTCCTTCTTTTAACCCTAAATTACTAACGTTTATTGAAAAACCAGCATAATCTGATTCGCTAGAATTTACAATCCACAGTGCCATTTTATTGTCTTTAACAAAAGCCATAGAAGACACATCTTCGAATTTATTAAGTGCTTGATTTACATAGTTAGCATCAACAGCATTTTCTGCAAATTTTTTAAAGATAAAATAAGATCTCATACGTCTACTTTCTGTTGCTGTAAAAACTACTGGCCTTGAGTAATACTGATTAAAGTTGGTGTTTTTCATCCAAACTTCAAAAAGCATTTCACCATTAAGACCACTTGCATAGCCATCACATTTGTCTGCATACTTATCTAAAGTACCAGCTATTGGCACCTCCCATTCTGTAATTTGACCACCTGCACCGTGAGATGCTTCATCATTAAAAAACATTTTTCCTGTTTTTTTTACGGCATTGCCATATTGAGACCATGTATTATTTCCTCCATATTTATGTGCTGAATAGGCATAAGCATATTGATCTACATTATTAGAAATATATGTATTAACTGTTTGAATACCTTGATTTAGTGACCAAGCACCAGAATCTACAATCAATGGCATAGCAATACCTCTAGCAGCCAAATTACTAATTAAAGATTCAATTGCCATTTTAGCTCTAGCTGCCGTCATTACTTGTGTCCATTCTTTAGAGGTTGATAAATAGCTTATCGGTACTTCATTATCACTCATATACTCTATATAATCTGCTAAAAAACGACCATATTTAACCCCATCAAATGATTTTGTTCCTGTAGTAACTCCTTCTGTAACATCATAATCATAAATAAATGTTGGTAAATTATTTCTGTTTCCTTGGCTATACCCATTATAATCTGATTTCATGGTAGCAAAAAATTTAATATTAGGATTTGTTTTAAGTATCAGTTTCATACTCATAACTTGTTCTGCATAAGTACCATCCATATCAACAACACCCTCAGTCATTTCTTGTTTTTTATCATATTTAACTCTAAAAGTATTTAATGGAATATCCTTAAAATACCAGTCTACTATTTCTTGTGGATCGGGAGCATCTAATAAGGCAGGAGCATTACGCTCCATATCTCCACCCATCATTACAATTTTTTGTTCAATGTCTAAAGCATCAATATCTATTGTTCCGTCAAATGGAACAGCAGAAGCTTTAAAATTTACCATTGCACCTTTTAAATTTTCAAGAGCTTGGTTTACTTCAGATTGACTAGCAGAACAGTTTTGCTCTACCGAAATTGCGGTATTTATAGCTGTTTTAAAAACATCATAATCATTCTGTGAATATTCTCTACTGTTGGTACCAATAACAGCAGTATCTAGCATAGCATTCGCTATAATTATTTCTTCTGACAATAATTGATGAGCTTCACTTGTAAAAAAAGTAATATTATCGAAATAGAATTGTCCAGTATTAGAATACATATACAATAATTGAATATCTAATTTGGCAATATCTTCTGCCGCTTCTAAGAAAGGAGCACCTTCATAAACCAATGCGCCATCATTATAAAAATTTACTTTTTGTGTTGTAAAATCTATTTTAGTTGAAATCTTGTAATCTGTATCCTTAATTAAAGTTACTTGTGGTGTTCCTTCTACAAAACCTCCTGGAACTCCATTTTCCATTGCTGTTGCAATTTTTATGGATGCTGTCCCTTTACCAACTGAAATAGTTGTTAGGTGTTTTCCTGTTGAAGACACCAAGTGAATCTGACAATTTACAGAGTTACGAGAAGCATTTACTTCAAAAGAAAAATTAGCATTACTTGTTATTGGAGTAATAGTTCTGTAAGCAGCAGGTTTTTGATTACTATGCTCAAACTTTAACTTACCATCCGTAACAGTAACACTGCCAGATGTATTGTATTCTGTCCATTCAGAAGGCAAAGCTCCTGTTCCAATAAACGTATCATTAACAACAGTACCACAAGGATTGGTTTGTGCAAAGTAGGTTAACGTAAAAAGAAGAAAAAAGATAAAAGTAATTTTTGTTTTCATTTTTTTAGTATTAGAGATACATTTAAAACTACAATAACTATTCACTTTATAAATATCATTTAGGAGGTGAAATTGTTGCAATTACTACTATCATTATAATAAAAAATCGAAATATTTATAAAAAAGTACCTCTCACTTTATATCACAAAAAAGCAGCATCTAAATTAATTTTAGATGCTGCTATATTTATTTAAATAAGTAACTTATTTTTTAACTATTTTATGTGTTTCAGAAGATTTTACTCCTTCTAATTTTATAAAATAAATTCCTTTAGAAAATTTAACTGTATTAATTTCAACTTTTTCCGAAGAAATTTTACCACTTTTAATTACCTGTCCATTTATATTATAAACTGTAAATTGATTAAATACAGCATCTGGATCTGAAACAACTAATTTATCTGCAACTGGATTTGGATAAATATTTACGTTGCTAATTAGATGGTTTTCTGTAGACAAAGGTGCGTCCGGTGCAAAAACTTGTACCTCAGCCAAAGTTAATGCCTGTGTAATATTTAATTGAACCTTTACAATCTGTCCTAGAGCACCACCTGCATCAAATGTAATTGAAGGATTTGGATGTGTTGTATATGTTTGGGAAATCTGTGATACTCCTGCACTATTAAGAACAGATACTGTAAAGTTAGACATTCTATCAGCACAACATGCATCTGTTCTGTTAAACACTTTAATTTCACCAATTTTTTGTTCTGTACCCAAATCTACTTGCCACCAAGGGTTTTCTTCATTATTTGTAACTGTTACAGAACCACTACCATAATTACCGTTTGTATCGCCATCTATTGCCAAGGAAGCTGGTTTGTTAAACTGTGGATTTGTAGAAGATTGTGTAGCTGTACCCGTAAGCGCAATATTTTCTGGTATTGCTTCTGGCTTTAAATACAATGCCATCAAAGTTTCTCCACTAGATTTTACAGAACCATCGGTTAAATTAATGCTATTCCATAAATTGTACATTACCAAACCATCTACTTTATATTCTAATGCTTTTTCTAAACGAGTACCGTTTCCTTTAGCATCGTTATGGTTTACTTCAGAATCCCAAACTGGCAATCCTTTTGCTTTTGCTAAATTGATAAATGTTGGCCAAGAAGAATGATTAAAACCTAAATTATGCGTTGCTGCAACTGTTATATAATCTTCTATATTGGTATTGTTCATAACATCTATACTTGCAGGAATTCCCCAAGCACAAGAACCTATTAGTTCTGCTCCGTTTACATTATTGTAAAGAGAAGAATAAATAGTATTCATTTGACTAGGAGTCCAAGGGTTATTAGTTCTTCCATCCTCATTAAAAGCATTAATCCATTTACATTTATACTCTGCAGCGAAGTCTTTTATTCTTTCAATTAAAATATTAGTTGCATTTGCATCATTTTTAACATCACATAAACTTTCTGTAGTATTTAAAACACCACAGGCTATTCTATGACCTCCACTAGATTGTGCAGGATTTGCAAAAATTGGAAAACCTGCTTCTACAGCAATTGTATAGAAATAATCGAACATTTCTTTGTTAGGGTTCAATCCTTCGGCATAAATAGGAATACGAATCCCATTAACTTTAAGATTGATAAAACCTTGTAATAAATTATCTGCTTGTTCTTTTGTTTTAATTTTATCTTGAATAAATGCTTGTTTAGCATCTCCTAGAACATAATCCATATCATTTGTGTAGATTTCAGATGTATGGTTTTGTCCGTTGATATTCACACAACAAACCAGCACTAAAATTGTAAAAATTGCTTTTTTCATTATTTTATATTTTTAATTTAAAATGATTTCAATTACCGGAATCTCAACATTTGGTTTAGTAACAGGAAGTCTTAAGTTTACATCTTGCGCTGCCAAGTCTTTTTTCCCCCAAGCTCCATGAGGATTTTTAATTTGAATTTCTGACATATCATGCAAGAACTGAACGTACTTTATTTTTCCTTTCATCCCTTTTAAGGTAAAGTTTTGTAATGGATAATCTATTAAATGAATATAAAGTCTATTCGTAGTTGGGTTATAGGTTAAAATAGAGTTTTCTGGGGTTTCAAATTCTTCTGGGGCTTGTGTACATCCGTAAATTGCACGTCCATTATATTTCATCCAATCTCCCATTTTTAATAAGGCACCCTCCGCTCGATAATCTATTTCTCCTCTTCCTGTTGGACCAACATTTAACAACACATTACCTCCTTTACTCACAGACTCAATTAATAATACTAATAGTTGCTTATTATCTTTCCATGTAAGTTCATCTCTATAATATCCCCAAGAACCACTAAATGTTTGGCAGGTTTCCCAAGGAATTTTTTTACCTTCATACGTTGGCCATTCGGTTACCTTAAATTGTTCTGGTGTTGTAAAATCCCATCCACCAGCATAATCTTGTATGTCTAATCTATCATTTACAATAATACCTGGTTGTAGTTTTCTAATTAGTTTCATTAATTCTACAGAACCCCAATCGTCCTTATTTTTTCCGTGCTTTCCAGGAATTGAATAATCTAACCAAAGCATATCTACTTGTCCGTAATTGGTTAAAATTTCTGTAACTTGATTTTTTAGGTATTCGCGATAAACACCCATATCACGATTTTTATTGATAGTTTTATACTCTTTCTCGTTTTTTGGTGCTAATGGATGTATTCTATCAATAGTGTAATCTGGATGTTTCCAGTCGATAATTGAATAGTAAAAACCAATTTTTATTCCTTCAGCTCTAAAAGCATCTACAAATTCCCTTATGGCATCTTTACCATACGGGGTATTTGTTACTTTATATTCCGTGTATTTAGAATCGAATAACGTAAACCCGTCATGATGCTTTGTGGTAATTACAGCATATTTCATTCCTGCTGCTTTTGCTAATTTTGCCCATTCTTGCGGGTTGTATAAATCAGGATTAAAATTATCTATGTATTTCTGGTAGTCTTCATCAGAAATTTTTTCACGCGTTTTTACCCATTCATGTCTAGCTGCAAGAGAATAAGCTCCCCAATGGATAAACATTCCAAAACGATCGTTGGTCCACCAAGCTAATCTTTCTGTTTTTTCTTGCTCGGTTTCATCCCATATTTTCTTTTGTTGCCCGTTAGACATTAAATAGGTAAGGCAAAATAAGGTGGTTAGAATAATTTTTTTCATGTGATATAATTTAATTGAATATTACAAAGCTAAATCATTTTTAAATTTTCATTTTCCAACTTAAGGGGTACAAATGTTACATAAAGAAGCCTTTTGCATTCGAAAAACTCCAAAGTGTAAAAAATAAATGATACTTATAACGAAACATTAATACCTATAAATACAACTTAGCGCATTGACAACACCTATAATTTTTGAATCATTTTATACAACAATTCTATTTGATAAACTTTATTTCTCTTAGAATTACATAAAACCATAAACAACTGATAACATATACATTAAACCAACTTCATCTTAATTGCACTTAGGTAATTCGTTTTAAATTTCTTTTTTATTAAAACTATTTTGCACAAAAAAAAGGCCAATATACATACTGGCCTTTTTTGTTATTATAATCAATTGAAACTTAAATATATTAAATTTCTGTTTGATTTACACCATCTACAATTCTGTTTCTAAACTCTAAAACATCCGAAGCTTTATAATTTGCACCATTATAATCAAAAGAATAATTAAGTGTTATTTCTCTTGTGTCTGGATTGTAAATAGAACCTCCATCATCTATAATAGCAACAGAACCCGCAATACTTTCTAAAGTAATTGTGTTATCATCTGCTAATATAACGTGCATTTTTTGTGTTCCTCCTCTAAACTCTGCAAGCCCGTTATAAACAAATGTTTTAGGTGCTGCCATAGTTAATTCTATTTCATCTGTTATAACGCCAGAATATGTTACTGTTTCTACACTTGTTCCATCGTCTTTTACATAGCTACCTTGTTGAATGTATTTACCGTACAATTGGTTTATATAAGTAAATGTTATCATGGTAGATTTTAAATTAGATAAAATAGAATCTGCTTTTACAACATTGTCTAATTGAAAACCTAAAGCATATTTATTACCTAAAGACCCCGTGTCTCCAAGAAAATTAATAGAATCTGCTTTTACATATACAAAACCTTGAACACTACCTGCTGGTATTGTAATTTTGTTATTTGCTGGGTTTCCATCTGCATCCACTAGTTGATAATGCGTACTTGGTAAAACTGTTAAACCAGCATCATTTACTAAATCGTCTTGTAAAGAAAATGTAATTTCTACATCTTCATTATTCTCTAATCTACCACCTAAAACAGCCCCTACACCTATGCGCATTCCTTCGCCCATAATAAAGGTTCTGTCTATTTGTTGATAAGGTAAATAAACAGATGTATATTCAAATTCATTTTCTACAAAATCGTCGTAGGCACAAGATGAAAAACCTAATCCTGCAATTATTACCAACATTAAGAATTGGGTAACAGTTGTTAACTTGCTTTTATTCATAATCTTTGTTTTTAAATTTTTTACCATCCCTGGTTTTGTTTTAAGTTAGAGTTTAATAATAACTCTGAATAAGGCAAAGGTAAGTAGTAATTTTTAGCTTCGTACGCTCTTTCCTCTACCATTTTGTTTTGGTACGTAAATGTATCATCTGCATTTTTTGTAATACTTACACCTTCTACATTTTCTATGTTTACAATATCTTTCCATCTTCTTAAATCATGGAATCTCTCTGCTGTAAAACAAAGCTCTATACGTCTTTCGTTTTTAACTAATTTTCTAAAGTCATCACTATTTGCTGCAGTAATATCTAAATAAGGATCCGTATTAAAACCTGCTCTTTTTCTTACTTTTGCTAAAACATCTTTAGCAGAGAAATTAAAACCTGCTGGTACTGCATTTGGCTGACCAAAAGCTTCATTTGCTGCTTCTGCATAAGATAAATAGATATCTGTAAGCCCTAGTTGAACATAAATTTTAGGAAGATTTGTTGTAGCATCTATAGAAGATGGATCGAAATCTAAATTACTTAAAAACTTTTTTAAATAAAACCCTGTTTTAGTTCCTTCATTAGGGATAAAACCACCAAAGTTATCTAAACCACCTTCATACGTTTCTAAAGGACTATAATCTGAACATGTTTCAGACTCAAAACATTGGTCTCCGTTATAAAATATAAACTTATAAAATCTTTTATCTCTAGAAGCATACGGTGTTGCAGCATTAAAAGTACTTGCTGCATCTGTAATTGGATATCCGTTTGCATCTGGAAAAGCTGCTATTAAATTTTGTGAAGGATTTACCTCTCCTTGACCGTATAAAGTTGGAGGATATAAACGATTTTCTAAACTATTATTTTTTTCACCAGTACGCAACCTCCAAATATGATCTGGATTATTTACGTTACTAAAATTATAAGCCTTTAAATCTTTTAAACCACCGTTTTTAACAATTACTTCTTGTGCATACGTTGCTGCTAACTCCCATTTTGTTAGATCGTTAGTTAGATTAAAAGCAGGACTTGCCGCCATTAATGCTACTTTAGCCTTTAATGCATACGCTGCTAAACCACTTGCTCTACCAGTTTCTGTTGCGGTTAATCCAAGATCACTACCTTTATAAGTAAGAGGCAGATATTCTATAGCAACATCTAAATCTTTTATAATTTGAGCTACACATTCATCATAAGTATTTCTTTTTAAAGTAGCATATGCTTCATTTTCTAAAATGCCGTTTACAATAGGAAAACCTAACATCTGTCCGTCTGTAGCAAGACCTCCAAAAGTTTTAAGTAAATCCCATTCTGCCCAAGCTTTTAAAAAGTGCGCTTCTCCGTAATACCTTCTAATTACATTCTCGTTTCTAACTTCATCTCCTTCTTCTGCAAACACTGGAAGACCAATATCGTGTACCAATGTTATATATTGGTATACTTGTCTGATGTTATTGTAAGACTGTTGCCATACATAATTATAAGGGTTACTTGTTGGCCCCCAATAACCAGTTGCTAAATTTGTTTCACCAGAATTTAATACTCCATTATCTGTTAAATATTCTACAGAAAAATCTTCAAAATATTTAAATGCATAATCTGTATAAATATCTTCTACTAAACCACGAGAATTTAATCTCATATCTATAACTTCCTCTTCACTTGTATATTGAATTGGATCATCTAAAAAATCACTACATCCAAACACAGAAAGCGACAAGGCTAAAATTACTAATATTTTATTATTATTTAATTTCATGTTTTTATATTTTTTAACCATTATCTTTTATTAAAATGTTATAGAAGCTCCTAAAACGAAAGTTCTCATCATAGGGTATTCATAAACACCAGATCTAATATCCTCTGGATCTAAATCTTTCATTTTACTAAATAATGCTAAATTATTACCTCTTAAAAATAATTTAACGTTTTTTAAAGCACTTTTAGACAAGAGCGTTTGAGGTAATGTATACCCAAATTCTAAATTAGATATTCTAAAGTAACTTGCATCTAAAGTCCAATAATCTGAATTTACATAGTTATTTAAACTCTTACTTGTACTAAGTCTAGGGTTTGCATTACCATTAGGTAAAGCGTTATTTACACTTCCAAAATAACTACCTAAACCATAATGTGTATAATAAGCCATAGAGTTCATGTTCATATCATAACCAGCTACTCCCATACCTACAACATCAAAATTGAATCCTTTATACTCTGCACCTAAACTAATTCCGTAGTTTAATCTTGGAGTACTATTCCCAATACTTCTTTGATCTCTTACATCAATAACATTATCTCCATTTTGATCTACATATTTAACATCACCAATCTGTACAGTACCAAATTGAGGTAAAGCGCTTCCAATATTATCAGCAGTAAAAAGTCCATCACTAATATAACCCATTATATTATCGTCTGCTTGTCCTTGTTGTAATCTATACGTTTCTAAATGTTGAACTTCTGAAATTTTATCTTTCGTAATTTTATTATATCCTGCATTTGCACCTATATAATAATTGAATTCTCCTACTTTATCATTAAACGTAAAGTTTGCATTAAAACCTTTGTTGGTTCTTTCTGTATAGTTTATTTGTGGTAAATAAACATCGTTTCCTAAAGCATCTGCGTATAACTCACCTGCTTTAATAACTTGACCGTTTATTTCTATGTTAAAATAATTAAAATCTAAACTTAATTTTTTAAACATTTTTAATTCGAAACCTACAAACTGTTGATTGTAAACAACCCAATCTAAATCACTATTTCCTACTTGAGATAAACTATACCCATATAAAGCTTGACTTGCAGTATTGTTTCCAAAATAAGCTGTTCCATTATTTTTACCACCTGACCAAGTATCTAGAAAATAATAAGAAGAAGCAGTATATTCTGTACCCACAACACCATACGAAGTTCTAAATTTTAAGTAATCTATAACATCACTATCTTTTAAGAAATTTTCATTAGAGGCTACCCAAGCAACTCCCATAGTAGGAAAAAGCTTTGTTCTATTGCTTCCTATATATTTATTACTACCACTCATATTCATATTTGCGTACATGATATATTTATCTCGTAATGCATACGATCCGTTTAAGTTAAATGTTAGGTTACGTTTATCTGGATTCGATGAATTTGTATTTGGTTCATAATACAACATGTGGTTAAGGTTAAGGTTTAAAACACCTTCTCTTCCTTTTTTTACATAACTAAAATTACCAGCATATGTAAAAATCCTTTGTATTCCACTAGAATTTCTACCAACTGAAAGATCTATAAGTTCTGTTGTATGTAATTTTAATGCTAAAGAATCTTTACCTTGTATATCCTCTAAATATTCTATAGTATTTAATTCTGGTCTGTTATTTGTAAGTAATACTTGAGAATTATTTGTTCTCATCATTAAATAAGTTTGATATTTAAGACCAGGAACATATTCTTTAAAATCAAAATCTAAACCTAAATCAAAAATCATATTCGCAGAATAATCTGTTCTTGAACCTCCGTTTTCTAATTCTGATAATAAGCTATTTCCAAATTGATTACTTACAATATAAGAATCTTCTACCTGTAAAGGAAAAGCATTTGAAGGTGTACTAGAAATTCTATTAAAAGTATCATCTGCGCCTATAACTGGTCTTTTATTTTCTCCAAATTTACCATAAACACTTGCATGAGCTGAAATTAAATCATTCATACGTGTTTTAATTTTAGTTCTAAAAGTAATGTCACGTCCATCTATTTGAGTTCCTACTTTTTCTAAACCTTGCCAATCTGAATATCCTATAAAAGCACTATAAGAAACATCTTCTGTACCTCCATAAATATTTAATGAAGCAAAATTAGAACTAGAAAAATCATTTAAAAAAGTATCTTGATAATCTACATTTGGATATTTAATTGGGTCAGATCCATTTTGATATGCTGCTATAGCATCTGCACTATAAACAGCTGCTAAACCATCATTATTAGCTGCTCTATTAATAACATTTGCATATTCTGAAGCAGATAATAAATTTGGTAATCTTGTAGATTTATTTATTGCTCTTTGGTACCCTACTTCTATAGTTGGTTTACCTGGTTTACCTCCTTTAGTTACTACATAAATAAGTCCGTTATCTCCTAAGTTACCTAAAAGAGAGTTAAACGTAGCATCATTAAGTACCAATACCTCTTCTACTTCTCTTAAATCTACTTGTAATCCTCTTGGTTGACCATCAACCAAAACATAAGGTGTTCCTCCATTTAAAATAAAAGAATACCCTCCGTTATTTCCAGGTGTATTAGAACCTCTTACAATTCTTAAACCAGGTATTCTTCCTCTTAATGCCTCCGCAAGATTATCTCCAGTTGTTTTTCTAAGTTCGTCTCCAGAAATTCTAAAAACAGCCCCTGTTGTTTGACTTAGATTGAAAGTTCCGAATGGAGTTTCAAGTATCTCGTCATTACTTTTTATTTGTAGCGAATCTTGTACAGCTATACTATTTAAGGGGGTGTTTTGAGCAACACCCATATTAATAGCTACTGTATTAATTAAGCAGAAAATAAAAACTTTTAATTCTGTTAAAGTTAGTTTCATCCGTTTTTTATTGTTTTAAGTTATATATATCTATTTCTTATTGAAATAAAATAATTACTATGCCTTTGTTTTTTTATAATTTATCTAGAAAAAATAATTACCAGCCTGTTGTTTGAGTAAATGATGGAGCAACTTCAGATTCTGAACTTGGAATTGGCCACCAATAATGTCTGTCTGTAAATGTTTTTCTTTTATCAGCCTGATCCACATAATCATAACTAAAACCAGTAGGATATATGGAAGATTCTTCTCCTTGCCAACGCATTTCTAAAAACTCTACTTTTTGGTTTTCATCTAAATGTGCCGTTTTCCATCTTCTCATATCTGTATATCGATGCCCTTCATACGCTAACTCAATAGCTCTTTCATTTCTAATACGTTCTCTTAATTTATCTGTAGAACCAGCATAAGTTGCATTTACATTTGGCATACCAACTCTATTTCTAATTTTATTAACCGCATCTAAAGCAGATAAACTTGCTCCTGGAGCTACACCACCTGGGCCATACGCTTCATTAGCAGCTTCTGCATAGTTTAAATAAATTTCAGCCATTCTAAAGATGTTGTTATTTATATGAAAATCGAAATCTCCATTCCATCCACCTCTCCAGTTAAGACCATTAGGTATCCATTTTCTAATACGTAAACCTGTTGTGTTTCTCACTTTCCAAAGCAAAGCTCCTGCAATTGTTGGATCTACTAAATCTAAACCTCTTTTACCTTGTTCATTAACAAAAGCCAAATCTGTAAAACCTGTTTTGTTTACTGCACCTGCACTTGTTGCCTTCCAAGGTACACCATCAAATAAAATATCATTATAAAACCTAGGATCTCTATTAATAAAAGGTTCTTGTGGGTTATACGATGGATCATCTTCTATTGCCAAACCATTTTTAGTTTCATACTTAGCAATAAAATTAGCAGTTGCACCAACATTCATTGGACCACCATTTCCTTTAATAATATCAAAACCAACTGTTAAGGCAAGTCTTGGTTCTGGATGAACGAAACCACCAGCTGCAATAATTGACTGATTTACCTCCATAAAAATAACTTCGTTTGGTATTACTTTAGAGATACCTGGGCCCACAAAAATATTTCTATAAGGCTTCAATGCTTCTGGTTCTGAAACAAATAAATCTGCTCCATTATGCCCAACATCTAAACTAGCCGCTGCACTAGCATCTGCAAGCGCATATAAACCATTATTATTAGCAAAATTTATTAAGTCTGAAGCTGCGGTTGCAGCATCTATCCATGCCTGTTTATCATTTGTTGTATTTACTAATGGACTCGCCGCAAATAAGGAAGCTCTAGATTTTAAAGCCATTGCTGCTCCTTTAGTAGGACGACCCACATTTTCTGATTTCCAGCTAATAGGTAATAAATCTATAGCCATATTAACATCTTCTATAATGTTGGCATAATTACTTGCATACGTTTCTCTTGCTCTATCTAGAGGAGCATTAAGATCTAAATTATTTTTTAGGTAAATTAATCCTCCATGACGTTTGGTTAAAAGGTGGTAAAAGAAGGCTCTTAAAAAATAAGCTTGTCCTTTAAGACCATTTATTTCTTCTTCGTTACTATTTGTAATTAACTCTACATTTTCTAGAAAGCTGTTTACAATTCTAATCCCTTTCCAAGCCTCATAATATCTAACTACAAAATTTGGAGCTTGACCATTGTTCTTATTCCAGTTCATTAAACTTAAATAATCTCCTTGAGCGTAATAATTATATATTTCTGGGACATTATTATTTAATCTTCCTGGATATCCTTCTCCAGACATTGTCATGTCTGGTAAATAATCTGCAGAATTACCCTTTGCACTTACATCTGTAATTAACTTACCATAAGCTCCGTCTAAAAAGTATTTTGCCGTAAGAATATCACCAAAGACATCTTCTTCTTGCAAACCTTCAAAATCTTGTTCTTTATCTAGATACGCTTCACAACTAAAGAAAAGCGTAACTATTAATAAAACACCTATATATTTATTTATTTTCATAATCGTTAAATTTTTTAAAGACTAATATTAAGTCCAAGATTAAACCTTCTTAAAATAGGATAACTTCCTGGACTATTCCCTTCTGGATCTCCATATATAAAATTGGTAATTGTAAATAAATTACTACCATTTAGATATAATTTTAAATTACTAATGGTTTTAGAATTACTCATATCAAAAGTATACCCTAAATTAAGACTTCTTAATTTAATATAATCTAAATCTACTATTCTAGAAGAATGTACAGAAGATCTATTTGGGTCTGTAGCAGCGTGTAATGCTGGGTATTTAGCATCTGTATTTGTAGGTGTCCAATAATCTAATTGTTCTGTAAGCCCAGAAGCAACACTATTAGGTAATAGATATGCTAAGTTACCATTAATAAGCCCTTTGTGCCCTTCTACTCCATTAATTAAAGCACTTAAAGACCAACCTTTGTATGCAAAATTCATTTTAAGACTATAACTATTTTTAGGCGATTTTGGTAAATCGAACCTTACTTGATCTTCTAAAACACCAGCAGTTATATCTCCGTTTGCATTATAATCTATATATCTATAATCTCCCAAACCAGGATTCCCTGCAATTATAGGGTAATTAACCAATTCATCTATGTTTTGAAAAAAACCATCTGCTTGTATTAATGCTTGAGACCCACTTGGTTTTCCTGCAATTTTAGCATATTCTGGTGTACCTTCACCATCAGAAGGACTTACAAGAATTCTGTTTTCATAAAAACCATACCCACCAGTAATAGAGTATTTTAATCCATAAGAAGTTGTATTCTTATAGGTTAATGAAATATCTACACCATGACTCTCAGATTCTCCAATATTTGCAAAAGGCAAAGCTGCATCAGAACCAAAATAACCCGGTACTGTTTGTATTCTATTTATTAAATCTACTCTACTGTCTTTAAAGAAATCTACTTCACCAGATATTTTATTTTTGAATAAACCAAAATCTACCCCAATATTTTGTTTGGTAACAGTTGCCCAACTAAGAGATGTGTTTCCTAACTGAGATACTTCTATACTTGTAATTCTATTGTTTATATCTTCTCCAAACCAATATCTAGAATTTAATCTTTGAGATGCCTTACTTGTACCGTAGTCATAAAAACTTAAATATTGCCAACGATTTGTACCCAAACCAGATTTAGAACCAGATTGTCCGTAAGAATATCTTACCTTAAAGTTGTTAAGTGCAGGGATATTATCTTTTACAAATTTTTCTTTGGCTAAATTAATACCTACTTCTACAGATGGAAAGAATTGAAAACGCTCTCCTGTATAAAAAGTTTCATCTCCATTATAAGCACCACTTACACTAAAAAAGTAACGAGCATCATAATTATAAGTTGCACGCCCAACCCAATCTTCACTATAATAAGGAAAATCTGTATTTGTTATTTTTTTATTTCTACTAAAAAGAGCTAAACCTGTAACATTATGCAAACCAAAACTTCTATTATAAGCCAATCGTGCATTTACATAAGCAATTTCACTATTCCAATTAACACTTTCATTACCTACATTATATTCAACTGGTTCTTGTACATTATCTCCATCTAAACCACTCCATTCTCCATTTCTATCTAAAAAATAAAGATTTGGTCTCCCTAGAAAAAAGGTACTAGCAAAAGTAGTTTTTCTTTGAGAAGTATAGGTACTTATATAATTGTACTTACCTACAAATTTTAATCCTTTGGTTATAAAATCTAATTTTTGATCTAATTCAAAATCTATAGAAAATACTGTTTTTTGAGTATTTGTTGCTCCACTATTATTAATAGTACTATATATATTATCAGCACTAAATCTCTCTTCTACCAGTCCTGGAAATAATGGATCAGGATATTGTTCCATAACCTCTGCTGGATAAATAGAAGGAACACTACCTGGTGCCAAATTATATACTTGTAAAACATCTGGACTTTTACCTCCATTAGTACCACTACCAGCACCATTTCTATCTTCTAAACGACTACTAACACTTGTTTTTAATTGTGTAGTTTTAGAAATTGTAAAATCTAGATTTGCTCTAAATGAATATCTGTCAAAACTATACTCTGGGTTGTAGTTATGATATTTAACTGTTTTAAAAATATCTCCTTCACTTAAATACCCTGCAGATGCATAGTACTTTACAAAATCTGTACCACCACGTACAGAAACTGTTTGATTAAAACTTGATGCTGAATTCCTTAATACAGCATCTGCCCAATTTGTATCTGCATAAATGTATGGTAAATCTCCATCTTTCCAATGCGCTAAATCTGTTGCAGAAGAATATCCTTTATCATAAGCTTTATCGTTTAAAATACCTACATTAAATGCACTTTGAGCATCATAAGCACCCAATACATCTGGTTCTTCACTTAAAGTTTTTACAGTATACTCACTTGTAAAACTTACAATAGGCTTTCCTATTTTACCACGTTTAGTTGTAATAATAACAACCCCGTTTGCACCTCTAATACCATAAACAGCAGTAGCTCCACCATCTTTTAAAATACTTATAGACTCTACATCTCTAGGATCTATATTAGAAAAACCACCCACAATTTCTACTCCATCTACTAAAATTAATGGATCTGAATTACCACGTATAAAAATCTGACCGTCATCGGCTCCTGGTTGCCCAGAAGATTGAACGATATTTACACCAGGTGCAATACCACTTAGGGCATTTGCAATATTTGGAGACCCTGTTTCTAGTAACTCCGCACCTTTAACTTGGCTAATAGAACTTAAAACACTTTCTTTTTTCTGTTGACCATAACCAATAATTACAATTTCAGAAAGACTTTCGGTGTCTTCTTTCATTATAACATTTAAACTAGCTTGTCCGGTAACTTTAATTTCTTGTTCTTTAAAACCTAGGTAAGAAAAAACTAAAGTAGCATTTGGAGATACCTTAACTTGGTATACACCATCAAAATCTGTACTTGTTCCGTTTTGTGTTCCTTTTTCGACCACACTAACTCCTGGTAAAGGTATTCCTCCAGAATCTTTTACAATACCTTTAATTATATCTTGAGAAAAAGAGCCCCAAGAAATGGATATTAATAATAATAATAAATTGAGTTTTTTCATAAATTTAAATTTTCTGAATTAATAGAATATTGAAATCTCACAATCATAATAGTTAAAAGTTTAATTTGCTTTTTTTTTGATTATTATTTACCAAATAATTGTTCCTTATTTTAAAAAATAAAAACAGCTAATTTTTATTTTTTGCTAACTTAATTCACAATGTTATTAGATAAACATTTAATCGATAAACAAAATTAACATATTATTAAGAATAAAATTTCTCATATAGGGATTCAAAATGTTGCTTTTTAATGATATTTCCCCTTAAAATAGGGGATTTGGATATCCTGATGCATTTTTGTCGCAAATTATGACTAAGCAATAAAACTAACTTTAAGGTTAATTTAACACATAAAAAAAATTAAGCTTTTAGAATATTATCCCAACCTCTATTTCTAATTTCTTTACCAACTTCACGTAAAACCTTTACATCTTCTGGGTGCATTTCACCTGAAGGTAATGGACCCGTATTTAATAATAAATTTGCAGGATAACTAGCTGCTTTTTTAAGCATTGCAATTACTTCTTCTTTATGTTTATGATTACCATCTTGAGTTTTCATATATCCCCAACCTTTTCGTTGTAAATGATCGCAAATTTCTAATGGTGTTTTTGGCTCTCCTTCATTTCTATACTTATGTTCTGGCGCTAAAAAATCTTCTGTACCAATCATACCTTGTTTATAAGAAACCAAAGTTTGTGGTTGTTTAGCGTGCACTAAATCATACAATTCTTGTAATTTAAACTTGCTTCTATCTCCTGATGCTGGTGTTGCATACCCATCTAACCAAATACCTGCAATTGGTCCATAATTGGTTAACAACTCATCTACTTGATTGCTCATAAACTCTAAATATTTTTCTAAATGATGCTCTTCTCCATATTTATAAGCGGGTTCTTTTGTTGCATATTTAGGTCTTGCAGCTCCTCCCCATTTATCGTTATTTGGTGCATGTGGATGTTGCCAATCTCTACCATGAGAATAGTATAAGAAAAAGGCAAGTCCTTTTTTGTTGCATTGTTCAGACAATTCTGCTACTAAATCTCTCTTTGCTGGAGAATTGGTGCTTTTAAAATCGCTGTATTGAGTATCCCACAAACAAAAACTATCATGATGACGTGTAGTTAAGTTAATGTATTTCATACCAGATTCTAATGCCAAATCTGTTATAAAATCTGCATCAAATTTCTCGGCAGTAAATTGGTCTTTTAATTTTGCGTATTCGGCAACATGAATTTTTTCATTATACATAACCCACTCATGTCTTCCTAAAATAGAATACAAACCATAATGAATAAACATACCGTATTTAGCATCTTTAAACCAATCTATAGACGCTTTACGCGGATCGGTTGCATATGTATCTTTATAATCATTTAAATAAAGAGGCACATTATTATTAGTATTTGTAATTAACCCCTTACAGCCTGTCATTAAAAATGTACTTGCTGCTCCTAATGCAGAAAGTTGCATAAATTTTCTTCTATCTATCATGAGAAATATGTTTTAGTGATTTGTTTTTTTAACCTTTTTTAAGTCTACTCCTTTAAAATATTTGTCTAAAGTATATTTTGGTTGTTTTTTATCTGGTACTTGTTTTAATTTTGTGTAATCATACTCCATTGGTAAAATCTTTTCTGGAGACATGTTTGCAGTATCATCTGTAGTTTTATACCAATCTTCCATTAGGTTAGATAACTCAGCAATTTTAGCTTTGTATTCTGGTTTGTCTGCTAGATTATTTATTTCTATAGAATCTTTTTTCAAATTGAATAATTGTTGGTAATTCTGATTTGGGTATTTAATTAATTTCCATTCATCTGTTCTAACAGCTCTTACTGTATTTCTGTAAACGGTATATAAAGATTTACGAGTTTCCATTTCTTTTCCTTTTAATAAAGGAGCAAATGTTTGTCCGTCTGTAGTAGTTGGATTTGGTAATTCACATAAATCTGATAATGTTGGAAAAATATCAAACAAATAAAGCAATGCATCACTTTTTTCATTTTTAGTAATTCCTGGTCCACTAATAATTAAAGGCACTTTTGTACTGTGTTCATACAAGTTTTGTTTTCCTAATAAACCATGACTTCCTAAACCTAATCCGTTATCCGAAGCAAAAACAATAATGGTATTGTCAAATAAATTTTGGTCTTTTAATGTTTGAATAATATCTCCAATACGATTATCCATATGACTTATTAACGCATAATAATCTGCAAGAGATTCTCTTATTAATTCTGGAGTTCTTGGCCAAGGACCTAGCGTTTCATCTCTAATATTCATATTATCAAACTTAAAAGGATGCCATCCTTTAAAGTTTCCTGGTAATGGAATTGCTTCTTCTTTATACATTCCTATATAATCTTCTCTTGGAGATCTAGGGTCGTGAGGCGCATTAAAAGCTACATAACAGAAAAATGGTTTTTCTGTACCTTCTTTCGCATAATTATTTAAGTAATCAATTGCAGAATCTGCAAAAATATCTGTTGTAAATCCTTTTTTTACAGGTTTTGTTAATTTACCATTAGCATCTAAATCTCTAACAGGAGCACTAAAATAATCTGTCATCCCCATAGTCATTACATTTTTACCTTTATCAAAACTGGCTTCAAAAGCAGAAGGCTCATTATGCCATTTACCGGTACCAAAAGATTCATAACCATAACGCTTAAAATACATAGGCATCGTAGTAACTCCTTTTAATTTCTCATACACATGAAAAAGACTTTTACCACTCATTAACATCGCTCTACTAGGTGCACAAATTGCTCCTTGATTTCCTCCCATAACATACGTGTTTTTAAAACGCGTACCCGTTTCTGCAAGTTTATCAATGTTAGGTGTACTTATATAACCGTTACCACTAGCTCCGTAGGCATCTGCCCTTTGATCATCAGAAAAAATAAATAGAATGTTAGGTTTTTTAACCTCCTTTTTCTGGCTATGACTTGTTGCGCAACTACTTAAACTAAAAATAGTTGCTAAGATTAAAGATTTAATTATGTAATTTTTCATTTTATATATGATGATTTAATTTTTAAATTTATCCGTTCTAAATGGTCTTGCTGGTAAGCCTATCTTATTTACAAGGTTTACCATTGGTTTTGCCGCAAAAGCATAACGTACATGTACAGGAACATCCACTCCTTTTGCTTTAATAATTACTTTTTTTCCTTTGATGACTGCTTCCGCTTGATGCCACTTTTCATTTTTATCTGAAACCCAAAAACCTTTTGGAGAAGATCCATCTTTCGTTTTTAATCCTTTAGCATCAGAAAATTTAATACTGATTTCATTTTTACGAACCTTATAACTTTTAAATTTTGGTCCATCAACCAACCCTTTTTTATGTAAAGTCGCTTTTTCTGCTAAAAGCGAAATTCTTTTTCCAACTGGTAATTTGTCCGTTGGATGAATATTAAAAGCTTCTCCTAAATCTATAGTAGTAACTACTTGTACATTTTTAATTTTATCAAAAGAATATTGAGATTCACGCATCCAAGCCCAAGAGTCTTCTGTAGGATTTTCTGCATCAAAACGAGGTTTTTTATTTTTTTTACCAATATATCCCGGAAGTGCTACTACAATAAATTCTAAAGAAGGTTGTTTCCATTGAGTTCTTAAATAATCTACCCAAAAAGGAAATGTTTTACGATATTGTAACATGTCTTCTTTAGATTTTGCATTTGCCTCTCCTTGATACCATACAATACCTCTGCATGAATATGAAATTAAAGGATGCATCATGGCATTGTAAATAACATTTGGTTGTGTTCTTAAAAAAATATCATCTTTTCTTTGTCTTTTTTCTTTAGAGCTTAAAATTGATTTTATACGTTGCTGTTTTGTCTCATTTGCATCAAAAGTTTCCATCATTGTTTTAAAATGCGGCAACTCTTTTATTATATCTTTAGGCAACCAACCTTCTAGAGAAGAACTACCCCATGCTGCTAAAATAATACCAACTGGCACATCTGCGTTTTTTTGTAAGAAATAAGAAAACGTCATTGCCGTCGCACTCGATGGGTTTTTTAAAGCCCAAACTCCATTTTGTATATTTTCTTCCTTTGAAAACGAAACCGTTCTTGGAACCTCAAAAGTTCGAATATTTTTTGCAAGAGCATCTAATTTGTGAACTTCAGGAATGTTTGCGTGTGGCACTACCATGTTAGATTGCCCAGCACAAACCCAAACTTCACCAATCAAAATATCTGTAAAATTGATCGATTCTTCACCGGAAGTTACTTCAAATTTATATGGTCCGCCAGCTTTAAATTTTGGTAATGTTGTTTTCCATGCTCCAGATTCGTCTGCATAAACAGTTACTATTTTATTTTTTAATTGAATACTTACTAAGCTATTTGGTAAAGATTTCCCCCAAACCTGAATAGGCATATTCCTCTGCAATACCATGTGCTCTTGAAAAAGCGAGCCTAATTTTAGGTCGTTTGAAAATAAGGTACCTATTGAAAATAAAAGAATACATAAAACGAAAGGTCTTTTAAAAAAATTTTTAAATCTCATTTGTAATACATTTTTTACTATCCATATTACCTACGGACATGGGTTTCCTTACAAATGTATCAATTATAGCATTCTTAATAGATCCTATAAATATCAATTAGGGGTAACAAATGTTGCAGTATTTAAAATAACGATATTTATTTTGAAGCTTAGAAGTATATATCGTCTAATGCTAGATAAAAGACTTATTAGTGCAATAAAAAGAGGTTGTCTAGAAAGCCTTTTTTTATCAATCTGAATTTATTTCAGATTCTTATGAAGTCTAAACTTCAGTAAGTTGAGATACTGAAACGAGTTCAGTATGACAAGATTTAATCCTTTTTAGATAACCTCTTTTACATTTGCTTATATCAAAATAAACAAAAGTTTTATTACTCCTTTAAAAATTTACTTTATCAGAATTTCATCAATTAAAACCTCATCATTTCCTAAAGACTCAATCAAGATTGTGTTTGCTCCACGGCCAATCTTAATCGGAATTTTAACCGTTTTCCAGTTATTACCAGAATGCTGCGTATTAGATAATAAAACCTCTTTACGAACAACTTTATCACTTACAATTACTTTTATGTAAGCTCCAGATTTATCTTTAATTTTGGTGCTATAACGAATCGTTAATTCTGCATTACCTGCACTTCCATCATTTTCTTGATACCAAGAAATAGAAGCTCCTTTTTTAGCAAGACTTACAAAACCTTTTCCGTTAAAGTTTTTTCCTTTTAATGAAACTGTTGCATTCACTAACGTTGCTTCTTCTGCTTGTTCACCAATTTGCCCTAAATTCTCTAAAGTTTCATTCCAAGTAAAACCTTCACTTTGCCCGAATTTCTCTTCTAAAATTTGTGTCTCTTTTCCATCAACAACAATTAATGCTTTTACGGTTGTTTCTATTTCTATATCAAAAGCACCATTATAAACACTAGAATTTGTTGTCGGTGTATTTCCGTTTGTAGTATAATACACTTCAATTTTAGGGTTGATTTTATTTCCTCTTAAATTGATCATTTCTGTATCGATACTTACTTTATTAGAAGTGATTAATTTTTTCTCTCCTAAAATACAACTTGCTAATAAATTAACAGCTCCTTTTTCATCAGTCGCAGAAATATACGCACGTGTTAATCCGTAAAATGCTACTCTATGATTTGGTCCAACATGTTGTTCTACATCTACAGGACTTCCATTATCTAGTGCTTTTATTTTTCCTCCACCAAACACATTAAAATAAGTTCTATTTTCTCCATACGGATAAAACTCTCCTTTATCATCTGTAGTTGTTACACGTACTTGAACAATATCATCTAAACTATTTTGTAACGCTTCTCCGTCTACAGATAATTTAATTTTAGAAGGTTGATCTGCAGTTCTAATAATTTTCTCTGAAACTACTTTACCATCTTTATACCCAACTGCTTTTAATGTTCCTGGTTGCCATTTTACCATCCATTGGCATTGCATTTCATCCCATGCGGTTCCTGGTTTTTGTTTTCCTAAAGAAACATCATTAAAAAACAATTCTACTTCTTCTGTATTTGAATATACCCAAACCGGAATTTCAGTATCTAACGCTACTTTTGGATGTGTCCAATGTGGTAAAATATGAACCATTGGTTTTGTTGTCCATTGACTTTGATATAAGTAAAACAAGTCTTTTTCAAAATTTGCTAAATCAATTGCTCCTCCCATAAAAGCTTTAAAAGGCCAACCACCATGCACGTAACCAGCTTCTCCAATATAATCGTAACCTGTCCATCTAAAAGAACCAGCATAAGCAGGAACATCACGCAATTGTTCAATACTTAATCTTGATGACACACGTACAGTTGCATTGTCATAACTAGAATTAAATATTTGTTTTCTATTTTTTCTACCAGATTCTTGAATCCAATCGTGAGTAAAAACTTCTTTTTCAGTTAAATCAGGAATTTCGTAGGTGTTATTTCTGTTTGGAAATCCATCTCTATACCAAGTTTTAGTTCTGTAATACCCTCTAACTTGCCAAGTATGTGTGTTTTCTGTACCTATAAAAACTCTATCCTTCGGATTTTTTGCTAGATTTTCCATAAATCCTTTCTTTTCACTACCTCCGTTTATTCCTAAAACATTCATGTGATCTGAACCAGAATGACCAGAAGTTACAGGTCTTGTAGGATCTAAAAGATTACAAGTTGCTACTAAATCTTTCCCAATTGGACCACCAGTTTCATTACCAACACTGTAAATAACTATTGAAGGATGGTTTCTATCACGCTTAATCCAATCTGTTAAATCTTGTTTCCACCATTCATCAAAATGATGCGCGCCGTAATCATTTTTGGCTTTCTTTTTCCAACCATCAAAAATCTCATCCATAACCATCATTCCTACTTCATCACAGATGTCATAAAATTCTGGCGTTTGCGGATTGTGCGAAGTTCTAATCGCATTTACTCCCATATCTTTTAACTGTTGTACTCTAAACTTCAAAATTTTATAAGGTACTGCAGCTCCTAAGGCTCCTGCATCTTGATGATTACAAACTCCTTGTAATTTTACGTTTTTACCGTTAATCCACATTCCAGATTCTGCAATCCATTCAATATCACGTACTCCAAATTTTGTTTCTACAATATCAACTACTTTTTTACCGACTACTACTTCCGTTTTTAAAGTGTATAAATAAGGAGATTCTACAGACCATAAATTTGGATTTTCTATACTTAACTCCGTTTTTACATGTGCTTCTTTTTCTAATTTAATTTTGTCTTTATCACAAGCAACCTCAACACCATTTTTATCAATAATAGAAGTTATTAACGTTACTTTACCAGCATCTTCTTTGGTGAATAATTCTGTTTCTACAAAAACTTTATCATCTTCTGTTCTAAGAAAAATTCCATCTCTTTTAACATGTGTATTGTTTTTAATATCAATCCAAGTATGTGCATAAATTCCGCTACCTGTATACCAACGTGCAGCAGGTTGTTTGTCATTATCTACACGAACTGCAAACGTAATTGTTTTAGATGTTTTTGCTATTTCGCTAACATCATACGCAAAAGAAACCCAACCATAAGGTCTTGTTCCTAATTCTTGTCCGTTTGCCCAAACCGTACTATTCATAAAAACACCGTCGAACGCAATTTCTACGTGTTTTCCTTTCCAATTCTCTGGTACTGTAATGGTTTTTCTATACCAACCAAAACCTGCTGGTAAATACCCTGCACCGGCTCCCATTGGGTTTTCTTCACTATACTCACCTTCTATACTCCAATCATGTGGCAAGTTTAAGGTTCTCCAAGAAGCATCGTTAAAAGATACTTTTTCTGCACCTGCAATATCTTGCTGAATAAATTTCCAATTGCTATCAAAACTGAGTCGCTGTACAATTTTATCTTTAGGGTTTTTATCGGTTGAAAAACCAGAGAATATAAAACTAAAAACAAAAAGGATTATTAAATTTTTTATACGCATATCTTTTAAATTCTAAATGTTGTTAAGCATACTTATTTTACTAAAATAAGGTTGTCTAAAAAGGTGTTTTGTAATCTGAATTTATTTCAGATTCTTATGAAGTTTAAACTTCAGTAAGTTGAGATACTGAAACAAGTTCAGTATGACAAGATTTATTCCTTTTTAGACAACCTCATTATAAATTTACTTTTCTTATTTTATAGCTTCTATGGTGTAGCTATAACTTAGATTACCAGCATTAATTTGGTACTCTTTATGAGGCATTCTACCCCAACTTGTATCTCCACCAACACCCATTTGACCGTAGTCTATATTGATGTTTACTAAATCTCTTTGTTTAATATCTGTAGTGTGACGTTGTTGTTTTTCGTTTCCTGCATCAAAATCTTCATTATATTGATGATGTGCACTAAAAGAAATTAAATCTGTAGCTGTTACTTTTATTCCTGTTCCAGATCCGTTTTTAAATGTTACCCAACGTGTGTCTGTTTTGTACCCATTTTCTTGCGGACGAATATAAGCGAAATATAAATCTTTTACTGGAGCATTATACAATCCAACTAAAGCAGCTGTTTTACGATCTTGGTAATTCTCGAAAGGACCTCTACCAAACCACTCTACATTATTAAACTCGTTTTTAACTACAAAGTTGTTTCCGAATCTTGGTAAAACTGGTAATTCTGTATTAATTTCTGAAAGCGTAGTGTTCACTAAAATTTTACCAGCTGCATCGATCGTATAATCAATAACTAATTTTCCTTTTACAGGACTTAATGCATACGTTGCAGATACCAAAATAGTATTATCAGCAGTTGTTTTACTTTCTATAGATGTTAAAGATTGGTTGTTAGAAGCTTCTTTCCAAACACCCATTTTTTTCCCCATTTTAAAACCATAATCATTATCTGTAGTTGGTCTCCAGAAATTAGCTTTAATTCCTTTTAACAATACATTACCGTTTCCATAATCTAAGGTAGTTAACTCACCGTTTTCTTTACTAAAAGCCAAGTTGAATCCGTTACCTGTAACTTTAATAGAAGTTGCATCTGCATCTGCTTTTAAAGAACCATCATTTTTAGCTAAAACAGTTTTAGTTTTAGGGCTTGTAAGTGCAAATTGCTCATACGCTGCTTCATGACCTGCTGGCAATAAACCTGTAGCAGTTTTAGTTTTAGCATATACATTTACATGGTATTCTGCAATTGCATCGTCTAATTTAGGTAAATCGATTTTTACTTTTTTAGTAGTGTAAGGAGCAATATCTAAAACTGGCAATGCACCATTTGCTACTTCTTCTCCATTTTTAAGTAAAGTCCAAGAGAAATCTAACGTATTTAAGTTTGTAAAATCATAAATATTTTTGATTTCGATTTCTCCTTTTTTAATATTTACTTCTTTAAACTTAATGTATTGGTATACTTTTTTAACTTCATATAAAGCAGGATGTGCTGTTCTATCTGGATTTACAATTCCGTTTAAACAGAAGTTTTTATCGTTATGTAAGTGACCAGCACCTAAATCTCCACCATACGCCCAAAACTCTTCGCCTTCTTCATTTTTTGTTAAAATACCTTGGTCTACCCAATCCCAGATAAAACCACCTTGCATAATATCATACTTTTCAATAACATCCCAATAGTCTTGTAAATTACCTACACTATTACCCATTGCATGTGCATATTCACACTGAATTAATGGACGTGTTGGGTTTCCTTCTGCATATTGTACCATTCTATCAATTGTCCAATACATTGGCGCTTGAATATCTGTATTATCATACTGAGTAGCTCCTTCATATTGTGTAGGTCTGGTATCGTCTTGCTCTTTTAAATAATTATAAGTTGCAACAAAATTTTCACCATTCCCAGCTTCATTTCCTAAAGACCAAGTTATAATTGAAGGGTAATTTTTATCACGCTCAAACATTCTAATTGTTCTGTCCATGTGCGCTCCTTTCCATTGTGGTAAATATGCTGGATGCACTGCCTGATCTTTCTTATTGTTATTTAAACCTTGGTTGGTAGTACCCATACCATGCGTTTCAATATTTGCTTCATCAATTACATAAAAACCGTGTTTGTCTGCCAATCTATAAAAGTGTGGGTTTTTAGGATAATGACTACAACGAATTGCGTTTAAGTTATTTTCTTTCATCACTTTCATATCTAACAAGGTTAATTCTTCAGAAATAACGTGTCCTTCTGTATCACTATGATCGTGTAAGTTTGCTCCTTTTAATAATACTGGCATTCCGTTTACTAAAAACTGCATGTTTTTAATAGCAATGTTTCTAAACCCTACTTTTATAGAAGTAGATTCTCCGTTTACACTTAGTAAAAGTGTGTATAAATTAGGGTGTTCTGCGTTCCAAGTTTTTACATTAGGAATATTTTTTGCAAAATCAACAACGTTTCTTCCTTTTGCTAATTGTACGTTTTTAGTAGCTGCATAAATTTCTTTATCACCATCTAATAATTGTACTTTTACTTCTTGCTGAGTTGCCTCTGCAGTGTTGTTATCAACTTTTAAATCTACTTTAAAAATACCATCTTTAAAATCGTTTTCTAAATCAGACGTTACTCTAAAATCTCTTAAAGTTACTTTATTGGCAGCGTACACATATACGTCACGCTCAATACCGCTTAATCTCCAGAAATCTTGATCTTCCATATAACTTGCGTCAGACCAACGTAAAACTTGCACTGCTAAGTCATTCTTTCCTTTTTTAACAAGGTCTGTTATTTTAAATTCAGCAGCAGTTTTACTACCTTCATTATAACCTACTTTTTGTCCGTTTAACCAAATGTACATAGCACCACTTACACCTTCAAAATGTAAGTAAATGTCTTTTCCATCCCAGTCTTCAGAAACTTCAAATTCCTTTTTATAACTTCCATTATTGTTTAAGTTATGAGGAATAAATGGTGGGTTTGGAGGAAACATATACGTTCTGTTTGTATAAATAGGAATTCCATGTCCTTTTAATTCCCAGTTAGATGGTACTTCAATATCATCCCATTGAGAAATATCAAAACCTGCTTTATAAAAATCTGTTGGTCTTGCTTGTACACTATCTGCATAGTAAAATTTCCAAGTTCCGCTTAAAGATTTGTATAAAGATGAATTTTTCCAACTTTCATTTTTTAAAGCTGCTGCATCATCTGCGTACTTATAAAAAGAAGCTGTTGGCTCTTCTCTATTTATTTGATAAATTTCTGGATTTTCCCATTCTGGATTTTCCCATTTATCAGCTACATAAATAGGTTTTGTGTCGCCCTTATCACAAGAAGTGAAAGTAGCAACTAAGGCAATAATGATTAATAAAGATTTTTTCATTTTGATAGATAATTAAGTGTTGGTTTAATTTTTACTTATAAACTGATTTACAATGGCACTTTCAATTTGCTTACCACCTTTTACAACAAAGGCTTTTATAGCGTATTTTGAATTTACTTTTACTTTTGAATTAGGAATAAAAACATGAAAAGATTTATTCCTTTCTACGTCTGGGATTCCTGAAATTTTAATATGCTCTACATTTAAGTAAGAAACATTGTTAATAATTGCTCCGAAAGAATCTTCTGGTTTTAATTTTAATTGATTTAAAACTACTTTAACCAAATACCCTTCTTTTTGAGTTTCTACAACTTGAATTTTAACCTGATTATTTTTTTCTATTGAAAAAGCGGTAGCAATATTAGGATGAAAATTACTCTCACCAACTTCTGTTTCTGCTTTAACCGTATAATAATATTGCGTATTCTCTTTAATAGAAGCATCTACATAAACAGTATCTTTTATGCCACTTGCTACTTTTGTAAACTCATGTAATTCTGTACCTCTATATACATTATAATACGTATTTGGTAATATCTCTTTATTAGGATGCCATTTTACTTCAATTGAATTTGATGCGCTATGTATTGCAGACACATTTCTAGGACTATATGGCACTCTAGACGAAACAAATACTTTTTCTTTTTCTGAAGAAATACTTTTACCCAAACCATTGTATGCGGTAACTGTAAATTGATAATTTGTATTGTCTTTTAAATCTTCTATTCTATATCCAAAAACATTGTCTGTATCTATTTCAATACTTTTATTGTTTGCATCAACATAGTTAATTAAATAACTCGTTGCATTTGGTACACTTCTCCAGAATAAAGTGACACTATTATCTCTTCTTGAAACTTTAAAAACTTCAGGTTTAATAGGTAATTGATATGTTACAGAAACTGCGTTAGATAGCTCACTAATTTTTTCATCATTCTGTGCTTCAACACTAAAAAAGTATTTTTTCTTCGGATGTAATCCGTTCACTAAAAAAGTATTCGTAGCAGGTACATTAATAGTTTCACTTAAGTTTGAAGCATCCGTACCATAATGAATTTTATAGGATTTCGCTTTTGCGATAGCGCCCCATTTTAATAAAACTCCTTCTTTTTCTACGGTAGCTTTATAAATGGTTGGTTGCTCTAATTTATACGAATCCGTTTTCCATTTTAAAACCGATAAACTAAATGGTTTTACAGATAGAATTCCGTTTTTAATTTGAATTTCTTTAATTTCTGTATCTCTCGCGTTTAAAGAATCTGCAGCAATATAAGTCACCAATAAATTGTCTTTCAACAACTTTTCATCAATATTAATTTGATATTGATTTGCAACAGCACTTCTATTACTTAGCACTAAGTAATTATAGCCGTTACTCCCTTTATATCCTTGCGCAAACATTCCGTTTACTTTTGTATTCTTTAAACCATCAACTTGTACATTGTTGGCAATTTCTACATGATATAAGTATTCTGAATTATTAACAGCTTCATTATAAATTTTATACGCTTTACCTTCTAAATCTCTTCGGATACCGGTTAAAACCGTATCTGTTTCAATTTTTAACTTATTCTCGAATGCATTTTCTACCACATTCCCCATTCCTTTACCTGGATAATACTTGTTACTTACCTCGTGCGCACCTACATATTGTGTATTTGTATGTGCTAATTGACGCATTACATATTCAATATTATAAATACTAGAATAAATACCATTTAAAGGTTTGTTCCAAACACCAAATT
This sequence comes from Polaribacter sp. 20A6, assembly GCF_011378915.1. Taxonomy (NCBI): domain Bacteria; kingdom Pseudomonadati; phylum Bacteroidota; class Flavobacteriia; order Flavobacteriales; family Flavobacteriaceae; genus Polaribacter; species Polaribacter sp. 20A6. The sequence continues at coordinate 85,172 of NZ_WTPZ01000002.1, forward strand.
CTGTAATTACCATTGGCACATCTTTCCAAGTATAATCTTCTATCTCTGACATTGCAGCACTAGAAGTTGCTTCTAATAATTTGGTATTTGCACGTTTGTAAGCTTGTTCTTGCGTATCTTTTTTCCCTGTATGTGGCGCATAAGAATGTTTAGAAAACACATTCCAATATACTCCATGTTCTTTTTGATATTGGTTAATTTCTTTCATAAAAGTCCAAACGCCATCCCAAGTATAATTAAGGGTTAATTGCGCATCCGGAAAAACTTGTTGAATTGCTTCTGCATAAGGTTTCATTTTAGCAGCATAGTCAAAACCATCATTCCACCAAAATCTATTTCTGTTTGGAACGTAAAAATAAGGTTCGTTACAAAATTGCCAAACAGCTACTTCTATATTGTTATTTTTACAGAAACGAGCCAATTCTAAAATCATTTCTGGCGACTCTGTAAACGCATTTACAGTAATAATTAATTTACCGTTTACTTCACTTAAAAGTTCATACAAATCAATAACTCTGTGTGGTCCTTTTACTTTTACATATCTATGTCCTTTTAAAAATGGTTTTGGTTTATCTAACATAGAAATATAATCTAAATCATACTGACCAGTTGCACTGCTAAAAGCATCGCCCATGGTGCCAGAAAAATAACGCAACCAACCTGGTTTTAATTCTTTTACAGATTGTACAAAATCTGGATGTGTATAACTCCAAATTTTGTCTGCTATACGAACATTAAAGCCACTTGCTCCTTTTTTTATAGCATGACCATTATTGGTAGTAATATTTATCTTTTTTAAATCTTGAGCACAAATATTACTTACCAAAAGAAGGCTAAATAACGCAATAAAAAAGGTGTTTTTTAAAATCATAAACAGAAAGAAGAATTAATTTTTATCTATTTAAAAATATACTTGTAGTTAGAAACATAGAATTTCTAACTACAAGTAAAATCTTATTATTTTATTTTAAGCTTCTCTTTTTAAAAAGAAACTTGATTAAAAGTAAACACATCAGAAGGAGTTCTTGCTTCTAAAAACAAAGCCTTCATTTGAGTAACTATTTCTGGGTGTTGATCTGCAATATTATTTTTTTCACCTATATCTGTAGAAAGATTAAACAATTGCATTGGTGCATTTGGTTTCTTTAATACATTATATTTTACAGCTTTCCAATCTCCTTTTCTTATTGCTTGTCTTCCACCTCTTTCGTGAAATTCCCAATACAAGTAATCATGTTGCACTTGCTCTTCTGGTTTGTCTAATAATGTTGGTAAGAAAGAAATACCATCTAAACCTTTAGGAACTTCTACACCTGCTATTTCAGAAAATGTAGGAAATACATCCCAAAAAGCAGAAATTAAATCTGTTTTAGTACCTGGCTTAATTTTCCCTGGCCATTTAATAGCCATTGGCACTCTAATTCCTCCTTCGTATAAATCTCTTTTAACTCCTCTTAAAGGACCAGCACTATTAAAAAATTTTGGATCAGCTCCTCCTTCTTCATGAGGTCCATTATCTGAAGCAAAAACAATAATAGTATTATCCTCTATACCTAAAGCCTTTACTTTATCCATAATTTCACCCACTTGAGTATCCATCACTTCTATCATAGCCACAAAAGCTGCATGAGATTCATCTTGAGATTCGTATTTACCTAATCTAAATTCCGGACCACTATCGGTTCCTTTAAATTTCTTTTCTGGTAAATATTTTCCTCTATACTTTTCTATTAAGTGTTCTGGTGCAGCTAACTCTGCATGAGGAATAATAGTAGGCACATACATAAAGAAAGTAGTGTCTTTATTTTTTTCTAAAAACTGAATAGCTTCTTTCTGAATTAAAATAGGAGCATACTGTTCTTTTTTACCATTATCATTACCTGTTAAAGCAATAGAATCTCTATTAGACCATAAGTGGTTTGGATAATAATTATGACCTAAACGTTGACAATTGTATCCATAAAAAGTATCAAAACCCTGGTTAACAGGATCTCCTTCAGAACCAGGAAATCCTAATCCCCATTTACCAAAAGCACCTGTTACATAACCACCTTTTTTTAACGATTCGGCTAAAGTAAATGTATTCGCAGGAATTGGGTATTGCCCTTCTGGCATAATTTCTTTGTTTCCTCTAACAGGTGTATGCCCTGTATGCTGACCTGTTAATAAAGCAGATCTTGAAGGAGCACAAACCGTATTACCTGCGTAATGTTGTGTAAACATTAAACCTTCAGTAACCAATTTATCAATATTTGGCGTTTTAAACATTGTCTGCCCATAACTACCTAAATCTCCATAACCAAGATCATCTGCTAAAATATAGATAATGTTTGGTTTTCTTAAAGACGTTTCTACTTCTTCCGAACTACTTTTTTCTGTTGAACTTTTTGAGCCACACGAAATCACAGTGAAGACTAACAAAGCTAAAGAGAGAAATTTTAAACTTTTATTCATTTCCTTTTAATTTTACTTTAATTTACTGATTTGCATAACGAAATAAATTCGCTAGGTTCAAATATATTATTAAAAGAATATTTAAAAATATACAAAACACCCTCTTAATGTTGCATTTTTAGCCAAATATCACAAAAAATTGAAAAACGCAACATTAAAATCCCAACACAGTATCAACAGACATCTCCAACCTTATTGAACGTCTCATTTTACAGACACTAATTTTGTTGCATTTTACAACCTCTTATATATCTAGCGATCTATTCATACTTTTTCCAAAATTTAATTAACAAAACTTGCTAAGCACTAGAAAAAAAAGCAACAGAAAAACATGCAAAGAGAAGTAAATCAGTGGTTCAATTAATTAAAAAACACTAAAAAAGGAATAAATTAACCCAAATAATCTAATTTTGCAACATAAACAACACCAAGATGCAACATTTACCCTCCGTTAAGCATCTATAGAATTAAGGTAAAATAGATAATATTATAGTACCCGTACAGAAACTATTAATAATGAACTTTATGATTATAAAACTACCAAAGATTATAACCTGTAAACCACTATTAAAAAAAATATTCCTGTTTATATGTCTAACTTTTGTTACCATAAGTTTCTCTCAAAAAAATGAACCTTATTTTAATGACTTAATAATACAAGGTTCTGCATTTAATAAAAAGATAAATGTGTTGTTTGAAGATAGCATTGGTTACTTATGGATAGGAAGTAATAATGGGCTATTTAGATATGATGGGTACAATTTAGTGTCTTATCAACAAGATGCTTTTGAACCTTTTTCGCTACCTAATAATAGTATTAATTCTATAGTAGAAGATGAACACAAAAATTTATGGATTGGTAGTGAGAGTTATTTGATTCACTTTAACAGAAAAGAAAATAAGTTTAAAGGGTTTAATAAAAACATTACTTCAGAAGTTTTATACAAAAGTAAAAGCGGAAAAATTTTTGTTCAATTAAAAGGAATAGGACTACTTAAAATAGATAGTAACAAAGACTTTGAAAAAATAAACAGTACAAAAAACTATACAAACAGTATTGCAGCCTCAAAACTAAAGGCACAGATAAACTCTTTGATAGAAGATGATTTTGGGAGATATTGGATAGCTACAAACAAAGGTTTTTTTATCTTAAATGAAGATAACACTTACACAGAGACAAATTTTAAAGAAGAAATTGTTAGTGTAAAAGACCTTGGAAACAATAGGTTTGCTGTAATTACCCCTCACGGTTTTTTTATTTTAAAATATAATAAAGCAGATTTAGCGCTAGAAAGATTAGAAAATTACCCAGATTTTACCAACTCTAAAGAAGAACAAACTACACTAACCTCATTAGCAATAAGCCCTAATAATGAAGATTTATGGATAGGAACTAAAAGTGGATTATTTAAAGCAACGAGAAACAATAACAATTATACTTTTATCAGATACTCTAAAGAGTCTGAAAGCGGAAACTTAAAAAACAACTTTATTACCTCTATAGTTTTTGACACTTATAGTAACCTTTGGATTGGTTCTTTAAAAGGAATCAATAAATACCGTATAAGAACATCTATTTTTGAGTATAACGAAATAAAAGCACCTAACAATACAGCTAATGATTTAACAAATTGCTTACTCTTTTATGCTCCTAATAATATCTTAGTAGGTATGAATACAGGTCTTTACACTTATAATACTAGAAAAAACACATCAACAAAAATAGAAACTGGAATCCGTAATATTAAACATATCTCATTTAATAATGAGAAGGACAAACTTTATATAACATCAGGTAATAGTCTATTTGAATCTGAACCTTATAAAAATGACACCAATAAGCTAGCACTAACAAAGTTAAAAACTTATAAAAATGAAATTACTGATATTAAAGTAATTAATAAAAACGAAATTTGGGTTGCACTTTGGAACGGTGGTGTAGATATTATAAATAACACGAATGAGATATCTAAATTTAAACAAGATATTATTACAAGACTGGCTAAAAACCATACCTCAGTTTTTCTTTTAACTGAAGATCAAAATTTATGGATAGGAACAAGGGGAGAAGGTCTCTATAAAGTAGATTTAAACAATGAAACAATCGAAGAATATACACCAACTATAGAAAATAAGTTAACATCTAATGCAATCTTAAGCTTGTATGAAGATAAAAACAAAAATATTTGGGTTGGAACAAGAAGTGGCGGTTTAAACCAATACGTTAAAGAAACAAATAGCTTTAAAAGTTTTAGAAAATTAAATGGAGTTTTATCTAATACTATTTCATCTATAGAAGAAGACTACGATGGTAATATTTGGTTAAGCACACAAGATGGTTTGGTTCGTTTTGATTTAACAACAGAAAAATTTATTCCCTTTAAAATTGAAGACGGAATTAAAGAAAGTCAGTTTAGTTTTAATTCTAGCGCTTCAAACCATAGTAAAAACACCATTTATTTTGGATGTGCAGAAGGTTTTTACACAGTTCATAGCAATTATTTCTTTCAAAAAAGTGTCTTACCAACCACAGTAATCACAAGTTTTGCAACACTCGGAGCAACAAAAAGTAACGAGATAAATTCAGAATTACACATTTCTAATCACTTAAATGTAGATGCAAAAGAACCAATTACGCTACCTTATAATCAAAACAATATTGTAGTAAACTTTTCCTCTTTAGACTTAACAACTCCATATAAAAATGAGTATGCTTATATGTTAGAAGGTCTAAATAATTATTGGGTATACACAAGTGCTTCTAATAGAAATGCAAATTACAATGATCTTTCTTCTGGTACATATAAATTTAAAGTAAAGAGTTCTAATAGCGATGGTGTTTGGAATGAAATACCAACAGAACTAACTTTTAAAATAATGCCTTCTATTTGGAGGTCTAATTGGGCTTATTTAACCTACTTTCTAATTAGCGTAATACTCATTTTTATCAGTATTAAATTAATTAGAAGATGGTACCGATTAAAACAAAACCTTGTAAAAGAAACTGTGAGTAGAGAAAAGGATAATGAGCTTAATAAAATGAAAATGATCTTTTTTACAGACATTTCTCATGAATTAAGAACACCATTATCACTTATTCTTGGTACGATAGAAAAAGTAGTAAAAGAAAAAAAGTTTACCCTAAGTCCACTTACCTCTCAACGTATTTACAATAATACATTAAGAATGCACAGGCTTATAAATCAGATAATGGATATCCGAAAATTTGACCAAGGAAAGTTCAAATTAAACATCTCTAAAAATGATATTATAAAAGATGTAAGCATTATAAAAAATGCCTTTAATGATTTTGCAAAAATCTATGATATTACATACAACTTTACTTCAGACGAACCTGCTAAAAAAGCATGGTATGATGTAGATATTTTAGAAAAAATACTTTTTAATTTATTATCAAATGCTTTCAAATACACTCAAGAAGGAGGAGAAATAAGTGTTGAAACAAAAATAGTTTCTACAGAAGACCAAGAGCTTACTAATTTAAACCTTCCTAAAAGCGAATACATAAAATGTATTGTAAAAGATAACGGAGTAGGTATTCCTGAAAAAGATTTAGTACATATTTTTGATAGATATTACCAAGCAACAAAACCCTATAGTAATCAAATTCCGGGTACAGGAATTGGTATGGAATTGGTTCAAAAACTAATAGAAAGACACCATGGACTTATTCTTGCAGAAAGTGAAGAAAACAAGTTTACCGAATTTACTTTTTACCTACCAATTAGTAAAAAAAGGTTTCATAAAAATGAAATTTTAAAAACAAGTACACCGTTATTAAAAAACTTTATTAAAAATTCAGAATTTCAAGTTATAGAAGAAATTTCTTCCGAATACGATCAAAAAACAACTCCAAAAGACATTACAAAACCTACTATTTTAATTGTTGATGATAATTCTGAATTAAGAACAATGGTTAAAGAAGAGTTAGTTGGTCAATATAATATATTAGAAGCATCAGACGGAAAAGAAGGCTATGATATTATCTTAAAAGAACAACCAAAATTGGTTATTAGTGATATTATGATGCCAGTAGAAGATGGAATTTCTATGTTAAAAAGAATAAAACAAAATCCAAAAATTAAAAGCATTCCAATTTTTATGCTAACTGCTAAAAATTCTCCTGACACAAAAATAGAATGCTTATCTATGGGTGCCGATGATTATATAGAAAAACCTTTTAGTATGGAGTTTGTTAAATGGAAAGTTAACAACACCTTGGTATCTAGAAAACAGCTTAAAAACGAATATAGTAAAGTAATTACAGCAGCTCCTTCTGAAATTGAAGTAGAATCTAATGATGAAAAATTTATAAAAAAACTAGTCGGTATTGTAGAGAGTTCTATGGGAGACCATTTATTTAGTGTAGAATACCTCGCAGCAGAAGTAGGAATGAGTAGAGCAAATTTATACAGAAAACTAAAGGTAATTCTGAACGAAACACCTGTTAATTTTATAAAAAAAATACGTCTAAAACGTGCCGAACAACTGTTAAAGAAAAATAGTATGTACATTTCTGAAGTTGCCTACTTAACAGGTTTTAATAATCAAAAGTACTTTAGTAAATGTTTTAATAAAGAATACGGCATTAGTCCTTCAGAATACATAAAACAACACAAAGATCCTATTGAAAATAGTGATACCTCGTATATGGATAATGATTCTTAAAACACCTTCCTTTTACTATTAAAGTATATCTAAAATTTGCTAACATTAACTATGTATAAATCTTGTTATAGCCTAACCTATAACAAGATGCAACATTCCCCCCCATATTTTGAAACAATAGTATGCCCTTTTTAAGTATGTTTATTTTTAAATTAGCAGAGATTAACATTAACTATTTAAATTAGACAAAATGAAAAAAAACTACTTTTCACTTACTTTATTATGTGTTAGCTTTTTAGGGTTTGCACAAGAATTTACAATAGACTTCGAAGGCTCAGACCCTCTTAGTAATTTACCTACTGGAGTAACAAACGTTGATGGTATGGGTAATATAGCTTATATTGATGATGAGAGTCCTGCAGGTAACATTCAAGTATACATAAATGCAAATGTATATATTGTAACTGCATTAGGAAATGACATGGAACTAAGTGTTGATGGTGAAGTTTCTAGACTTCCATTTGCAAATGGAATTATTACTGACACTAGTAAATCTAGTAAAGTTTTACAAACAGATTATACAGGACACATAATAATTGACGAGGCTGCTATTGGGACTGATGATTTTTCTATTAGATTAGATTATATGATATTTGGTCATAATATGACTATTGATGCTGGGTTTATGACCATAGTGGGAGAAGAAAGTGCTGGTGTTTGGAACTCAGACAGAATCGTTTCTAGAAATGGTGGGTTTACATCAGGTATGGGGCTTTCTGTAGGTGGAGATGATGGTTTTAGATATGGTAAAAAAAGTGGTTCTACATTTACACCAGAATTTAATGATGTTGTTTTAACTTACACATCATCAGATAAGTTATATAGATTGTATAAAAATGGAGAGTTAAAAACAACCTCTAGTGCAGAACAAGCAAGTGGAGAGTGGAATAATAGAAAAATATACATCGGTTATAGTGGTGCAAATCACCCAGCAAGTAATCCATCTAATTTAGATACAAGTACAGGAGAGTTTACAAGTAATGGAGTTTCATCGGTAAATAGAAATGCAGACTTACAAACTAGAATGGATAATATTCAAGTTTATAAAAGAGCAATATCAGATGCAGATGTTACAAAACTATTCAATGGAGGTACTTTATCTGTAAACCAATTATCTAAAGAAACTTTTAAAACATTCCCTAACCCAGTAAAAGATGTGTTATACTTTTCTTCTAACACTATTTCTTCTGTAGAAATCTATAATATATTAGGAGCTAAAGTACTTTCTCAAAAAGTAACAAACGGTGTAGATATGAGTGAATTAAAAGCGGGTATCTATTTATTAAAAGCAACAGACTCTAACAATTTAGAAATAAAAACTTTAAAAGTAATTAAGGAGTAACAAGGATTATTATTTGAATTTGGTAAGGAGTAAGAAATTTTAAATTTCTTACTCCTTATTTTTTTGTCTAATTATTAACCACAAAAGATGTTTTTGCTAAGAAACAATAAATTACAAATATTTAAGTTTTATTATTTATAATATCAGGCACCGCCCGAGTGTGCATAAAAATCTCATTAAAACCCTATAAATTATAGGGAAACTTTTTGACTCTGTAACATAATTACTCCTATTTCGATACAAAACACCACCATATTAACAATTAATTAACAATAAGTTTGTAAAGAACAATTAACAAACTATAAAATGAAAAAAAATTATTTAACAATTACAATGGTAATGTTTATTACCTTATTTTCTACAATGCTAATCAAAGCGCAAACAATTGGAGATGTTTTTACTGTAGATGATTTAATTTATGAAATAACGGATTTAGCATCAAGTGGTGCAGCTAATACAGTATTGGTATCTAACAAAAATAGAGGTAATACTGCCGCTCCTTATAATGTGCCTTACCCAAATGCTACTTTAACAATACCTGCCACTGTAGATTACACAGACGGAGCTACATTAACTTACACAGTAACTAATATTACATCAGATGCATTTAGAGGTAACACTAACATAGTAACACTTGTTATTAATGCTACAACCCTGTCAGATTCTTTTAGAACTTTTAGAGATGCTACAAATATTACAACAGTGTCTATACCTAATTTAACTTCTGGTTTTTTTGGTGCTCTTAACTTTCAAGGTTGTACAAAATTAGAGTCTATTTCTGCTCCAAATTGGACAGGAGTTTTTAATAATTCAGTATTTCAAGATTGTAGTGCATTAACAACTGTTACCTTGCCAGGTCTTACAGGTGTAAATAATAATACATTTCTTAGATGTAGTTCATTAGTAACTATTAGTTTACCAGCTTTAACAACTGCAGGTAATCAAACTTTCAAAAATTGTAAATTATTAACGAACGTTAGTTTACCAGTTCTTACAACTACAGGCGCACAAACGTTTGCTGGTGATGTTGTTGCAAATGCAAATCAAATAGTATCTCTAGATTTACCACTATTAACAAATATAGGTGGTTTAAATTTTTGGAATACAACTTCTTTAAAAACATTAAATGTACCTGTTGTAGAAACTATTGCTGCAAACGCTTTTAACGGTACAGGTTTAGAGGTTGTTTCTTTTCCTGCAACGCTTACTGCTATTGATGGTAACAATACCTTTCACAACGCTTCAGGCTTAAAATATATTGCTTTTGCTAATGCAACAGTATTAGATATTGATCCAGCTATGTTTGGTACAGCTGAGACTAGCATTGCATCTAATCCTACGTTAGTTGTGCCAAATGGTGCAAGTGCTGCATTTGAGACAGCTACAGATTATGCTATTTTCTCTATTGTAGAAGGAACGTTATCTAAAACAACAACAGACGTTACTTATAGTAGAACTTTAGCAACAGAAAACTGGTTTTTAGTATCTTCTCCTGTAAATGATGAAAGATATGATGGTACATACGTAACCGCTAATAGTATTGATGCTACAGGAACTCTTGCTGCTAATAGAGGAATAGCAACATATACTACAAACGGAAATAGTTGGTCTTATATGCAAGTTGGTGAAGATTTACCTTTTACACCTGGTGTAGGATATTCTGTAAAAAGAGAAGATGCAGCTGGTGCAGGAGAAATTTCTTTTACAGGTACATCTTTAAATTCAGGTAATATTGATAATATTCCTGTTTCAACAGATACAGATGGTTATAATTTATTAGGAAACCCTTTTTTAGCAAATATTAATAGTGGTGCTTTTTTAACTGCTAATGCAAATCTTTCTGGTGAAATTTGGTTATTTAACCAATCTAATGGAAATTACGAAAACCATGTAACAGGAGATAATAAAGTATTAACTTCAGGACAAGGATTTTTTGTAAAAGCAAATAGTGGATCTGTTGTTGATTTTGCTACAACTATTCAAACTAATTCTACAACGGGTACTTTTCAAAAAACAGCGATATCAAAAATTAAACTACTTATAAATAGTGGAGATACTGAAAGATTTGCAAAAATATACTTTACAGAATCAGCTACAGCAGGTTTTGATAAAGGTTGGGACGGAGCAACTTTTACTGGTGTAGCTAATAATTTTGATGTATTTACACAGCTATTAAAAGACAATACAGGTAAAAACTATCAAGTACAGTCTTTATCAAATGAAAGTATAGAAACTTCTGTAGTTCCTGTTGGTTTAATTTCAGAAGCAGGTAAACAAATTACTTTTTCTGCTGAAAGCTTAAATTTACCAGAAAATGTTAAAGTATATTTAGAAGATAGATCTAGTAATACATTTACAAAATTAGACGAAAATGCAACTTATAAAGTTTCTTTAACTGAAGCAGTAAATGGAATTGGCAGATTTTATTTACACACTACAACTCAAAGTGTTTTAAGTACTTCTGATGCTATTTTAGAAAATGTAAGCATTTATAAATCTAATGCAACTACTTTAAAAATTGTTGGTTTATCTCAAGGAAAAACAAACGTTAAATTATTCAACATTCTTGGTAATCAAGTTATCAACACTTCTTTTAATTCAAATGGAGTTAAAGAAATCTCATTACAAAAATTAGCTACCGGAATTTACATTGTTCAATTAGAAACGGAAGCTGGTAAATTAAGTAAAAAAATCATTTTAGAATAATTAACAAAAATTTAGACTCAAACATCATGAAAAATAACATAAAAAATACAGAAGAAATAACTCGTAAAGACGCTTTAAAAAAGATTGGAAACTACGGTAAATATGCAGCATTAACTGCATTGGGAACTTACCTTATTCTGAATCCACAGAAAGCACAAGCTTCAAGTCCAGAAGCTATTTCAACTCCAGGAACTGGGTTTTAAATAAAATATGAATTCCCCCAATAATTAGTAATATGCCTCTTAATTTATTTTGAGGCATATTTATAGTTTAATAATAAGTAGTATCAGTAAAGGGCTTTACAATTTTAGTAATAGCTATTAAGTAATAAACAAATCATAATAAAAAATGAAAGCAGGTTTTGAAATGTGGGACTATGTAGTTTTTATTGCATATGCCATTTTAATTTTAGGTGTAGGTTTATGGGTCTCTAGAGATAAAAAGGGACACCAAAAAAACGCAGAAGACTACTTCTTGGCAAGTAAATCTTTGCCATGGTGGGCAATTGGTACTTCTTTAATTGCAGCCAATATTTCTGCAGAGCAATTTATAGGAATGTCTGGTTCTGGTTTTGCCTTGGGTATTGCAATTGCTTCTTATGAATGGATGGCAGCCTTAACCTTAATAATTGTGGGTAAATATTTCTTACCTATTTTTATTGAAAAAGGATTGTATACCATTCCTGAATTTGTTGAAAAACGTTTTTCTACCAATCTTAAAACCATCTTAGCAGTATTCTGGTTAGCACTTTACATCTTTGTAAACCTCGCTTCTGTATTGTATTTAGGAGGTTTGGCTATTGAAACCATTATGGGCGTAGATATGATGTACGCTATAATTGGTTTAGCTTTATTTGCAGCTGCGTATTCTTTATACGGAGGTTTATCTGCAGTAGCTTGGACAGACGTAATACAAGTAGTATTTTTAGTTTTTGGTGGTTTGGTAACTACTTATTTAGCTTTAAACACCGTTTCTGGTGGAGAAGGAATGTTAGCTGGTTTCTCTAAAGTTTGGGAAGCAGCACCAGAAAAATTCCACATGATTTTAGAAGAATCTAATGATAACTATGTAAACTTACCTGGTATTTGGGTATTGGTTGGTGGTTTATGGGTTGCCAACTTGTACTATTGGGGTTTCAACCAATATATTATTCAAAGAACTTTAGCAGCTAAATCTTTAAAAGAATCTCAAAAAGGGATTTTATTAGCAGCATTTTTAAAATTAATAATTCCTTTAATTGTGGTAATTCCGGGTATTGCAGCATACGTGATGGTAAATGATCCAGCTATTATGGCTAATTTAGGTGAAGCGGGTATGTTAAATGTACCTTCTGTAGATCAAGCTGATAAAGCATATCCTTGGTTGTTACAATTTTTACCAACCGGATTAAAAGGTGTTGCTTTTGCAGCTTTAGCAGCGGCAATTGTATCTTCTTTAGCTTCGATGTTAAACTCTACATCTACCATTTTCACCATGGATATTTACAAGCAATACATCAACAAAAATGCAGATGATAAAACTACAGTAAATGTGGGTAGAATTTCTGCTGCAGCTGCTTTGGTTATTGCAGTAATTGTTGCGCCATTATTAGGTGGTATTGATCAAGCATTTCAATTCATTCAAGAATATACAGGTATTGTAAGTCCTGGTATTTTAGCAGTATTTATGTTAGGTTTATTTTGGAAAAAAACAACCAATAATGCAGCAATTTGGGGAGCGATTTTATCAATTCCGATTGCATTGGCATTAAAGTTTATTCCAATTGCAGTATTCGAACCTTGGATGCATCAAATGGGGATTACAACGCTTTTAACTTTGGCTATTATTATGATAATGAGTAATATTCAGAATAAAGGAGCAGATGATCCTAAAGGAATTGAAATTACGAAAGATCTATTTAAAACGTCTCCATTATTTAATATGGGGTCAATTACAGTTTGTATTTTACTAACTGTATTGTACTGTTTATTCTGGTAAGAAATACCAAATAGTTTATAACAAAAATCGTCTAAAGAAATTTAGACGATTTTTTTTATTCAATTCATTCTATGCTAGATATAGTATACCAGTTAAATTATATAATCTCGTAAAACAATTAAAACTCAAAATGTCTTCCTGAGCTTGTCGAAGGATATTAAATTGGTATTATAATATAATCTTCATCAAATCTAATGGATGTTCTAAAATATGCGCTGCTCCAGCTTCTATCAATCCTTTTTTATCTCTAAACCCCCAAGACACACCAACAGGAAGCATTTTTGCTTTTTTAGCGACTAGAATATCGACATCTGTATCTCCAACAAAAATGGTTTCTTCTGGTTTTATCTGTGTCTCCTCACAGATTTCCAAAGCTACTTTCGGATTTGGTTTTTTATCAACCTCAACTTTCAATCCTAAAACCGGACTTAAAAATTCTGGTAACAAAAAGGCCGATATTTTTTTAGTCAAAGTATCTTCTTTATTAGAAAGCACACTTATTTTAATATTCTTAGCCTTTAATTGATGTAATAAATCTAAGATCCCTTCATAAGGTTCCGTTTTATCAATACAAATTGCACTGTACACCTGCATCATATCTTTAAGACACGCTGCTACTTCTTCATCCTTAGGGTTTTCATCTGGAAGCGCCTTTACCACCAAACTTCTAACTCCACTGCCTACAAAAGTTTTGTAAGTTTCATAATTGTAAGTAGGATATTTGCGTTTTTCGAGTACAATATTCATTGCATCGGCAATATCTTTTATTGAGTTAACGAGCGTTCCATCTAAATCGAAAATAACAGCTTTATACTTCATTTTTTTTTGATAAAATTACTAATAATATCATGATTACACTCTGAAAACGCGGAAGACTTTCTATATTTTTCAAATAATATATCATCATTCGAGTTTGTTAAAAAGATGTAAAAACCGTTTTTATAAATGACCAAAAAAAGACATTCTCAACAAGCAGAATTGTCCATAAAAAAATTAGTCTTATTCTTTTGTTTTAACCTCAAAACATAAAAAATTCGTGAATTAGTGGCTTTTTTTATGCTAAATACATTCCACCCAACTCAAATATGCACACAACAAAACCATCCCAGTTTGTCACTTCGAGTTTAAGAGAAGTCTCATAACAGTGATACCACAGCAATATTTACAAACTTTATATGATTCCTCAATCGCTTGAAAAAAGCTCATTTCGGAATGACAAACTGTGAGTATAAACACCGAACGTCACTTCGAGTCTACGAAAAGCCTCATAATAGTGACGCTACAACAATTTACAAGCCTTATGAGATTTCTCCCTGCGGTCGAAAAGACAAACTGTGTGTTAAAAACATTTTTAAGAGACTACTATTCACCTTATATAAAAGAAAAAATCCCTCTAAAAGAGGGATTAAAAACATTAGTTATTATAATTCTTAACACTAAAAGGAATTATAATACTAATAGTTTACTGTACTACTTTATTATTTTCCGCTTAAAAACTTAGGCTTAATTACCAACATTGCCCAAGCCCAATTTTGTGTTCCTGCAGCAGCCGCTTCAGTAACTCCTTTTAACTCGTACATACCATCGCTTGCAAACATTTGAGAATACCCAAGTGCTAAAGAATAGCCTTTAAATTTCTTACTATAAACCAAGTCTATTTCTGTTCCTAAAGATTTTTCTCCACTTGCTAAGGCTTGTTCTCCTCTAAAATTAAGCGCTTTTACCATTAAACTAGAAGAATCATTTATAGTAAATTTTGCGCTTACATGATAATCTACCAAACCAACTGAGTTTGCATGATTACCTACATAGAAATAATCCATAAACCCATTAAACTTATGGTTTGTTCCATATAATGGAAAGAAAGCTCCGGTTTCTCCTGCAGCTCCATCATTACCACTTATTACCTCTAAACCGGCTCCTAAACCAACTTTTGGAGCTACTTTGTAAGTTGCATCTAAACCAACTAAATACGCTCCTTTTACATCTATATTACCTTGACGTTTTCCTGTTTGTAAGAATGCATTTGCAGACAAACCAAAACTTCCATCTTTGTATTCTAAATGAGTTCCTAAAGTTTGTAAATTACTTACGCCGTCTGCTTCATTTGTGACAGCATCAAATTCTTGAAATCCGTTATTTAATAACAACAAACTCCCAGATAATTTTGCCCATTTTTGTTTCATATACAACATTTGCATGGTTTTATATGAAAAATAACCTGTTGTATTATACGCTGTTCCTGTAGATTGAAATCCTGTTGGATTTGAGTAATCTTGATTAAATGCTAAAGCAACATCTAACATGAAATTTTCCTTTCTATACTTTAATAAAGCAGCATCGTGATTTCTACCTTGCTGCGCCCAATCTAAACCTCCTAAAATTCTTTGATCATCATAAGATAAAACTTGACGACCAACTCTTGTAGAAGTATTTTCACCTAACTTCAATTCTGCCCAAGCCTGAAAAACGGCAAAAGAATTATTTTGATCGTAAGGCAAAATTTGTCTATTTTCTCCCCAAACCATTACATCTTGTAAACTAACATATACCCAATAATTATCGGTCATGTAGCTCGTATTTAAACGTACTCTTGTAGAAATTCCAAAACTTGCATCTGCTGCATCCGGAATTAAACTTCCAAAACCATTTCTATATTCTGTACGTGGTCTAAATTCTCCATCTAACGTAAATTGTGCGTTTACAAATTGGAAACTCACTAACAACAACGCTAAAACTATGTATTGTTTTTTCATTTTTAATTCTATTTTAAGTTCTGATTTTTATTTTTTATTTAAGGTGTAATATAAAAAGACTAAAACATCTTTTTTGTGATAAATATCATATTTATGGCTAGCATAAAAGAATATCTTAAATCTTTTAATTCGTTTTTATTTAACTAAAACTACCTTTTGAAAACTGCTTTTTGAAGCTTCGCAAAGTGAGCATTCATAACTTTCTGGCAGATCATTAAAAAAGGTTTTTGGTGCAATATCTTGTGTAATATCTCCAAAAGCTTCATCATAAATTGTTAAACAATCTGTACATTGATAAACCTCTAACTCTGTAGTTTCTTTTTTAGTTTCGGCTTCTTTCTCTACTTCTTTTTCACTTCCTAATTGATCAAAATACAGCTGACTTAATTCCATTAACAAACCAGGTAATTCTACTTTATCCACGTCTTGAACGTGCATAATATATTGCCTAGTATTTGGATCAAAATTCTTAGCATACAAAAGATTATACGTATCTCTTGTTTGAAAATTTCCAATCATTTCTGGTTGTTTATTTTTTTCGACAACAATAGATGTAAAATAATAAGCTGCTTTACTATAATCTGTAATTCCGAAGGTTAAACCATACGTACTAATATCATTCTGATCGAAGTTAGAAACCAAGTATTTCTTTAAATTTAAAGCATCTTTATTGGCAACCGGAATATGCCAATTTAACTCTAACATAGAATGGCGAACATTGATTCCTCGCTTGCCTAAAAACTTCTCCCAAACCAGTTTAGATTCTTTCGGAATCCCTTTCACTACAAAAGATTTCCAAGGTGTAATAGAAATTTTTCCTATCTTATTTTCAGAGCACAATTCGCACATTTCTTTTAAGAAAGAAATATCATATTTATTGTTTCTCCAATACAAACCCAACCAATATTTATCCATACCAATTTTGTTCATTCCTTCAAAATAAGGAAAAGGATAAAAAGGCACTTCTAAAGGTTTATCAACTGTTCTATTATTGGTATCAATGGCATCACTTACCAAGTCAAAAATCATTTCTATGGTTTCGGGCTCTTCTTGTAAGATGTTTTCTATGGCTGTTTCAACCTTATCTAAATCCCAACTATAAATTAAAGCAGGATACATTTGTGTGTTTTTCCATTCTGGAAGTCGTACATACAAATACCAATAATCTTCATGTTCTGAAGCTATAAAATTGATGTTCCCTGTAAACAAAGGAACTAAACGTTGTTTTGGATCTGTTAAATTTATTTTTAATTTTGATTTTGATCGAAACTGTTCTAATAAATACAAATATCGATCTCCTGTTAACCAAGAAGTACTCGGAAAAATATCTGCACAAACATAAGACGAAACAATGTTTTCTGTACCCGTATCATCTGCTTCTACCAGCTGCAGTTTATCAAATTGAGATAACTCTTCTTGATTTATTTTTTTTGGTAATAAAATATCTTGTCGAGACCCAAAAGAAATCGTTTTTTGACCTAAACTTTCTACGGATTCGCATATATATTTTAGTTCTCCTGGAGATAAAACGCCACCTCTAACTATCAATCTATTTAATTGCTTGCTCATACCGTTACTTTTGCGTTATTCAAAATATCTCTTACTTCCGTTTTACAACTTCCACACCCTAAACCGGCTCCTGTTTTATTACATAATTCTGTAAAATCAGAACATCCACCAGCAATTGCTTCTTCTATATTACCCGATCCAACTTGGCTACAAGAACAAACCAACTCGCCCAACATTGGCGTATCGTTAGAAGCTCCTCGCAATAAAGTATCTCGTTTGTCAGACATTTCAATCTTACTTTCTATTAAGGTTTTAAACTCTGCGAATTCATTTTTATCACCTACTAAAACAGCCCCAATTAATAAATCGTCTTTAACAATACATTTCTTATAATATCCTTTAGAAATGTCTGTAAAAATAATTTCCTCGTAACTCGGATCGTTTTCTGGCACTTTAATTTCACCAATACTACACAAGTTTAAATCGCTGAATTTTAAAATATTCATTAATACAGAACCTTTGTAAGCTTCACTAATATCTCCTGCAATAAAGTTGGCTAAAATTCCTGCTTGCTCTTCTGCTGCAGAGGTAATTCCGAATAATTTATTATTGAATTCTGCTATTTCTCCGATGGCAAAAATATCTGGATGAGAAGATTGTAAATGCTGATTGACCTTTACACCTCTTCCGCAAAGTATTCCGTTATTTTTAGCAATTTCTATATTTGGTCTTGTACCAATGGCATACACAATTGCGTTTGCCGTAATGTATTTTCCAGATTTTAGGTTGATGGTTAATTCGCCCGTGTCTTCATCATCAAAAACAGTACTTACTTCATTATCAAAATAAATTTGAATACCTCTTTCTTGTACATTTAGAGATAATAATTTACTAGAAATTTTATCTAACTGACGTTCCATTAATCGAGATGCACGCTGAATAATAGTAATTTTAACATTCTTATGCTTCATAGCTGCGGCCAACTCTAAACCTAACAAACCTCCACCAACAATTACAACATGTTGTTCTTCTGGCGGCAAACCTGTATTGTCTAAATAATTCTTAAAGCTATCTGCATCACTTTTATTACGCATGGTAAAACGACCTGGTAATTCTATTTGTACATCCTTCGGGATAAAAGGTCTACTTCCGGTTGCTAAAATTAGTTTATCAAAAGAATGTGTTTCTCCGTTAGAATCTGTAACAATTTTTGCTTCTTTATCAATTTTATTGATAATTGTTTCTGGGTGAATTTTTATATTTAAGTTCTTTAATTCAGCGTTTTTTATTTTCAATAATTGCTCCCAAGAAAGTTCTTCTGTAATATATTCTGGTAATAAAACACGGTTGTAAAACAGGTTCTTTTCCATAGAAAAAACATGAATTTCATCAACGTCGTTATAATCTCTATAATTTTGTAAAAAACGAAAAGCTGCGGCTCCTGCACCAGCAATAATAATTTTGTCTTTCGGTTTTTTATATTTTGATACAGAAACAGAGGTAAACTTAAAATCGGGTTCTTTAGAAACCGGGTCTACATGTGTATTGGTTAAATTATTAGCTCTATTTAAATTGCTTTTTAAAACTTTACCCCAATGCATTGGCAAGAAAACAACGCCTTCTTTAATGTCTTCTGTAATTTTTGCACGGACTCTTACAACTCCGTTTGCACTTTTTATTTCGGTAATATCTCCTTCTTTAATTTTGTTTAAAAAAGCGTCTACCGGATTAATTTCTAAAACAGGTTTTGGATAATGTGTTTTTAATCTTGCTACCTTCCCCGTCTTCGTCATCGTGTGCCATTGATCTCTAATACGACCTGTGGTTAAAATTAAAGGGAATTCATCGTTTGTTTTTACAGAAGTATTTTCTATGGTAGATGGTGTATTAAAAATTGCTTTCTGAGATGGTGTATAAAACTTTTTATCTTCAAAAAGACGCGGTGTTCCTTTACTTCTATATTCATTTACAGGCCACTGAAAAGTCCCTTCGTTTTTTAATCGATCATAATTTAAGAAAGAAACATCAATATTAGTTCCCTTGGTCATAGACGCATATTCGTCGTAAATTTCTTCTGCTCCATTAAAATCGAAACCTCTAAAGCCCATTCTTTGTGCAAAATCACAGAAAATTTCTACATCTGGTCTTGCTTCTCCTGGAGCTTCTATTTCTTTTGGTAAATAAGAAATTCTACGTTCCGAATTGGTCATGGTCCCCTCTTTCTCTAACCAAGCAGCAGCTGGTAAAACCAAATCTGCAAAAGCTAAAGTATCTGCTTTGTGAGAAATTTCTTGCACCACCACAAATTTAGATTTTGCCATGGCTTTTTCTATCTGATGAGAATTTGGCATACTCACCAACGGATTTGTACTCGCAATCCAAACAGCTTTTACTTTTCCGCTTTCTAAAGCATCAAACAATTCTGTTGCTGTTAAGCCTGGTTTTGCAGATATTTTATCTACGCCCCAAAACTGTGCAACTTCTCTTCTGTGTTCTTCGTTTCCTAAATCTTTATGAACTGCTAACAAGTTTGCCATTCCGCCAACTTCTCGTCCGCCCATTGCATTTGGTTGCCCTGTTAATGAAAAAGGACCCGAACCTGGTTTACCAACTTGTCCGGTAATTAAAGATAAATTTATAAGTGATGTGTTTTTGTCTGTACCAATTACACTTTGGTTTAAACCCATTGCCCACATACTGATAAATCCTTTTGCAAGACCAATCATTTCTGCAGCTTTCTGAATTTCTTTTGCCGGAACTCCACAAATTTTAGATGCTTGTTTTAAAGATGTTCCAAAGATTACTTCTTTATAACCATCAAAACCTTGCGTATGTTTTTTGATAAAATCTTCGTCAATTAAACCACTTTTATACAAACACCTACCAATGGCATTGTGCAAAACAACATCGGTTCCTGGTGTTAATTGCAAATGTAAATCTGCAAATTTTGCTGAATCTGTTTTACGTGGATCAATTACTATAACTTTTACCTTCGGATTTTCTTCTTTGTGTTTTTCTATTCGTCTAAATAAAATTGGATGACACCAAGCAGGATTTGCACCTGTTATTAAAAAACAATCTGCTAATTCTATATCATCGTACGAAATTGGCACACTATCTTCTCCGAATGTTTTCTTATAACCAACTACAGCAGAACTCATACATAAACGCGAGTTGGTATCTATATTATTAGTTCCTAAAAATCCTTTTGTTAGCTTATTTGCTATGTAATATTCTTCTGTTAAACTTTGTCCTGATACATAAAATGCTACTGAATCTGGACCGTGTTTTTTTATAATGGATTTAAAAACGTTGGCAGCTCTATCTAAAGCCGTATCCCAAGATACACGCTCACGCGGATGCGAACGAGACCATCGCATTTCTGGATATAAAATTCTGTCTGAAGTATCATTGGCAACGTAATGAAGATTCATCCCCTTAGAACATAACATTCCTTTATTAACAGGATGGTCTTTATCACCTTCAACAAAAATCTTGTTGTTAATGTCTTTTTTTACGATAATTCCACAACCTACTCCACAGTAAGAACACGTTGTTTTAATTTCATTTTTAATCATTTAGACCAATATTTTATACTAAATACGACATTAAAATTTTACGAACCAAAATTCTATTTTATTATTCTCAATACACTTTTAAAAGTACAGCGAGTTTTTAAATGAACAATAAAAACATTTTAGTTAATTTGTTTTTATTGTTTAAGCTTTTACCTTTATAGGTATTAATTCTGGCTGAAGACCATCTACATCTTGTTTAAAGCTTTCTACTCCTTCTTCTTCTTTAGAAAACTTAATTGTTAAGGCTATAACACCTGTAATTACAACTACAAAACCAATTAGTAAATATCCGCTAGACACCGCACTTGAAGATGCCGCAGACTGTGCTGCTTTAGCAACCTCTGCACTTAAACCTTCACTAGATAAAATTGCTGATTTTTCTGCCAATGCAGACTTCGATTTTAATAACATTGCTGCTAAAAAAGCTCCTACGTTTCCTCCTGCTCCCACAATTCCGGATACAGAACCAATTGCTTTTTTATTGATAAATGGTACTACAGAAAACGTTGCTCCTTCTGCCATTTGAACACTTAAACTAAATAAAATCAATAAAACAACTCCTAAAACTAAACTGGTTGCTCCAGAGAAAAATATCAACATTACTCCTTGTAATGTTAAAATGAAAGATAAGAATAAAACACGACCTCTTAAGCCTTTTAACTTTCCAAATTTATCACCAAAGAAACCACCTAAAGTTCTTGCAAAAATATTCATCAATGCAAATGACAATACAATGTTACCAGCTGTAACTCTTTGTAATTGAAAAGTATTTTGCAAATAATCATCCATGGTACCATATACCGTTAATTCAATTCCGAAACTTGCTGCATAGACAACAAAAAGAATCCAAACCCTATAATCTTTTAATACTTCTAAAAAACCAACTTGGTCTTTTTTAGTAACCACCATTTCTCCAGCTTCTTTTAACTCGCTAAAATTTCCTTTTGGCGTATCTGTTGTAAAGAAGTAATATACAATTCCCATTGCAAAACAAACAATACCAGCAATTACCATAGAATATCTCCAAGCCTCACCATCTGCAACACCAAAAGCAACAACTGCTGCTGCTATTAATGGCATCCCTAATCTATTGGCTCCACCACCTAAATTTCCCCAACCTGCAGAAGTTGCATTTGCAGTACCTACAATATTAGGCGCAAACATTAAAGAAGTGTGTACTTGTGTAATTACAAAGGATGCACCAATAAAACCAATAAATAGTCTACAAACTAAAAATTGAGTGGGTGTTTGTACCAACCCACATAAAATTACAGGAATTGCACCTAACATTAACAACCAAGTATAACATATTCTTGGTCCGTATTTGTCACATAATTTACCAATTAGTAAACGGGCAAAAACAGTACCTGAAACGGCTAAAATAATTGAGTTCCATTTTTGGTCTGGTGTTAATCCTAAATCTTTTACAACATCTGGCATAAAAGGGACAATACCAAACCATGCAAAAAAGCATAAAAAGAATGATATTGAGGTAATCCAGAATGTACGAGTTGCTACATTTTTAAAATCGAATAGACTTAATTTTGTTGACTTTTCTTGAGCTAAATTTATCATAATACATATTTTTAGTTACACAAAACTAAGTATAAATACTTAATTAACTATCTAAAAAATACGTATTATTTAAAATTTACTAGATTAATAATTACGTAGTATCGAATTTATGAATTTGATAAAATTGGGGTTTAAAAATAATTGGTATGAAAAAGGTGTATTATATAAAATTGTTCTATTCAATTAAAAATCACGAGACAAAGTGTAACAAATAGTTCTATTACACTACTAATCAATTGTAAATAAACGGAACAAAGATGAAAAAGAATAAAGGAATAAACCTATTTGTACTTGGAATAGCACTTTCAACAATCGGAATGACATTTTTAGCTGATTATAGAAATTTACAATATAGCGCTATGATTCTTGGCTTGTTCATTATGATATACAGTGTATTTGTAATTGATAAGCTAAGGAAAAGTCAAACGAAAAAGTAAGTATTAGTTGTTACACAGAGATGCGCTGAGAAACTCAGAGATTCACAGAGGCATTCTTCTTTGCGATCTTGGCAGCTAATTTTATATTAACTGGTATTCTTTTGCTTTATTAGTTAATTCTTGTAGGTTCTTAGCTTCTAGTTTCTTCATTAAGTTAAAACGATGCACTTCTGCAGTACGTTTACTAATCGAAAGCTCATCAGCAATATCTTTATTGTTCTTTAACTCTAAAACCAAAGTAAGTATTTGTCTTTCTCTCTTTGTCAATTTAAAAGGAAGCTCTTTTATAACTGTTTTCGCCTCTTCTTTTCTAGCAGTATTTCCGTTTACAAAATTGTTCATGATAATGGTAGAAACATCACCCGTAAAATACTTATCTCCTGCTGCAACATTATTTACAGCTTTTAAAAACTCCTCTTTACTCGCTCCTTTTAATAAATAACCGTCTGCACCTGCTTGTATAGATTTTACTACGTATTCTTCAGAATCATGCATAGAAAGTACAAGGGTTTTTACATCAATCTTATTTTTAGTGATTTCTGCAACTACTTCAATTCCGTTCATTTCTGGCATACGGATATCCACAATAAGGACGTGCGGTTTGTTTTTAGCAATAACTTCTAGCGCTTCTTTTCCGTTAGAAGCTTCATCAATTACAGTAATTCCTGTTTGATCTTCTAAAAGTGCTTTTATTCCATCTCTTACCAAAACATGGTCGTCTGCTAAAACTACATTTATCATAATTGTAACTATTTTATACGTACAAAAATAAGGTTTTTAAGTAAAACTACGTATTTATATAATGTGGAGTTTTGTATTATCACTGCTATGAGACTTCTCAATACTTCGAAGTGACAAGCTGAGTGGTTCTTTTTAGGTATAATTTGTCATTTCGACCTTTTGGGAGAAATCACATAAGGCTGATCGGGTTTGTGTCATCAATGTTATGGTACTTCGAAGTGACAAGTTGAGTGGTTATTTTTACGTACAGTTTGTCATTTCGACGATAGGAGAAATCACATAAGGTTGCTATGTTTTGTGTTATCACTATTGTGGGGTTTCTCTCGCTAAAGCGAAAAGACGCAAAGTGGTGTGAGTATTGTGTTTCTTCCTGGAGCCTGCATTGAGCGCAGACGAAATGGGAAGATTAAGATGGACTATTAAATAGGAATATTCAATGTAACTCTCGTCCCTTTTCCTAATTCAGAATTTAAGAATAAACGACCATCAATATATTTAATACGTTCTTTCATAAAAGTCATGCCCATTCCTCCATCTCCGTTTTTAACTTTTTTTACTTTAGAAGGTTCAAAACCCTGGCCATCATCATCAATATTTATACTTAAAATATTTTTACTATGAGAAAGTGACACTAAAATATGTGAAGAATCTGCATATTTAATAGCGTTATTAATTGCTTCTTGTACAATTCTATAAATATTAATTTCTACTAAAGAATCTAGACGTTCATTAAAATCTGTTTTATTAAAAAATATGATTTCTTTCCCTGTTAATCTTCCTAATTCGTGTGTTAACTTGGTAATTGCAGGCACAATTCCGTGATCTGATAATTCTGGAGGAGTTAAATTAAACGTAGCAGTTCTAACTCCTTTTATAATATTTGTTGTTAATTCTTTTAAGTGTTCAATCTTTAAAGTTGTTTTCTCAATATCATTCATATTGATGCTTTCTAGATTGTACTTTAATCCAGTTAGCATTTGCCCAATTCCGTCATGCACATCTTTAGCAATTCTGTTTTGCTCCTTTTCTTGATTCTCAATAATCTTACTAGAGATTATCTTTTGCTGACTCATTTTCTCTTCAAAACTTTCTTCTGTAAGTCTTTCTACTTCTATTTGAGCCGCTTTTCTATCTGTAATTTCAGAGGCAATAATTAACAATTCGGACCTATCTTCTGTTGGTCTATAAGGCACCAAAGACATTTCTAACCAAATATCGATATCGCCCTTTATGGTTGCTTTTACTTCTCCTTGCCAACCTGTTTTTTTATATTTATTAATTAAGCCTTCAATTACTAATTGTTCGTTTTCATTTTTAGATAAAACATTCCAAAATAACACTTCATTCTTTAAGTTTGATAATCTAAACAAGCGTGAAAATTTATTTCCAATATGAATTAAGTTTCCGCTTGGCGAAACCCTTGCAAACAATAACGTTTCATCTATTGCATGGCTAAACGCACGTAATTCTTTTATCGATTTCTCTTTCGAAAGACTAAGTTCGTCAGCATCAAAAGCCATTTTTTTAGCTCTTTTTTCTGCGGATAATAACTCTGAAAGTGTTGCTTTTACCGATTTTGCTGTTGGCCAAAAAATAAATAAAAATTCACCTAAAAGAATTATTAACGTGAAAGACATTAAAAGAAATTCTAATTTTTTTAACCAAGCTATTTTTTTATCAGCTTCTACATTGTATTGATTTACAATTTCATCCATCATCAATAAAAAAGAACCTTCATTATGAGTTACTTTTTTAATTTCTGATGTTAGCGCATCAATAGGAATAGTAGGGTTTTGTGATATTTTTTTTACGATTGATTTTGCTGCTTTTTCAATAGTATTAAAAACAGGATTAATCGCTTTAAATTCACTTTTAATTTTATCGCTATTATGTTCAGGAAGCCCTAAACTGTCATTACCCTTTTGAAGCGCATGATGAGATAACTGCCACAGATAAAGGGTTTCTGAAATTTTATTCTTAAGTAGAAGTCTATTTTTTTTATCAGAATAATCAGAAAGAGAAACTATTTCTTTGGTTAATTTCTGACTCAACATTCTTTGTCTACCAGCCACATTAATTACGGTAGAATCACTTTTTTGAGTTTCTAAATGATTACGAACTAAAACCTGACTAATTACTACAGAAAGTGCAATGGTACTTAATGCAATAATGTATAAACGGCTTAATTTATCAAACGTTCTTTGGTCTAATGAATTGCCGTTTTTAGTCATGTTAAATTACATTTTATTTATGAAATAGCTTGTTTTACCAAGTCTAGACTTTTTTCTGAAAATGGAATTTTTAACGCTGCTGCATGTCCATTATCAGACATTTTTACCCACGTTTTCTTTAAAATATCGATAATTTTTTCATCGGTATGTTTTGCTGCAAATTCATCAAAATAATAATCTAGAAAAACCAAACAAATAACATCTTCTAAAGTTTGAGCTTCTTCGTTTTTCTTGATTAATTTTTTTAAGATAATCTTTTCTACTCGGTCTACAAATTCATCATCAAAACCAACTTTTTCTAAGATTTCTCCTGTAAGTTTTGCATGCATTTTTTTTAATTCTTCACGCCATTTTAAATATCCAGTCCTATCCATTGGATATTCTTTTCTACCAATTTTCCAACGACAAATGTGTTGTGCTCTTGCAGAAATTTGAAGTGCCTTTGATGCATTAGGATCAAACTGAAGCAACTTTCTTGTCATTCTTTGCGAGTATAATAACTCTTTAGGATACTCTAATCCAGAAACTTGATAGTTGTTTGGGTCTTCTGCATTTTTTTTATCAATAATAGCAATAGCAGTTTCAAATCTTGTTGGCTTCATCTTTTTTGTTTATTCTGAGAAGCCAATATACACATTTTCTGCTTCAATCTTAATTGGATATACAGCAATAGGTTCTAAATCTGCATTTAAATTTTCGCCCGTTTCTAATGAAAATGTTTTCTTGTGTAACGGACACGCAATTTTAGGAATCCCTTTATGATCGCCCAACATACCTCTAGACAACACGTTTTCTTGTTTTTCTGGTGATAAATTCTGACAAGCATACCATTTACCTAATCTAGAAAAATTAAAAACAGCAATTTGTAAATCTTTATATTTTACACATGCACCACCATCTTTTGGAAATGCATTTACAGGAGCTGCTTTAAACCAAACCTTTACATCTGCTTCTTTTACTGTTTTGTATTTTAAAAGTAATGTGTCCATAATTGTATTTGTTATTTCTGTTCAACTAAATAGTATTATTGAAAATAATTGAGATTTAAAATGTTATTTTAAAACGTTCTGTCACTTCAATTCTAAGAGAAGTCGCATTACGGTGAACACATAATGTTGAGCAACTTTATGTGATTTCTCCTAACGTCGAAATGACAAAACTGTACGTTATCATTTATAGCTGAAAAATTAATTTTTCCAAAGTTCTGGCATTTTCTGATCACGTAACGGAACAAATACTAAGTTATCATCTCTATCATCTGAATTTACAAAATGCTGAAAACGTTTTTGAGTTTCTTCATTTTCGATGGCTTGTTTCCACTCACATTCGTACGCATTTACCAAGAATTGCATTTCTTTTTCTAAATCTTCAACAATATTTAAACTGTCATCGATAACTACTTTTTTCAATTGCTCAATTCCGCCTTCTAATTTATCTAACCAAGCGGCAGTT
This sequence comes from Polaribacter sp. 20A6, assembly GCF_011378915.1. Classification (NCBI taxonomy): domain Bacteria; kingdom Pseudomonadati; phylum Bacteroidota; class Flavobacteriia; order Flavobacteriales; family Flavobacteriaceae; genus Polaribacter; species Polaribacter sp. 20A6. The sequence goes on from NZ_WTPZ01000002.1 coordinate 112,619, forward strand.
CGCATTAACGGAGCAGCAGTTTGTATGTAGTAAATTAAGTATCTGTCTAAATATTTAATAACCGTTTCGTTGTCTATTTTCTCTGCTAATAACTGAGCATGTCTTGGTGTTGCTCCACCGTTTCCACCAACATAAAGATTCCAACCACCTTCTACAGCAATAATTCCAAAATCTTTACCTCTCGCTTCTGCACATTCACGGATACAACCAGAAACTCCACCTTTAATTTTATGCGGAGAACGCAATCCTTTATACCTGTTTTCTAGTTCAATGGCAAACGTGATGCTTTCATCTAAACCATAACGACACCATGTAGAACCGACACAACTTTTTACAGTTCTTAACGATTTTCCGTACGCATGTCCGCTTTCAAAACCAGCAGCAATTAACTCTTTCCAAATAGCAGGTAAATCGTTTAATTCTGCACCAAAGAAATCGATACGAGCTCCACCGGTAATTTTTGTGTATAAATTGTATTTCGATCCAATTTGGCCTAGAACAATTAAATCTTCTGGAGTAACTTCTCCACCAGCAATTCTTGGCACTACAGAATAGGTTCCGTTACGCTGAATGTTTGCTAAAAATTTATCGTTTGTATCTTGAGTAACATCTTCTTTATTTGGCGTGTCATTATATAAACTTGCAAAAATTGAAGAAACTAACGGCTTACAAGTTTCACAACCATGACCAGTTCCACAAGCATCTAACACCTCGTTAAAGGAAGTCAGTTTTTTAGCTTTTATAATTCCGTATAACTCTTGTCTGCTATATTCAAAATGTTCACAAATTACATTTTTAACCGTTTTACCAAGTGATTTCAACGTTTCGTTTACCAAATCTGTAACCATTGGTTTACAACCACCGCAACTTGTACTTGCTTTTGTTGATGATATAACTCCGGCTAAATCCTCACAAGAACCGTCTTTTATGGCTCCACAAATCTGACCTTTTGTTACATTCTCACAAGAACAAATTTGCGCTTCGTCTGGTAAATCTAAAGCACTACCAAAAGCACCGCCTTCTGTTGCTGGCAATATTAATTGTGCTGCATCTTCTGGAATTGGCATTCCGTTTAAATATACTTGGTGCAACATATTATAGTCCGATGCATCACCAACTAAGATTCCTCCTAATAAAGACTTTCCATCTAAACTAACATTAATTCTTTTATATAAATGCTGAGTTTTATTTTCGAAAATAACTGAATGTCCTTTTGATGCTGGCATAAAAGGCTCTCCGAAACTTGCTACATCTACACCAATTAATTTTAATTTGGTAGACATATCTATCTCTGCAGGCATTAATTCTTCTACATTTCCAATAATTTGATTTACTGCAACGCCCGCCATATCATAACCAGGCGCCACCAAACCAAAAATCATTTGGTTGTACAAAGCAACTTCTCCAATTGCAAAAATACTTGGATCGGAAGTTTGCATTTTATTGTCTACTACAATTCCGCCACGAACACCCATTTCTAAACCAGACACTTTACCTAGCTCATCTCTCGGTCTAATTCCGGCAGAAACGACTAACATTTCTACGTCTAAAACATCATCTTCGCCAAACTCCATTCCTGTAATACATGTATCACCTAGAATTTGATTGGTTGCTTTGTTTAAATGAATATTTAATCCTATAGACTCTAATTTTAATTGCAATACGTTACTACTTCTAGAATCTAATTGTCTTGGCATTAACTTAGAGGCAAACTCTACAATATGAGGTTCTAATCCCATATCCATAACGGCTTTACCTGCTTCTAAACCTAACAATCCTCCACCTAAAACGGCAGCTCTTGCATTTGGGTTTTTCTCTTTCAGTTTTGCTGCATACGCCAACATTCCTTCTAAATCCTCTATAGTTCTGTATACAAAAACCCCTTCTTTTTCTACGCCTTTAATTGGTGGAACAAAAGCAGATGAACCTGTTGCTAACACTAAATAATCATAAGAAAAGGCTCTATCGTTTGCCGTAGTAATTACTTTAGATTTTCTATTGATTTCCGAAACTCTTTCATCAACAATTAAATCGATATTGTTTTCTTTATACCATTCTGCAGGTGCCATTTCTAAGGCTTTTGCATCTTGATTTTCGAAAAACTCACTTAAATGAACTCTATCATAAGCAGGTCTTGGTTCTTCACCAAAAACAATAACTTTAAAATCTTTACTTTCTGGAGTTGCTGCAAATTTTTCGCAAAATTTATAACCAACCATTCCGTTTCCGACAACTATAACTGTTTTCATAATTACGTATTTGAATTACAAAACTAAGTATTATTACGTATTAATACTTATTTAAAGTAATAAACTTTACGTATTTATCAAATTATTATCGATTTAAAGGAATGAATACTTATAAATTTGATTTTATTTAAAATTTAGTAATTAGAATTGTTAATAGTGTATTTAGGTTTTTATGCGATAACTGTTTTTAATATCTTTACCATTCACACTTAATTATTTTTTTTAATGGACGATTTTTTACTGTATTTTAAAATGGGGTTAAACCATGTGTTAGATTTATCTGCTTACGATCATATTTTATTTTTGATTGTGCTAGCTGTTGTATTTAGCTTTAAACAATGGAAAAAAGTTTTATGGTTAGTAACCTTATTTACAATTGGTCATTCTGTTACTTTGGCTTTATCTGCCTACGGAATTCTAAAAATTAGAATAGATATTATTGAATATTTAATTCCGGTAACCATTTTTATAACTGGAGCAATAAATGTTTTTACAGCTAAAAACACTGCTTCAGGTAAACAAAACATCAACTTAATATTTGCTTTGTTTTTTGGTTTAATTCACGGTTTAGGGTTTTCTAACTATTTTAAAATGATGGTTGGTAAAGAAGAAAATAAATTGTTTCCGCTATTAGAATTTGCATTAGGTATAGAAGCTGCTCAAATTATTATTGTCTTAGGTATTTTAATTGTTGGTACATTACTTCAAAACTTTTTTAGAGTTAGCAGAAGAGATTGGATTTTAGTTTGCTCGTCTATTGTAATTGGTTTTTCTATACAAATGATGCTAGATAGAGTGTTTTGGTAAGCCTTAAATTTTAAAGTATTAAACTGCTGTTTGCAGACTAGCTGCGTTAGGGATTGCAGTGAAAATCCTTTTTATGAAGGATGAATAAAAAGATTGTAGGGGAAAGCCCGACCTATAAGGGAACGCCCAAAAAATTATTCATAACAGCTGAAAATAAATTTTGTCTAATTATTAACGTCATATTTATCTAAATCTTTTTACTTTCGTTCTGTATGACTGAAAAGAAACAATTAAAATACGATAGGGCTTATTTAAAAATGGCTCGCGAATGGGGGAAACTCTCTCATTGCAAACGTAAACAAGTAGGTGCGTTAATTGTAAAAGGCAGAATGATCATTTCTGATGGCTTTAACGGAACACCTACTGGTTTTGATAATTCTTGCGAAGATTGTAATGGAGTTACAAAGTGGGAAGTTTTACACGCAGAGGCAAACGCGATCTTAAAAGTGGCGTCTTCTACACAATCTGCAGAGGGTGCAACCTTATATATTACCTTATCTCCATGTACTCAGTGCAGCAAATTAATTCACCAAGCAGGAATAAAACGTGTTGTGTATGCAGAATCATACAAGGATACTTCTGGTATCAATTTTCTAGAAAAAGCAGGCGTAGAAATTATGCATTTACCTTATGAAGAATAGAAACAACCTCCCTATATACTTATCTTTAGCAGTTATTTTTGGTTTACTTATTGGACTTTCGCTTAACGGAAGTGGTAGCAATATGTTGTCTTTAAATAAAAATTCGTCTCAAGAACTAAAAATAAGAAAACTTATTAATTTTATTGAAAAAGACTACGTAGATACCGTAAATACAGAAAGTCTTTTAGACGGAGCTATTACGCAAATGTTGGGTAAACTAGATCCGCATTCTGTTTATATTCCTAAAGAAAAGCTGCAAGCAGTTACAGAAAACATGCAAGGTAATTTTGTAGGAATCGGCGTTCAGTTTAGAATGATTGAAGATTCAATTACCGTTATTCAACCTATAAAAGGTGGACCAAGTATAAAAGCAGGAATTAAGGCAGGAGACAGAATTTTAATGGCTAACAAAGATACTTTGTATGGTAAAAAAATGTACACCGATAAAGTGCCTGGTTATTTAAAAGGGAAACCAAATACCAAAGTTGCGCTTAAAATTTATAGAAAAAGTATTGACTCTACTTTTACCGTTTCTGTGACTCGTGGTAATGTAAATATTAAAAGTGTTGATTTAGCATATATGGTGAACGACTCTGTTGGTTATATTAAATTAGATCGTTTTGCGAGAAATACTTACAGTGAATTTAAATCTGCATTAAACACCTTAATTGATGATGGAATGACCGATTTAATTCTTGATATTAGAGGCAATGGTGGTGGTTTTATAGACATTGCAAATAGTATTATTGATGAATTTTTAGAAGATGATAAACTGATTGTTTTTACAAAAAACAATAAAAACGAAATAGATGAATCTTTTGCAACCTCTAAAGGTGATTTTGAAAAAGGTGGTTTGTATGTTTTAATTGACGAAAACTCTGCTTCTGCATCAGAAATTTTAGCGGGTGCTTTACAAGATAACGATAAAGGAACCATTATTGGAAGACGTTCTTTTGGAAAAGGTTTGGTACAAATAGAAATGGATTTAGGCGATGGTTCTGCTGTGCGTTTAACAACGGCTCGTTATTATACGCCAACCGGTAGATCTATTCAAAAACCATATGACCACAAAGGAAATAAGAATTATTATACAGATTATCAGAAGAGGGTTTCTAATGGTGAATTGTTAAATAAAGACAGCATAAAAGTGGTAGATTCTCTTAAATATAAAACTCCTAAAGGAAAGATTGTTTATGGTGGCGGAGGAATTATTCCGGATGTTTTTGTACCAATAGACACTACTTCTTATATGAATGGTTACTACTTTAATACCATTAATGATTTTGCTTTTGATTATGTTGATAACAATAGAAAAAAGCTGCAAAAATGGACAATAGATAGTTTTATTACAGATTTTGATACAGATGGGACTGTTTTTAATAGTTATTTATCTGATATTAAAGATACTTTTAAACCTTCTTTAACAACCAAAATAAGCTTAGAAAAATACCTAAAAGCTTCTATTGCAAATACACTTTTTGGCGATGTTGGCTTTTACAGAATTATGCACCAGGATGATAAAATGATTCAAAAGGTTTTGGAATTGGAGAGTGAGAAGTAGTTTGTGGTTTTAGTATTCAGCTTACAGCAGCAGTATTCAGTGTTTTACGCTGTTTGTTAATTCGAATGGAGAAAGAAATCTCATAATGTTGCTCGCTGTTTTGGGATCACTGTTATGAGATTTCTCCTTTCGTCGAAATGACAAATTGGGTGTTTTTTTCATACAGTTCGTCATTCCGAAATGAGCTTTTTTTAAGCGATTGAGGAATCTCATGAATTTGCTCATGTTTATGGTATCACTGCTATTAGACTTCTAAATACTTCTCAGTGATAAGTTCTGTGTTTTTTTGCATTCAGCTTTATCACTTCAAAATAAGAACTTTAGCGATTGAGAAATCTCGCTATCTCATAAAAGGAAATTGCAATTCCTAAGACCTAAAAATACACTAGATTATTTGTTGAAATTAGTTTTTTATAATGAAAAAAGGGGATACTTTTGCATCATAAATTTTTGGTTTTATATTCAATAAATTGAATTAAAATTAAAAGGGAATCAGGTAGTTTTTTTAAGCCTGAGCTGTTCCCGCAACTGTAAGCATTGTCTAGTTTAGATTATCGTTATTTCTTACACCACTGTCTTTACAAAAGACGGGAAGGTTTTAACAAAATGCAAGCCAGGAGACCTGCCAAAAATTATATTCGTCTTTTTTAACTTTCGGGAAAAAAGTTAAAAGAAATACGTGTCATATGCATGGTTTTTTCGCTTTTTAATAAGGGTAAGAACTTGCCTATTTTGTTATTTAAAATTTTAAAATCAATCATAATGAAAAGTTGTCTAACTAGATTAGCCTTAATTGGCTTATTATTTGCAGTATCTTGTACTAAAAAAGATGTAGTTCCTGAAGCTCCAATAACTTACAATAATGCCTTTATCTTATCTCTAGAAAGTGATAAAACAGCACTTACATTTCTAGACGAAAATCAAATTGCAACACCAAACGTTACTGTATCTGAAAATGCAGAAAGCACCTCTTTTTCTAGCTATAATAATCAACTATATATTGTAAGTCAAAACGGACCATCATATATTTCTAAAGTTAACTTAGAAACATTAAGTGTAGAAGAATCTATAACTTCTTCTAACGTATCTTCTCCATCTTATTTACAAATGTATTCTAACACGGATGGTTTGGTAATTAATACCTCTGGAAGTGGAAGAAGTAGAAATTACAATCTTTGCCATGTAAATACCACTACTGGTATTGGTGATGCTATAAGTGAGGTTTCTAATGAAATTCTTTTTAACAATGCTGCACTAATTGTAGATGCAGAAAATGTGTTAATTGCAGATGGAAAGGAATTAGTTGTAATGAATATGACTACTAAAGAATTTACTTCTGTAATAACTTTTGATGACAGTATTTCTGGACTTTTAAAAGATAAAAACGGAACTATTTGGGTAGCAAAAGAAAAGAGAGCCACAGCTGCCACCTTTACAAAACTAAATGAAGACTATTCTATAAATGAAACAGTAACTGATACAGATGGTGTTATTAATTTATACACAAATAGTATTTTAACAATGAACTCAGAAAGTGTGAATGCTTTTTGGTCTGAATCTGCATCTGGAAAAATTTACACTTTTAATACAGAAACCAAAGTAATTGAAGAGTTTGCAGCACCAATTAACGACGGAATTGCATTTAACACAGTTGTAAAACAACACCCAAATACGAAACAAGTTTACGTTATCGGTTTAAAGGATTTTATAGATCCAGATAATAGTGGTTTAGTAATTTATAACGCAGATAAAACTGTAGCAAAAACGGTAGATAACGTAGGAGCTTCTCCAATAGATATTTACTTTTCTGCTAAAGAGTTTGAAATCTAAAACAAGTACCCTAAAATAAATCTACAAGGAAATACTTTGTAGATTTATTTTTTCAAAAAATCAATACAAACTTCAATTACCTCTTCTAATTCTTTAGACATGTTTTCTTTTTTCCAAGGATGAGAAACATTAAAAATATGATCTGCATTTTTAATAATTTCGAATTGACTTTCAGCATTCCAAGAATGTATATTTTTACCTTCATCAATAGAAACAGAAGTATCTTTATCTCCGTGAATTATTAACTGTGGAATTTTTAAATTTTCTACCGCTTTCTGAATATTTAAACGCTCTTCGTTTTCTTTAAAATCTAAATAAAACTGATAGAAATGCGGCATACTTTGTTTTGTTCGTCCGTTTAAAACGTATTTAACACCTGTTTTCTTCCAGTTTTCTAAATCGCCAATTGTTGAGCTTCTAGAGCCAAAATCGCACACTGCAGCTAAGGAAATTACTTTTTTCACTCTTGTATCTTCATTTGCTTTTAGTAAGACAATTCCGCCACCTCTACTATGTCCAATTATTGAAATATCATTTATTTCAACTTCGTTTTTATATTTTTCTTCGGATGAAATCCAATCGATAACACTTTCTAAATCGTCTAGTTCTTTGGTATAATTATTATTTCCAAAAGCTTCTAAATCCGGAAAATCTATAGGGTTTTCAGCGGTACCTCCGTTATGAGAAAAGTTGAATTTTATAAAGAAAAAACCTGCTTCTGCAAACGCTTCCGCCATTAAATTCCAAGCTCCCCAATCTTTAAAACCTTTGTAACCATGACAGAAAATAACTACTTTTTTTGGTTGATGATTCTCTTTGTAAAAAACATCTGCAACAATAGGTTTACTGTGTTTTCCTTGAACGATTAAGTTTTTTAAAATTTTCATATTCTCTTTAAATAAATAGTTTTATAAATGTAAAAACAGCTACTAAACCTGTTATTATGGATAAAATTAGATTGATATCTTTTGTGAGTTTCCCTGTTTTCTGTTGAATAATTTTTGCAAATTTCCCATATAAAAATAGGATATAAAATGTTCCTAATACAGATCCTAACGTAAAAAATAGTACAGAAACAGCCTCAAAACTAAACAACTTAAAAACATCTAACGTAATAATGGTTCCACTAAAAAAAGGAATGCCAAACATGTTTAAAACAGATAGTGAAATACCAGTTAGTAGGGGATTTATTTCTTTGATATTTACCTCATCAATTTTTATTTTCCCTTTTTTAGATTCATTATAAAAATAATAAGATAAAGCGATAAAAACAACGATTCCTACTTTTTCTAAGGTTTCTAGGATAGTTGGGTTTTGTGCAATGTATTTGGTTAAAACAACCGCTATTATCACCTGAGGAACGATAATTAAAGAAACTCCGAATGCGTATTTGTTAGCTGCTAATTTCCCTTTTTCTAAGCTAATTTTTAACGCAGTCATATTTAACATACTTGGTGTTATAGAACCAACGAAAGAGAAAATAAACCCGAAAAAAAAGAGTAAAAAGATATTCAAAATAAATTATTTGTAAAGTAGGAAAACAAAGTTTCCTAACGCAACTACACCTGTTAAAGTTCCTAAAATTAAATCCATTTTAGAAGCAATAAAAGTTAGTTTATGTTCAATGTTTTTGGCAATAATAGCATACAATGAATATAACGTAAAAGAACCAATTGTAGAACCAATTGAAAAATAAAATCCATTTAGGTAAGAATATTCAAAGTATTCTAACCCTATTAAAACAGAAATAGTTGTAAAATAAAACGGAATTGCAATGGTATTTAAAAGAGACATTACAATACCATGTAAATAGGCTTTAGACTTAGGTATTTCTTCTTTTATCTTCTTTTCTTTGGATGTAAAATACAATCTAAAAAAGTTAATAGAAAGCAGCAAGAGAATACCTGTACCTATTTTTTGTAATAAGGTTATGTATTCTGAGTTTTCCATTAAAATACTCGATAAATAAGCACCTATATTGGCTTGAAAAAATAAAACAGTAGCATACCCTCCAATAAGATAAAACGCTGCTTTTTTTCCATTCCTTAGACTGAATTTAACGACTGTTAAGTTTAAAAAACTAGGTGTTATACTACCTAAGATAGCAACACCGAAACCTAAGAAAATAAAAATTAGAAAGCTCATAAATTGTTTTATATAGGCAAATAAACAAAAAAACGCGTCAAAAAATTGACGCGTTTCATTTATATTATAACTTATAAGAGTTCTATTATACTACACCTTGTGCTAGCATTGCATCTGCAACTTTTACAAAACCAGCAATATTTGCTCCTTTGATATAATCTACAGACCCATCTTCATTTTTACCATATTCAACACAAGAATCATGTATTTTTTGCATAATTTCTTTTAACCTTTCCTCTACTTTTTCTCTAGACCAGTTTAATCTTAATGAATTTTGACTCATTTCTAAACCAGAAGTTGCAACACCACCAGCATTAGATGCTTTTCCTGGAGCAAATAAGATTTTTGCTTTTTGATATTCATGAACAGCCTCTGGTGTAGAAGGCATATTTGCTCCTTCAGTAACACATATACAACCGTTTTTAATTAATGTTTTTGCTTCTTCACCATTTAACTCATTTTGAGTTGCACATGGCAATGCAATATCACATTTAACAGACCAAGGTCTTTCTCCTTTAAAATACTTTGCGTTTGGGTATTTTTCCAAATATTCACTAATTCTACCACGCTTTTCATTTTTAAGATACATCACATGGTTTAACTTTTCTGTATCAATACCATCTTCATCATAAATATATCCTCCAGAATCAGAAAGCGTTAATACTTTTGCTCCAAATTCAATAGATTTTTCAGCAGCATATTGCGCAACATTTCCAGATCCAGAAATCACTACATTCTTACCTTTAAAAGAGTCGTTTTTAAGTTTTAACATAGATGCTGCAAAATATACAGTTCCGTAACCTGTAGCTTCTGGTCTTATTAGTGAGCCACCATATTCAATCCCTTTTCCTGTTAAAATACCAGTAAATTCTGTTCTTAATTTTTTATACATTCCAAACAAATACCCTATTTCTCTTGCTCCAACTCCAATATCTCCTGCAGGCACATCTGTATTTGGTCCAATATGTTTTTGTAATTCACTCATAAAATTCTGACAAAAACTCATAATCTCACGATCAGATTTTCCTTTCGGATCAAAATCAGAACCACCTTTACCACCACCCATTGGCAATGTTGTTAAAGAGTTTTTAAACACTTGTTCAAAAGCCAAAAATTTTAAAATACTAGCATTTACAGAAGGGTGAAATCTTAAACCACCTTTATAAGGTCCAATAGCAGAATTCATTTGAACTCTATACCCTCTATTAACTCTTATTTCTCCATCATCATCTGTCCATGTTACTCTAAAAGAAATTAATCTTTCTGGCTCTACCATTCTTAATAAAAGGTTTTTACCGTAGTACTTTTTATTATCAATAATAAAAGGAATTAAAGTTTCAGAGACTTCTCTAACTGCTTGTAAAAATTCAGGTTCATGGCTGTTTCTTTTTTCAACCAACTGCATGAAATCTTCTATTTTGGACTCTATCTTTGTAAGCATTTTTCTTGAATTTTATAAAAATTTAACGATAACAAATATAAGTTATATTTAAGTTTTAGTAAAACTTAAGAGAATCAAACTTACGAATCTAACTTGGTTGAAATTAAAACTATTAGCCTTTAAAAAAAATTATTTAATCTTTATAAACCCTCATATTATCCCTTTATTTTACTGCTTTTACTACTTTATAAATTCATTTTAAAAGACAAACATTACTGAGTTAAAATCTGTAAAAACCCAGCTCTTTTACATTTTATAATTCTCTTACATTCAATAGCATACATAAAATATTATTTCTGCAAAAAGCAAAAAAAAAACGCATCAATAAAATTGATGCGCTTTAGTATTTAATTTATTTATTTTTATACAACTCCTAAATCTAACATAGAATCTGCTACTTTAATAAAACCAGCAATATTTGCTCCTTTTACATAATTTACATAGCCATCTTCTTCTGTTCCGTATATTAAACAAGCTGTATGAATTGAATGCATTATTTGATGTAATTTTTCATCTACTTCATCTTTAGTCCAGTTTAGTTTCATTGCATTTTGAGACATTTCTAAACCAGAAACTCCAACTCCACCAGCATTTACTGCTTTACCAGGTGCGTATAAAATTTTAGCATCATGAAATGCATGAACAGCTTCTGGAGTACAACCCATATTAGAAACTTCTGCAACATATTGCACGCCATTTGCAACTAATTTTAAGGCATCTTCTCCATTTAATTCATTTTGAGTAGCACAAGGCATTGCAATATCACATTTTACACCCCATGGCTTTTCATTAGGATAAAACTTTGCTTCTGGAAACTCAATTGCATACGGAGAAACAATATCATTATTAGATGCTCTTAACTGTAATAAGTAACTAATTTTATCATCATCTAACCCTTTTTCATCGTAAATATATCCATCAGGACCAGAAATTGTAACTACTTTTCCGCCTAATTCTGTAATTTTTAAAGCCACACCCCACGTTACGTTTCCAAAACCAGAAAGCGCTACTGTTTTACCTTTAAAATTATCATTTTTAGTTTCTAATATTTCTTTTGTAAAGTAAACTCCACCAAAACCTGTTGCTTCTGGTCTTATTAAGCTTCCTCCCCAGTTTAAACCTTTTCCTGTAAAAACACCTGTATGTTCTTGTTGTAATTTTTTATACATACCATACATAAACCCAATTTCTCTACCACCTGTCCCAATATCTCCAGCTGGTACATCTGTACTTGGTCCAATCATTCTCCATAACTCTAGCATAAATGCTTGGCAAAAACGCATAATTTCGGTATCCGATTTTCCTTTTGGATTAAAGTCAGAACCACCTTTTCCACCTCCCATTGGTAGTGTTGTTAAGGCATTTTTAAATATTTGCTCGAATCCTAAAAACTTTAAAATACTTAAATTTACACTTGGGTGTAAGCGAATACCTCCTTTGTATGGACCTATGGCATTGTTAAATTGCACTCTATGCCCAATATTTACCTGAACCTGTCCTGCATCATCAATCCAAGAAATTCTAAAGGTTAAAATTCTATCTGGTTCTACTAAACGTTCAATAATTTTAGCGGCTTCGTATTGTGGATTTTCATTATAAATTGTCTCAATAGACTCTAAAACCTCTTTAACAGCCTGTAAATATTCTTTTTCACCAGGGTGTTTTGTTTCCAAATTTGTTAAAATTTCTTTTACATTCATAATGGTATAATTAGTAATTTTTATTGAATAACTTATACTTCAAAAATACATTTTAAAATTGATTTTAAAATAAAATTTTCAGCATGTTTTTTGATAATTAACAATATTTTATCTCTTTTCTAAGAATTTGAATATTAATTCATTTATTTGAAGTGTTTTTTTATAAAATATACATTTTACATAAATCCTTCTGGAGGCAATTCTTCAAATGATTCTTCTATATTTGAAGTACTGTTTTCCAAAGAGATACCTTCTTTAAAAATAGCTGCTTTATTATTTTCACCATCAATAATAACAGTAAGGTCATTTTTAAAAGAAATATGCCTTAAAAAAGAATCTTCAAAATCTGCTTCTTGTTCATTTAAGTAATCTACATCAAAAAAGCCATCTTTTATAAACGGATTGATGGTTAAATACCCTACTTTAAAAGAGGTTAAATTTTGAAAAAAATGAGTCCCTTGACTCGGGTCTATTCTAAAATCATTTAAACCAGATTCTACTATTATTTTTGCAGCTGAAATTTGAGACCAAAGCACCGGAATTCCTAACCAAGAATCACTTGAACCCCAACGTCCAGGACCCACCAAAATATAAGGCTTGTCTAGTGCTACAAATTTTTTATTAATTTCTTCAACGGCACTTGCAATATCTCTTGTATTTGCCGAATTAAACGTTTCTGGCTTTACATAAACTACATCACAAATGTTTTCATATTTACCATTTCCTAAAGCAGATTCAGAATAAATGATAGTTTCAGAAATATCTAAATTTTCAGGTAATTTACTTACGGTTTCCATACTTTCTATAATGGGCCTTATCTGCAAAAAGCTAAATTCTTTTGGTTTACCTGCAGGAACATCTAACTTTACAGCAAATTCTATTTCTATAGGGCTTCTCATTTCTCGTTGCCCAACACGTAAGAGTTCTTGTAAAATTTCTGGCAACGGAAATGTATTGTATTTTAAAATATTATCAAACGTAATTACACGAATACCATCATGCATTACACCAGGTCTAATCATATTATTTTGTAAATCGTAGGTAGATGCTACAAACTTTAAAGACCCGTGATTTTCTGCTTTTCTAATCGTTACCTTCTTTTTATTGATGGCTTCACAAGTGGAAACTTTATAACTATCCGGATTCAAATCTAAACCATAAAAATACTGTTGCGTTTCTCTTTGTGTGGAGCCGGGAGAAGATAGTTGTAATATTTTTTTGGGATAAGATGGTGAAAAACGTAATGTTTGTCCGCCACCCACAATTATTTCCCCTAAACCTAGAGCAATATTTGCAATTCCTTCACTTGCCTTTTCATCTCCAATGGGATAAAAATTAATAGAACGTGCTACTCCAGAAATATTTGGATAATATACATCTTGATATGGCTTACCTATAACTTCTTGTAAAATTACAGCCATTTTATCTTCTTCTATAGTATGTGATATTGCTTTTAAATACAATTTACTGTTTTCAAAAAAAGCAGATGCTATAACAGATTTAATTGCATTAGCAACCATTTCAACTTTTTTGTTTATTTCAGAATTCGGAATCATGTAGGTTGCAAAAACACCTGCAAAAGGCTGATAATTTGAGTCCTCTAACATACTTGAGGAACGCACTGCAATAGGACAAGTAGTGGTTTTTAAAAATGCTCTAATATCTTCTAAAGCCCATTCTGGTAAATCTTTAGAAATAAATTCGTGTAATATTTTATCATCATCTGTACATTTTGCTGCAAACTTTATTAGTTTATGGGTTTCTATAAACTGATCAAAAACCTCTGTACTTATTACAACAGTTCTTGGTATGGTAATGCTTACGTTTTTATATTTGTTATATAAATTATTCCGTTTTAAAAAGGAATCTATAAAAGCCAAACCTCTTGCTTTGCCTCCTAAAGCACCTTCACCAATTCGTGCATAACCAACAAACTCGTCGTATTTATCTTTATTAAACTTTACAATTACACCTCTAGATCTATAAACTAAATATGCCTTAATAGAATTAAGTAAGAAATCTCTTATTTGACCATTGTTTTCAAATTCATCATATTCTATAACACTCAATAAATCTGCTAAAGGAAACAGCGCTCTAGATTTTAACCATTTAGAAAACTCACTTCTTTTTGCATGATACATCAAACAATCTTCAGAAACATTCTTTATAGCTCTTTGAAATTCACCTAAATCTTTGGCTGTTGCTAAAACTTTCATTTGAGTAGGATCCCAAAACTCGAAATCTCCAAAAGCAAAGTATTTTATAATATAATTTTTAATATCAACACCTAAAGTTTCTGAATGTTTATATAAAAATTTACCTTTCAATTCTAACGTTCGCCTCTCATTATTTTCATTAGATGATTGCATTAAAAAAGGAAAATAACGTTTGTATTTTCTTACATAATCTAATAATAAAAAACCTGCTTCTTTGTTTCTAACTCCGTCTTTAAAGTAATTAACATCAGATATTACACCTAGTAAATTTTCTTTGTAGGTATCAAACAAATCAATACCTTCCTCAAAAGTAGTGGCTAATAAAATTTTTGGTCTCCCTCGCATTAACAGCATTTTTCTATGCTCGTTTAATCCTTCAGACATTAACCCTTGCGTTTGTTTAAGGAGAATTTTATAAATAAGCGGAATATATCTAGAATAAAACTTCAGTGAATCTTCTACCAATAAAATAGCTTTAACACCAATCGTATTAATATCCGTTTCTGCATTCATTCTATCTTCGGTTAACTTAATAATTGCCAAAAATATGTCTGCATTACCATTCCAATGAAAAACAAAATCTATACTATCTGTATTTTCTTTTTGTAGCTTACTTCTCAATTGAGAAGAATGATGACTTAAAGCTGCAATAGGAACATCAGGAAAAGCTTCTTTAATTTTTTTTGATGTTTCAAAAGCATTATAATTACCAATATCTAACCAAGTAATAACAATGTCTATTTGATGAGTCTCCATCATTTTAATTGCTCTCTTTGCAGAATTTGCATGAATAAAATTTGGTGGATGCCTTAGGTTTAAAGAAGTGTATTCATTAAAAATTCGTTCTTCAATTCTACCATCTTCCTCAAGCATATAAAAATCGTAGTTAGAACAAACTATTAATACCTTATTAATCCTATTTTGCATTAATTTATCAAAAGTTACCTCTTTAAATGCATATGTTTTTAAATTAGATAAGATATTTTCTTTCATTATTATGCTGTTTTATATAATTTACAATATATTAATTTTCTAGTTTAGAACATTAATATATTACAAGTATTCAGCCAAAAATTAGATTCAACAAAAATAAAAATGTGTAAATTCGCGACCTAATTTAGTATGTAATGTTAGATAAAGTAAAAGAACTGATTGGTGATGTAAAGTCATTTAACGCAACCACAAAAGAAGAAGTTGAAACTTTTAGAATTAAATACCTAGGTAGCAAAGGCTTACTTAAGGATTTATTTGCTGAATTTAAAAATGTAGACGCAGAATTGCGTAAAGATTTTGGACAAGCATTAAATAATTTAAAAAAATCTGCAGAAGGAAAAGTTGCCGAGTTAAGCGAGTCTTTAGACAGTGCTAAGAGTAATAAATCTTTTTATGGAGACTTATCACGCCCTTCAGAGCCTATTAATTTGGGTTCTCGTCATCCAATTTCATTGGTAAGAAACCAAATTATTGATGTTTTTAATAGAATTGGTTTTACCGTTTCTGAAGGTCCAGAAATAGAAGATGACTGGCACAACTTTACAGCTTTAAACTTGCCAGAATATCACCCGGCAAGAGACATGCAAGACACGTTTTTTATAGAACAAGATCCAGATATTTTACTACGTACACATACATCTTCTGTACAGGTACGATATATGGAAGAAAATAAACCACCGATAAGAACAATTTCTCCAGGTAGAGTTTTTAGAAATGAAGATATTTCTGCAAGAGCACATTGTATTTTTCATCAAGTAGAAGGTTTGTATATTGATACAGATGTTTCTTTTGCCGATTTAAAACAAACCCTTTTGTACTTTACAAAAGAGATGTTTGGTAAATCTAAAATACGTTTGCGTCCTTCTTATTTCCCTTTTACAGAGCCAAGTGCAGAGGTAGATATTTATTGGGGATTAGAAACAGAAACAGATTATAAAATTACAAAAGGTACCGGTTGGTTAGAAATTATGGGATGCGGAATGGTAGACCCTAATGTATTGAAAAATGCAAACATAGATCCAACAAAATATTCTGGTTATGCTTTTGGAATGGGAATAGAACGTATTGCCATGTTGTTATACCAAATTCCTGATATTAGAATGTTTTATGAAAACGATAAACGTTTCTTAGAACAGTTTAAATCTGTTTTATAAAACCTAACAAGGAAAGAGTTAACAAGTTTGTATAATCGGTATTGTGAATTTTAATAGTAAAAAATAATTTAGATAATGAAATACTTTACACAATTTTGGGACGAAGAAAGAGATGATGAATATGCAGATTGGGGAACCTCAACTTGGTATTTTGAAACCAATGATGCAGACGAAGTTTTAAAACAAATTACGGTTTACAAAAACGAAAAAGTTACTAAATATAATGAAGATCATCTAGAAGATGAGTTTGGTGGTTTGTGCGAAGGCACATTAACCATAGATGAATGTGATGGAGATGCAATCTCTAAAGAAGAGTTTTATAAACTTTGGTAATTCTATAGTTACAAAAGAAAAATTTTTAAAAAAGCTTATTATCTAGACCTTTATCCGCTTTTAGCGGATAATAAACACATTCCAAACTTACATATTACAAAATTTAAAGCCGATATAACTATCGGCTTTTTCCTTTAACAAAAAATTAACTTCGTTAAGTTCGGTTTGTTCCGAACTAAAAATATATCTTTGCAAAGAATTTGACTAAAAATGAATAATTGAACTTCAAAAACAGTCTTAAAGCAAATAAAATGAAAGAAGAAATCTGTAAAATAAAAATGGACTTGGTTGAAAAACTAGGTGTGCATTTAGAAGACAGAGAACAATTAGCTCCAGTTGCAGCTCGTATTTTAGCTTACATCATCTTAACAGGTAAAAAAGGAGTCACTTTTGAAGATATGGTCACCATACT
This sequence comes from Polaribacter sp. 20A6, assembly GCF_011378915.1. NCBI lineage: Bacteria > Pseudomonadati > Bacteroidota > Flavobacteriia > Flavobacteriales > Flavobacteriaceae > Polaribacter > Polaribacter sp. 20A6. The sequence goes on from NZ_WTPZ01000002.1 coordinate 130,101, forward strand.
TTGTGCAAGTAAAAGCACCATTTCTACACACCTTAATCATTTACAAGATTTACATAAAATAGTGTATTTCACAAAAACAGGTGATCGTAAAAAATATTTTATCATTAATAAAGGAATGGTTCTTCAGCATATAGATAGTATGATAGATAAATGGAAAGAAGAGCGTGAAATGCATCTAGAAATAAAAAATTACAAAGAAACTATAAACAAGAATAAAATTGAAAATAAGGAAGAAAAGTTCGATCTAAATTTTCACGATGATTATATAAAATTTATAGACGGAGCAACAACCTCTGTAGAAGAATTAAAAACTAAAATAGCCAACCATAAATTCGATATTTAAACCAAGACAAAAAATGAAACATTATAAATTATTATCATTACTATCACTAGGAGTATTTTTAGTAGTTGCAAGTTGCACCAACAAAGAGCAACCAGCCGCAGCAGCACAAGGTCCTGCACCTTCTTTTCCTGTAGTTACCATGCAACCTAAAACAGTTACAAGTTTTAATGAATACCCAACAAGTTTAGAAGGAGTTGTAAACAGTGCTGTTAGAGCAAAAGTATCTGGATACATACAAAAAGTAATGGTAGACGAAGGTCAGAAAGTACGTAAAGGCCAAGTTTTATTTAGACTAGAGACACAATCTTTAAGTCAAGATGCTGGTGCAGCAAAAGCGCGTATTAATGTTGCACAAGTAGAAGTGAACAAATTAGTACCGTTAGTAGAAAAAAACATTATTAGTTCGGTTCAATTAGAAACTGCGAAAGCAAATTTAGCACAAGCCAAAGCTAACTATAGTAGTGTTTCTGCAAGTATCGCTTATGGAACTATTAGAAGTCAAGTAGATGGTTATGTAGGTGCTATTAATTATAGAGAAGGCGCATTGGTGAGTCCAGCAGATCCAACTCCATTAACAACAGTGAGTGATATTAGTAAAGTATATGCCTTTTTTAGTTTAAACGAAAGTGAATATTTAGACTTTTTACAAAATGCAGAAGGTAAAAACTTAGAAGAAAAATTGGCAAATTATGCTGAAATCAATTTGGTATTGGCAAACGGAAGCACGTATGCAGAAAAAGGTAAAATAGAAACAAGTACAGGACAAGTAAATAAAAATACAGGTACTGTTAGTTTAAGAGCTGTTTTTAACAATCCTAACCAACTATTAACCAATGGAAATAGTGGTAAAATTCAAATTCCAACTGTTTTCGAAAATGCAATTGTTGTTCCACAACAAGCAACTTATGAACAACAAGGAAATATTATGTTGTTTAAAGTAGGAGAAGGTAACAAAGCAGAAACTTCAATTATTAAAGTAAAAGCAGCAGTAGGCAATTTATATGTAGTTGAATCTGGAATCAATTTAAAAGATAAGATTGTAGTATCTGGAGTTGGTAAATTAAGAAGTGGTACCGTTATTACACCACAAGACACTCCTTTTGATGACGCTATTAAACCTGTAGAAACTTTATTTAAAAACTAGCAAACCATAAACTTATTTAGTTATGTTAAAAACATTTATTGAAAGACCCGTTCTTTCAACCGTAATTTCTATTATCATTGTTTTGCTTGGAATTATAAGCGTTACAAGCCTACCAATAGAAGAATACCCAGATATTGCTCCACCAACCATAAAGGTAATTGCCTCTTATGCCGGAGCCAACGCAGAAACAGTTTTAGAAAGTGTAATTGTACCTATTGAAGAGCAAATTAATGGTGTAGAAGGTATGACGTACATTACCTCTACTGCATCTAACACAGGTACAGCAGAAATAACTGTTTATTTTAATCAAGAAATAGATGCAGATATTGCTGCAGTAAACGTTCAAAACCGTGTAGCTAGAGCAACACCATTGTTACCTGCAGAGGTTGTACAAACAGGTGTAACTACTCAAAAGCAAGAAACAAGTGCTTTAATGTTTATTTCTATGTATTCTGAAAGCGACAATTACGACGCTACTTTTATTCAGAATTATTTAAAAATAAACGTAATTCCTGCTATTCAGCGTATTAGTGGTGTTGGAGATGTTAGTGTATTCTCTCAACAAGATTATGCTATGAGAATCTGGTTAAAACCAGAAAAATTAGCAGCTTATAATTTAATCCCTTCAGATATTACAGCAGCCTTAGCAGAACAAAATTTAGAAGCAGCTGCAGGTTCTTTAGGTGAAAATAGTGGAGAATCATTTTCATATACATTAACCTATAGTGGTCGTTTTAAAGAAGAAAAACAATATGGAGATGTTATTATAAAAGCATTAGGAAACGGACAATTTCTTCGTTTAAACGATGTTGCAGAAATTGAATTAGACGCACAATCTTATGCGTCTAACGCAATGAGTAAAGGAAATCCTGCAGTTTTTATGGGGATTTTTCAAACAAAAGGTTCTAATGCAAAAGTAATTATTGAAAACATTAAAGAAACCTTAGAAGAGGCAAAAAAAGACTTACCAGAAGGATTAGATGTTTTTGTACCTTACGATACGAGTTTATTTTTAAATGCATCTATAGAAAAAGTAATCAGTACTTTATTAGAAGCCTTTTTATTGGTGTTCTTAGTGGTATTTATCTTCTTGCAAGATTTTAGATCTACCTTAATTCCAGCGATAGCTGTACCAGTTTCTATTATTGGTACCTTCTTTTTCTTGAATGTTTTTGGATACTCAATTAACTTATTAACACTATTTGCATTAGTACTTGCAATTGGTATTGTGGTAGATGATGCCATTGTGGTTGTAGAAGCCGTACATGCCAAATTAGATGAAGGAGAAAAGAGTGCTAAAAAAGCAACTTTAACTGCCATGAATGAAATTTCTGGAGCTATTATATCTATTACTTTAGTAATGGCAGCTGTATTTATTCCAGTAACTTTTATCTCTGGACCAACAGGTGTTTTTTATGAGCAATTTGGAGTTACATTAATTATTGCAATCCTTATTTCTGCAGTAAACGCATTAACTTTAAGTCCGGCATTATGTGCTTTACTATTAAAACCACATAAAGAAGATGAAGAAATAAAAGGAAAAAGTCCTTTAAAGCGTTTTTACACGCTGTTTAATAGAGGATTTAACGCAACTATTGATAGATATGGTAAATCACTACATTTCTTATATAAGAGAAAATGGGTATCTGGTTTATTATTAGTCTTAGCTATTGTTGGAATTTTTTGGGCATCAGAACAAACACCAACCGGTTTTGTACCTAATGAAGATAGAGGAATTCTTTTTGCAAATATTGAGTTACCAGCAGGTGCTTCTTTAGATAGAACAAACGCAGTAGCTAAAGATTTGTATAGTAAAATTAAAGATATAGATGGTGTTGTTGCCGTAAACTTTATTAAAGGTAGAAGTTTAATTAGTGGAGCTGGTAGTAATTACGGTTTTGGTATTATAAAATTAGCAGATTGGGGAGAACGTGAAGATCCTTCTACTTCTGTACAAGCAATTACAGGTAAATTATTCGGAATTGCAGCTACCATCCCAGAAGCAAATATTATTTTCTTCTCGCCACCAAGTATTAGAGGTTTTGGTAACTCTGCAGGTTTTGAGGTAAATTTACTAGATAAATTTGGAGGTGAATTTAAAGACTTAGACAAAGCAAATAAAGAATTTGCAATGGCTTTAATGAGTCATCCAGAAATTAAATATGCACAATCTTCTTTCAGTACAAATTATCCACAATATGAAATGGAAATTAATGTGCCTTTAGCAAAAGAAAAAGGAGTGCCTATTAATAGTATTTTCTCAACATTACAAGGTTATATTGGAGGTATATATGCTTCGGATTTCTCAAAATTCGGAAAACAATTTAGAGTATATATTCAAGCTTTACCAGATGATAGAGCAACCGTAGATGATTTAAATAGCATGTATGTTAGAACAAACTCTGGTGAAATGACACCAATTACACAGTTTGTAAAATTAGAACGTGTATATGGACCACAATCGGTAACGCGTTTCAACTTATTTAATTCTACGACCCTAACAGGTGCTACAAACGAAGGTTATAGTACTGGAGACGCCATTAGAGTTATTGAAGAAGAAGTTGCAAAGTTACCAAGTAACTACACCATTGCATATTCTGGTTTAACAAGAGAAGAAGTAAGTGCTGGGAGCCAAACTATATTTATTTTTGCATTGAGTATTTTATTCGTGTATTTCTTATTAAGTGCACAATATGAAAGTTATTTATTACCATTTGCAGTAGTATTATCACTTCCTTTTGGTGTATTCGGAGCCTATATAAGTACCTGGTTTTTTGGATTAGAAAACAACATTTATTTCCAAATTGCTTTAATCATGCTGATTGGTCTACTCGCCAAGAACGCCATATTAATTGTGGAGTTTGCGCTACAAAGACGTAAAAATGGAGAAAGTATTTCTGATGCAGCTATACATGGAGCAAAATCTCGTTTACGTCCTATTTTAATGACCTCATTTGCCTTTATACTTGGTTTAATGCCATTAGTATTAGCAAAAGGAGTTGGGTCTGAAGGAAACAATTCTATCGGTACAGGTGCCGTTGGAGGGATGTTGATAGGAACCATTTTAGGAGTCTTTGTAATTCCGATACTATTTATATTATTTCAATGGTTACAAGAAAAAGTTTCTAGTAAACCAGCAGTTATTTCTGAACAAAATGAAGAAGCATAAGATGATATCAATTATAAAAAAAAGAAACCTTCAAAAAGGAGTCGTTATAGCTGTTATGGCTTTAACGTTACAAAGTTGTTTTGTTGCTAAAGAGTACACAAGACCAGAAGTTACAGAAACAGAAAACTTGTACAGAACAGATAATTTGCCATCAGATAGTATATCTATGGCAGATGTATCTTGGAAAACATTGTTTACAGATACCTATTTGCAACAATATATAGAAGAAGGCTTGCAAAACAATATGGACATTCGTATTGCTATTCAACAAATAGTTGCAGCAGAAGCATATGCTAAACAAGGAAAATCTGGTTATTTACCTTCTTTAAGTGTTGGTCCTAATCTTACACATCAAGAATTATCTAAAAACACCCAATTTGGGGCGTTTTTAACAGATACTTCTACAGATCAATGGGATATTACTGCATCACTTTCTTGGGAAGCAGATATTTGGGGAAAAATACGAAGCAATAAACGTGCAACGCAAGCAACCTATTTACAAAGTGTTGCCGGTCATCAAGCTGTAAAAACACAATTGATTTCTAGTATTGCAGCTACTTATTACAGTATTTTAGCTTTAGATGCGCAGTTAGAAATTACCAAAACATCTATTAAAACAAGAGAAAAAGGGGTAGAAACCATTAAATCTTTAAAAGAAGCAGGATTAACAAATCAGGTTGCAGTAGATCAAAATATTGCACAATACAACAATGCGAAAGCATTAGAAGTAGATTTAGAAGTTGCACTATTTAGAGCAGAAAATACATTAAGTATTTTATTAGGTAAAACACCTCAAGAAGTAGAAAGAAGTAGTTTAGAAGACCAAACTATAACCACTGAAATGAAATTAGGTTTTGCTTCAGAATTACTAAGTAACAGACCAGATGTAATTGCTGCTGAATATAACTTAATAAGTGCTTTCGAATTGACAAATGTTGCTAGAAGTAGTTTATATCCTTCTTTAACGTTAACCGCTGCTGGCGGATTGCAAAGTTTAGAATTAGATAAATTATTTAATGCAAACTCTTTATTTGCAAATATAGTTGGTGGTTTAACACAACCTATTTTTAATAAGCGTAAGCTAAAAACGCAAAAAGAAGTTGCTATTGCACAACAAGAACAAGCACTTTTAAATTTTAAAAAGACTTTATTAGTTGCAGGTAACGAAGTTTCAAATGCTTTATACTCATTCAATTCTGAAAATAAAAAGTACGAATTCTTAAAAAATGAAGTGGAAGCTTTGCGTAAAGCAGAGAAAAATTCTGATGAATTATTAAAGAATGGTTATGCTACTTATTTAGACTTATTAACAGCTAGACAAAGTGCCTTAAACTCAGAAATTAAAGTAATTGGTAGTAGATTACAACAATTACAATCTGTTGTAAACTTATACGAAGCTTTGGGTGGTGGTTTAAAATAATAACTTAAAATGGTTAGTAAACAAGAACTTATAGAATGTTCTATTACAAATTTTATCAAGTTTGGAAGCAAGCGTTTTTCTATGAACGAGCTCGCTTCCGAACTTGGTATTTCTAAAAAAACCATTTACAAACACTTTAAAACTAAAGACGAACTCATTTCTAAAGGAGTTCGTTTTATTATTGAAAAATACCTACACGAAATAGATAAAATTGTAAAAACTACAGAAGATCCTATTGAGAAAATAATTTTAATTCAAAAAGTAAATTTTCAATACTTAGACTATTTTCAACCGACTTTTTTATATGGAATTAAAAAATATCATCACAAAGCAGATGCTGTTTTTATTGATTTTAAAGTCAATTTTATAAAAACCAACTTAAAACCTTTACTAGAAGAGGCTATAGAAAAAGAGTATATTTGCAAAAATTTAAATATCAATTTGTTTTGCGATTTGTATTTTACAAAACTAAAAAGCTTAGTTTTTGAACCTACAAATCTTTTTGATAAATACGGTGTAGAAAGTGTTTTTAAACACCTTATTGTTAACAATTTAAAAGGTGTAATTACACCAAATTACAAAGACAAAAACAAATTATTTTCTTGATTATTTTTTATGAAAAAAGACATTCAAATACCAGAAGTTACCGATGTAGAAATGGCAATCGCTTATGAATACAATGATATTTATAAAACCAACGATTGGAATGTGTACATCATCAATAATAAAAATGTTGATTTAGAAATGATGGTAGTTGTTACACAAGGTTTTTCTGAAACTAAAATAACGTCTTTATTCCGTAAAAAATTAGACAAACTTCCAGCAAATTCTTTTGCTAAAATTGAATTTATTCAACCAGAGTTGTTCAAATTAAACAATCGTTTTCAGGTTACTTTTTTTGAAGGAAATACGTTGTATGAAAAGACCTTTCTCTTTAAAGAAAACACCATTAAAGAAGGTTCTTTACGTATGATTGATTCCATTAAAAAACGTGGTATTTTAGCTGAGTAAAAAGATATTTCATATATATTTATCAACCTCTTTAAGTTTTAAAATTTAAAGAGGTTTTTTATTTTAATGAAGAGTTCGAAAGACCTTTAAACTTATTACTTCTACGTTAAGAAAAGTATTATTGCATTGATAACAAAAAAGCGAACAATCATTATCAGGTTTCTCATAAGTTTATATTGAGCGTAGTCGAAATACTTAAAAAAGCTCTTTTCGAAATGACAAACTGTGTGGTTATTGAGTGTAATTAGATTCAATTAAACCAGAAAAACTCAAAATTGTCACTTCGACGTCAGGAGAAGTCGCATAACAAGTGATACTATAAAACTCTTAGCAAGACTTACACATTTCTCTTTCGCTAGTGCTCTTTTTTAACGAGTACGTGAAGGATTTTCTTTTGATAACGCTCTTAAAATTAAATAAAATGACAAGCTAAAGTGAGATTTCTCAATCGCTGAAAAGCTCATTTCGAAATGACAAATTGTGTGGTTATTCGTGATATAAATGAAACTATAAAAGTTAATAAAACTTCAAAATTGTCACTTCGACGTTAGGAGAAGCCGCATAACAATTATACCATAAAAATCTTAACAAGACTCACACTTTTCTCTTACGCTAGTGCTCGTTTTTAACGAGTACCGTACAAGATTTTCCTTTATGAAACTTGGTAAAACAAACAAAATGACAAGCTAAATGTGAGATTTTTCATAAGTTTATATTGAGCGTAGTCGAAATACTTAAAAAAGCTCATTTCGAAATGACAGATTGTGTGGTTATTCGTGATATAAATAGTTCTATAAATATTATGAGATTTCTCCCAAAAGGTCGAAACGACAAATTGAGTGCGAAATAACAATCTAATCAAAATTACAGTTTGTTCGCAATTACGCCCGCGTTAGCGATTGCAACGGCATCCTTTTTGTTTTTCGCAAAAAGATATAGTGGAAAGCGCGACCCTTGTGGTAACGCCCAAATTCTTAAAAAGGATCGTTAAAAAACGAATTTATCCTAAAAAACCGATAATCAAATACATTAAAACTGTAATTACACCACCCACTAAGGCATATGGTAATTGCGTTTTTACATGGTCTATATGATCACTGGCAGACGCCATAGAAGATATAATAGAAGTATCTGAAATTGGCGAACAGTGATCTCCAAAAACACCACCTCCTAAAGTTGCAGCAACCACAATAGTTGGATCTGCTCCATGAATGTTTGCCATAGGTATAGAAATTGCCAACATAATAGCAAAAGTTCCCCAAGAGGTTCCGGTAGAAAAAGCAATAAAAGAACTAATGATAAAAACCACAGCCGGTAACAATTCTGGCGACAACCAATCTTTAGTAACATTGGCTACGTAAATTCCGGTTTCTAGTTCCTTACAAGCGTCTCCAATAGCAAATGCCAACAACATTAACAACGCTAATGGCATTAGCTCACTAATTCCTTTTAAAGTTAAATTAACAGCTTCTTTTGGCTTCATAATTCCTTGTATAAAATACATTGCCATGGCAACCAATAAAGCTGTAATTACTGCGTATAATACAGATGATGAACCGGAACCTTCTCCGATTGCTTGTGTAATATGGTCTAAAGTAGTTGTAGACTCTTTTACAGCAGCCCAACCGGTGTAAATTAGGTTTATAGGCATCATACAAACCATGACCAAAAGCGGTACAATCATATTATACGCTTTTGCTTCAATTCCTTCTTTTGGAGGAAATGACGTAATTTCATCAGAAATCATTGGTGTAGAACCTTCGTTCATTAACGCTCCTGTTTCTTTGGTTCTTTTTTCGGCTTTATTCATTGGGCCAAAATCTTTTTTAGATAAGATGATAAAAAACAAAATTCCGATGGCTAAAATTGGATAAAAGTTATATTTAATAGAGGCAATCATCATTGCAAAAGGCTTGTCTATTCCTTGTGTTAGCAACAATCCCATAATAAAAGCTCCCCAAGCATTAAACGGAATTAATATAGATGATGGTGCCGAACTAGAATCTGCTATATAGGCTAGTTTTTCTCTCGGAATTCCTAATTTATCGAAAATGGGTCTGTACAATGTACCTACGGTTAAGGAGCTAATACTCGTTTCTACAAACAGTAATAAACCAGTAAAGGTTGCTAAAATCTGAACCATTACTCTACTATACCCTGTTTTTTTATTTTCTAATATTACTAATTTTCTGTTGATAATATTGATAAACCCTTCTACTCCTCTAGAATATTGAATAAATATTAATAATGCACCCACCAAAGCACTAAACATAATAGTTCTGGTATTTCCTGCAGATTGAAAAACATTTACCATGCCTTCTATCATTGCCAAAGTTCCGGATAACGGATTAAAACCTTCTATGATCAACCAAGAAAACCAAATACCCAATAACAAGGCAATGTACACTTGTTTGGTTTTTAAGGCTAAAATGATTGCCACAATAGGTGGTATTACTGATAAAAATCCATATTCCATAAAAAAGTCTTTAAGTTGCTAAAGGTAGTAATTATTAAACCACATTATCAATCGTTATTTTGTAATTTGGTCAGCTAATAATTACGATTATGTCAAAATTTTATACAAAAATCACTTCTAGGCTTCAAAAGTTTATAGAAGCACAAAAAATATTCTTTGTGGCTACGGCTCCAAATGAAGGACGAATTAATTTATCGCCTAAAGGAATGGATTCTTTTAGAGTGATGAATGAAAACCGTGTTTTGTGGTTAAACGTTACCGGAAGCGGAAATGAAACTGCGGCTCATTTATTAGAAAACGACAGAATTACCATTATGTTTTGTGCCTTTGAAGGTGCACCGAATATTTTACGTTTGTACGGAAAAGGAAAAGAAATTAAAGAAGGAGATGCTTCTTGGAATAATTTAATTACGCTGTTTCCAGAAACACCAGGAACGCGTCAAATCTTTGATATTTCTATAGCATCTGCACAAACTTCTTGCGGAATGTCTATTCCGTTTTACGATTATAAAGGCGAAAGAAATGAATTGAATGATTGGGCCTCAGAACAAGGGAAAGAGGGTATTAAAAAGTATTGGGAAGATAAAAACCAAACAAGTATTGATGGTTTACCTTCCCAAATATTGAAATAATGTTTTGAGTAACTTATAAAAAAGAAAAATATAATTACCCTAATAAAGGGCCTAAACTTGTTGGCTGGTAAAGCAACCAACCCGTTAAACTATACCTGTCTTTAAAAGATTTTAAAACAGCATGTGGTACTTTATCACTTTTAAATAAAACACATCTTTTTGCAATAGGTGCTACTAATTGTAATTTTTTGTTTTTATCTAAAATTTCTAATTGTCCACCATTTTCTGCTTCCCAATTATCATTAAGGTAAATAATCATAGAAATCATTCTATTATTTCTACCTTCAAATTGATCTAAATGTCTTTTATAATAACCTCCAGAAGGATAATGAGCTAAATGAAATTCTTGGCCAGATAAACTTAGATAACAATACCTATTTAACGTACTTTTAGTTTCTTCTAATAAATTCCAAAAACCACTAAGAGCCGCATCTCTGTCTTTATTTAACCAATAGGTTTTATCACCACGAATGTTTCTTTTTATTGTGTGTTGGTTAAGAGAACCAATACCTGCTTTATCAAAAATATCTATTTTTTCAAAAAGGAAGTTTTTAATTTCTTTATAAAGGTTGTTGTCTATAAAATCATCAATAATTACATAATCTTGCTCTGCAAGATCGTCCATCCAGGACAACCACAGCTCTAGGTTGTGAATTGTTTGCAATTAAAAATTAATCCTTGTTCACCAACTTTATTGCCTTAGTAAAATCTTCTAAATCGTTGTTGTTTAGCACTAAATGAATTGCTTCATCACATACTTTTTCTACATTATCATGCGAAAAATGTAAGCGAATTGCTATTTTTCTCATCAATTGAACTTCAACTAATTTTGCTTCTCCGTCCACCAAAATCATTTTAGCTAAACGATACAAACGTTCTATTCTATCTTCGTAACCTACTGGTGCATTTGTTGGGTACTTTTCTGGGTTTGTTAATATAAGAATAGATTCTTCTAATGTTATATTTAAGTTTTTGCCTGCTCTAATTAATAATTCTTTTTCACCTTCAGAAATTTCTCCGTCTGCTTTTGCAATTTTTACAATATTTGCAAAATGTCCTATTTCTTGTTTGTGTTTTCCTGAGGAATATAAATCTAAAATTGCCATTGTGTATGTTTTTTTATAAATGTTAATAATAGGAAATATAAATAAAATTTATTTTACCTTTTAATTAAATAAGATGAAAAAAGCCAAAACAGTTGTTTTGGCTTTTAATTTGATTTTAAAAGTTACCTTATTTTGTAATAATTATCTTTTTAGTTACTTTTTTACTTCCTTGCTCTATACCTAATAAATAAACTCCTGAAGAAAGGTTTTTTGTATCTATTTCTTTAGTAAATACATTTGTAGTAGACTTATTTACAGAAGTGAAGATTTTTCTTCCTTGTAAATCAAATAATGAGATAATTACATCATTACCAATTGCATTATTTAATTTTACATTTAAAATTCCTTTTACTGGGTTTGGCCATAAAGAAACATCATTTAAAGAAAATTCATTTGTTTTTAAAACACCTTCTTGTACTGTAACTGTCTGGTTTGCTAACCATCCCTTTGCATCGTTTGTAACATTAACTTTAAACTGATCTGTAAAAGAAGTTGTCTCAGTATTTGTAAAAGTTATTTTACCACCTGTTATATCTGCTTGGGTAAAAGTATCTCCAGAAACTAATTCGGTTCCTTCTTTTTTAAGAGTCCCTTTTTCTGCTAATTCTACTAAGGTATATATTTGTTGTTCTTCGGTTTCAGAAGCCGTAGAAGCATTCATATCAGTTGCTGTTATTACATAGTTTAAACTTCCATTTAAAACTAAATTTGAAGTAGAAAAAGTAGGAACACTTGTATTTTCTACTGATGAACAAATTGTAATAGAAAAAGCATTAATTTGGCCTCCATTTAATTCTGAGTTGTCTTGTACAACTAATTTCCAGTCTCCAAGTGCATTTTTCCCTAAAAATGGAGCACTCATGTTATTATCAGGTGCTATGGTTCCTGTTATTGCTGGGGCTGAAAATTCACAAAATAATACACCTGCATCATCATCAAAAGTAGTATTACTCATATCTCCCTTATTACCACAAGCATTAGATAAAATAACAACACTAGCACCACCAATACTTTCTGGAGCTTGTAAAGAAAGTGTTAACTCTTGCATACTTGGATGTGTTATATCTACTGTTACCATAACTTTATTAACAAATAAATTGTCTGTAATACTTATAGGAACTATTGCTGTAGCATTTGCAGATGTTTCATCTATACCAGCCGTAGAAAAATCTGTAGCAGTATAAATATTTGTACAATCTGTAACCCCAGTTTGAAAACTAAAAGCAGAAGTATATGCTCCTTCTCCGCATTTATTTGTTGCTTTTACTCTCCAATAATATACAGAATTTGTTTCTAAATTACTTACATCTATTGTTCTGTCTGTAACAACATCTGTATATAAAATAGAACTAAAACTAGGTGAATTGGATAATTCTACCACATAATTTTCTGCATTTAAATTTGTTTTCCACGCTAAAGACACTTTTTTTGCTAACCCTTTCTGTCCGTTTACTGGAAACTCTAACTCCGATGGGTTATTATCAAAATTTTGATGAAGAACAATTAGCCTAATTATTCTTTTTTGAATTTCATTTCCATTATCTCCCTTCACTTCAATATAATAAGAACCTGCTGGAACGTTTGATAAGTTTCCAAAAGTAATATTAAAGCTACCATCTGCACTTAACGATTCTTTAGAAAAAGCTACCGATACACCTTCTGGAGCTCCTGTAGCAGAAAACTGAGTAGTACCTGCAACCGCTTGTCTATATTCAAAATTAAAAACAGCATCTTCATTAGAACAAAATGCTTGTTCAGAAGTATCTGCTACAAAAGTAAATTCACCAGCAACACCCGTTACAATTAAAGAAAAATTTTGAGCCTCTGCCAAAGTTCCTTTGTGAGTAACTGTAATAGTATATTCTCCAGAAGTTGGATTAGTTACATCTACTCTTTCATAAGGATCTACTAAATTATCTCCTTTTTCATTACTACTAACTCCTGTTAATCTCCAAGGCTTATACTCAACACCATCTCTAGTAATTTTAATATCTAAATCGTTTACCAAACTAGCTGTTGCATCATTTACTATTCCTGTACTTACAACACCTGGTTTATCTGTCCAAGAAATAGAAGCTAATAAAGGATTTAAACCATCAGAATTAACAGTTACGGAATAAGAATTTCCATTTGTTAAAACCTCTTCAGAAATCCAAGATTCAAAACCTTTTTTAGTAATGGTTTCTGCAGCAACTTTAGTATTCATTAATCCCCAACCTGTATTTGCATCGGGTCCAACCATATCTGTATCATCTGCAGTATGCAGTGCCAGTCCTTTTAATGTAGCTGCTTTCATAAAGCTACCATAAGTTTCTTTATAATATTGTTGTAACAACAATAAAGAACCTGTTACGTTTGGAGAAGCCATTGAGGTACCAGAAATTGTATTATAAGCATTGTCTGCAGAATCATAAGTAGAATATAAAGAAGATCCATTCCCCATGATATCTGGTTTAATTCTTAAGTCGTCTGTTGGTCCTTGAGAACTACTCGTATTTCTGGTAACAGATAATAAAGCACCGTTAGCATCTATTAATGCATCTTGTCCATTGGCAATAACCAAACTATTTTTTGTAGTAGACCAACTTGTTAACTTATCAAAAGCAGCACCTCCTTCTAATGGAGCTTCATTTGCAGTATTATCATTACCATCATTTCCTGCAGCTACAACCATTAAATAATAAGGCGCATTGTACATTAAGTTATCCCAATTTCTAGAAGTACTAATATAAGCTCCGAAATAATAGGATGGAATTTGGACTTCATTATCATCATCTCTAGCAGCAATACCGTAAGAATGATTAGAAACTAACATTCCATTTGAAGCTGCAAGCGTAGCCTCTGATAAATCATTATTCCAATCATTACCAATACCTTTTGCCTTAGGTGCCATTCCTTTTGCTGCTGGCTCAAAACCAGAAGAAATAATAGTTCCCATAACGTGAGCAGCATGAAAATTTAATTCAGTTGATAAATCTCCTACAGAAAATCTATCATCTCCACCGTCTCCGTCATATTCTTGGTGAGTTGCTCTTGCAATACCTCCATCCCAAACGTAAGCTGTCATTCCCTGACCTTCTACATTTAAACCAAGACCTCCATTATTATGTAAGTAATTGGTTCTTGTAGAAATAGCTGCATCAACATTGTATGTTTTATAATATAAAGGCGTACCTTCTTCCGATACCCTCATTAATTCGTAATAAGATCCTTTAGGATCTTTATACTTTAATTTCCAGCCTTTTTGCGTTGCTAAAAGTGTAGCATTCTTTTTTTCTTCTCTAAATTTTGTAGAAAATTCTTCCTTTAAATTCTCTAATTTTGTTAAATCATAATCTTTAATTATAAATTGTTTTTCTTTAGAATTTTGCCCCACTAAAGAAAAAGAAGCTAAAAATAAAAAAAGAGAAAATTGCTTAAAGTATTTGTATATCATAGGGTTGATTTATGTATTTTGTAAGCAAATATATACTATTATCTTTTTATTCTTAAAATTTAACTTTTAACATGAATCACTTTTCTTATTTAAATAGAGAAACTATTACCAAAGATTTACAATCTACCGAATTTGATGTACTAATTATTGGTGGTGGAATTACAGGCGCAGGAATCGCTTTAGATGCAGCATCTAGAGGAATGAAAGTTGCTTTGATAGAAAAAAATGACTTTGCTTCTGGTACTTCTAGTAAATCTACAAAACTAATTCACGGAGGTTTACGCTATCTAAAACAATTCGATTTTTGGTTGGTTAAAGAAGTGGGTACAGAGCGTGCTATTGTGCATGATTTAGCGCCACATTTAGTGGTTCCAGAAAAAATGATTTTACCTTTAATTGATGGTGGAACGTATGGTTCTTGGCTAACATCTATCGGACTAAAAGTTTACGATATTTTAGCATCTGTAGAAGGAGAAGACAAACGAAAAATGTTAGACAAAGAAGAGGCCTTAGAAAAAGAACCAATGCTTCCAGAAAGTATTTTAAATGGTGCTGGCTATTATGCAGAATACAGAACAGATGATGCTCGTTTAACTATTGAAGTTTTAAAAACAGCTTTAAATTACAATGCAAAAATTATAAATTATACCGCAGCTAAAGCATTTATTTATGAAAATAATAGAGTTGTTGGAGCAAAGGTAAAAGACACTTTTTCTGATGAAGAATATGAAATTAAAGCTAAATATGTAGTAAATGCTTGCGGACCTTGGGTAGATGAATTAAGACAAATTAACCACTCTAAAACTGGTAAAAGATTGCATTTAACCAAAGGAGTTCATTTAGTAGTTGCACATGATAAATTACCTGTAAAACAATCTGTTTATTTTGATATTCCAGACGGGCGTATGATGTTTGCTATTCCGCGTGGAAAAGTTACGTATTTTGGAACTACAGACACCAATTATCAACTAGATAAAAATAATGTAGAAACCAATTTGGTAGATGCTACTTACCTTATTTCTGCTGTGAACAATATGTTTCCAAATATTCAACTTACGTTGGATGACATTCAATCTTCTTGGGCAGGATTAAGACCTTTAATTCATGAAGAAGGAAAATCTGCTTCAGAATTGTCTAGAAAAGATGAAATTTTTGTTTCTGATACCGAACTGATTTCTATTGCTGGTGGAAAATTAACCGGTTATCGTAAAATGGCAGAACGAATAGTAGATTTGGTTGCCAAAAAATATGAACGCAGATTCGATACAAAATTTGAAGAAATAAAAACCAAAGATATAGCACTTTCTGGTGGTACTTTTAGTAATTACCAAGAGGTACAAAGTTATACTGATGCTATTCAGAATAGAATTGCAGAAGTAGATTTCGATAGAAAAGATGCTGAATATTTAGTACATAATTACGGAAAGCAGACAGATATTATTTTGCAAAAATTTGATGATTTAATGCACGATAATATGCAAGAAAAAATGATCATTGCAGAAGTTTGGTTTACTATAAACTACGAAATGACTTGCACTCCAACAGATTTTTTTATGCGTAGAACGGGGCGTTTGTTTTTTGACGCACACAGTGTAAATTTATACAAAGACTATGTTTTAGATTTGTTTAAAACTCATTTTTCTTGGGATGAAAAAACAACTAAAAAACATCAATTAGAATTAGAAGAAAAAATACAATTGGCGACTACTTTTGAATAAAAAATGTAGGTACTCATTAAAAAATCCTTCAAGTTTTAAAATTTGAAGGATTTTTTAATAAATAAAATACTATATAACTTATTAATTATCAATACAATTTATGATAAATTTATTATCAACATAACTTTTTATAAAATATTTAAAATAATATTTATTTTATTTTTCAATTCAAAAAAAATGTATATTTGATATACATCATCAGTAATTTTAAGGCTTATGAAAATATAGTTTCGAGTACTTCAAAACAATAGCCAATTCTTTTTTAAAAAAAGAATTGCTACTATATTTATTAAAAAATAACTTTAAAATTAAAAATCATGAAAACATTATATGCATCAGCATTCGTGCTGTTTATTACCCTTACTTTTGCTGTAAACACAATTTCTGCACAAGAAAAAGAAAACAAAATTGTTGCTACTTTTAAAGGAGTAACAGAAACTGAGTATTTTAAATTTGTAGACGATAAAGATGCTACTATTTTATTCTACGACTTAGATGAAAACATAGATCTTTCTTTATATGAAGAGGAAATGATTGGTAAGAAATTTATGATTACGTATTCTACAAAACAAATTGATGAATTTGATGAAAATGGTGAAGCAACAGGAGAACTAACAACTGTAAAAACCATACTAACCATCACAGAAGTTAAATAAATTTACAAACCGCTTATTAAAATAATAAGCGGTTTTTTTTACTTTTAAAACTCAGTAAAAATTAATCTTCTTTTTGGTTTGCTTCTATCTCTTCTGTTAAATCTAATTCTCTTAAAGTAGGGTTTAAAGCACCAATACCTACAACAGTAAGCAATGTCATCGTTCCTCCAAAAACAACCGCCATAGAAGCTCCTAAAAACTTTGCAGCTAAACCACTTTCAAAAGCACCTAACTCGTTAGAAGAACCAACAAACATAGAGTTTACAGAAGAAACTCTACCTCGCATATCATCGGGTGTTTTTAATTGTAAAATTGTCTGACGAATTACCATCGAAATTCCGTCTGCAGCACCACTTATAAACAATGCTAAAACACTTACCCAGAAAATAGAAGATAACCCAAAAGCGATAATACTTAATCCGAAAATAAAGACAGAAACCAACATTTTTTTACCTGTTTTTCTGTTGATAGGAATGTACGTTGTTAAAAACATGGTAACAATACTTCCCATAGAAATAGAAGCATTTAAAATACCGAAACCTTCTGGCCCAACTTTTAAAACATCTTGTGCAAAAACAGATAAAATAGCTACGGTTCCACCAAATAAAACTGCAATCATATCTAATGTTAAAACACCTAAAATAGCTTTATTATGAAACACGAACCTTACACCAGCTTTTAAACTTTCTTTCATAGGTTCCCCAATTTTTTTATTTAAAATGGGTTTCTTTTCTATTAAAAAAGTAAAAATTAAGGATAGAATGACCAAGATAAATACCAAACAAAGTGTTTTATCAACACCAATCCAGCTTATAAAAAAACCACCAAATAAGGCTCCAGAAACCGAAGCCGTTTTCCAGGTACTTGTACTCCATGTTGCCGCATTATGATATATCTTTTTAGGAACTAATAATGCCACTAAAGAGAAAATTGTAGGTCCAAAAAACGAACGTAAAAATCCACCAAAGAAAACCAAAGCGTAAATTGAATATAGAATTTTATTTGTAGACCAATGCCCAACAACAGTATCTGATGTTAATAAGAATAAGCCTAAACTAATCAGCGAAAAAGCCGCTATACAGATAGCAAATAAGTTTCTTTTTTCATTTTGATCTACAATATGGCCAGCAAACAAAGCCATTGTAAATGCCGGAATAATTTCCATTAAACCAATAATACCCAAAGATAAAGGATCTTTTGTAATGGAATATACTTGCCATTCTATAACAATAAACTGCATAGACCAACCAAAAACCAGTAAGAATCTAACAAATAAAAAGATATTGAATTCCTTAATTCTTAATGCTGCATAAGGATCTTGTTTTGCCATTATAAAAATAGATAGTTGGTTGTTTTATAATATCCTACAAGGTTTTAGAAACCTTGTAGGATGATCTGTTAATTTATAATAAGTAACTAAGTTCTATTTAACTCAATTTCATATCCATTAAAATTGCAAAAGTTTGGTTAATATCTTCTTCTTTTACAACTATAGTCATTTCGTTTGTAGTAGAAATAATTTCTTGTAACGGAATGTCTGCCCAAGCCAATTGTTTTAAAATAAAATAATAAATACCAGATTGTTCTTGGTTTTCTTTTGGAAGTTTGATAGTAATAGAAGCCAAATCTAATACGCTAGAAATAAGTCCTTCTTTTTCAAAAATCTCATTTACAAAAGGTTCTAAATTTTTACTAGTAACAATATTCGTTTCAAAAATACCTTGAGAAACCGTCAAGAAATAATCAGAACTTTCTGATGATTTCATTAAAATTTTTGCAATTTCTTTTAATAATGAAGTGGTGTTTTTAAAAGTAAAATCACACAAATCAGATCGTACAATTACATCACCTAAATCTAAAGCTAACTTCTTAATATTTTTTCTGATACGTAATTCACTTGCAGGAGAAAGTCTATTAATAGCCATCATAACTGCACCAACCTTTACTTCTTTCTTTAAAGCAGTAGAAACTTCGGGTAAAATAATTCTTGCTAAAGAAGAAACATTTATCAACTTTTCATTTAAAGCCTCTTCTATAAAAGGTGTTTTTCTAATGGTGCTTTCTACAACTTCTTGTATTGTTTTCATTGTAATTGTTTAATAATTAACTTCAATGTTCAAAATTAAACATTTAATCTAATTTATCTGTCAATTTTTGAAATTCTTTTTTAGGGTTTTTATTTGCATATAGAATATTATAAACGGTATCTATAATAGGTGTATTTGCTCCATTTTCTTCTTTCATTTTAAAAGCACTTTTGGTAGCATAATATCCTTCTGCAATCATGCTCATTTCCATTTGCGCAGATTTTACAGTGTAGCCTTTACCAACCATGTTTCCAAACTGTCTATTTCTACTAAAAAGAGAATATCCGGTAACTAACAAATCGCCCAAATAAGCAGAGTTGTTAATGTTACGTTTCATTTTATGCACCTTTTTTATAAAGCTTTTCATTTCTCTAATTGCGTTACTCATTAGCACCGCCTGAAAATTGTCTCCATACCCTAAACCATGTGCAATACCTGCTGCAACCGCATAAATATTTTTTAACATAGCAGCATATTCTGTACCAACAATATCGTCTGAAATCTTCGTTTTAATGTACCAACTTTGCACAGATTTCTCTATAAATTTTGCATTATCTTCATTTTTACAAGCAATTGTTAAATAAGATAAACGCTCCATAGCCACTTCTTCTGCATGACAAGGCCCCGTAATTACACCAATATTATCTATTGGAACATTGTATTCTCTATTAAAATGCTCGCCTATAATTAATCCTGTTTCTGGCACAATACCTTTAATGGCAGAAAAAATGATTTTACCATCTAATGAAGACGTTAATTTTTTTAATTCACTTGTTAAAAATGCAGATGGAATTGCAAAAATAAGAACATCGTAATTTTCTACTGTATAATTTATATCACTAGACAGATCTAATTGTTCTGCGTTTAATTCTGCAGATTGCAAATAATTAGGATTGTGTTCATTTTCTTTTATGTGCTCAATTGCCTGTTCATTACGCATGTACCAACCAATTGTACTAATATTTTCAGACAACATTTTTACAATTGCAGTCGCCCAACTTCCCCCTCCAAAGACCGCTATTTTTTTCTGTGTGTTCATGAATCGTGTTTTTTACATCAAAAGTAATAAAACTATTATCTTTTGAGGATTGCATTTACGAATTATTATATTTGTATACTCTAATTCAAACTTATTGAGTTCCTTAAAACGCTTTTTTAAAGACACTATAATATACGGAATTGCCGCTGTTTTACCACGGGCAATTAACATCTTTTTGGTAAAACTACATACCTCTACTTTAGATGCAGAGAAATATGCCGTAAATACAGATTATTATGTGTACGCTGCCTATTTAAATGCACTACTAACCTTTGGTATGGAAACTGCCTTTTTTCGTTTTTTTTCTAAAGAAAAAGAGAAAGGAAAAGTGGTGTCTACCTCCTTTATTAGTTTGCTAATTTCCACACTAATCTTCTGCTGTTTAGCCCTATTTTTTAATAATGAAATAGCTATTTTCTTCGGATTTAAAAACCCTTTATTCTTTAAATTATTAGTATATACAATTACGCTAGATACCTTAGTAGTTGTACCATTTGCATATTTACGTGTTACCAACAAACCTTTAAAATTTACTGCAATAAAATTGATAAATATTGGTGTGTTCACAATTTTAAATGTTTTCTTTTTGTGGTTTGTTCCTTATGCCTTAAAAAACGAAATTTATTTACCTGAATCCATTGTAAACTATTACAATAATTATCCAAAAGTAATACACATTTTTGTTGCAGGAACTGTGGCAAGTTTATCTACTTTTCTATTACTTTTTCCTGCTGTTTTTAAATTCAAATTCGAGTTTGATATTTCTCTTTTCAAAAGGATGTTAAAATATAGTTTTCCAATAATGGTTGGAAGTTTAGCTTTTGTAACCAATGAAAATTTAGACAAACTACTTTTAGGAGATATTTTAGGTGAAAAACAAATGGGAATTTACGCTGCTTGTTACAAATTAGGTGTTTTTATGACCTTGTATATTATGGCATTCCGTTTAGGTGCAGAACCATTTTTCTTTAATAATGCTGATAAAAAAAATGCCAAAGAAACCTACTCTAAAGTTTTGACTTGGTTTACCATTTTTGGAGCATTTTTTATGCTAATTGTAGTCATTTTTATTGATTTGTTCGCGCAAATTCTATTAGGAAAACCAGAATATTTTACGGCGCTTTCTATAGTACCAATTATACTTTTAGCAAACTTATTTTTAGGTATTTATAACAATTTATCAATTTGGTATAAACTTACGGACAAGACAAAATACGGAATGTACTTTTCTATTGTTGGTGCTATCATTACCATTGTTTTTAACTTAGTAATGATTCCTAAAATTGGTTTTATGGCTTCTGCTTGGGCAACCTTAATAGCCTTTGGTACCATGATGGTGTTGTCTTATTTTGTTGGTAAAAAACATTATCCGGTAAATTATAAATTAAAAAAAATAGCTTATTATTTAGTATTCTCAATCATTTTCGAGTGGATTTCTTTTACTTTATTTAGAGGGCAGTATTGGTTTTCTATAGTAACTATTTTACTTTTCTTTGGCTTGATTTATTACAATGAAAAAGATGAAATAAAGCAAATTTTAAAACGATAAATTATGAATAGAATATCTATCCTTTTTTTTGCTTTTATACTTGTTTCTATTTCTTGTAAAGTGAAAAAAGAAGATGTAAAAGAAAATAAATCTAAAGTAAATTCAGAAAGAACTTCTACAAAAGCAGCCAATGTTTCCATTTTAGAAACCACATTTGTTATTAATGGTTTAAATGATATTGCGCATAAAATTTGGTTGTATTTACCTCCAAATTATACTACATCAACAGAAAAATATGATGTAATTTATATGCACGATGGTCAGAATTTATTTGATAATGCCACATCTTTTGTTGGAGAATGGGGAATTGATGAAACATTAAATACTCTATACAAAAACACAGGAAAAAGCTTTATTGTTGTTGGCATAGAAAATGGTGGTGAGAAAAGAATTGAAGAATACACACCTTGGAAAAACGAAAAATATGGTGGTGGAAAAGGTGACATTTATGTAGATTTTCTGATAAATAAACTAAAACCTTTTATCGATAAAAAATACAGAACTAAACCTGCAGCAGAAAACACCGCTATTATTGGTAGTTCTTTAGGTGGTTTAATATCTTTTTATGGCGGATTAAAACATACTGAAACCTTTGGTAAAATTGGTGCTCTCTCTACCTCCTTTTGGTTCTCTAATAAAGTAATTACATTTGCCGAGGAAAATGGAAATCAGCAAAAAACAAAACTATTTCTATTAGTTGGTGATGAAGAAGGAGATTCTATGGTGCCTGATACCAAGAATATGTCAGAATTATTAATATCGCTTGGTTTTACAACACAAAATTTAAAAACGAAAATTGCAGCAAACGGAGAACATACAGAGTCTTTTTGGAAAGCAGAATTTTTAGAAGTAATTACATTTTTATTTAATTTAGAAAACAATGAACGTACAAATAATTAACAAATCGAAACACGCAACGCCTAATTACGAAACCGAAGGCGCTGCAGGAATGGATTTAAGAGCAAATATTGAAGAAGTAATCACATTAAAGCCATTAGAAAGAGCTATTGTTAAAACAGGCTTGTTTATAGCTTTACCAGTTGGTTTTGAAGCCCAAGTAAGACCAAGAAGTGGTTTGGCAGCAAAAAACGGAATAACCGTTTTAAATTCTCCAGGAACTGTAGATGCAGATTATAGAGGAGAAATTGGCGTAATTTTAGTCAACTTATCTAATGATGATTTTGTAATTAATGATGGTGAAAGAATCGCACAATTAATCATTGCAAAACACGAACGTGTAAATTGGCAAGAAGTAACTGTTTTAAGTGAAACAGAACGTGGTGCTGATGGTTTTGGAAGTACAGGTGTTTAAATACCAAACACATATTTTTAATAATACTTATTCCCGCTGTTGCGGGAATTTTGTTTTTTCTTAAACTAATTAACTTTTAAAAAGACAGTTTATATTATTTTATAATTTATATTCTTATAAATAAATTTTAGGATAAAATTATAAATTAATAACATGAATATCCTTTTAACAAGGACAAACATCAAAAAATCAATTATACTTTTTGTTTTACTTTAAAATGTAAATGAGTTTTTAAGCTTCTGAACATACTCTTTTCCTATGGGCACAAAGTTTTCTTCTAAATCTATAAGAGCATCAAGTGGTTGTAAAAAAAGTTGCCCTTTTCTAGTATTTAACTTTTCAATACAATCTTTGTTGATGATAAAACTTTTATGAATTCTAATGAATTTTTTAGGTAAAGTTTCTTCAAAATGCTTTAAGGATTTTGAAGTTGATAACTTCTCTCCTGTGATATTAAAAACATTGGTATAGTTTCTTTCTGCTTGTAAAAAACAAATGTCTTTGTAAGATAAAAGATGAATATCAGAACTTGTTTTTACAGCAAGATGCGATTGTCCTTCTGTAAATCCTTTCTCAAATAATAATAATGACTTTTGTAATTCTACCGGTTCAATTGGTTTACTTAAAAAATAAGATATTTGATTGTTTACCGCCTCTTTTGCATAATAATTATGTGAGGTTGTCATAATAATGGTTGGCAACTCCATAAAAAATTCTTTTAACCTAGGAATAAGCGTAAAAGAATTTTTATCATTTATTTCTACATCTAAAAAAATTAGATCGGGTTTAGTTTTTAAAATTAAAGCAAATCCATCTTCTAGATTCGATGCAACATCTATAAGCTTATAATTAGAATGTTTGTCTAAAGTGGATTTTAAATCATCAAGCGCTTCTTGATTGTCTTGTATAATTACGTATTTGTATTTCATATTCTCTTTTTAAAAGATAAAATTTCTAAAAAATAGACTTCATGCAAATTTACAAATAAAAAGTATTAAATAATAATTAATAAGGATAAACAAATATTTTTATAGGATAAAGATTAAGATACCTTTTCAATTTTAAAACATAATTTGAAGTGTTGTTATTAAATAATGCTTTTTTATTATATCTTTATGATTAGGTTTTCTATATGAAATAGGAATCTTCTTTTAGTAATATTAGAAGTTTAATGGCCTTTATTAACATAACAAAAAATAAAAATATGATTTTAGGTGTTTCAGATTGGTTAAGTCCAAAAATAAATGTAGAAGCAAAGTATATTAGAATAGGCTTTGTTGTTGCCTTTTTATTCGCAGGTGTTGGATTGGGTTTATACCTAATCTTATGGATTGTAAAGTTGCTTTCTAAGTAAACCATTTAGAGTCTTATTCTATTAAATACAATAGATAAAATTAGAAAGAAAACATTTTAAAAATAAGAAAACTGCTATAGATTGATTACTTCTATAGCAGTTTAATAATAATAGTTAGAACTTTTAATATTTATTCTTGATTTTCAATAGCAATCTTTATTTTACCTTCAAGTTCTTCTGCCAACTCAGGATTGTCTTTAATTAAGCCTTTAACAGCATCTCTACCTTGCCCTAATTTTGTTTCTCCGTAACTAAACCAAGAACCACTTTTCTTAACAATACCTAACTCTACACCAATATCTAAAATTTCACCAACTTTAGAAATTCCTTGTCCATACATAATATCAAATTCTGCAATTTGGAAAGGAGGTGCTACTTTATTTTTAACAACTTTAACCTTAGTACTGTTTCCAATAACTTTGTCTCCGTCTTTAATTTGTGTTCTTCTTCTAATATCTAAACGAACAGAAGCATAAAATTTTAATGCGTTACCACCCGTTGTAGTTTCTGGATTACCGAACATTACACCAATTTTTTCACGTAATTGGTTAATAAATATAACAGTACATTTTGTTTTAGAAATAGTACCTGTTAACTTACGTAATGCTTGAGACATTAAACGAGCATGTAAACCCATTTTAGAATCTCCCATTTCTCCTTCAATCTCAGATTTTGGAGTTAATGCTGCAACAGAATCAATAACCACAATATCAATTGCACCAGAACGTATTAAGTTTTCTGCAATTTCTAAAGCTTGCTCACCATGATCTGGTTGAGAAATAATTAAATTATCAATATCTACTCCTAAATTTTCTGCGTAAAATTTATCGAATGCGTGTTCTGCATCAATAAACGCTGCAATTCCACCTGCTTTTTGAGCCTCTGCAATTGCATGTAATGTTAAGGTAGTTTTACCAGAAGATTCTGGTCCGTAGATTTCAATAACTCTTCCTCTTGGATAACCACCAACGCCTAAAGCCAAATCTAACCCTAAAGAACCAGATGAAATTGCATCTATATCTTCAGTTACTACATCACCTAATTTCATTACAGCTCCTTTACCATAAGTCTTATCTAGCTTATCTAGAGTAAGTTGAAGTGCTTTTAGCTTTGCTGTTTTTTCTTTATCTGTCGCCATTAATCTTGCTTGTTTTATTTTTAAATAAGTCCGACAAGTTACAAAAAACTTAAATTAGTTTCCTAAAAAATAACAGTCAAATTTATTCTATTTTTACACAAAGCTTACTAACAATGAATTTTAAAGTATTTTTAAAAAATAAAGAGTGCACAGTTAACATTGAAAAAGGAGAAATTATCAGTTTTCAAAAAGATGATAAAGAATATATTCATCAAAAAGGAAACAACGGTTGGCGTAATTCTGATGATGAAATGTTTCCAGTAATTGGTCCAACTACTAAAAATAATTTTAGAGTTCATACCAAAAATGGTGATGCCATTCTAGACCAACATGGTTTGTTGCGTGAATTAGAGTATTCTTTAATCTCTTCAGATGAAAACTCGGCTAAATTCATCAAAAAATACAAAAAGAATACACTTATTAACAATAGTAAATTTCCTAAAAAATCTACAGAAGAAAAACTTTCTTGGCCTTTCGATTTTACTTTTCAAAAGAATTTTACTTTAGATAATAATACTCTAAAAATAGAATTCATTATTAATTCTGATGAAGGAATGCCATTTATGTTAGGATATCATCCGGCATTTATGCTATCTAACACTGGTAATGAAACTTTAATTTCTAATGGTACAGAAATTACTTTAGCAGATGTTTATAAAGCAGGTGCAAATGCTTTTCCGGTTTTAAATACTGATAAAATCATTTTAAAAAATATTGATAGAAACGATTTAGAAATTACTACAAAGGGATTCAATAATTTTATGTTGTGGACAGAAGTTGATAACATGCTTTGCATAGAACCAATTACTCAATATACGTCGTACACAGACCAAAAATTTTCCGAAGAAAATATGAGTATTTCTAAAAGTGAAAATAGTTTTTCTGTAACTATAAAAGTAATTTAACGACAATATTAAAATCTATACATAATAACATGAAATTTACTTTAATACTTAGCCTTATACTTGTCTTTTCTTGTAAACAACCTACTAATAAAACTACCGTAGAAAAAGAAAATAAAAGCATTGTAAAAGAAATAGACAAAAGTTTTCTAAAAACTACAATCACTTTTCCTTCTAAAGATAGTTTACCAATTACGGCAGATATTTATAAAAACAAAGAAACACCTATTACTATTTTATTATGTCATCAGGCAGGTTATAGTAGAGGAGAATATAAGGATTCTGCTATAGAATTAACTAAACTAGGATATGCTGTAATGGCAATAGATCAACGTTCTGGTAAAACGGTTAATAATATAGATAATGAAACCGCAATGGCTGCTCGTACAAAAGGTTTAGGCGATACTTATTTAGATGCAAAACAAGACATTGAAGCTGCTGTAGATTATATATACAATCAAAACGGCGGACAAAAAATTATATTAGTTGGTAGTTCTTACTCTTCTTCTTTAGCACTTTTAATGGGTGTAAATAATTCTAAAATAAAAGCTGTTGCTGCATTTAGTCCTGGTGAATATTTTAAAGGAATAGACATTAATAAAAGTATAAGTATGTATAAAAAACCTGTTTTTGTTACTTCTTCTTTAAGCGAAAGTGTTGCCGTTAAAACATTAGTAAATAAAGTAGATGCTAGTTATTTAACGCATTTTATACCAGAAGTAAAAGGGATTCATGGTTCTAGAGCGCTTTGGAAAACTACAGAAGGTAATGAAACGTATTGGGCTTCTTTTAAGGAGTTTTTATCTTCTTTAAAAAACTAATAAATTGATAGAAAAACACCGTCATTTTATAATTCACAAACCTTGGGGAATGATTTCTCAGTTTGTAAATCCCGCAAAGCGGAAGAAAAAATTATTAGGAGATTTACATGATTTCCCAGCAGGAACGATGGCAATTGGTCGTTTAGATGTTCCCTCGGAAGGATTACTTTTATTAACAACTGACGGAAAAGTATCCGCAGAAATTAGAAGTAATAAATACGAAAAAGAATATTACGTACAAGTTGATGGTGTAATCACCGAGAAAGAAATAGAACTATTAAAAAATGGTGTAGAAATTGGTTTTAATGGTAAAAAATACATGACAAAACCAGGGAAAGCTTCTATTATTGATGATCCAAAATTTCCGCTGAGAAGCATGAAGATTAGAGATGAAAGACACGGACCAACAAGTTGGGTTTCTATAATTATAAGAGAAGGAAAATTTAGGCAAGTGCGTAAAATGACGGCTGCAGTTGGTTTGCCTACTTTACGTTTAATTCGAGTACGAATTGGTGAAATAGAATTGGGAGATTTAGAAATTAGTGGCGTAAAGGAAGTTGAAGGTTTTATGTGATAATTATCAGAAAAAAACAATATTTATATTTCTAATTTTGTGTTATGAACAATTCTAACACCACTTTATATATAGTAGCTGCCGTAATTATTCTACACTTTGTAGTGGGTTTTGGTTACTTAATTTACAAAATGACAAAAAAGGGAGATAAAAATTAATTTATCTCCCTTTTTTATGTTTAAAAATCGAATCCTACATAAAGTTGCCAAACTCTATTTTTAGGCTTGTCTTCATCATAAATATCATTTTGACCTAAATGGTATCTAACACCTAAACTAACGCCTGAATCACTTTTAAAACCAGCACCTACATTCACACCCCAATCAAAATTATTAGGATCAAATTCTTTTTCGGTATC
The DNA here is from genome assembly GCF_011378915.1 of Polaribacter sp. 20A6. NCBI lineage: Bacteria > Pseudomonadati > Bacteroidota > Flavobacteriia > Flavobacteriales > Flavobacteriaceae > Polaribacter > Polaribacter sp. 20A6. Next base: position 158,346 of record NZ_WTPZ01000002.1, read on the forward strand.
ATATAAAATAAAACCACTTTCAAAGGTTTCTTTATGTGAAATTGAAAAGCCTATTTGTGGTCCTGCTTCTAAAAAGAAACTTTTTACAGGGTATAATTTTAACATCAATGGCACATTTATATAGTCTAGTTTTTGGGTATACGTACTAGATCCATCTATAATTTTATAACCCTGTTTAGAGTACAAAATTTCTGGTTGAATAGAGAGAAATTTACCTATAAAAGATTCTCCATAAATACCTATATGATACCCGTGTAATCTATCTGTTTCCGAGCTACCATCAAAACTTACAGAAGACATATTATATCCTCCTTTAATACCTGCTGTTGCTTTGTTTTTACTGTCTTGCGCATTTAATGATAATACACTTGTAATCATTAATGCCATTGTAATATATATTGTTTTCATTTTTCTATTTTTAAAATTATTTGCCACCATTGGCTTTTAAATCTTCTAAACATTGTGCGTCTAATGTTGGTACTTGTCCTCCAGAAAGCATATTGCCTATTCCTTGGCTTGTTTCTGCTGCCCAATACATTAAACAATCTTCTTCGATACAGTGTTTTGGATGTTCTGTATCTTCATGATTACTTTGTAATTCACTTCCTAAATTTGTTAATCCTAAGAGATGACCAAATTCATGATTAATTACTGAGGACTCTAATAAACTCCTTTCAGGTTCAAAAGCACCATTGCTTAAACCATGAAGCGTTTCTTCATAAATAACAAAAGAAGTGTTCCAATATGCAGCGCCTAAAATAGCACTAGAACTGGTATCTTTAGAAGATTTTCCGTTTACAAATAATACCCAAAGAGCAATGGTTGTATCTGAACTGTATTTAGTTCTATGCTCTTTTTCTAGAGCTACTACTTCTTCTAAAGTATATGCTTCTTTATCCGTAAAAGAAATTTCTTGAGTTATAAAGGTTACTCCTTCTGGTTTATTAGTTCTACTTGTAATAAAATTTTTAAAATTATTTATAGCTGTTTCAGAGGGTTTAAAACCTTCTATATATGCAATTTCTACAATCATTTTTTTTAAAATACCTCCAGAAAGTAAATCGTTTGCAGAAGAACCTGTTACTTGTCTGTTTGTACTTACATTTATTAAGTTACCAGTTTCATTATCTATTATTTCATCTTCTTTAGAAGAACAAGAAAATAAAATACTGCAAACTAAAATTACTTTTAAAAGAATATTTTTCATTCTGGTTTTATTAAAACTTTACAGCTATTACTTTAGGGGTATAGGGTCAATAGCTGCAAAGTTATCATCAACTAACTATATTTATTACTTAATAATCTTTTAAATTTTCTTAAAAGCTAAAGTTACAGAAGCATCAGTTTTACTTTTTAAAGTAATTAATGCACTGCTATAATTAGTGACAACCCAATCATTACCTAATGCACTTACTGTTGTATTACTTGCAAAATCAATAGTTACAAAGGCTTCTATTTCAGAACTTACAGTATAGGTTCCTTCAACTTCATTTAACGTTGCATTTACTACATCTTTGGCTACAACTTTTAAGTCGTTTGTAAATTCTATAGACCAATCTGCATACTCATTTGCAGTATCTACACCTGCTGTAACAAATGATTCTACTTTAAATTTAGTTCCTGTTAAAATAGCCTCTACTTCTACTGCAGTTTCTTTTGCTTCATCTTTTTCTTCTTCATATTGTACACATTCAGAAACCGCATTTTGAAACTCTGTATCACTATTAATTTCTGTTGAAGTACCGTTACTTAAGGTTACATTTATTGGATAATTTACAGCAAATAACTCATCAGATTGTAAATCTGTCATAAACGTATACAATTGTTCTTGTGATTCTAGAACTACGGTTCCTGTTTGTTCTAAACTTATACTATAAGTTAACATCGTTACCGGAAAATTAATATCAATACAAGAAATAGCATCTTTTCCAACTTCTTCTGCTTGCTCACATTCTTCCTTTAAAGCATCTAATTCTGCTTGGTTATTTACAATTACCTCTGTATAATTACTCGTTTTTACACGAATAGGAAAATTAAAAGTTACAGCATCACTATCGTCATTAAACTCTCCCATTATGTTTAAAACTGTAGAGAAATCTAATTTACTAATAAGCGTAATTTGTTTTCCGTTTACAGTTGCTGTTAATGGAAATAACAACTCAGTACATGCGTTTCCGTCTAAAAAGTCATCTTCAGAACCATTATTTTTAGCTGCTCTTTCATAATTTGAAGCTGTTGGAGATGTAGAGGAATTTGTATTTGGGTTTGTACCTACTTCTTCACTTTCGTTAGACTGACAAGATGTAAAACCTAATATTGCAGTCAACGCAATTGCAGTAAATAATTTTAATGATTTCATAATAATAAATTTTGATATTTTTTTTTTTTGTATTTATAAGTAAAACAACAGTAACTATTTATCTTACTTATTTTTTGAATAGCTATATTATTGCTGTCCTGTAAGTAAAACAACTAAACATTTATTTACCCTACCTTTGTCCTCAAAAAAAATTATATTTTTTATTTAATCCCCTTAATATGACTGATAAATCTCTTTGTGATGAAATCAATTTTAATGAGTTTTATACTTCTCATATTCAGTCTGCAAGTAATTTTGCTTATTATAAATCTGGTGATAAAAATGCTTCTTTAGATTTAGTACAAGAAGCCTTTATAAAAATATGGGAACATTGTTCTAAAGTAGATTTTACAAAAGCCAAGTCGTACTTATTTACAGTTATTAACAATCTTTTTCTAAATAAAGTAAAACATCAAAAAGTAGTTTTTGAGTATGCAAAAAGCAGTCCTTATTTAGATGTTAATAACCAAAGTCCAGATTATTTATTAGAAGAAGAAGAGTTTAAAGACAAACTAAAAAATGCTATTGCAGGTCTAACAGAAGGAGAACGTGAAGTTTTTTTGATGAATAGGATTGATGGAAAAAAATACAGAGAAATTGCTGAAACGTTAGAAATATCTCAAAAAGCAGTAGAAAAACGAATGTCATCAGCATTAAAAAAGTTAAGAACTAAAATAGACGGAATTTAATATCAATTTAAGGTAGGGTAAACTACTGATTAGTTGTTTTATATATAGAAGTACAATACAATGAAAAAAGAAAAAGACATATTAAAATGGCTAAACAGAGAAATTTCTGATGAAGAACTAACGCATTTAAAAGAAACAAAAGATTTTAATACTTTAGAAAAAATTGCACATTATTCATCTCAAATAGAAGCTCCTAAAGTTGATGTAGAAAAAGCCTTGGCAGATTTTAAATTAAAAACTGAAAATACCTCTAAAAAAGGAAAAGTTATTCCTTTTAATTATAAGAAACTCTATAAATATGCAGCAGCAGTGGTTGTCTTACTAACAACTTCATATTTTTTTATCTCTAATAATACTGATAATGCTATTTATAAAACAGCCTTTGCAGAAACAAAAAACTTTAATTTACCAGATAATTCTGAGGTGGTATTAAATGCAAATTCAGAAATTTCTTATGCTAAAGATAGTTGGCAAGAAAATAGAAATTTAACCTTAGACGGAGAAGCATTTTTTAAAGTACAAAAAGGAGAAAAGTTTACTGTTAATACAGAAGTTGGTAGGGTTACAGTACTTGGAACACAATTTAATGTAAAAGAAAGAGAAAATTATTTTGAAGTAAAAACCTTTGAAGGTTTGGTAAGCGTTGTTTATAAAGATAGCTTGATTAAATTACCTAGAGGATCTATTTTTAAAGTAGTAAATGGCGTGGTAGATATTAACAATACTTTTGATATTAAAGAGAAATCTTGGTTGCAAAAAGAATCTAATTTTAAAAGTACAGCATTACGTTTTATTTTAGAAGAAATAGAAAATCAGTTTGGGTATACTATTGAAACTACAAATGTAGATTTAGATATTTTATATTCTGGTGGTTTTACACATACAGATATAGATATTGCTTTAAAATCTGTTACAATTCCGTTACAGTTATCTTATAAAATTGATGGTAAAAAAATTACTATCTTTAATTATGAGAAATAAGTATCTTCTTTTTTTTATCAGTTTTATACTGACTAATAATCTTGTATTTTCTCAAAATTCTTCAGAGAAAAAGCCACTTACATCAATTTTATTAGGGCTTGAAAAAAGTTATGATATAAAATTTTCTTATTCTGATAATGATGTAAAAAATATTTTTATACAGCAACCAAAAAAAGATATTTCAATAGAAAATCTACTCTCTTTTTTAAATAAAGAAACCTTTTTACAATTTAAAACTTTAGACAATAGATATGTAACCGTTTCATTTTTAAATAAATACATTTCTGTCTGCGGAACCGTTTTAGATGCTAACTCTTTAGAACCTTTATTTTTAACTTCTGTAAAAGTAAATGGTTATAAATTAGGAACAACCACTAATAATAACGGTAATTTTAAGTTAAAAAATGTACCTGCTAATGCTACTTTAACAATTTCTTTTATCAGTTTTAAAACAAAGATTATTACTGCTAAAGAGTTGTTTTCTTCTAACTGCAAAGAAGTATTTTTAGAAGAAGAAACAGAAGAATTATCAGAAATTATAATGCCTAAGTTTTTAACCGCTGGTTTGCATAAAAATACTGATGGTAGTACAGTTTTAGACACAGAAAAATTCGGCATTTTACCAGGTTTAATAGAACCCGATATTTTAAAAACAATTAAAATTCTACCAGGTATAGAAAGTATAAACGAAAGTATTTCTAATATTAACGTAAGAGGTGGTACAAATGACCAAAATTTAATGCTTTGGGATGGTATAAAAATGTATCATTCAGGTCATTTTTTTGGACTTATTTCTGCTTATAATCCGTATTTAACAAAAAAAATATCTGTTACTAAAAACGGAACAAGTAGTGCTTTTTCAGACGGGGTTTCTTCAACTATAAAGATGGAAACATCTAATGAAATTACAAATAAACTTTCTGGTGGTGGTGGTTTTAATTTATTAAGTGCAGATGCTTTTGTACAAGTGCCTATAAAGAAGAATTTAGAAGCTCATATTTCTGCAAGAAGGTCGTTTACAGATGTTATTAACACTCCAACTTATAAAAATTATTTCTCTCGTAGTTTTCAAGATAATTCTATTTCATCAAGTACTATAAATAACGCCGATTCTAAATTTTATTTCTACGATTATTCTTTTAAAGTTTTATATGATGTTAGCTACAATCATACTATTAGAGCCAATTTTATTCATATAAAAAACAATTTAGACTATCAAGAAAAGTACACTACCAATACTACTACAATTGAAGAAAATAGTACTTTAAAACAAGAGAATTTAGGGGCAAACATCAACTGGCATGCAAACTGGGATGCTAAATTTTCTACTAACTTATCTTTCTTTTTTTCTGATTATAGAATAAATTCTACAGATTATAATAAAGATTCAGATCAATATCAAACGCAGTTTAATAATGTGTTAGAAACGGAAGTAAAGTTAAATTCTAAATATGAGATTTCTGATGTTTTACATTTTACTAATGGATTGGTATTAAATGAAATAGGTATAAAAAATACCACAACTGTAAATGCACCTACATTTTCTAAAACAGACAAAAATGTGTTGTTAAAAAGTGCTTTTTATACTGAAATTGAGTATCATAAAAAAAATACTTATGCAAGATTTGGAGTTCGGGCAAACTACTTTGATCAGTTTTCTAAATTTGTTGTAGAACCTAGAATTAACATCCGACAGCAATTAAATACAGAATTATCTGTAAAATTAGAAGGCGAATTAAAAAACCAAACAACAGCACAAAAAATAGATTTTGAAGATAATTTTTTAGGAATAGAAAAACGAAGATGGATTCTTTCTGATGATGAAAATACACCTATTATAAAAAGTAAACAGGCTTCTTTTGGAGCAGCATATTCTAAAAACAAATTATATGTAGATATTACTGGTTTTTATAAAAAAGCAGATGGAATTACAGCTGATAACCAAGGCTTTTATAACAATACGCAAGCCGTAAATTCTATAGGAAATTATAAAGTAAAAGGGGTTGAGTTTTTAGTGAACAAACAAACTGAAAAAATTAGTACTTGGCTTAGCTATACGTACGCTAAAAATGATTATACATTCGATATTTTTAATCCTACAACATTTTCTAATAGCTTAGATATTACACATTCTTTAAGTGCAGCATTTAACTATAATTTTACTGAATTTTTTAAAATTTCTTTTGGTGGAGTTTTACGTTCTGGTAAACCTTATACTACACCTATTGACGGTAATGAAACCATAAAAAGTGGTAACAGAACTATTGTAAATTATAACAATCCTAACCAAGAAAAGCTAGATAATTTCTTTAGATTAGATCTTTCTGGAAGTTATAATTTTGATTTTTCTGATGTTATAAAATCTACTATTCGTCTAGGTTTTACTAATTTAACGGATAAGGAAAACATTATAGATTCTTATTATATTGTAGATGAAACTAGTAAAAATAATGTAAATAGAGTAAACAATTATTCTTTGCCTTTTACTCCTAATTTAAGCTTTAGAGTCAATTTTTAATCAATAAAAGACCACAATAATTGTCACTTTTACAAAGGTAAAATTTCATAAAAAAGCTAGCGAAAAACTGAGCTACTTTATGAAATTTCTCATTAGTTTATCTTGAGCGAGGTCGAAAGGCAAAAAAACTCATTTCGAAATGACAAACAACAGGTTAATACAGAACGGATAACGAACCATCCAAATTGTCTTTTCCACGAAAGGAGAAATCCCATAACAGTGAAAACATTAAACTGAATGTCTACAAAAACTAATTATTCTCTATCCATTCTAATATGCGGAATACCATCTTCTAAGTACTCCTCGCCTACTTGAATAAATTGATGCGTTTCATAGAATTTCTTTAAATATTTTTGAGCAGAAATTGTAATTTCATCCACGTTAAAATGAGTTTTAATAGCTTTAATAGAAGCTTTTATTAAATCGTGTCCAAAACCGTATTTACGTTCGTTAGCAGCAACTACTACCCTACCAATACTGGCATTTTTAAAATAAAATCCTGGTTTAAAAATACGTGTATATGCAATTATTTTATCATCTTTTAAACCAAAAACATGTAATGCCTTTTGATCTTTAAAATCTACATCTTGGTATGCACAGTCTTGTTCTACCACAAAAACTTCCGATCGTAATTGAAGTATATTATACAACTCTGTAGTATTTAATTCTGAAAAAGTTTTTATTATAAACTCCATATTATATCAATTTGAAAGAAAAAATCACTCGAACTATAGTAAGGTCGAGTGATTTTTATTTATTTTTTATAAATTTTGTATCAAGAATATTTTAATAATTATCCAGCACAAGAAATTTTATTTACTCTATCTCCATGTCTACCACCTTCAAACTCTGTAGAAAGAAAAACATCTACAAAACCAATAGCTTGTTGTAAAGAAACAAAACGTGCAGGAATTGTAAGAACATTTGCATTGTTATGTTGTCTTGTTAATGCAACCAATTCATTATTCCAACACAAAGCAGCTCTAATGCCTTGGTGTTTATTAGCAGTCATTTGCGCTCCGTTACCAGAACCACATAAAATAATACCCATTTCTGCTTTACCACTTTCTACAGCATCTGCTGTTGGATGTATTGCATCCGGATAATCCATAGAATCGTTTGTATCGGTTCCAAAATTTAGAACTTTATATCCTTTTTCTTCTAAATGTTTTATAATTTCGAATTTGTATTCTGTACCAGCGTGGTCGTTACCAATGGCAATTGTCATAATAAATTGATTTTAATTGTGTTGTAGCCACAAAAATACAGAAACTAACGGTTATCAACAGTTATAAACAATCAAAAAATTAGCTTTTTTAATAACCTTTTAATTTTTAACTCTTTAGCTATGTTAGGTAATTGTTAAGAAGTATCAGTAAAGTTTTACAAGTAAATTTGGTATATTGAATTAAAATTACAATACAGCGAGTACTATGACATACACAACTTTATTTATGAGTTTTTGATAAAAGTTTATCAACATAAAATTAACCATTTGTTTACATCAATTAGGTTGTTAACTATTAAGAGTTTTAGGTTAACTACTGTTTATAACTATTGTTAATAACTCTAATTTTAAATTGATTTTTAAGCTTTTAAGTAACTCATAACTTGTCAATGATTTTTAATAACTGAAATTAAAAAATAAAAAGACATTTTTTTATAGTAGCTATTCACACACTATTATAACCATTATTGTTTTTTTTAAATTTAAAAAGAAAATATAATTATTATAAAGAATGTTTATAACTGTTGAAAACGAAAAAATGAAATAGGAGGAAAGCGAAAAGAAAATAGAGAAGAAATTGACTTAACTTTTATTAAACTCTTTATTTTTCTGTTAATAGAGAATAAAAGTATTTTTAATAATTTAAAGTTGCGTTCCCTTTTATAAAAACAAAAGAGCATATTGTCTTCAATGTCTTTTTCTTTAAAAATATAAGCTATATTGAAATTATAAATTTGATTTTTAATTATTTAACTACAAAATTAATAGCTTTTTCAATAATTTTTACTTGTACTTCTCCAGTTCCAATTACCTCACCATCAGCCTGAATAAAAGGTTTTGCTGTTTTTGGAACCACCCTAATTGCTTTAGTTTTATAAGTTTCTAGTTTTTTATGATCTACAATTTTACCAGAATATAATTTAGGTAAATTTAAAATTAAATCGAACATATTCAGGTTTTTAGCTATGGTAACATCTAATAAACCATCTGTGCTATTTACATTTTTTGTAAACTGCATTCCGCCACCAGAAAATTTACAAATCCCAAAAACAGTCATTAAACAATTAGTTTCTAGTACTTTATCATTAAAAATAATTTTAAACACTGTTTTTTTATAAAATAATAAACCAGCTATTCCGCTTAATATATACGCTAAAGATCCAAAACTTTTTAAAGTTTTTAGTTTATTAACAATGTAACCATCATACCCTAAACCTGCTACATTATTAAAAAAAACAGTGCTATTATCAGTTTCTAAAACACCAATATCTTGTAAAATAATATTCTTTTTATGAATAATTTCAATCGCTTTTTTAACGTTATTAGGTATGTTATAGGTCTTTATCCAATCGTTACCAGTTCCCTGTGGAATTACAGCAATAGTTATATCAGAAGTTTTTGCGTACCTTTGCATCATTATTCCGTTAACTATGTTATGTAGTGTTCCATCTCCACCAATCGAAATAATATTTCTAAAACCTTGTTGAATTGCGGTATCAACCAATTCAATTTCGTGTTTAGAAAATTTTGTAAAAGCAAAAGAAAAGTCTATTTTCTTATTGTTTAATAATTGTTGAATTTCCTTCCATTGTTTAGAAAAATTCCGATTTCCAGAAATAGGATTTGCAATTATAAACCAAGATGTAGACATAAAAATAATAATTAAAGTAATGCCAAATTACAATTTTAGATTGATAACCATTTTTTAATAGCCAATCACAGTAAATATTTGTAATTTAGTATCATATAATAAGAAGTAAGAATTAATGACAAAAAAGAAGAATAAAATATATAAAAAGAAAGGGAACGTTGTAAAAGACTTAACCAAAAATATATTTAAAGTATTAAAACAAGACAGCGAAAAATCTTATAATCATAAGCAAATTGCTGCAAAATTAAAAATTTCTGATACGGATGGGAGAACCCAAATAATTAAGAAATTAGCAGAATTAGCTGCAACTAAAGAAATAAAAGAAGTAGAACGCGGTAAGTTTCAAGTAAATGTTGATAGAAAATATTCTATTGGTACTTTAGATGTAACTTCTACCGGAAACGGATATTTTGTAACAGATGATTATGAAGACGATATTTTTATTCCGAATATTAATTTGGGTAAAGGTTTGCATAACGATACTGTAAAAGCATATGTTTATAAAAGGCGAAGCGGAAAGAAATATGAAGCTGACGTTGTAGAAATTATAGAAAGAGCAAAAACAGAATTTGTTGGTGTTTTACAAAAAAGTAAAACCAAAAATTTTGGATTTGTAGTGCCAGATAACAACAAAATGTATGCAGATATTTTTGTATCTGAAAGTAAGTTGAATGGGGCAGTAGATGGCGATAAAGTACAAGCTACTTTGTTAGATTGGCCTAAAAACTCCAAAAATCCTTTTGGAAAAATTACAACTGTTCTTGGTAAACCAGGAGATCATAATACAGAAATGCATTCTATTTTATTAGAATATGGTTTGCCTTATGAGTTTGAACCAGAGGTAGAAAAAGATGCAGAATCTTTATCAATTGAAATTACAGAAAAAGAAATTTCTAAGCGTAGAGATATGCGTAAAGATTTAACTTTTACAATAGATCCTAAAGATGCAAAAGATTTTGATGATGCATTATCCTTCACAAAATTAGAAAATGGGAATTATGAAATAGGAATTCATATTGCCGATGTTTCGCATTATTTACAACCTAAAACTATTTTAGATGATGAAGCTTATAAAAGAGCAACATCTGTATATTTAGTAGATAGAGTAGTACCAATGTTACCAGAAATGTTATCTAATGGAGTGTGTTCTTTAAGACCACATGAAGAAAAATTAACATTTTCTGCAGTGTTTGAATTGAACAAAAAAGCAGAAGTAGTAGGCGAGTGGTTTGGTAGAACAGTAACATATTCAGACCAACGTTTTGCTTATGAAGAAGCACAATCTATTATAGAAAATGTAAAATTATCTGATGATGTTCAACCGTATACTATGCCAGAAGATATTTCTATTACAGATGAATCTTATGTAGTAGCTCCAGAAGTTGTAGAAGCTACTTTAAAGTTAGATGAGTTGGCTAAAATTCTTCGTAAAAAAAGAATGAAACAAGGTGCAATTTCTTTTGATAGAGTAGAAGTGAAGTTCAATTTAGATGAAGAAGCAAACCCAGTGGGTGTTTTCTTTAAAGAATCTAAAGATGCTAACAAATTAATTGAAGAATTTATGTTGTTAGCAAATAGAAAAGTAGCTGAATTTATTGGTTTTTCTAAAGGAAAAGCTACTAACAATACATTTATTTACAGGGTTCATGATGAGCCAGATGTAGAAAAATTAGCTTCTTTAGAAAATATGGTCCGTAAATTTGGATACAAAATTAATACAGATACCAAAAAATCTACTTCAGATTCTTTAAATCAGTTATTAAGTGATGTACATGGTAAAGCAGAATCTAACATGATTGAGACTTTAACTATTAGAACCATGTCTAAAGCAGTGTATACAACTCAAAATATTGGGCATTACGGATTGGCTTTCGATTATTACAGTCATTTTACGTCACCTATTAGACGTTATCCAGATGTAATGACACATAGATTGCTGCAACACTATTTAGATGGCGGAGAAAGCCCAAAAGCAGATAAGTATGAAGAAAAGTGTAAACATTCATCTAACAGAGAAGAATTAGCTTCTAAAGCAGAAAGATCTTCTATTAAGTACATGCAAGTAAAATACATGCAAGATCATAAAGATGAAATTTTTGAAGGTGTAATTACCGGTGTTACAGAATGGGGTATTTATGTAGAAATTTCTTCTAATAAATGTGAAGGAATGGTGAGAATTAGAGATATAAAAAGTGATTATTATCTTTTTGATGAAAAGCAATATGCTATTGTAGGTCAAGCTTCTAAAAAAATGTATCAATTAGGAGATGATGTTAAAGTAAGAGTAAAACATACAGATTTAGAAAGAAAACATTTAGATTTTGCTTTAATAGAAGCTTAATTTTTTTAAATGGTAAATAATTGATTTAAAATTCATTAACTAAATTTTAATACTTTAAGATTATTATCTTTTTTATTTTTGTGACAATAAAAAAGATAAAAAGTCTTTATAGTGGTATAATTGTTGAATTAAATATAGTAATCAAAAATTTTAAATAATGAAAAATATAATATATATCTGTGCTATACTGTTAAGTTCTGTAACAATTGCACAAACAACTGTAACTAAAAATTTAGGAGATTATTCTGAATTAAAAGTCTATAATGGAATAGAGTTAGAGTTGATAAAATCTGCAGAGCAAAAATTAGAAATTACTGGAGAAAAATCTGAAATGGTAAAAATTAAGAATGTGAATAACATCTTAAAAATATCATTACCCTTTTCATTAAAGCCAGAAAACAATGCTGCAGATGGTCAAGTATTAGTAAAACTATATTATAACAAAAATATAGCTATTATAGATGCTAATGAAGGTGCAACGGTAACTGGTAAAGATATAAATCAAGATAAATTAGAAGTAAACGCGCAAGAAAGAGCTTTTATTAATTTAACAACAGACGTTAAATATTTAACTGTTAAAACATCATCTGGCGGAATTATAAAATTAACTGGTACTGCAGATAACCAAGAAGTAGATGTAGACTTATATGGTATTTATAATGGTTTTGACATGCAAGTAACTAGTAATTCTAATGTTTTTGCAGGTACAGGAGCTAAAGCAGAAGTTTTAGCAGGTAAAACTTTAAGTGCTAAAGTAAGCTTTGGAGGATCTATTTTTTACAAAGGAGATCCAGAGGTTGTTAAAGATAAAAAAGTAATTGGTGGAATTATCCAAAAAAGGAATTAACAAAGGTTAGTGTTATTACCTTTTTTGTATATTTGTACTATTAAATAAAAGAAAACATGTATAGTTTAGCAACAAATTTTATGTTCATTGGTGGTCCACAACTAATTATTATTGTGGTAGTAGTTTTACTATTATTTGGTGGTAAGAAGATTCCAGAATTAATGAAAGGTTTAGGAAGCGGAATTAAGGAGTTTAAAAACGCTGCTAAAGAAGAACCAGAAGAAAAATTAGAAGAGAAAAAATAATAGTAAATTATTCTTTTTAAACATAAAAAAAGCTCAATTTGTATAATACAAGTTGAGCTTTTTAGTATACGAATTAAAAAAATCCCCCAATATTTTTAATCCTTTTTCATTGACACAAATATATATATCTTAATCGAAATTATTAAAAATTTGTTATAAACAGGAAGATTTTTGCGGTATTTGGGATAAATGGGAAGGTTATTGTATCAAACTTTGTAAAGATTGTTTAGAAAAACTTCTAGATACTGGAATAACTATTGGTATTAATTTTGAACCTAATAAATAACCTCGTGCATTTCCAGAAATATCAGTAATATAATTCACATTTACAATATAACTTTTATGACATCTTATAATATTAGGATACTCTTCTAATTCTTTAGTTATTTTGGTTAATGTAACTCTTAATATTTTTTCTTTCAGATTATTATCATGTAACAAAAAGAAACTTGCATAGTTTCCTTGAGAAGTAACATAAACTAAATTATCTATTTTGAAAGTAATATTTTCTTTTCCATTATCTGAAGTAATAGAAATCTTACTGGCAAGTTTTTTAGAAATTTCAATTTCTTTATCTTTTTTTATTTCTTTAATTTCTAATACCTTTTTTTCTCTTCTTTCTCTTATATTTTTTTCATTAATAAAAAGAAAAAAGGTTAATGGAATTAAGCTCATTAAAAATGTATAGAAAAGAAATTCTAAAAGGCTAAACCTTCTAAGGTGATAGGGTCTTGTATATAGATCACTAAAATACCAAACAATAGTTCCCATTATTATAATACTTACCACTATTAAAAATAGATTTCTACCAATAGTCCATTTATCTTCATTAAAATAATCTTTAAAAATAAGTGGTGGTACATATTGAATAATAAAAGCAGATATAAAGGCAGTAATACCTATTGATAAAGTATATTCTAAAAGAATAACTTCAAATTGATTCAAATAAAACGGTCTAAAAATATATAAAAATATAAAGATGAATAACCCAAGAGAAAAACTAATTTTTAGTTTAATTTTTATGGATGGATTAAAATAATAGGGCGTTGAAAGCCATTTAAGAATATTTTTCATAAAAATTATATTTTATAAAAATTTTAAAAATAATAGTTATTTATAAGTATTTCAACAAGAATCTATTTATTTTTCAAACTAAATGAAAGTTAAGATAATTATATTACGAAGTAAGTTAAACTATTTTTTTTATTAAAAATGATAATTTATCCTTAGATAATCTTTAATATTTTTTACGAATACAATGTGCATTAAAATTTAGGAAAAAAAAACTTAATAAAATTTTTAGTAGAATATTTTATTAAGCTTATGATCATTAAAAAGTAGCTATTTTACTATAACTTTACTGCTGTTCCAGAGGCTGTAACCATTAGCATTCCTCCATTTTTACCAACAGTTTCATAATCTAAATCTACACCAACAATAGCTTCTGCACCTAAAGAATTTGCCATTTCTTGCATTTCTTTTAAAGCAGAATCTTTAGCTTCTCTTAAAACTTTTTCATAAGAACCAGAACGTCCACCAACTATGTCTCTAATTCCTGCAAAGAAATCTTTAATAAAATTAGCGCCAATAATGGTTTCTCCTGTTACAATACCTAAATATTGAGTTGCAGGTCTGTTTTCTATGGTGGGAGTTGTTGTTACTATCATTTCTTGTAATTTTTTATAAGGTTACTTCATCTTTCATTAAAGTAACAAAAGATGAAGTATAATTGTATTTACTTATTTATCTAATTTTTTAGGTTTTGCATTTTTCATTGCTTCACCAATTTGGTTACTTGCAGTAAAACTTGCTACCATATCATTCAACATTTGACTACCCGCTTGTGGAGAATTTGGTAATAATATTAAATTACTGTTAGTTTCACTACCAATAGACTGTAAAGTATCATAATGTTGCGTTACAACGATTAATGCAGATGCTTCTTGGCTATTTATACCAACTCTGTTTAAAACGTCTACAGACTCTTCTAAACCACGTGCAATTTCACGTCTTTGGTCTGCAATACCTTGTCCTTGTAAACGTTTACTTTCTGCTTCTGCCTTTGCTTTTTCTACAATTAAGATACGTTGTGCATCTCCTTCATATTGAGCAGCTGTTTTTTCTCTATCTGCAGCATTAATTCTGTTCATTGCTATTTTTACTTGTGCATCTGGATCAATGTCTGTTACAAGGGTTCTAATAATATCGAAACCATAATCTAACATAGCATCATTTAATTCTGTTTTTACAGCAATGGCAATGTCATTTTTTTTCACAAAAACATCATCTAATTTCATTTTAGGTACTTCTGCTCTTACCACATCAAAAACATAACTTGTTATTTGATCATGCGGATAATCTAATTTATAAAAAGCGTCATATACTTTTTCTGTGATTACTTTATATTGTACAGAAACTTTCAATTTTACAAAAACATCATCTAAAGTTTTAGTTTCAATAATAACATCTAATTGTTGAATTTTTAAACTCAATTTTCCAGCAATTTTATCAACAAAAGGAATCTTTAATTTCAGTCCAGATTGTTTAATGCTATGAAATTTTCCAAAACGTTCTATAATGGCAGCTGTTTGTTGCTTCACCATAAAAAATGAGGAAAATAAGACAAGTGCAATTATAACAATAGGTACAATAATAGTAGTTGATATCATAGTTTATTTTTTATTTAGTTAATAATTTGTTTATATGTAAAGATAGGGTATTTAAGTAATTATTTATAGGACGTATTTTTATTATATTGTTACAGTTTTATTAAAAAAAAATCCTGTAAAAAGTATTTTTTACAGGATTTTAATATTGTGAAGTTTATAAATTATTCTTCTTCTTTCGGAAAAACTTTATATATTTTTCTGTTGTACTTAATCCACTTTTTATATTGCTTTTCAGAAAGTAACGCTTTTATTGTTTTATCAAGTTCTCTATCTTCTTTCTTTAATATTTCAGAAATAGGCTTGAGGTTTTCACTCATGGTTGTCATCACTTTTTTTTGTGAAGAATTATCACCAGTTTTCATTACTGTTTTCTGATAATTTTCAACCATATCTTTCGTACTTCTTAATACAAATGTATTAATTCTAGTGATGTCTTTAATATCTTTATTGTACTTAGTCAATACCCTAGAGAATTCTTGTCCTTCAGTTGAAGAAAGCTTAACACTTGATTTTTTAGCTGCTTTTTCTATGTCATAATTAACAATACCAATATATCTTTCTACATTAAAATCTGGATCTGGAGCCTTTTGTTCCGTTTGTGGCATTTGATTTTGTCGTTGTCTACTACTACCATTTCCATATTGTGCTTGAGCTGTAAAAGCAAAAAGTAAAATAATAAGAAGGATAAAATTTTTCATAATTATAGTTTTTCTATTGCGTTTTCTAATCTTTTAATAGTTTCATTTTTACCAATCATTGCAATGATATCAAATAAATGAGGACCGGCTAATTTACCAACTAAAGATAAACGTAAAGGTTGCATTACTTTACCAAAACCAATTTCTTTAGCAGTAATCCATTCTTTAATTTCTTTTTCTGTATTTTCTGATGAAAAATCTTTGATTGATGAAATTACAGTAATTAATTCTTGCATTAACTCAGCTGTTCCTTCTTTCCAATTTTTTTTACTTGCTTTTGCATCGTATTCTGTTGGTGTTTCGAAAAAGAAACTAGATAAATCCCAAAAATCGTTTACAAAAGTTGCTCTTTCTTTAATTGATGAAACTACTTTTAAAACAAACTCTTTGTCTTTTGTAATTCCTTTTTCAGCTAAAATAGGCAAGTATAAATCGGTCAACTCATCATCAGATTTTGTCTGCATATATTGTTGATTAAACCATTTTGCTTTATCCGGACTAAATTTTGCTCCAGATTTACTTACACGTTTTAATTCGAAAGCTTCAATTAATTCTTCTAAATTAAATAATTCTTGTTCTGTTCCAGGATTCCATCCTAAGAAAGCCAACATGTTTATAAAAGCATCAGAAAAATAACCATCTTCTTTGTATCCACGTGAAACATCACCAGAAACTTCATTTGTATATTCTAAAGGAAACACCGGGAAACCTAATTTATCACCATCACGTTTGCTTAATTTTCCTTTACCAACAGGTTTTAAAATTAATGGTAAATGTGCAAATTTAGGAGCATCCCAACCAAAAGCTTTGTATAATAAAACATGTAAAGGCATAGAAGGCAACCATTCTTCACCACGAATTACGTGAGAGATTTCCATTAAATGATCATCAACAATATTTGCTAAATGATACGTTGGCATTCCGTCTCCTTTAAATAAAATTTTATCATCTAAAGTATTGGTATCAATTCTAATATTTCCACGAATTTCATCTTCCATTCTTAAAAGCTCATCTTGTGGCGTTTTAAAACGGATTACAAAATTCTCACCAGCATTAATTCTGTTTTGTACTTCTTCATCAGTTAAAACCAATGAGTTTACCAAACGTCCTTGTGCTCTGTTATGCCAGTTGTAAATAAAGGTTTTTCCTTCTGCTTCGTGTGCTTTTCTTTCTGCATCTAAAGCTTCAGTAGAATCAAAACAATAATATGCCCAACCAGTTTCAATTAGTTTATCTGCATATTCTTTGTACAATTCTTTACGTTCTGATTGTCTGTAAGGACCAAATTTTTCGTTCTTTCCTGGACCTTCATCAAAAGGAATATTACACCATTCTAAAGCGTCTATAATATATTGTTCTGCATTTGCAACATAACGCGTTTGGTCTGTATCTTCTATACGAAGCACAAACGTTCCATTGTATTTTTTAGCAAATAAATAATTGTATAAAGCTGTTCTTACACCTCCAATATGTAAAGGTCCTGTAGGACTTGGTGCAAAACGAACGCGAACATTAGATTCCATTTTTTTGTTTTTTTTGATTCCTGCTAAAGCAGGTAAGACATTATATATGTACCTTAAATAATAATTAAGGTGCTTTTTTAATGCGCAAAGATAGTTTTTAAAAGAGAGAATAGAAATTAGGGAAAAGAAAAATTAGCGACGTTTTTTAATTACAAAAGATGAATAAATAAAATGAATCTTACTAGGTTCTAAATGAATGGTGTTAAAAAGTCTTCGACAAGCTCAGACAGACATTCGTCTTTTTAATTGGAAGCATAGATTTTTTATTAATTTTAGAATAGTATAAATTAAAAACAAATATCAATTTAAACTCAAAAATGTCAAACTGAGCCTGTCGAAGTTTTTATAATATAAAAAGACCCTTCAGGTTTTTAAAACCTGAAGGGTCTGATATGCTTACTAATTTTGATATATGAGTTAATTTTCTAAAACTTTTTATAAATTCCAACTGTTAGAGCTACTTGTTTGGCAACATTGTTTCCATAAAAAGCAGCGGGTAAACTTGCTGTAATTCCAAAATTATCAGAAAACTCTCCAATTGCTTTTAAACCTACAACTCCATATTCTTGATCATTAACATACAAACCTGTTGCTTTATTAGAATTTGGTATTTCTACATCTCCATTTTTAAATGATTTTTCGATATCTAGAAAACCAATCAACCAAATATTTTTATAAACTTTACCACCATATTCTCCACCAACTTTAAAATTAGAACTGTAATTATTGGTTCTAATTTTTGTACCTATAAATGTTTGTAAATAAGATTTATTAAAACTTTTACCAGCTAAGAATAGGGGAGTGAACGTAAATGCATCATAACCTGTTCTTAAACCAGAATTTTCATCATACGAACCTGTATTCGATTCTATAGAAAACTGACCAGAAAGTAACCAATCTTTTTTATAGAAATTATGTTTTACACCAATTTCAATATTTCCTAAAGCAGTTTTATTATTTGTATATTCTGGACAAGGACCAAATACACAAGGATTTACTAACTCTTTGTGTTTAATAATTTTATAAGGCATATTTACAATCAATGTTGTATTATTTGTAAGACCATATTCACCATAAAGTTGAACTGTATTATCAGTTAGTTCTCCATTAATAGTATAATCAGGATCGCCAAACAATTCATTATAACTAGGTATTATAGAAAACGATATTTGTGTGTAAAATTTCCCTTTTTCTTGTGTCCAAGGTCCTTGAGAAAATGCAGATATGGTTAAGAATAAAAATAGAAAGTTGGTAATTTGTTTCATTTTTTTAATTTTAAAATTTAGTGGTGCTATTTTTTAATTACTCACAAAAATCGTTTTAACAATTATTTGGTTGTGCATCTATGTAAAAATAGTACTTTTAAAAGTTAGTTATGGCAGAATTTAAGAATTTAGAAGAGAAGTTACATCAATTTACACGTAAATATTACACTAGTGAATTGATAAAAGGAAGCATATTATTTCTTTCTTTAGGATTTCTGTACTTTTTTTTCACGGTGTTTATAGAATATTTTCTGTGGTTAAAACCAACTGCAAGAACTATTTTATTTTGGGTTTTCTTATTTGTGGAAGCATTTTTACTGATTCGATTTATTTTTGTGCCAATTTTTAAATTAATTGGTCTTAGAAAAGGAATTACTTATGAACAATCTTCCAAAATAATTGGTGCTCATTTTCCTGAAGTTCAGGATAAATTATTGAATGTTTTACAATTGAAAAAAAATAACAATAATTCTGATTTATTGTTAGCAAGTATTCAACAAAAAGAAACAGAATTACAACCAATTCCGTTTGTAAAAGCTGTAGATTTTACCAAAAATAAAAAGTATTTAAAATATGCAATAGTTCCTGTTTTAATATTTTTAATAACCTTATTTACAGATACTAATGATAAATTATCTCAAAGTTTACAACGTGTTGTAAATCATAATACAGCTTACAATCCGCCTGCTCCATTTTTATTTTCGTTAAAAAATAATGATTTAAAAGTATTACAAGGAAAGTCTATTTCTATTTTGGTTGAGACCATCGGAAAAGTATTACCAATGGAGTCACTGATCCACTTTGAAAATCAGCAATATTTTTTAAAAAATAATGGTAACGGAACCTTTACTTATACTTTTTCTGATGTTCAGCAACCAATTGATTTTTTTATAGAAGCAAACGGAGTTCAATCTCAAAATTATAAAATAGAAGTTATAAAAACACCTACTATTAATGCTATTTCTTTAGATGTTAAGTATCCTAAATATTTGGGTAAGAAAAATGAAATGATCAAAAATTCTGGTAATGTAATAGTTCCCGAAGGTACTACTATTACTTGGAATGTATCTGCAAATCAAACAGATTCGTTGGCTTTTATCAACAATAAAAAAAGTATTTTTTTTGATTCAAATTCAGATAATAATTTTACATATTCTAAAAGAATTCAAAATCCTTTAAATTATCAAATTTCATCATCCAATAAAGATTTAAAAGATTTTGAGAATTTAGAGTTTTATATAGATGTTATAAAAGATGAATTTCCATTGATTTCTGTGCAATCTAATATTGACAGTATTTCACGTGGAGCTGCACAGTTTGCTGGTCAGATTTCTGATGACTATGGAATTAAAAAATTACAACTCGTTTATTATAATAATGAGCAACCTACAAATCAAAATAAATTTGAGTTATCAATAACGAAAGAAAATATTCAAACTTTCTTTTATCAGTTTCCTGACGGATTAAATTTGGAAGCAGGAATTAACTATGAATTATTTTTTGAGGTTTTTGATAATGATGCTGTAAACGGAAGAAAAAAAACAAAATCTAAAATTTTTAATTATCGACAAAAAACAACTGATGAAGTAGAGGAGGAGTTGTTACAAGAACAAAGAAATACGATTAATAATATTTCAAATTCAATTCAGAAACAACAAAAGCAGCAGAAAGAATTAGAAAAAGTTCAGCAAGATTTACAAGGGAAGAAGCAGATTAATTGGAATGACAAAAAGAAGATTGAAAAATTTGTAGAGCGTCAGAATAATTATAATAAAATGATGCAACGGCAAACTGAAAAGTTACATGAAAATTTAGATGAAAAAAAGGAAGCAAATGAGAATCTTCAGGATAAAAAAGAAGAATTAAAAAAACGTATTGAAGAACTAAAAAAATTAGATAGGCAACAAAAACTGTTAGATGAAATTCAGAAATTGGGAGAGAAGCTTAACAAAGATGATTTGTTAAAAAAGGCGAAGGAATTATCTCAACAAAATAAACAACAAGAAAGAAGTTTAGAGCGTATTTTAGAATTGACAAAGCGTTTTTATGTTGAGCAGAAAACAATGCAAATTTCGAATAAGGTTGAAGAATTATCTAAAAAACAAGAAGAGTTATCTAAAAGTAAAGAGAATAATTTAGACAATCAGAAAGAAATAAAAAAGGAATTTGAAGATATAAAAAAAGATTTAGAAGAATTAAATAAAGACAATAATAAGTTAAAAGAACCTATGGAGCTTCCGGATGTGGAAGGTGAAAAAGAAGATATTGATGGTGAATTAAAAAAATCCGAAGAAAGTATTTCTAAAGAAAACAAAGTTAATGCAAAAATGAGTCAAAAGAATTCATCCAAAAAGATGAAAGAAATGAGTGCTAAAATGCAGAAAGCAATGATGGAAATGGAAGGAGAATCTATGGAAGAAAACATTGATGACTTGCGTAAAATTTTAGAAAACCTTGTTATTTTTTCTTTTAAACAAGAATCTTTAATGCATAAGTTTGAAGAAATTTCTACATCACATCCAGATTTTGGGCAAGATTTAAAAAGACAAAATGAATTAAAAACTTATTTCGAACATGTAGATGATAGTCTGTATGTGTTGTCTATGAGATTGCCTAAAATTTCATCAATTATTAAAGATGATTTATCTACAACGCATTATAATTTAGAACAATCTTTATATAATTTTTCTGAAAATCTATTTTCATATGGAGTTTCTAATCAACGTTACGTTATGACTTCTGTAAATAGTTTAGCAGATTATTTAAGTAATATGTTGAGTAGTATGAAGAATTCCATGTCTATGAAAAAGGGCAAAGGAAAGAAATCTAAAGGCAAAGGTTTTAGTTTGCCAGACCTTATAAAGAAGCAAGGAGAGTTGTCTGAAAAAATGCAGCAAGGAATGAAAAAAGGTAAAAAACCTAGTGATAAAAAAGCTGAAGGTAAAGTAGGAAAAAAAAGAGATAAACCAGGAGAAAACGATAAACCCGATGGCAAAGGACAAAATGGTAAAGGAGATAAACAGGGAAAGAATGGAAAGAAAGGCAGTAGTGGAGAAGGAGGTACTATAGATGATTTGGATGGAGAAATTTATCAGATTTACAAGCAGCAAAGTTTATTAAGACAAGAATTACAAGAACAAATTAAAATGTCTGAGGAAGCTGGAAATGGTAATAATTCAGAAGCAAACAAAGCTTTAAAAAAGATGGAAGACTTAGAAAATGAAATTTTAGAAAAAGGTTTTAACGCTGAAACAATTCAAAAAATGCAGCAATTAAATTATGAATTATTAAAGTTAGATAAAGCTGCATTAGAACAAGGAGAAGATAAAAAAAGAAAGTCTAATTCTAATTTAAAAGAATTTGAAAAGAGAAATATAAAGGCTTTAGAATTTAAAAAGCAGTTTTACAATCAAACAGAGATATTAAACAGACAATCATTACCTTTGCAGCAGAATTATAAAAACAAAGTTAGAGCATATTTTTCTGACTCAAATAAGGATTAATTATGGTTACTTTTAATTACGAAACAGATTTTGATTTAAAAGATGAAAATCTTTTAGAATATTGGATTGATAATGTTGTGTCAAAAAAAGGTTTTAGTTTAGGTGAATTGAACTATATTTTTTGTGATGACGACTACCTTCATAAATTAAATGTAGAGTTTTTACAACATGATACTTTAACAGATGTAATTAGTTTCGATAATACTTTAGGTAAATTAATTAGTGGAGATATTTATATTTCTATTGAAAGAGTTGCCGATAATGCGAAAGATTTTGAGGTTTCTTTCATAGAAGAATTACACAGAGTGATGATACATGGTGTACTTCATTATATGGGATATAAAGATAAAACTGAAACTGAGAAAAAAGAGATGAGAAATGCTGAAAATACAGCATTATCTGAATTCAAATAATTGATAATCAATAATGTAAATACAAGGTTTCACGTGGAACCATAATATAATGAGTTTATTTTCAACAACATACGACGTTATTGTAGTAGGAGGTGGTCACGCTGGGAGTGAGGCTGCAGCTGCTGCTGCAAACATGGGTGCACACACCTTATTAATTACAATGAATTTGCAAAATATTGCGCAGATGAGTTGTAATCCTGCAATGGGAGGAATCGCAAAAGGACAAATTATTAGAGAGATTGATGCTTTAGGAGGTTATAGCGGAATTGTTACTGATAAAACAGCAATACAGTTTAAGATGCTTAACAAATCTAAAGGACCTGCAATGTGGAGTCCAAGAGCACAATCTGATAGAATGCAGTTTGCAGAATGCTGGAGAACGATGTTAGAGCAAACCGAAAATGTAGATTTTTATCAAGATTCTGTAAACGGTTTATTGTTTGATGATAATAAAATTATTGGAGTTAAAACTGCTTTAGGTTTAGAAATTAAAGCCAAAACTGTGGTAATAACTGCAGGTACTTTTTTAAATGGATTGATTCATATTGGAGATAAAAGTTTTGGAGGTGGTAGAGCAGGTGAGGGAGCATCAACCGGAATTACAGAAGACTTAGTTGCAAAAGGTTTTGAATCTGGTAGAATGAAAACCGGAACGCCACCAAGAGTAGATGGACGATCTTTAGATTATTCTAAAATGATTGAGCAACCTGGTGATGAAGTTACAGAGAAGTTTTCTTATTTACCAACTACAAAACCGCTGCAAAAACAACGTTCATGTTGGCTTACGTATACCAACTTAGATGTGCATGATTTGTTGCGTACAGGGTTTGATAGATCGCCAATGTTTAATGGTAGAATTAAATCTACAGGACCAAGATATTGTCCTTCGATAGAAGATAAGATAGATCGTTTCGCAACGAAAGATAGACATCAAATGTTTATTGAACCAGAAGGATGGACTACTTGTGAAATGTATGTAAATGGTTTTTCAACCTCTCTTCCAGAAGATGTTCAGGACAAAGCAATTCGTTCTGTAGCCGGTTTTGAAAACGTAAAGTTTTTAAGATATGGCTATGCAATTGAATATGATTTCTTTCCTCCAACGCAATTAAAACATTCGTTAGAAACTAAAGTAATTGAGAATTTATTCTTCGCAGGACAAATAAACGGAACCACAGGTTATGAAGAAGCTGCTGCGCAAGGTTTAATGGCGGGTGTAAATGCTGCTTTAAAAACGCAAGAAAAAGAACCTTTTGTTCTAAAAAGAAACGAAGCTTATATAGGTGTTTTAATAGATGATTTAATTACAAAAGGTACAGAAGAACCTTATAGAATGTTTACATCTAGAGCAGAATATAGAACCTTATTAAGACAAGATAATGCAGATTTAAGATTAACACCAATCGGTTTTAAATTAGGTTTGGCTTCTCAAGAAAGATTAGATAGAGTTATAGAAAAACAAGAAAAAGCAGATTTATTAATTCATTTTTTACAAAATACAAGTGTAAAGCAAGAGGAGATAAATCCTATTTTAGAAGCAAAGAATTTAGCATTGATTAATCAATCTATGAAGCTTTATAAAATTGCGGCAAGACCTCAATTAGATTTTTCTGATTTTAAAAGTGTAAAGAAATTAACTGCTTTTTTAGATGAAAATAATATTGATAAGGAAGCAATTGAACAAGCTGTTATTCATTTAAAATACTCTGGTTATATAGAGAAAGAAAAGAACAATGCAGATAAATTAAATAGGTTAGAGAATGTAATGATTCCTTCTAGTTTTAATTATCAAAAAGTAAAATCTCTTTCTTTTGAAGCTAGAGAAAAATTGAGTAAAATTCAACCGACATCTATATCACAAGCAAGTAGAATAAGTGGCGTTTCCCCCAGCGATATCTCTGTGCTTTTGGTTTATATGGGTAGATAAATTGTGGAAAATAATTGCTATGTTCCTCGTGGAACATATTATAAAGAAAAAGTATTATGGGGGAAAAGAGAGGGCTTCACAAAAAGTTAGAACCTTATTTAAACTGCAAAGATTTTACGGTTTCAGATGAAACTTATGAAGTTATGTTTAATTCGGAATATGATATGTTGGTGACATCACCAATTCCTGTAGATCTAGAAAATTACTATAAGAGTGAAAATTATATTTCACACACTGATAGTAAAAAAACATTAATGGATAAGGTTTATCAGTCTGTAAAGAATATTACATTAAAAAGGAAACTATCGTTAATTAATTCTTTTAAAACTGAGTCAAAAAACATTTTAGATGTTGGTGCAGGTACGGGAGATTTTTTAAAAGTATGTGGTGCTAATGGTTGGAATGTTTTAGGTATTGAACCAAGTTCTGATGCAAGGAAAATTGCTAAAGAAAAAGGGATTGTTTTACAAGAAGAATTACTTGATATCCACAATAAAAAATTTGATGTAATTACGCTTTGGCATGTTTTAGAACATGTAGAAAAATTGTCTGATTACATTTCTAAATTAAAAGAATTGCTTTCTGAAAATGGAAGATTAATCATTGCAGTTCCAAATCATAAAAGTGATGATGCAAAATATTATAAAGAGTATTGGGCTGCTTTTGATGTGCCAAGACATCTTTGGCATTTTTCTCAATATTCAATTCAGAAAATTTTTTCTGAAGAGAATATGATTGTAGAAAAAACATTGCCAATGAGGTTTGATTCTTATTATGTTTCTCTTTTAAGTGAAAAATATAAAACAGGAAAAATGAATCCTTTGAAAGCATTTCATAGAGGTTTTGTTTCCAATTTAAAAGCAAGGAAAACAAAAGAATATTCTTCCTTAATTTATGTAATTAAAAACAAGTAGAATTATAATTTTCTTTTTTAAAAGAATTATCAACCTTCAAAATTAATATTTTGAAGGTTTTTTTATGATGAAAAATCAAGTTGTTCCTCGTGGAACATTTTAGTTTTTAATCTAAAATTAGAAGCGTTTTTTTTAAACAATATTTAAAAATTGATTTAAGAATGGTTTTATGGTTTAGCTACAAACATTAAATTAAAAAATAGATTACTAGGTAATAATGATTAAATTTTATTTAATGATTATTAATGTTGGAGTAGTGGTAGCTTTTGTAGAATTATAGAATAGCTGTTTTACAGATTTAGAATAAGTTTGAAAAGTTCAGTTATTTCAAAATAAATTATTTTTTTATAAATAGAAGTAATTAGAATGTAATTCTAATTTTTAGTTTCTAAATTAAATTCTAATTGGTTTTTACTTAAAATTGTATTCTCTTTTAAATTCTGGTTTAGTTGTGTTTTTTCTTATCGGATAAAGTTTAATTTTTTTTATAAACAATTCGTATATTAGAAATACATCAAAATACTACATAAAGATGTTTTTAAGAAACAGATATCAAAATTGAAAAAAAGAAGGTTCTAAAATCAATTTTCAGTTTCATTTACATCAAAAAGAAGAAAAGGATATCTTACTTTAGTTTTTGTACTTAAAAAGCCATTAAAAACGATTTTAAAAAGACTTGTTAAAAGTTTAACTCTAATAGAATAGAAATACCTTAGTTAAAAAAGAAAAGCTCTTAAAACGATTGTTTTAAGAGCTTTTTCTATAAATATTATTTATATTATTTATAGAAAATATCAGTTTTACTTATTTAGTAAATACACACCACAAAGTGAAATGATAAAATAGACACCTAAAGACATCGCTCCTGGATAATCTTTTGCAAGACGTTGCCCAATAAGCATAAAAATTATACTGATCGCAGAAAGCTGTATTCCGAGTAATGCAATTTCTTTTGCTTCTGAAGTATAAATTTGATACACTCCAACAATCATAAATCCTACAGCAAGAATTTCTATGATTAATAAAATGAATAATAAAAACGGAACACTGCCTTTTAATGGAGAATTTTTAAAATGATCTTTTATAAAAGAGATCGTTCCTTTCCAATCTAATATTTTTTCGAATGCAGATATTAAAAAAGTAATGATTAAAAATAGTAAGATTAAAATCTCAGTTGGGTAATCAGATAAAAAACGCATAATTACTTCTCTTTATGATTTTCCGAATAATCGTTGTAAAAAGCTTTTCGACTTTTCTTTCATATCTTTTATTTCCTCTTTAGCATCTTCTGCAAAATCGGCTAAATGTTCTGCCGCGTCTCCAGCTAATTCAGAACCTTTTTCTTTTAAATCTTCATAAGTTTCTTTAGCGTCATCTGTAAATTCACTTGTTTTTTGTTTTGCTATTTCAGAGTATTCTTCTGCTTTATGTTTTATTTTCTCTATGTTTTCATCAGATAAAAGTTCATTTACTTTTCCTTTTGTATCTTCAAAAACTTCTTTAGCATCTTCTACAAATTCATTCGCTTTTTGTTTCTTATTTTCAAGGGTTTCTTTTGCATCTTTAGAAATAGAACTAGCAGTTTGTTTTAGGTTATTTTCTATATTTTTACTTTTTTCTGACATGATTTTTTGATTAATTTGTTCTTATATATTTCTAAAGAAAAGCTTTATCTATCGGTTCCCAAAGCTCAATTTTGTTTCCTTCGTTGTCTAAAATCCAACCGAATTTACCGTAGTCATGTTCTTCCATTTCACCCACAATAGTAACACCTTCTTTCTTTAGTTCTGCTAATAATTCTACTAAATTTTCTACTCTGTAATTAAACATAAAGTCCTTTTTAGAAGGTTTAAAATGTTTGGTATCCTCTGCAAACGGACTCCATTGTGTAGCGCATTTATTTCCGTTCTCATCTTTCCACCAGAAAGTACAGCCCCAATCATCTGTATTAAAACCTAAATGATTTTTGTACCATTCTTTGGCTGCTTTGGCATCTTCAGATTTAAAAAATACTCCACCAATTCCTGTAACTCTATTTTTCATAAATTACTTCTTTTTAATATTAATTTCATAAACTGTAATCCACTCATCAACAGTTATTTTTTTACATAATTCAGCAATTAATTCAAAAGGAATTTCTTCTACTTTTTTAAAACGGATACAACTTTTACCCATATCTAATTTCCGTTTGCAATGTTTTTGATATTCATTTACAAACCAATCTTTAATTTCTGTAACGGCATAAATACCGCTATGATATAAATTTACTGAGTTTTTTTGAGAAGCAAAACTCATAAAAGGCAAAGGTTCCTTTGGGTTGCAATGATATCCATCGGGATACAAAGAATGAGGAACATAATAGCCGATCATTCCATACTGAATACCTTCTTTAAAACCGTTTGGTAAGTTTTGTTTGATGGTTGTACGTAGTTTTAATAACGCATTCTTACGTTCTTCAGGAACCTGATTTATATTCTCTTCTGCTGATGTGGCTTTGTATTGCATAATTTTAGATTTATACAATTATCATTTCAAAATGAAACTTTCTTGTTGATTTAAAAATCTCATAAAATTTGACAATATTAAATTTCTCCTCATTCTTTGTTTGGAATGACAAAAGTGTAACAAGTTAAACATATTTTGTGAATTAGAAGTATTGAATAATTCTATAAAGAAATTAATGTAAAACCGAGCAACCTCATGAGATTTCTCCTAAAAAGATCGAAATGATAAAATTGGGAGTAACTATATCTGAACATAAAAAAAACACAAAATTGTCACTTCGACCAAAGGAGAAGTCCCATAACAGTGATAGCACAAACCCTATGTAATTACTCTTTAAGTTCTATAATATAAAAAGACCCTTCAGGTTTTTAAAACCTGAAGGGTCTGAATGTTAAAATAAAATGATCTATTTAAATTTTGCCTTAATTTTATCTACAATAGTTTGTGCCAATCTTTCTTTACTTTCAACAGTCCAACCAGCAACATGAGGTGATAATAATACATTTTCTGAATTGATTAAATATTGAAAAGCATCTGGCATTTTATCATCAGAAAACAAGTTTTCAAAAGATGCTTTTTCATATTCCAAAACATCTAAACCAGCACCTAAAATCTTACCTTCTTTTAAAGCAGAAACTAAATCTTTGGTAACAACAGATTTTCCACGTGCGGTATTTATCAACCAAAAAGGCTTTTTAAAACTATTGATAAGGTCTGCATTAATCATGTTTTGAGTAAGTGGTGTTTGTGGTATGTGTAAACTTAAAACATCTGCCTTTTCTTGTAATTCTTCTAAAGAAACTTGCTTGCAATTTGCATCGCCAACATTTGGTTTTATATCATAACACAAAACTTCCACATCAAAACCACGAAGTTTTTTTGCAAAAGATTTCCCCATATTTCCATAACCAATTAAACCAACCGTTCTTCCGTCTAGTTCAATTCCACGGTTTTCTTCGCGCAGCCATTTTCCGTTTCTAACTTCTTTATCAGCTTTGTTTAGCTTATTAAATAGCGATAATAGCATTCCTAAGCTATGTTCTCCTACAGCATTTCTATTTCCTTCCGGAGCAGCAATTAACTCTATATTTAAGCTTTCTGCATATTCACAATCTATATTTTCTAAACCTGCTCCAACACGTCCAATAAACTTTAGATTGGTTGCTTTGTCTAAAAATGCTTTATCAATAGAAAAACGACTTCTAATAATAAAACCATCGTAGTTGTGAATTTTAGCTAAAACTTCTTCTTTTGAAGAAGTGTAATCTTCATCGTTAGTATATCCTAAATCATTTAATTGATTTATCAACAAAGGATGATTTGAGTCTAGGTGTAGTATTTTCATTGTTAGATTATTAGATGGTTGGATCTTTAGATTATTAGATAGCTGTATTATAAAATCGTCTAATAATCTAAAGATCTGGTAATGTTATAAATCATATTTTTAGAGTGGAAATAAATCTTGCCATCATTTTTATAATTTGGTCTAAAGTGTGTTGAAGTTTTTCTAATTCTTCTTTTTGAATAAAAGCTAAATCACATGAAATTAGTAATTGAGTTTCTATTTCATAACAAGAACCTAAGGAAATTCTTAAGAACCGTGCAAAATCTTTATTAGATACCCTTGAAGCTCCTTCAGCAATATTTGATGGAATTGAGACTGATGCTCTTCTTAATTGAGATGTCAATCCAAATTTTTCATCACTAGGAAAAGACTTTGTAATTAGGTAAATATCTTTACAAAAAACTCTACTTAACTGCCAAAACTTTAAATCTTTATAGCGATGCATTTTTTGTTTTTTTTAGATTACTAGATTACTAGATTTTTAGTGTTTTAGATTCTTAGAAATTATAATCCAACAATCTAATGATCTAACAATCCACATTATTAGAGAACAATGTGGATTGTTAGAAGCCTATTCTAGATACCTACTAACTAAACAGATTATTAGATTTCTAGTATTTTAGATTATTAGAAAATACAATCCAAAATTCTAATAATCTAAAGATCCAACAATCTATTTAATACTGCTCTTTATCATTAGGGAAATCACTACTTTTTACATCATCAATATAAGATTTAAAAGCACCAGTCATTTCTGTATGCATATCTAAATATCTGCGTAAAAAACGAGGATGAAATTCATGTGTCATTCCTAACATATCATGGGTAACTAAAACCTGACCATCAACACCATTTCCGGCACCAATACCAATTACAGGAATAGAAATTGCCTCTGCAACCTCTTGTGCTAATTTAGCCGGTACTTTTTCTAAAACAACTGCAAAACAGCCCAATCTTTCTAACATTAAAGCATCTTCCATTAATTGTTCTGCTTCTTCTTCTTCCTTTGCTCTAACGGTATACGTACCAAATTTATAGATAGATTGTGGTGTTAAACCTAAATGCCCCATTACAGGAATTCCGGCATTTAAAATACGTTTAATAGATTCTTTAATTTCTTTACCACCTTCTAATTTTATAGAATGTCCGCCGCTTTCTTTCATAATTCTAATAGCAGAACGTAACGCTTCTTTTGGATCTGATTGATAACTACCAAAAGGTAAATCTACAACCACTAAACATCTAGTGATAGCTCTAACTACAGAACTTGCATGATAAATCATTTGATCTAACGTAATAGGCAAAGTTGTTTCATGACCTGCCATAACATTAGAGGCAGAATCTCCCACCAAAAGAACATCGATTCCAGCTCCATCTAAAATTTTTGCCATTGTAAAGTCATAGGCAGTTAACATGGAAATTTTCTCTCCATTTTTCTTCATATCTACCAAAGATTTTACCGTAACTTTTTTATATTCTTTTTTTGCTGCTGACATACTTTTTATTTTTTAAATAGTATGTAAATGTAAGGAAAAGCATTAAATATTAAACAAGTTAATCTTTCGTTAATCTTAAGAAGATAAAATTTTATTAAAAGGTTATTTGTTAATTTTATTGCTTGTTATTTATAGTTTTTCATTTAAATTTCTAAGAACTTGTATCTACTTAATTATTTGATAGTTAAAAAAGAAGTGGGAATTGTAAAGAGTAAAGAATAAAAAATAACATTATCTTTGATTTTTATTTATTAGATGACAGAAGAGCAAGTTGTATTAAACACAGACAAATGGATAGATAATTATGCAGATTATATGTATAATTATGCTGTTGTGCGTGTAAATAATAGTGACTTGGCTAAAGATTTAGTTCAAGATACTTTTTTTGCAGGATTAAAGTCAGCTAAAAATTTTCAAGGAAAATCTACAGAAAGAACTTGGTTAATTTCTATCTTAAAAAGAAAGATAATAGATTATTACAGAAAAATAAATTCTAAAAAAGGACAGGCTGAAGTTAGAATGAATTTTTATGATGATGGAGAAAATGAAGGTAATTGGTTAGAAGAAAGAGTGCCACAGAGTTGGGACAATCAGTCGGAAAAAACCATTGAAAACGAAGAATTAAAAAGTCAGTTAGATTCTTGTATAGATGCTTTACCCGAAAAATATGCAATGGTTTTTAGAATGAAAACCATACAAGAGTTTGAAACTGAAGAAATTTGTAAGGAGTTAGATATTACAGCGTCCAATTTATGGGTTATCATTCATAGAGCAAGAACACAGCTCAGAAAATGTATGGAAGATAATTGGTTTAATAATTAAGAGATGTTTAAAAAATTAAAAATTACTTGCGACGAAGCAACCACTATTTGTGATAAAAGCCAATATGGTGCTGCTACTATAAGTGAAAAAGTGAAATTAAGTATTCATTTTTTAAGTTGTAAAATATGTTGTCTTTACACAAAGCAAAATAAAACACTTACAAATTTATACAAAGGGCAAGCTAAAAGTTGTAAAGACATAAAGCGTTGTTTAAGTAAAGAAGAAAAGGAAGCTCTAAAAAGAGAGTTAGAGAAAATAAAGGAATAAAGATATTTTGGTAGTTTTTAAAAAACTACATTTTTTGATTTTTTGTTAGATTGAAACGGGATTTATAGAAATATAGATTCCGTTTTTTTAGTTTAGAATATTAGATTATTATTATATTCGATTATTAGAAATTACAATCCAACAATCCAACAATCCAACAATCTAACCATCAAACAATCTAAAAAAGGATGCATTTTTTACCAGAAAATATAGACAATTATGTTGTAGATCATTCACAACAAGAGCCAACCATTTTAAAAGAATTAAGTAAAGAAACTTGGCAAAAAGTATTGAATCCTAGAATGTTAAGCGGTGCTTTTCAAGGAAGAGTATTGTCTATGATTTCAAAATTAATTCAGCCAAAAAACATTTTAGAAATAGGTACGTATACTGGTTATTCTGCATTGTGTTTAGCGGAAGGATTGTCATCCGAAGGAAAAATATTTACGCTAGATAAGAATGAAGAATTAGAAACACTTCAAAATAAATATTTTGAGAAATCTGGTTTTAGAAATCAAATAGAACAATTTGTGGGGAATGCAATTGAGATTATTCCTACTATTGACCAGAAATTTGATATGGTTTTTATTGATGCAGATAAATCTAATTACATCAACTATTTTCATTTAATTATTGATAAAATGAATTCTGGTGGAATTATTTTATCTGATAATGTACTTTGGAGTGGAAAAGTAGTAGAAAAATTAGATCCTAAAGACAAAGACACAAGAGTTCTTTTAGAATACAATAAATTATTAAATACAGACGATAGAGTAGAAACGGTACTTTTACCAATTAGAGATGGTTTAACAATAACTAGAGTAAAATAGTTTCCGCTCTGCGGGATAAAAAACATCGTTTACAAAAATAAGAATAGCTGTTTTACAAACTGATATACTGTTTAAAAAGTAATTTTTGAATAGTATATTATAGTTTTCTGCCTAGACAGGAAAGTTAATTTAGAAACGTTTTTGAGAGTAATATGCTTTTCTAAAAATAAATTTTGAATGACGTAATAATTAGAAATTACGCTTTATCGGGCCAGTTAAATCTTCAATATCTTGTTTTACAGAATTGATTCCTTTATTAATATCTTTTGTAATATTTTTAAATTCCTGGTTTGCGCCTTGAGATACCTCTTTTGCAGAATCTGCTTCTGCTTTTGGTAATTTAGAACTTTCGTTAATTTCTCTCTTAATATCGTTGGTTGCATCTTTTACTTGACGCATTCCTTTTCCTAATCCTCTGGCAATTTCAGGAATCTTATCTGCACCAAAAAGCATTACCACAATTAACATGACAACCATTATTTCTGGACCACTTATAAATAAAAGAATTGTATTCATATACTACAAAGGTAAATATTTATTCAATATATAAACTTCACAAACCAAAATATTTGTAGTTTAGAAAAAAAATATATTAAAAATAGTTTAAATGCTTAAAAGAGTACTTGTAGTTTTGTTTGTAACTGTCTATTTTACAAGTTGTAAAACGGTTAAATTATCTAGAAATATCGATCAAAAATTAGCAACTTCTTTTTTTGATAATCAATTTACGGGAATTTATATTTATGATGTAGCAGCAGACAAAGTACTCTATAATTATAATGCAGATAAGTATTTTACACCCGCAAGTAATACCAAAATTTTTACACTTTTTACGGGTTTAGAAATGTTGCCAGATTCAATTCCGGCTTTTAAATACGCTGTAAATAAAGATACACTTACAATACAAGCCACAGGAGATCCTACTTTTTTACATCCATTTTTTAAAGACAGTACCGCTTTAAAATTGGCGAAAAAATATAAAAAAGTACATTTAATTGCTAATAATATTTCTGATAAAAGATACGGACCAGGTTGGGCTTGGGAAGATTTTGATAGCTATTTTAGTCCAGAAGTAAGTGCTTTTCCTATGTATGGAAATGTAGTATTTGTACAAAATGAAGATTCAATAAAAGTTGCTCCTAACTATTTTGCTGATAAATTAGAAATTACAGATAAAAGTTACGGTAGAAAAGAGCTTTCTAATTCTTTTTACTTCGGAAGAAATCGAAAAAGAGATACCGAAATCCCGATGATTATAAGCGATTCTTTGCTTTTAAATCTCTGGAATGATATTTTACCCAACAAAGTAAGTTTATTGTATAAATCGGCCTTAAAACCATCTACAATTGCATACAGTATTCCTAAAGATTCATTGTTTAAAAGAATGATGGAGGTAAGTGATAATTTTTTAGCAGAACAGATTTTAGTTTTAGCGTCTTCTACACTTTCAGATACCTTAGGTGCTGCAAAAGCAAGAAACTATATGTTAGAAAATCAACTACAAGATTTGCAGCAAAAACCACGTTGGGTAGATGGCTCTGGATTGAGTAGATATAATTTATTTACACCGATTTCTTTTGTAGAAGTTTTAAGCAAAATGCATCAAAAAATTCCAGCAAAAAGGTTGTTTCAGTTTTTTCCGGTTGGAGGAAAAACAGGGACTTTAAAAAATTGGTTTTCTGGAAATCCAAAACCGTATATTCATGCAAAATCGGGTACTTTGGGGAACAATTATAATTTAAGTGGTTATTTAATTACAAACTCCGGAAAAACATTAATATTCAGTTATATGAACAATCATTACATGCATTCTAATTCTGAAGTAAAAAAGAAAATGCAAGCTGTTTTTGAGGAGTTAAGAGATAATTATTAAGTATATTTAAAAAAAGAGCAACATATATGGAAGAAGCGATAAATGATTTTAGTGCAGGAGGTTTTATTTGGCAAGTAATTCAAATAATATTTTTGGCGGCCGCGGTATATTTTTTATACAAATTTTCGAAACGTTTTAGTAAAAAATAAATTTTATTGTTTTGGCTATTAACAAGTATATTTATACGATATAATAAATTGCTAAATCTAAAAGTAAATTCTTTTTTTTACCTCCCTTTAACGTATGGATAAAATAAATTTTTACTGGTATACATATAGTTAGCCACAAGTGATCACTCAATATAAAAAAGGAAAAATAAGTAAATTATTGTATTTTAGAAAACGATATGGGACAGAAAGCAACAAATACAATAGAACAAATAAAATTACTCAAAACGAGGGGAATGATTCTCGACTTTGATGAAAAAAAAATTAAGGAATTTCTTTTAGATATTGGGTACTATAGACTTGGGTTTTACTGGAATCCATTTGAAATAGACGGATCACATAATTTCAAAAAAGGAACAAGATTTTCAGATATTATAAAACTATATTATTTAGATGTAGATTTAAGAAATATTTTAGCCAAATATATCAATAGAATTGAGATAAATTTTAGAACAAAACTCGTTTATTATGTTTCAAATAAATACAAAGATTCACCAACTTGGTTTGCTGATCAAGCTATTGTTAACAATAATATAATTGACAATTTACTAAAATTTTATAATGGAAAATTTATAAAATTAAACAAACCTATTAAAAAACATCATGATAAATATATAAATGACAAATATGCTCCTGCTTGGAAAACTTTAGAATTTTTCACATTTGGTACAATTCTGAACATTTATAGAAACTTAAAAGATGACAACATTAAAACTCGAATTTCTGAATCATTTGGAATTAAGAATATAAAAAAATTCATTAACCTAATTGAAACTATTATATTGATTCGAAACAGTTGCGCTCACGGAGATGTTTTATTTGATTTTAACACTCCCAAAGGTATTTCTGTTTTACCACAAATAGAGCTGAATAATGATAGAAACTCAATGTATTCTTGTATAAAAGTTATTTATTATTTTTTAGGCACGATTTCTGATAATAGAAAAGTGGAGATGCATAATAGAATTACAGCGATTTTTGAAAATTTTGATGATAATGAAAATATTAAAGAAATTATTAAAAACTCTATTAAATATTGTTAATAACTTTGTAGATTAACAGAAAAATGGTAATTTTGCATCATAGTGCACTGCTATTCATTACGCTTTAGTTTCTGCACTTTAAAATATTGAAAATAAAACCTAGACTTGCTCTAGGTTTTTTCATTTCTAAAATATAAGAAAAAACCAGTAGCTAACAAAGTATAAACTTTATTGCTGGTTTTAGCTCACTTGGGAAATTCCTCTAGAAATTCGCCGTTCGTACTTTATTTACTAAATTCACTGCTTAAACAACGCAACTAAGCTTATACAACATCGTTGTGTGTCATGCTAAAAAAAATGCAAAATAAAGAAGAAATTTATTGTCTTGATTTAACATTTACAGACGAATTATTTGAAAATGAACAAAAAGATTTTCATTCTCATTTAGTATTAAGAGACAATGAAATAGAATTACAAATCTTGTTTGATCCTAAAATTAGGTTTGGATATATTTTTGAAAATTGGGTTAACTTAATTGGAGATTCTAATAAAATAGGAAAACATATAAAAGTTAATTCTAAATTCAGTAATCAGAATATATTGAAAATTGATTTTGAAGAATCCGAAATTAAAACTTTCACAATCGGCGGAAATAGACGAGAAGGAAACAAAGAGTATATTTCTATAAACCTTAGTACTATAAAGATTTATTGGAAACCAAATAATGAATTAATAAACACCTCCTTATTTTACTTAAATAAGGCAGGTTTTAACTTTGTTAAATCATATTACCCAGCCATTTCTTTTAATAATGATAAATTTGAAATTAATAGATATAATGGAAAAGAAGGTTTTTATAGTCATAAAAGCATAGAATTTAGACCTGAATTTGATTGGATAACAACTCAAAATAATATTGATAATAATAAAGTTATCATTATTAAAAAACCTTTAATTAAGATAAATCATCTTGAAGAAATATCCGAAAAAGAAGTTTTAGATTATGCTAATGATATTTGTAAAATATCATCATTTTTTTTACATCTAAATGTTGACTATATCTCTGCTAAAATTTACTTAAAAGATTTCACGCTATCTATAATAAAGGTAAAAGATAAAGAGTTTGAACAAAAGCCTTTAGGATTAATAAGTTTTAATTTAAACGGAAAAATTAGTGATTTTTTTCAATCGGAACTTCTAACTTCTTATAATGAAAATAGAGACAAATTAAATAAAGCGATAGAAAATTTTACTCAATCTAGGCTTGTAGATGGAAATTCAAAATTTCTTTTAAGATATAATATAATCGATATATGCATGAAAGGAATTACTCAAGAAAATGAAAAATATACTTGTATTCTTTCTGAAGAAGAAAAAAAACTTAAATATATTAATGCTTTAGAAATTATTAAACAAACAGTTGATGAAAAAGATTGGAAAAGCTTTGAAACTAAATGGGAAACAGTAAAGCTTAAAATGGAATATAAACCAATGAAAAGTCATCTTGAAGATTTTTTAACCCAACAAAATATCTCTATTAATGAATTTCCCATAACACTTAGTAGATTAAAAAAAATCAGAGATAAAATTACACATGGAAGTGTGAATTCAATAAAAGAAAAACAGTTAGATATTGCAAATATTCTTATTTACAGAATAAATGTTGTTTTAATATTAAATATGTTAGGAATAAATGAATGGAAAATTAATTTTAAATAAAGCATACACAAACACGTTCGCAACAACCAAAATGAACATCGAGCTAAAAGAAATATCGACTTTTTTTGAAACCGAATACCCATTAAATAAAGATGGTTTACGAAAACTACTTTCATTATTTAAAGTGGAAAATATTAAGAAAGGAACACATATTCTTAATGCAGGAACGGAAGAAAAACATTTACGATTTTTAAATAAAGGCGTTATAAGAGAATATTATGCAACTTCAGATAAAGAGACAAATATTAACTTCTATACCAAACCTCAATTTATTACAGATTTATATTCTTTTAACGCAGACTCTAAAACTAAAAAACAGCAAGAAACTTTAAGTGACACTCAACTTTTATCAATCAATAAAAGTGCTTTTCGTGAATTACTGAAAGAATATGATTGCGGAAAATCATTTATAGATTTATCATTTCAACAATTATTAAAACAAAAAGAACTTTTTGAATATAACCGGATAACCAAAACCGCGGAGGAACTTTATAATGAACTTTTTATTTATAGACCAAATTGGCTTGATAAAATTCCGCAATACCATATTGCTTCTTACTTAAATATCACACCAGAAACGTTAAGCAGAATTCGCAAACGCAGTTCTTGATTCAAATCAATGGATAACGATATTTCATATTTTAGTTTTGCTACTTAAAATATCAAATATGAGGATACATCACTTACGAAACGCTACAATGGTTATAGAAACTAAAGATAAATTTATTTTAGTTGATCCAATGTTAGGAAAAAAAGGAACTGCTGGACCAACTTTTACTCTCTTCAGGTTTAAACCACAGCGAAATCCGATACTAGACTTACCAGATAATGCAATGGAAGTAGTAAACAAAACAACACATTGTCTAATTACTCATCTTCATCCTGATCATTTAGATAAAGAAGCTGAGAAGTTTTTAAAAGCAAACAACATACCTATAATTTGTAGCTTTAAAGACAAAAAAATATTACAAAAGAGAGGTTTAAATGTTATTGAATCTGTAAATTATTGGCAAGAATCTAATTTTTTAGGCGGTACTATAGAAGGAATTCCTGCAAAACACGGTTATGGTTTCGTTGCAAAGCCAATGGGAAATGTAATGGGATTCTACATTAAAATGCCAAATGAAAAAACAATTTACCTAAGTGCGGATACTATTTACACAAAAGATGTCGATAAAGTTTTGAAAGAATACAAGCCAGATATTAATGTAGTTGCTTGTGGAACTGCACAATTAGATGTTTTTAAACCATTACTAATGACAATGGAAGACATTCTTAAATTTACTAAAAATGCAACAGGAACTGTTATTGCGAATCATTTAGAAGCAGTTAACCATTGTCCAACAACAAGAACACAATTAACGAGTGAATTAAAAAAACACGGATTAATGGGAAAAACAAGAATTCCGAATGATGGACAAGTAATTGAAATTGAATAAAGTGAGTTGCGAACACTATATAAAATTAATTACTGGCTTTTAGTTTATTTACAAAAGTCTAAACTGACTTTCTTGGTTCGTGGTTTATTTACTAAATTAGTAGCTTAAAACACGAACCAAACCAAACACAAGAGCGTTACTATTTTAAACATCTTTGTCACTATCATTTGCCCTTTATAAAACATTAAAACTTGAAAATAAAGTATAAAATATTAGCTCCTTTTTATAGAAAAAAATCAAAAATTGAATGTCATCAAGTTTTATTGAAATCTAATTCATATTATAAAAATCTTTCAGAAGATCATAAAGCTAATTTTCAACTAAGAACATTGTTATTTATTTCTACAACAAACTTCAGTTCAGAGCCTGATTTCATTATAAATAAAAAAATGAAAATTATTATTTCGAGTGCTTTTGTTCAAATTACATTTGGATTAAAAACCGATACTTTAAATAAGTTTAATGATGTATTTGTTGCCCCAAGTTCTTACTCTTATAAAAATAATACAGCAGTTTTTAAGGGTGATGTAAATATTGCAACTAAAAAGGTAAATATGTCTTGGCCTGCAATAGAAAAGGGCTTTAAAATTACAGATGATGCGCTTAATTTATCTATTCACGAATTTGGTCATTGTTTAATTTTCGAGAATCATACAAGATCTTATTTCTCTAAAATATTTAATAAAGGTGATTTTGAAAATTGGAAAAACCATGCAAAAACAAAGTTTCAAAAAGTAAAAGCGAAAGAAAACATCGTTTTAAGAGATTATGCAGCTACTAACCTTGTCGAGTTTTTTTCAGTTTCACTAGAAACCTTTTTTGAACAAGCAGCATATTTTAAAGAAAATGAGCCAGAATTATATGAAAGTATGACGCAATTATTAAAGCAAGATCCAATTAATAAAAAGAATCCTATTTTATGATCTAAGACGTATTTTAATCAACTTTAAAAATTAAACTTAGCTTGTCTATCATACATAATAATGCTTCCTGCTACGGATACATTTAAACTTAATTCCGATTTAAATTTCACCAAATGATGGGATTTTTCAATAGCTGCATTAGACATTCCATGATCTTCTGCGCCTAATAAATACACGCAACGTCTCGGATGTTTAAAAGTTTCTAATTGTACCGCTTTTTCATCTAATTCTACACCAACCAACATAGCGCCTTTTGGCAAGTTGTTAAAGAAATCATCAAAAGTTTCGTAATGAAAATAAGGCATTGCTCCAGTAGCTTTGTGCGTATCACAAGCTTGTTTTGCGTAGCGATTACCAATGGTAAAAATAAAACTAGCACCCATATTCTGAGCAGAACGCCAAAGGACTCCTAAATTTTCAGGTGTTTTCCCATTCTGTATCCCGATTCCGAAAAAACCTTGTTCTAAATTATTTACCATTACTTTTTAATATTATTCAATTTCATCAACGTTTTTTTAGAAGCATCTTAATGCTCTTTAAAATATTTTCTTTCTTAACTCGCTTATTTTGATAGTACTAAAAGATAAAAAAAATATCCATAAATCATATATTATTTTTATTTAGAACAAATAAAAATAACATTGTATGTTTGCAAAATATTTACCAAAAACTAGTGTGTCATTATCAGATTTCATACTGGAAACATGATATTATTAACAGATTAAAAAAATACTTAAAATCAAAAGTAATGAATTATTTTATAAATTCGAAAAGTTCTATAAACCTCACTAAAATAGTATGCTGTATACTGTTTTTATTAAGTTTCCAAGACGGGAAAGCTCAAAATATAAGTGGCAAAATTCATGGAAAAATTGTGAATCAAAGTGGTACTCCTCTTTCTAATGTAACAATTCAAATTAAAGAATTTTCTTTAGGAACTTCCTCTGATAATAATGGAGAATTTATGTTGAAAACACCTGTTGGTAAGATTACTTTATCTGCTTCTTATGTTGGTTACAAATCAGTTAATAAAACCATAACAGTAAACTCAAATAAAATTTCTGAAGTAAATTTTACACTTACAAATACATCAGAAAATTTAAATGAAATTTTAATTGAAGCTCATTTAGATAAAGAAAAAGTACCTACAGTTTCTCGTTCTGCTACAAAATCTAAAATTAGTTTAATGAACACGCCTGCGCCTGTTGTTGTTGTTGGTGGTTATTTACTAGATCAGCAAGCTAATAATACCATACAACAAAGTATTAGAAATATAAGTGGAGTTACACAAGCTGGTAATAATTATAATATCGGTGATAACTTAGTTATTAGAGGGTTAGGAGCTAATTATGCATACGATGGTATGTATGGTGGTGGTAGTTTAGGGAACACATTTAACCCAGTTCGTTCGCAAACCAATATAGAAAGAATAGAGGTTTTAAAAGGTCCGTCTGCTGGTCTTTACGGAATGGGTGCCGCAGGTGGAGTGATTAATTTAATAGAAAAGAAACCTTTAGATATTGAACAATACTCTATTGAAACTCGTTTTGGAAAATGGGGACATTATAGAGTTATGGTCGATTTAACAGGACCAATTTCAGAGAAATTAAGTTATCGTTTTGTAAGTGCAAGTGAAGTTGAAGAAGGATATAGAGATGTGTCATCTGAAAGATTTGAAAATTATGGATCTTTAAAATATAAAACAGATAAACACGAATTAATATTATCTAGTGCATATATAGAAGATGCTGTTCAAATAGATCCCACAGGAAACCCTGTAAGATTAATAAGTACAGGTTTATTGGGCAATCCGGAAGATGGTGGTTATAACTGGGAAAACTTAGTAAATGATACAGGTTTAGATAGTAATGGAAACTTTTCTGGTGTACAATTAACAGATGAACAACGCCAAGTCTTAGCAAATTCATTAACCAATACAGATGGTTATGAACCTTTTGATATTGGAGATGCTACATTGGTTTCACCTTTGGCAACACCAAACAAGGGAAAAGAATTTAGAGTAAAATTACGTCATGAGTGGAAACCAAGTGAAACTGTTAACATTACAAACCAGGTTTTGTATAGAAATTATAGCTCAGATTATGTTAGACAAACAGGTGCTTTAAATTATTCTTATTATCAACAAAGTGGTGTTATACATAGTGGTGCTCGTTCTCCATTAATTATAGATGATGTAATTTATCCGTATGCGGCAAGACGTCAAGAATATAGAATTGTAGATGCTAAAGAAAAAATGTTTCAATATTTTGGTGATTTTCAAAAAACATGGGGAAAAGGAAATGCTTTAAGAGGAGAGCATTTATTGAGTATAAATTACGAAAATAGAAATATTGATTACAGTCAACATTCTACTTGGGATGCAGATGATAGTAGAGCAACGAAGCCTGTGCCATATATTTTAGATATTAGAAACCCTAATTGGGGATCTGGAAGTATTTGGGATTATGACCCAATTTTAAGAAGCCAATACGAAAAAACAGTACAAGGTTATGGTGTAGGTTTTCAGGAAGTTATCTATTATAATAAATTAACCGCTAGAGTAGGTGGAGCTTATTTAGGTACTCAACAAGATTATAGAAATCTTTATGATGATGGACAATTAGTTGATTTTAATGATGCTGGTTTTGCTTATAATTTAGGTTTAAATTATAGAGCTATGGATCAGTTATCTTTATTTGGTAACTATTCTGTTGGTAGAACGGTTTATAGCGTTACTTCTTCTTTAGATGGTGATGATCGTCCTGATTCTGAATCTTTATCAATAGATTTAGGAATGCGTTTTAAGACGAAAGATAACAGTTTATTAGCGTCTCTTGTCTTTTTTCAGACAGCAACTACAAACTTACAGTATGCTAATGATGATTATGAGGATGATCCTGGAGCATCAAATTTTAATATTGATGTACCTCAGTATTTTTATGATCAAGAAAATAGAACAAGAGGTGTAGAGCTAGATATAAATTATGCGGTTAATAATTTCTTATCTTTTAATACCAATGCAACATTTCAAGATCCTAAAACAATAGAAGGAGAAGATGTTATTACAGAACAAAGTAAAGGTGTACCAAAAACATATGCTCGTTTTTGGGGACAATACAAGTTCTTATTAGGTAAACAAAAAAATCCTTTAAGTTTTAATTTAGGTACAAGTTACGAAAGCAAAAGAACTATTGATGGTTATAGTTTAGTAGATGCTCACGTAAATAGTTATGTTCTTTTTGATGGAGCTCTAGGGTATGGAATTGGAAAAAACTGGGATTTAAGATTAAATATTGAAAATATCTTTAATACAAGATATTATGTAAAAGCAATGTTTGCAGGAGCTTTACCAGGAGAAACTAGAAACTTACAACTGACTGCAAAGTATAAGTTTTAAAAAAATACAGTAAAGAATAATTAAAAAGAGCTAAACATTTACGTTTAGCTCTTTTTTACTTTTTAATCAACATTCTTTTAATTTCATTTAGCTTCATTAAAGCTTCAATAGGCGTCAAAGTGTCAATGTTTGTTGCTAAAATTTCTTCTTTAATATTTTCTAACAAAGGATCATCTAACTGAAAAAAGCTGAGTTGCATTTCTTCATTCTGATCTTGTTTTAAAACGTCTTTAACTTCGGCGTTTTTATTATTTTTCTCTAATTTTTCTAAAATTTTATTCGCCCTATGGATTACCATATTTGGCATTCCAGCAAGTTTAGCAACATGAATACCAAAACTATGATCAGAACCACCAGAAACCAATTTACGTAAGAAAATAATGGTATTTTCTAATTCTTTTACAGACACATTAAAGTTTTTAATGCGCTCAAAAGAAGTAGTCATTTCATTTAGTTCATGATAATGTGTAGCAAACAACGTTTTTGCTTTGGTTGGATGTTCGTGTAAGAACTCTGAAATTGCCCAAGCAATCGAAATTCCGTCATAAGTAGAAGTTCCTCTACCAATTTCATCTAACAAAATTAAACTACGCTCAGAAACGTTATTTAAGATCGATGCTGTTTCGTTCATTTCTACCATAAAAGTAGATTCGCCCATAGAAATATTATCACTTGCGCCAACACGCGTAAAAATTTTATCTACAATTCCGATTTTTGCATTCTGAGCAGGAACATAACTTCCCATTTGTGCTAATAAAACAATCAATGCTGTTTGCCTTAAAATTGCCGATTTACCAGACATATTTGGTCCGGTAATCATAATTATTTGTTGCTGATTTCTATTCAACACTACATCATTTGCAATATAGGTTTGATCTATCGGTAACTGTTTTTCAATAACCGGATGACGACCATTTTTGATCTCTAAATCGGTACTTTCATCCATAATTGGACGCACATAATTGTTGTCAATCGCTAAAACTGAAAAAGACAATAAACAATCAATTTTTGCGATAATCTGTGCATTTTCTTGGACTATCTGGACAAATTGGATGATGTATTGTAATAATTTAGAAAATATTTCTTGCTCTATTTTGGCTATTTTTTCTTCAGCACCTAAAATTTTGGTTTCGTATTCTTTTAATTCTTCGGTAATATAACGCTCTGCATTTACCAACGTTTGTTTACGAATCCATTCTTGTGGAACTTTGTCTTTATGAGAATTTCGAACCTCTATATAATACCCAAAAACATTGTTAAAAGAAATCTTTAAACTTGTAATTCCTGTTCGCTCAGATTCA
This sequence comes from Polaribacter sp. 20A6, assembly GCF_011378915.1. Taxonomy (NCBI): domain Bacteria; kingdom Pseudomonadati; phylum Bacteroidota; class Flavobacteriia; order Flavobacteriales; family Flavobacteriaceae; genus Polaribacter; species Polaribacter sp. 20A6. The sequence goes on from NZ_WTPZ01000002.1 coordinate 203,184, forward strand.
CGTTTTAGCATGTTATCTAAATACTCTTTTCCAGAGTTAGAAATGGCACGTAAATCATCTAATTCTTGATGAACACCTGTTGCAATTGCATTCCCTTTATTGATATTTACCGGAGCTTCATCAAACAAAGTTTCATTAATTTTTTCAATTAAATCTTGGCAAGTATGTAATTGATTTCCGAGTTGTTTTACCGCTTTATTTTTACTGTTTTCTGCGGATGTTTTTATCGGAAGAATCGCCTTTAAAGAATCTTTTAATAAGACAATTTCTCTTGGTGAAGCTTTACCAGTTGCTACTTTAGAAATCAATCTTTCTAAATCTGATATTTGTTTTAATTGATACGTTACTGTTTCTGAAAATTCATCGGAATCTATAAAAAACTTTACCAATTCATGACGATTTTTAATCTCGTCTATATTTTTTAAAGGAAGCGCCAACCAACGTTTTAAAAGTCTTCCTCCCATTGGCGATATCGTTTTATCAATAACATTTAATAACGTTACTGCGTTTACAGAATTCGGATTATATAGCTCTAAATTCCGAACGGTAAAACGATCCATCCAAACATAATTATCTTCGGCAATTCTACCAATATGTTGAATATGCTTTAACTGATTATGTTGCGTTTCAGATAAATAATACATCACTGCACCAGCAGCAATAATTCCGTTTTTAACATCCTGAATTCCAAAACCTTTTAAGCTTTTTACTTCAAAATGATTTTGCAAGGTTTCGTTGGCATATTCTTTCTGAAAAACCCAATCGTCTAAATAAAACGTATAATATCTATTTTCAAAAAGCTCTAAAAATTGTTGTTTGTGCTGTTTTTGAACCAAGACTTCACTCGGACTAAAATTTTGCAACAATTTATCAATATATTCTGCATTTCCTTGCTCCACTAAATATTCACCTGTAGAAACATCAAGAAAAGAAATTCCGAGTTGTTTTTTATCAAAATGAACCGCCGCTAAAAAGTTATTTGTTTTGGTTTGTAAAACTTCGTCGTTTAAAGAAACTCCGGGTGTAACCAATTCTGTAACACCACGTTTTACAATGGTTTTGGTCATTTTTGGATCTTCTAACTGATCGCAAATGGCAACACGCATCCCAAACTTTACCAACTTAGGTAAATAGGTATTTAAAGAATGATGTGGAAAACCAGCCAAAGCAGTTTCTGTTTCACTTCCGGCACCACGTTTTGTTAAGGTAATTCCTAAAACATCAGCAGCTTTTTTGGCGTCTTCACCAAAGGTTTCATAGAAATCTCCTACTCTAAAAAGTAACATTGCATCAGGATATTTATTCTTGATTGCGTTGTATTGTTTCATTAAAGGAGTTACCTTTTTTGCTTTTGATTTTGCCAAGTTTTTGGAAATTTTCAGTTAGTTTTGCGAAGATAGAAAAAGTAGGCAGTATTCAGTTGGCAGTTTGCCGTGAACTTATCCACAAGATATGAGAAAATTAAAGAATAACGAGTTAGGAAGAATTTCAGTTGATGAATTTAAGACAGTTAAAAAGACGCCAATAATTGTAGTTTTAGACAATATTAGAAGTTTAAATAATATTGGTTCTGTTTTTAGAACAAGTGATGCTTTTTTGATTGAAAAGATCTATTTATGTGGTATTTGCGCTACTCCGCCAAACAAAGATATTCATAAAACAGCCTTAGGAGCAACCGAATCTGTGGCTTGGGAATACGTAGAAGATACCTTGACTTTAGTTGAAAAGTTAAAAGCAGAAAATGTAAAAGTATTGTCTATTGAACAAGCAGAAAATTCTACAATGCTCGATACTTTTTATCCGACAAAAGGAGAAAAATACGCCATTGTAATGGGGAACGAAGTAAAAGGGGTACAACAAGAGGTTGTAAATGCGTCTGATTTGTGTATCGAAATTCCGCAATTGGGTACCAAACATTCTTTAAATATTTCTGTAACTACAGGAGTTGTTATTTGGGACTTGTTTGTGAAGTTGAGAAAATAACTTGATAAATTGTATATTTGGTTGAAAAATAAGTGATTATGGATTTACAAGCTGATTTAAATTTGGATACATAAAGAACTAGATGAGGTTAAAGATATTGACTTGATAAAATCTATAAAAATGATTTTAAAAAATAGAAAAATTGCTTCTTCTGAAAGAATTGATATTAAACGTTATAATATTGAAATTGAAGAAGCTATAAATCAAGTTGAGGAAGGAGCGGTACTTTCTCATGAAAAAGTTGGAGAAAATATTAAGCAATGGTCAAAAAATAATTTGGACTAATTTAGCTGAATCAAATTTACATAATTGTTTTTTTATAACTTCTTGAACAATCTAAATCTGTTGATATTACTTCTAAAATAATTACAGAAGTTTACGAATCTGTATCTATACTTTCTACAGATTCAGAAATTTATAAATTAGATCTTTTAAAGATTAATAAAGGAAGTATTAGAGCTTTTCAAAAACATTCTTATAGAATTTCTTATTTAATTAAAGATAATGAAGTTTATATTTTAAGAGTTAAACATTCTAGGAAAGAGCCATTAAAGTATTAAAAAAGTATTTTAAATCTTATAGTCGGCAAACAAGTCTAGCCCAGATTGAAGCATTTGTTTGAGCTCTTTTTTGCTTTATTAGGCAAAAAAAGCGAGTGCAGAAAGCTGGAAATAGCTTCTAAATAAATTAAAATCCTAAGACTAATTTAGCGATAGAAAAGTAGATTAAAATTCCTAAAATATCATTACTAGTGGTAATAAATGGGCCTGTTGCTAAGGCTGGATCAATACCTTTTTTTGCTAAAATAATAGGAATAAATGTTCCGATAATTGAAGCAATAATAATTACGGAAATTAAGGAAGCTGCTACGGTAATTCCTAAATCTAGTGGAAAACCTAAAAACAACATTCCGGCAGACATTAATAAGGCAGCCAATACAAAACCGTTTAACAACCCTTGTAATATTTCTTTTAACAACCTTTTAAACAGCGAACCTTTTAAGCTGTCGTTTGCCAAACCCTGCACAATAATTGCAGAAGATTGTACCCCAACATTACCTGCCATTGCAGCAATTAAAGGTGTAAAAAAGAACAGTTCTGGAAAAGTGTTTATTGCATTATCAAAACTACCTAAGACAGAAACAGAAATAAAGCCACCAAAAAGGGCTAAAATTAACCACGGTAAACGCGCTTTTGTAAGTTCCCAAATGGTATCATCTGCTTCTACATCTTGAGAAAAACCAGCTGCCATTTGGTAATCTTTGTCGGCTTCTTCTCTAATAACATCTAAAATATCATCAATGGTAATTCTACCCACTAAAACATTGTTATCATCTACAACAGGTATGGCCTCTAAATCGTACTTAGCCATTATTTTAGCAACTTCTTCGTCGTTTTGATGTACGTTTACAGCATCTACTTTTGCTTTACAGATGTCTGCTATTTTATGGTCTGATTTTGCAATTATTAGGTCTTTTAAAGACATTCTTCCAACCAATTTATCTTCTTTATCTACTACGTAAATAGAATGAACTCTGGTAACGTCTTTTGCTTGTCCTCTTATTCTGCGCATACAACCGGCAACGGTCCAGGTTTCATAAACTTTCACCAATTCTTTTGCCATTAAAGCACCTGCAGAATTATCATTGTAGGATAATAATTCTTTAATATCTGCCGCATGATCATCATCTTCTAAAGCAGAAATTACGCGATGTTGACGTTCTTCTGAAAGCTCTCCAATAATATCTGCTGCATCATCGGTATCCATTTCTCTAACTTCATCTGCAATTTCTTTTGCAGATAAGTTTTTTAGAATTTTCTCACGGGTGTCTTCGTCTAATTCTGTTAGAATTTCAGATGTTTTTTCGCTATCTAAAAGTTTGATAATATAGATAGCTTCCTCAAAATTAACTTCGTCTAAAACTTCTGCAATATCGGCAAAATGGACTTCGGAAAATAATGCTGTTATTTCTTTATCATTATTAGAAATGATAAGCTCTGATAGGTTTTCTAAAGATTCATCAGTGATTTCGAACTTCATTTTCTGCCAATTTTTGCGTAAGTAAAATAAACTCAGAAACAGATAATTGTTCTGGGCGCTTCGCAAAGATAGGGTCTTCTTTTAAGGTATCCGAAATATTGAAAGACTTTAAACTAGAACGGAGCATTTTTCTTCGTTGATTAAAGGCTGTTTTTACAACTCTAAAAAACAATTTTTCGTCTACAGGTAACGAATAATCTTTTTTACGAATTAATCGGATAACTCCAGAATCTACCTTTGGAGGTGGATTAAATACCGTTGGCGGAACTGTAAATAGGTATTCTACATCAAAAAAGGCTTGGGTTAACACCGATAAAATTCCGTACACTTTACTACCTTCTTTTTCTGCAATTCTTTTAGCCACTTCTTTCTGAAACATACCTGCAAATTCTGGTACAAATTCTCTGTTTTCTATGGCTTTAAAAACAATTTGCGTAGAAATATTATAAGGAAAATTACCAATAATTGCGACTTGCTTTTTATTAAAAATATCTTGAATTTGATTCTTTAAAAAATCGCCTTCAATAATTTCAAAATGTTCTTTAGAAGTATCTAGTTTAATGTGCTCTAAAGGAAATGTTTCATGTAAATAAGCAACAGATTCTCTGTCTAATTCCATGACAGTTACCTTTGCTTTTTTTGGTAATAAATATTTGGTTAAAACACCCATTCCAGGACCAATTTCTAAGACGTCATCATACCCATTACCCGTTAATGCATTGGCAATATCTTGTGCAATGGTTTCATCTGTTAAAAAATGCTGACCTAAATGTTTTTTTGCTTTAACTGACATATTTCTATTTTTAAAAAGTAAAGAATTTGTTCTTAATTGTTCGTGTTTGTAGGATAAAATTCTTTTATCAACCTTAATTCTGTTCTAAAAGCTAACATTTTATCTCCAAATTTTTGAAGACTTTTCTGTTGCAATGTTTCTGCCTCGTGTTTATAATAATCGTCTAAATCTTTTCTAGTATTTGCTGTATATTGTATAGAATAAGTTCTACCACCCATTTCTTCTTCTACCAAAACTTCAGTTAGTTTTGCTGCAGTAAATCTACCAGTATTTAATACTTTTAAAATATGAGTTTCCATAAATGTAAGCCATTCTTTATGAACGGTTTCATCTATATTTATAGTTACGTTGTATATGTACATTATGCTGTGTAATTGTAATTTTGTGTAAATGTTTAATTGAAAAAAATAGAGCGTTAAATTTTATCTCCTCTTAATTTTCGATATTTTTTTCTAGCATCTACTAGATAAATACTAGAAGAATAGTCAAAAATAATCTTTTGATAGTATTCTGAAGCTTTTTCTGGGTTGTTTAATTGATTATTATACAATTCTGCCATTTCGTAATACACATCATCTGCATAAATACCTTGATTATCGGCTGCAATAATTTTTGAAAAACTTACAATAGCGTCGTCATATTTTTTTTGTTTGATGAACAACTTTGCTTCAAAAAATAATACATCATCATAAATTACTTCTCCAAGTGTTAACCCGTTTTCAAAAACGTTTTTAGGGGTAAATAAACTATGTAATTCTGTTAATGCTTCCTCATTTTTATTTTGATAAGAGAGCAGTTCTGCTTTTGCCAATTGCTTTAATCCAGACGGAATAGAGTCTACAGGTTCATTATCTGTAATTTTTAAAAACAACTCTAGAGCATCATTCGCAATTAATTGAGTTGTAGAACCTTTTAATACTTTTAATTGTGCTTTTGCCCACGTAAAATCGGCTTTGTAATAACTTGTTTGTGCTACTTTAAAACGTGCTTGTTGTGCTAATTCGTGGTTTTTAAGTTGCGTTTGAATTTGAGAAAAATAGATTAAGGCTTTGTTGTAATTTCCTGTAAATACCAAAATGTCTCCTAATTTTAATTTTATTCTTGCTTTGTCGAATCGAGAACGAGAATAGTTTAAAGCTTCTTCTAAAATAGTTTTAGCTTCGTTTGGTTGGTCTTTTTTAAAAGTTAAAAAATCAGCATATTCCACTTGTAATTTTATGGTAGATGAATTTTTACCGTACTGATTAAAAAGAGATAAAAACATATTTTCTACTTCAGGATTATCTCTTGCAACAGCTATTTTTGTGAGGTATAAAGAAGCTTCAATTTTTTCTATTTGTAAAGTTTTTTGTTGGGTAATAAAATAAAAACATTCTTTAGAAGTACTATAATCTTTGTTTTCAAAAGCTATTTTTCCTAAATCATAAATTGAATTTAAATCAAGAGGGTTTCTTTTGTACAAAGCTTTTTCTTGCGTAAAAGCTTTATTGTAATCTTTCTGTTGTGTAAAAAGCCAACTTAATAAAAGATTCCAAACATCTTTTGGGTTGCTTGCAGATTTTTTTAAAAGTGTTTTTCTAAATAAAATATTTGCTTCATTTTTTGCATCATCTGTAATATAACTACTCGTATATCTTTTTACGAAGTCGTAATTTTCAATGTTTTTATCAACTAGATTAAAGTAAGCCTCAAACATTTTTTTTAAATCACCTTTTTCACCATAAATCTGAGCAATTCTAAAGTTATAATCTGCTTTTTTATTTTTAGCCATTGTTTTTGTATAAGCTAAAATTGCATGATTTAAAAGATTATAATCTTTAAAAAGTCTACCAATAAATCCGCCATAAAAACTATTTGTATCAATAGAATTTAAAGCGATAGAGTAATTTTTTTCTGCCAACTCTTGTAATTCTTGTCTTTGGTAGTTATACCCTAAGTGCACATAGAAAAAAGCTTGTTTAGGGTCTTTGTCAAGTGCGGTTTTTAATAGTTTTTCTACCTCACTAAATTTATTTGTTTCTTGATAACAAGAAATCAATCTGCTTAAATAAGTAGTATTAAAAAGGTTCTTAGCATATAAGTTTTTAAAGATTTGAGTGGCTTTTTCATACTCTCCTTCTCTATAGTAATCTTCTGCTAAGTAATAATCACCTTGAGAGAAGCTAACACTAGTTATAGTAATAAAAATAAGTAAAAACAGTTGTTTCATCAATTTCAAAGATAGGTAAGAAATATGTTAAATTTTTATTAAAGACGTCTGTTCTAAGGTGTTCTTTGTAACATTTTGGCACGAAACTTGTCTAAAGAGAATATAACCAATCAAATTTTAAGAAGATGAATACATTTAAAAAACAATACGAAACAGCAAAAAACAATTCTATAGAGTTTATGAAAAACGGACAAATTAGTGCGTATTTAAATTCACTTTTAGAAATGAATAAATACAAAAGATTAATGGTTGCTGTAGTTGCAAATTAGTTTGCAGTCTCAGTTTTCAGTAAACAGTCAAAAAAAAGTAATCAGTCTCAGTTTGCAGTACTATTAGAACTGCAAACCGTTACTGAATCATATTTTTATAAACTTTAGCACTCAATACTGCTACTGTAAACTGAATACTAGAATTAATCTATAATATCGAACCCGCAATAAGGTACTAGAGCATCTGGTATTTTAATTCCGTCTGCTGTTTGATAGTTTTCTAAAATACCTGCTAAAACACGAGGTAAAGCCAAAGAACTACCATTTAAGGTGTGTGCTAATTCGCTTTTACCTTCTTTATTTTTAAAACGTAATTTTAATCTATTTGCCTGAAAAGCCTCAAAGTTAGATGCAGAACTAATTTCTAACCAACGGTCTTGCGCTGTAGAAAATACTTCAAAATCGAATGTTAAAGCAGCCGTAAAACCAGTATCTCCACCACACAAACGTAATATTCTATAAGGTAATTTTAACTCTCTTAAAATATCTTTAATATGTTCTACCATGCCGTTTAAAGCTTGGTAAGAATTATCTGGATGCTCAATACGTACAATCTCTACTTTATCAAACTGATGCAATCTGTTTAATCCTCTAACATGCGCACCATAACTACCCGCTTCACGTCTAAAACAAGGCGTATAACCCGTTACTGTAATCGGAAATTCAGCTTCTTGCATTAAGTTACCACGAAACATGTTCGTGATAGGAATTTCTGCCGTAGGAATTAAATACAAATCATCTACCGTAGAATGATACATTTGCCCATCTTTATCTGGCAATTGACCCGTTGCCGTTGCAGATTCTGTATTTACCAAATGTGGTACTTGTACTTCTGTATAACCTGCTTTTGTATTTTTATCTAAAAAATAGTTGATTAATGCACGCTGTAATCTTGCTCCTTTTCCTTTATAAACCGGAAAACCAGCACCTGTAATTTTATTTCCTAATTCGAAATCTATAATATCGTATTTCTTAGCTAATTCCCAATGAGGCAAAGCATTTTCTCCTAAATCCGGAATTGTTCCTTCACTAAAAATGTTCTCATTATCTTCTTCAGAAGTTCCTGCTTTTACAGAAGCATGAGGTATGTTTGGTATTTGATATAATAATGTTTGCAACTCTTCTGCAAAAGCATTAAAATTATCACCAAGCTCTTTAGATTTTTCTTTTAACTGAACTGTTTTTTCCTTTAAAAGATTTGCTTTTTGTACTTCTCCAGATTTGAAAAAACCACCAATTTCTTTGGATAATTTATTAGATTCTGCCAAAGTATTATCTAACTCAACCTGAGTAGATCTTCTATTCTCATCGGCAGTTAAAACTTGTTCAATAATCGTTGCTGCATTGGCAAAATTACGTTTAGCCAAACCCGCTAAAACCGTTTCTTTGTTGTCTCTAATAAACTGTACTTGTAACATTTTTGTAGAATTTTTGTAAATGCAAAGATATAATTTGTGAAATGGTTTTACACTAAATTATAAATAAAAGTGTGTTGTAAAATTCTAACCAAATAGGCACAAAGAAATCATAGAAAATAGATGTTTTCAAATGTTTTTTGGGCGTTACCACAAGGGGCAGGCTTTCGCACTCGCTTTTTTTGTAGAAAAACAAAAAAGAGCTCAAACATTGAGCCTGTCTTGAGCGTAGTCGAAAGGCTCTATCCTTAACGCGTAGTTAATACTAAAAAAGGAAGTTATTATGAGGTTACTCAGTTCAGACCCTTCAGGTTTTTAAAACCTGAAGGGTCTTTAATATTAAATACCGGAATTGTCATTTCGACGCGAGGAGAAATCCCATAAAGAAGCTAACACAAAATTGCTCCACAAACTTGTCACTTCGAAGTATTGAGAAATCTCATAATAGTTATAACAAAAAACAGAGTAACTTTATGAGATTCCTCATAAGTTTATATTGAGCGTAGTCGAAATACTTAAAAAAGTTCATTTCGGAATGACAAACTGTGTGTCAATACAGAACTCATAATTAATCACAACAATTGTCACTTCGAAGCATTGAGAAGTCTCATAACCGTGATAACATAACAATTACCAAACTTTATGAGATTTCTCCTAAAAGGGTCGAAATGACAAAACTGGGTGTAAAAAAACAATCAACTTGTCATTTCGACAAAGGAGAAATCCCACAACGGTAAACCACCCCAATTGTCACTTCGAAGTATTGAGAAGTCTTATAACAGTGATAACACAAATTTGCGGAAAAATAAAAAACTTAAAGATTTTCTTTAATATACTCTCTAGCAGTTTGTTCATCATTTTTAATCTGAACAACTAATGCGTCAATAGAACTAAATTTTTCTTCATTACGTAAAAAATAAAGCAATTCTATCGTTAAATATTCGTTGTATAAATTTTGGTTGAAGTCAAAAAAGTGGGCTTCAATTGTTTGGTAAGTTCCATCTACGGTTGGTCTGCTGCCAATGTTCATCATTCCAAAAACAGTTTTATTGTCGATGGTAGATTTTACTACATAAACACCCGTTTTAGGAATCAGTTTATACGCTTCTTTTACATCAATATTTGCAGTAGGATATCCAATTTTTCCACCTAATTGTTTTCCGTTTACTACGGTACCACTTAACATAAAATTGTAACCTAAATAATTGTTGGCAGTTTTTAGGTTTCCAGTAGCCAAAGCACGTCTTACTTTGGTAGAACTTACAGAAACATCATCGATATCTTGTGCCGGAATTTCTTCTACCACAAAATCGTATAAATGACTATATTCTGTTAATTGAACAATGTTTCCTTCTCTATTTTTTCCAAAATGATGATCGTAACCAATAATTAATTTAGAAATATTCAATTGATTTACCAATACTTCACGCACAAATTCTAGCGCGGTCATTCTAGAAAAATCTTTACTAAAAGGATGAATAATTAAATAATCTAAGCCTGTTTTTTTAAGTAATTCGGCACGTTCTTCAATCGTATTAATCAACTCTATGGTAGCGTCTTTTTGTAACACCATTCTTGGATGCGGAAAAAAAGTAAGTAAAACAGATTTTCTATTTGCTTTTTTAGCCTCTAAAACCAGTTTATCAATAATTTTTTGATGCCCAAAATGTACCCCATCAAAAGTACCAATGGTTACATATGTTTTTTCTGAAGTAGAAAAATTAGAAATATTCTGAATTGTATTCAATCAAAAAGATAATTAAGTATAATACAAATGTACAATAACTAACGGTTTCTACTAATATGAAAAAGAGTAGTTTTTAAACTTTCTATTTGATAATATAATAGAGATATATTGCTATAATCTTAAAATAAGTACCTGTTTGTTAAATTATTCAAAAAATATTGTATTTTGCATTTACTTAACAAAAAAATCAAATTATGATAAAAAAAATTATACTTCTTGCGTTTATAGCTTTTAGTAGTGTAGCAATGGTTGGTCAAACCAAGGTTACAGGTACTGTTACAGACGCTAAAACAGGAGAAACAATTCCTGGAGCAAATATTAAAATTGCTAGAAAAGCGTTAGGAACAACCACCGATTTTGATGGTAATTTTGTATTAAATGTTTCAGACAAGCCACCTTTTACTATAGAGATTTCTGTGCTGGGGTTTCATGTAGAAAAAGTGGAGATTATAAAAAATAATCAAAAAGTAATGGTTGCCTTAATAGAAAATGAAACTTCTTTAGATGAAATTGTAGTTTCTGCTTCTAGAACACCAGAACGTGTTATGGAATCTCCTGTTACTATTGAAAGAATGGACAGTAGAGCCATTAAAAATACTTCTGCACCTTCTTTTTACGACGGGTTAGAAAATTTAAAAGGAGTAGATGTAAACACCAACAGTTTAACTTTTAAATCTGTAAATACACGTGGTTTTGCAACTTTTTCTAACACACGTTTTATGCAATTGGTAGACGGTATGGATAATTCGTCTCCTGCATTAAATTTTGCTTTGGGTAATTTACTAGGTATGTCTGAACTAGATGTAAAAACAGTAGAATTATTACCAGGTGCTTCCTCTGCATTATATGGTGCAAATGCATTTAATGGTATTATGTTTATGACCAGTAAAAGTCCTTTTGAAGATCAAGGAATTAGTGTTTCTTTAAAAGGAGGAGTTACAAGTCAAGAAGCAGCAGGAAATAATGAGTTTTATGATTTTAATATTAGAATGGCGTATGCTTTTTCTAATAAGTTTGCGGCAAAAGCAACCTTATCCTATTTAGAAGGAGAAGATTGGCATGCAACAGACTATAGAAATACAAACGGAGATGAATACATTTCAGGAGATAGATCAGATCCAAATTATAATGGTGTTAATGTTTATGGAGATGTAGCTTCTAATGATTTTGGAGGAGCTATAGGAAAAGTGAGTAGAACAGGTTATAATGAAAACGATTTGATGGACTATGGCGTTAAAAGCGTAAAGTTTGGTAGTTCTTTAAATTATAGACCTTTTGGTGATGATCGTTTAGAAGTAATATGGAATACTAAAGTAGGCGTTGGAACTACTCAATATTTAGGTGGTCAAAAATATAGCATTAAAAACTTTCTGTTAGAGCAACATAAATTAGAATTTAAAGGTAAAAACTTTTTTGTACGTGGTTATGTAACAAGTGAAGATGCTGGTGATTCTTATAATACCTTATTTGCAGGTTTAAATATTAATAGAGCTTGGAGTTCAGACCAAAATTGGTTTACAGAATATGCTGGAGCTTATTTAGGAAGCGTTCCTGGTGTTACTGCTAGTTCTCATGAAGCTGCAAGAGCATTTGCAGATAGAAATCGTTTTTTACCTGGAACTGCTGAGTTTAAGAATGCTTTTAATACAGTAACAAGTGACCCAGATTTAATTACAGGTGCTAAATTTAGAGATCAAACAAAATTATATCATGCAGATGCGAATTATAATTTTCAAGACGTTATAGACTTTGCAGAAATTCAAGTTGGTGGTTCTTATAGAAGGTATTCTTTAAATTCTTTTGGTAATATATTTACAGATACAGACGGACCTATTAAGTATGATGAATATGGTGTTTATACACAAGCTCAAAAGAAATTTTTAGAAGACGACCGTTTAAAGGTAACCGCTTCAATTCGTTATGACAAAGCACAAAATTTTGATGGTAATTTTTCTCCAAGAATTTCATTTGCATACGCAGGTGGTGAAAATAAAAATCAGAACTTTAGAGCTTCTTTTCAAACAGGATTTAGAAATCCTACAACGCAAGATCAATATATTGGTTTAGATGTTGGTAATGCAATTTTAGTAGGTGGTGTAGAAGATAATATAGATAGATATACCACAAGTTTTACAGATGCTGCAGGTGTAAATTATACTTTAACAGGTAGAGATGCTTATGAAAACTCTTTTACTGTTGCAAGTGGTGGAACTGTAAAAGCAGAGGTAGACTTTGTGAAACCAGAAAAAGTAACCGCTTTTGAAGTAGGGTATAGAGGTCTTATTCCTGTTAATGAAAGTAACCTTACTGTAGATTTAAGTGTGTATTATAATCAATATGAAGATTTTATAGCCAATAAAAATGTAATTGTACCTTACAACGCTGCCGGCGGATTTAAGGTTTTTCAATTGTATACTAATTCTGATGCAGATATTAATTCTTATGGAGCAACCATTGGTTTAAATACCAAAATTTTAAAAGGTTTTAACCTTGGTCTTAATTATACTTATGCAAAATTTGATTTTGATCAAGCTTCAGATCCAGATTTTGAAGCTGGTTTTAATACTCCAGAACATAAAGTAAAATTGCAATTTGGTAAAACAGACTTATTTAAAAACTTTGGTTTTAATGTTAATGCAAGATGGCAAGATGAATATAGATGGGAATCTTCTTTCTTAGATGGTACAATGAAAGCGAGAACCGTTTTAGATGCTCAAGTTAATTATAGTGTTCCTTCAATGAAATCTGTATTTAAATTAGGTGGAGCAAATTTAACAGGTCAAGAATACTTGGGTGCTACCGGTGTAGGAGCAGTAGGTTCTCAGTACTATATTTCTTGGACAATTAATAACTAAAATAAAATACTTTATGAAAAATTATAAATATATAGGATTATTTCTTTTGGCTTTCAGTTTTACTTCTTGTGATGTAAACAATGAGTTAGATGAAATAGTAGATCCAGTAAAACCCCTAGTAACATTAAATAAAAATGGATTAGATTTTTCTACATACATTTCTATAGGAGCTTCTTTTACCGCAGGGTATACAGACGGAGCATTGTTTAAATCGGGGCAAGAAAATTCTTTTCCAAACATTCTAGCAGCAAAATTTGGAACCACATTTAAACAACCTTTAATGAATGATAATATTGGAGGTTTGGTTTTTAACGGAACAGCAGTACAGCCGCCAAGATTTTATTTTGATGGAGCTGGTCCAACTAGGTTAAGTGCTTTACCTACAACACCTTTAACGGCTAAAGTATCTGGTCCTTTCAATAATTTTGGAGTACCTGGTGCAAAAAGTTTTCATTTAGGTGTTGCTGGTTATGGAACATTAAACCCATATTTTGGTAGAATGGAATCTAGTACTTCTGCTACTGTTATTGGAGATGCATTGGCCCAAGCACCAACGTTTTTTACATTATCAGAAATTGGAGGAAATGATGTTTTAGGTTATGCACTTTCTGGAGGTTCTGGAGTAGACCAAACAGGTAATTATGATCCTTCTACTTACGGTGAAGCGGATATAACAGACCCAAATGTTTTTGCAAATGTGTTAAATGGTATGGTAACCGCACTTACATCAAATGGAGCAAAAGGAGTGGTTGCAAATGTACCTTATATTACAGATTTAGCTAATTTTGTTACAGTACCTTATAACCCTGTTCCTTTAGATGCAGCAACAGCACAAGCGGTAAATACTGGTTATGCGACTTATAATGGCGGTTTACAAGCGGCTGCGGCAGCTTTAGCCGGAACTGGCTTATTAACAGATGATGAGGTAGCTAAAAGAACAATTAGTTTTTCGGCTGGTCAAAATGCTGTAGTAATTATAGATGAAGATTTAACAGATTTAGGAGCTATAAACCCAGCTTTTGCAGGAATTCCAAAATACAGACAAGCAACTGCAGATGATTTATTATTATTAGCAAGTTCTGCTATTATTGGTACTACAGTTAATGGAAATGCATCATTAATTAACGGAGTATCTGTTCCTTTAGCAGATAATTGGGTTTTAACACCACAGGAGCAAGCAGCAATAAAAACGGCTACAGATGCTTATAATGCAACAATTGAAACAATAACGAGTACAAATGAAAATGTTGCATTGGTAGATTTTAAAGGTCTTTTACAAGAAGCTTCCGAAGGTATTATTTTTGATAAATATAGGTTAAATACAAGTTTAGTTACTGGTGGTTTAATCAGTTTAGATGGTGTACATTTAACAGGAAGAGGGTATGCTTTAATGGCTAATGAAATTTTAGAGGCTATAGATGCAGAATTTGGTTCTAATTTTACATTAGCAACAGATGGTTTGGCTAAAGCAGATGATTATCCTACAAATTATTCACCTACTTTAAAGTAAGAAAATAATTACTAAAATAGAAAAAGAGGCTATCTAAAATATATTTTAGATAGCCTCTTTTATATTATTAAACAATCTTCTTAAGACAACATCATTACTGCTCTTTTAACTCCGCTAACCAAAATATCAATCTCTTCTTTTGTGTTATAGAACGAGAAAGAAGCTCTAATAGTTCCGGGTATTTTATAGAAGTCCATAATTGGTTGTGCACAATGATGACCAGTTCTTACGGCAATTCCTAATTTATCTAATATAGAACCAATATCATACGGATGAATATCGTTTACATTAAAAGAAATTACAGCCGTTTTATCTTTTGTAGTTCCGAAAATTTTTAAGCCTTCAATTTTTAATAATTCTTGTGTTCCGTACTCTAAAAGCTCATGTTCGTATTCAGCGATAGCATCAAAACCAACGGAATTCATATAATCTATAGCTGATCCAAAAGCAATTCCGCCACAAATATTTGGAGTTCCAGCTTCAAATTTATGAGGCAAACCTGCGTAAGTCGTTTTTTCAAAAGTTACGGTTTCTATCATTTCTCCACCACCTTGGTAAGGAGGTAGTTTTTCTAACCATTCTTGTTTTCCGTATAACATTCCAACACCTGTTGGGCCACATAATTTATGTGCAGAAGCTACATAAAAATCAACATTTAAAGCTTGTACATCTGGTTTTATATGAGGTGTAGCCTGAGCTCCATCAATTAAAACAGCAGCATTCACCTTATGAGCGGCAGCAATAATTTCTTTAATTGGGTTTATAGTTCCCAAAGCATTAGAAACGTGGTTACAGAAAACTAATTTTGTTTTATCATTCAATAAATTATGATATGCTTCCATGTTTAAAGAACCATCTTCTAACATTGGAATCACTTTTAAAAGAGCACCTGTTTTTTCACACAACATTTGCCAAGGCACAATATTAGAATGGTGTTCTAAAGCAGAAACAATAATTTCGTCGCCTGTGTTTAAAAGTGAGGCAAAACCGGCAGCAACTCTATTAATGCTGTCTGTAGTACCAGCAGTTAAAATAATCTCATACGCTTCTTTTGCATTAAAATGATGTTGAATTTTAATACGCGCTTGTTCATATTTACCGGTTGCTTCCTGACTTAAAGTATGCACACCTCTGTGAATATTAGCGTTGTAGTTACTATAATAATCTACAATTGCATCAATAACAACTTGTGGTGTTTGAGAAGTAGCAGCATTATCAAAATAGACTAAAGGTTTTCCGTGAACGGTTCTTTTTAGAATTGGAAAATCTGCTCTAATTTTATCAACATTTATCATACAAAATCAATTTAAAACACAAAGATAACCGATGAAGTTTGAAACTTGTAATAAAGACAATATGAATTTCTTATTTTTACATAACTAAACTCTTTTTCTGATGAAAATTTTTAAACGAATTCTATTTTTAGTATTAATTATTGTGATTGGTGTTGTTATTTACAACTATCCAAAATTGAATCTTTTGGCTGGTTATTCTGCTAAAAACATGGCTTCATCTGTTTTTGTTGCAGATAGAACTCTAGAGTTTACAGATACCACGGACAATGATTTTTCACCAGTTAATTTGGCTTCGGATAAAGTTAATTTAGAAAATAAAAATGCAACATCTTCTGCTTTTGGCTTGTTAACCAGAAAAGCTATTTATAGAGAAGGTTTAGGAGCTGTTTTAACCTTAGAAGAAAGCGATGAAACTGCAGGTTATTTAGTTCCTAAAAGATTAGAAGCAGATAATAATACACCTTATCCTTATGGAAACGCCCCACAAATAGATACTATTTTTGCAAATTTAGATTATGATAAAATTGATGAATCTGTAGATTTATTATTTGATCCTACCAATAAAACAAGAGCTGTTCTGGTTGTTTATAAAGATCAAATTGTTTCAGAAAAATATGCAGACGGCTTTCATAAAGAGTCAAAACTTTTAGGCTGGTCTATGACGAAGAGCTTGTTAAGTACTGTATTTGGAATTATGCAAACTCAAGGTGGAATTAATGTGTTTGACAAAGCTCCAATTGATTCTTGGCAAAATGATGAGCGTAAAAAGATTACGATCAATAATTTATTACAAATGAATTCCGGTTTAGAATGGGATGAGAATTATGGGGAAATTTCTGATGCGACTAAAATGTTGTTTTTAGAAAGAGATATGACCAAGATGCAAGAAAATAAGCCTTTGGTTGGTACCCCAAACGAAAGTTGGAATTACTCCTCTGGAACCTCCAATTTATTATCAGGTATTTTAAGAACTTACTTTAAAACGCATCAAGAATATTTAGACTTTTGGTATGTCAACTTTATTGATAAAATAGGGATGAATTCTATGGTCTTAGAAGCCGATTTAAGCGGAAATTACGTAGGTTCTTCTTATTCTTGGGCAACTGCAAGAGATTGGTCTAAATTTGGTCTTTTATATCTTAAAAATGGAAATTGGAATGGAGAACAATTATTTACCAAAGAATGGGTTAACTATATAAGAACACCAACACGAGGTTCTAACGGAACTTATGGTGCGCAGTTCTGGCTAAATGCAGAAAATGATTTTAAGGACGTGCCTAAAAACATGTATTATGCAGATGGCTTTCAAGGACAAAGAGTGTATGTTTTACCAGACCAAGAGATGGTGATTGTCCGTTTTGGTTTAAATAATTTTGATGAAAATACCTTTTTAAAGGGTGTGATTGAATCAATTAAATAAATTTTGTTATTTCGATATTAGAAAAATTGCTAGAATTAAAAGAAATATGATACAAACACAAGGGGAATTAATAGAAAATGCGCTTTTATATTTTAAGAGAGGCGATTTTTCTTTAGGGTATAGAACGCTTTTAGATGCTTCTTTAAACACCGATTCTGTAGAAGTTTTTACCAAAGTATTAGACTTTGTAGAAAAATATGAAAATGAAAGTAGTGATGATAAATCGTCATTACTTTTGTTATTTACAGAATGCTGTAATCAACTTAAAAAGATAAAAATTGAAACCAAAAACTTAGTTGGTAAAACAATTTTAAAAGCAGATAACATTACCAAAGATTATAACAAAGGTCGTTTTGTTTTAGGTCCTGTAAATATCGAATTGAAAAAAGGAGATATTTTTGGTTTGGTTGGCGAAAATGGAAATGGAAAAACAACGTTGTTAACGGTGTTGGCTTCTTTAAATAAAGTATCTGCAGGTAGTTTAGAATATTCTTTTTCATCAAAAAATAAAGACGCTTACGATGTGTTGTCTAAATTGGTTTACATACCGCAAAGAACAGCTGTTTGGTATGGTAAAGTTTTAGATAATTTAAAATTTGCGTTGGTACATTATGGTGTAAAAGGTGAAAAAAATGATTTATTAGTTTTAATGATGGTTGCCCGGTTTGGTCTTTGGAAATACAAAGATTTAAAATGGAGCGAACTTTCTTCTGGATATAAAATGCGTTTTGAGTTGGCAAGAACAATGTTACGCAAGCCAGAAATTATTTTGTTAGATGAGCCTTTGGCAAACTTAGATATTTTGGCACAACAAATTATCTTAGAAGATTTAAAGATGATGTCTAAATCTCCTGTAAACCCAATTGCAATGGTGTTTTCTTCTCAACAATTATATGAAGTAGAAAAAATTTCTGATGAGGTTATTTATTTAAGAAACGGTAAACCTTCTAATCAATTAAATATAGAAGAAAAAACAGCAAAGCAGTTAATTATAGAATTAGATGCAACCAATTCTAGAGAAGAATTAGAAACTGTTTTTAAAGAACTGAATTTAGAAAAACTAGAGTTTAATGGAGGTGTTTATATCTTGTACTTTAAGCATGATATTACATTTAATATTGTGCTAAATACAATTGCAAGTCATCAATTAAATGTAACGTATATCAGAGATATTTCTAAATCTACCAGACGCTTTTTTGTCTATTAATCATCTAAACAATAATAATGAATTTTATCAATAAAATAAATAAATATCTTTTAGAGCATTATCCATTAATATGGAATACTCGTTTGGTTTGGATGCTTGGAGTAAATATAATTGTTCATTTGCTTTTCTTTTTAATTGGCTTTTCTTCTGTTAATGGTTTAGCAGATTTAAAAGAACATTATAAGTTAGATGATTTTTTCTTTTTTACATCTAATGTGTATTACAACGTGTTGATTTCTATTTTTATCTTATTAATTTGGATAATTTTTTACTTAAGAAATAATGCATTTAAAAATTTGTATTCTATAAAAAAGGGAATGGTTTTTCAGCAATTTTGTATTGTATTTCTCATCATTTTAATAAGTACAACACAATTTTATTCTTTTAAAACAGGTTTAAAAATTAAAACAAGATCTCTTTATAATTGGCAAGAATTAGATAAAGATATTAAGACTTTTAATAAGTTTAGTTTGTTTTTAATGCAAGAACAAGATGAGTATGAAATAGATAAAAAAGAATATCCCGATCCTTTTCCTTTAAAGGTTGCAGTAGGTTACGAGCAGAATTTAACAGATAATATTGATACTACTCAGGTTTTTTTCAAAAGAGATGGTCATTTTTTACAGTTTTATAAGTTCAATAATAATTATGATTTAGAAACGAATAACTCTTACAAAACCAGATCTTCGATTGACTTTGATAATTTTGAAGATAGAACTATAATTGATATAAGTGAGTTTAAAGAGTTTTTAAATCCATCTTTATTCAATTATTCAAAAGAGAAATTTAATTACGGTCAAGACTCTTTAGATTATAAAAATCAGCTTAATTTCTATCAAGAAATATTAAATAATAAAGATGATATTAGAATAAAAGAAGGATTAAAAAAGGTGCTTTCTATCTCAAAAAAATATGAAATAAAACATAACTTAACGGTAGACAATTGGTTTGAATTAATCGATAATAAACCAAGTTACCTTTTAACGGAATTGATACATACGAGTAACCCAAAAGAAGAATATTATGCAAGAACAGGCTATGGAGTAAACAATTTATCTTCGGGTAAAGATATTCCATATTCTAAGAGTTTATACTTCGATTTTAATGATAGTGATAATTTTTTTAAGAACGTATATGAATCTTATTTCTCTGGTTTTGATATTGTCTTTTTGTATTTTATAATTGCCTTTTCTTTTTGTTTAAGCATTCTTATTTTAATATTTAAAACAACAAGTATTAAAACAATATTGTTAAGTTTTGTAGCAAGTTTGGTTGTTTTGGTATTAATAGTTTGGTTAATGTCTTCTTCTAACAATTTGTTTGGGTATAGTAAATATAACGAGTACTTTATAATGTTGTTTATCTCGTTTTTAATTATCGTTTTTTCAATTTTTTCCTATATTTTAAATTGGAAAAAAACGATAATATCTATCTTTTGGTCGTTAGTTTTATTTGCAGTACCAACTTTCTTTTTGTTTGCTGCTTTTAGTTATTCTAGATTTTTAAAAGATGTTTATTTAGAGTTAAACCCTCAAAATTATAATTATAAAAGTAATTTTGAAACGTGGTTTCAGAATTATGGTTTTTGGGCAATACTGTTGGTTAGTATAATTACAATCTATGTGTATTCGTTATTTATCAGAAAATTAAAAGCAAGACCAGAGTAAACTATTTTATGATAAAACAGAACAAAACCACTTATTTCTAAGTGGTTTTGTTCTACAGTTTAATGGTAGGTTTATTAATTTTTACCTTTTATCAAACTAAGTGCTACAGCAGCAATACCTAGTGCGATAGTGATATAAGAATTGGTGTTGTCTTGAGATTTTATTAAATCTAGATCGCCAATTGATACTTCTGTTTCTGGTTGTATCATAGTGTAAGTTCCATAAACAAGTAATGCAACTCCTGCTATTAATAATACTGTTTTAATTGTTTTATTCATAATCTTCAGTTTTTTTATAAAGTTACAAAAATTATAAATATAAAAAAACCACGCAAAGAGCGTGGTTCTATTTTTTATAAAAAGTAATTTCGAAATTTACAATTCGAAACCAATATTAACGTTTAGTTTCTCTGCAATTAATTTAGTGATACGTTGTTTTACCTCTGGTATTTTAACGCTTTCTAAGACAGTATTTGCAAAAGCAAACATTAACAATGCTTTCCCTTCTTTTTTAGGAATACCACGTTGTTGCATGTAAAATAAAGCATCATCATCTAACTGACCAATAGTACAACCGTGAGAACATTTTACATCATCAGCAAAAATTTCTAATTGTGGTTTTGCATTAATCGTTGCTTTATCACTAATTAAAACATTGTTGTTTTGTTGATATGCATTTGTTTTTTGAGCTTCTTTATTTACAATTACTTTACCATTAAAAACACCAGTAGAGCGCTCGTCAAAAATACCTTTATAATCTTGATGAGATTCACAATTTGGTTCTATATGATGTACCAAGGTGTGATGATCTACATGTTGTTTTCCTTCAATAATTGTAATTCCTTTTAAGATAGAGTCCATATGTTCTCCACGTTGATAGAAATTTAAATTATTTCTGGTGATATTTCCTCCAAAAGAGAATGTATGTACAGAAACAACACTGTTTGTTTTTTGTTCTATGTACGTATTATCTACTAAAGAAGCATTTATTTTGTCGTTCTGAATTTTATAAATGTCTACCGTAGAGTTTTTAGCTGCAAAAACCTCCGTTACAACATTAGACAACACAGCATTGTCTGTTAAACTTTGGTGACGCTCTATAATTTGAACGTGTGCATTTTCTTCTACAACAATTAAGTTTCTTGGCTGTATCATTGTAGCAGCTTCCGAACCTGTTGTAAAATTAATAATCTGAATAGGCTTTTCTACTTCTACATTTCTAGGAATATAAATGTAAGCCCCTTCATTGGCGAATGCAGTATTTAACGAGGTTAAATTATCTTGTTTTGCAATTTTATTGAAGTAGTTTTCTATAACAGGACTATATTTAGCTTTTGATATTGCTGAAGAAAGTAAACAAATATCTTTTCCATCATGTGTTACATCAGAAAGAAAAGAACTGTATTTTCCGTCTATAAAAATAATTTTATAGGTGTCAATATCATGAATAAAATACTGTTTTACATCTGCAAATTCAACGTTATTTTCTTTGTTAGGGAAAATACTATAATCTTGTTTTAAAATTGAGTTTAAAGAAGTGTATTTCCATTCTTCCAATTTTTTGGTAGGAAACCCTAGTGCTTCAAAATTTTGTAATGCTTTTGTACGTATATCATGTATTTCTGAATTGATATCTACATCATTTTCAAAAGCAACATAAGACGATACTATTTTATCTTTTAATTCCATTGTTTTATAAGTTTCAGGTTTAAAGTTTCTTTTGTTTCAAGTTGTGACTACTTGAACTTAGTTCCTTTAAAATCTCTTTTATTTAAATAGCTGATAAAATTTGCTATTTTTTTACTCAAATGTTCACATTCAATAATTAAATTGTTTAATTTTTCTTCAGAAATATATTCCGAATCAAAGAGTCTGTAAGATTGTGAACGAACTTCTCCAGCAGAACCTTTTGCAATTGATAAATATTGTCTAAACTCTAAATTTCCATCCCTTTCAAAACCTTCAGCAATGTTATCCATTACTGAACCAGAAGAAGCTTTAATTTGATCTTTAAAACGATAATCGTTTTTTCAAATCAGTATTTTTAGAAATAAAAATAACTTGCTGAGCTAATTTTCTAGCTAGTTGCCATATTTCTAAATCTTCGAATCTTCTTATAGTTGCCAAAACATGAAACTTTAAACAATAGAAACAAGAAACATTTTAAACTAATTCTTGTTTAATCCAGTCATATCCTTTTGCTTCTAATTCCAAAGCTAAAGAAGCGTCTCCACTTTTTACAATTTTACCATCGTGTAAAACGTGTACAAAATCTGGTACGATATAATCTAATAAACGTTGGTAGTGTGTAATTACAATAACAGCGTTGTCTTTAGATTTTAATTTATTTACACCGTTTGCAACAATACGCAAAGCATCAATATCTAAACCAGAATCTGTTTCATCTAAAATAGCTAATTTTGGCTCTAGCATTGCCATTTGAAAAATTTCGTTACGTTTCTTTTCTCCTCCAGAAAAACCTTCGTTTAAAGAACGAGATAAGAATTTACGGTCTATTTCTAATAATTCAGATTTCTCACGAATCATTTTTAACATGTCTTTTGCTGGCATGTCTTCTAAACCTTTTGCTTTACGAGTTTCGTTAATAGCAGTTTTAATAAAGTTTGTTACAGAAACTCCAGGAATTTCTACAGGATATTGAAAAGATAAAAACACACCGTTATGTGCTCTTTCTTCCGGTGCTAATTCACTAATATCTTCACCATTTAATTCAATTGTACCAGCAGTAACTTCATAATCTTCTTTTCCTGCAATAATATTTGCTAAAGTACTTTTACCAGCACCATTAGGTCCCATAATTGCATGTACTTCACCTGCTTTTACTTCTAAATTCAATCCTTTTAAAATTGATTTATTATCAATACTCGCTTGTAAATTTTCTATTTTTAACATCCTTTTTATGCTATTGGCTTTTAGCTTTTGGCTAGAAGCATTATTTTAATAATTATATATCTTATGGTTGGTAATTAATTATCCAACACTTCCTTCTAAACTGATTTCCAATAATTTTTGAGCTTCCACTGCAAATTCCATTGGTAATTTATTTAAAACCTCTTTACTAAATCCGTTTACAATTAAAGCAATTGCTTTTTCTGTATCTATACCACGTTGGTTACAGTAAAATAATTGTTCTTCACCAATTTTACTTGTAGTTGCCTCGTGTTCTATTTGTGCCGATTTATTTTTAGCTTCTATATAAGGAAACGTGTGTGCTCCACAAGCGTTACCCATTAATAAAGAATCACATTGAGAGAAATTACGTGCATTTTCTGCTCTTGCCCCAATATGTACCAAACCTCTGTATGAGTTTTGAGAATTACCTGCAGAAATACCTTTAGAAATAATGGTAGACTTAGTATTTTTACCTAAGTGAATCATTTTTGTTCCGGTATCTGCTTGTTGAAAATTGTTAGTAACTGCAATAGAATAAAATTCACCTACAGAATTGTTTCCTTTTAAAATACAAGAAGGATATTTCCAAGTTACAGCAGAACCAGTTTCTACTTGTGTCCAAGAAATTTTTGCGTTGTTCTCGCAAATTCCTCTTTTCGTTACAAAATTGTAAACCCCACCTTTTCCTTCTTTATTACCAGGATACCAGTTTTGTACGGTAGAATATTTAATTTCTGCATCATCTAATGCAATTAATTCTACAACAGCAGCGTGTAATTGATTTTCATCTCTACTTGGTGCTGTACATCCTTCTAAATAAGAAACATAACTACCTTTGTCTGCAACAACTAGTGTTCTTTCAAATTGACCTGTTCCACCTTCGTTAATTCTAAAATAGGTAGAAAGTTCCATCGGACATTTTACACCTTTTGGAATGTAACAGAAAGATCCGTCAGAAAATACTGCCGAATTTAATGCTGCATAAAAGTTGTCTGTTGTTGGTACAACGGTTCCTAAATATTTTCTTACTAATTCTGGGTGTTCTTGAATTGCTTCAGAAATAGGCATAAAAATAATACCTTTTTCACCTAATGTTTTCTTAAAAGTAGTCGCAACAGAAACAGAATCCATTACAATATCTACAGCTACATTAGCTAATTTTTTTTGCTCATCTAAAGAGATTCCTAAACGCTTAAAAGTGTCTAATAATTCTGGATCTACTTCATCTAAAGAGTTTAACTGTGGCTTCTTTTTTGGTGCAGAATAATAAGCAATGTCTTGAAACTTTGGTTTCTCATAATGAACATTTGCCCATTCTGGTTCTTCCATTTTTTCCCAAACTCTATACGCTTCTAAACGCCATTCGGTCATCCATTCTGGCTCGTTTTTCTTTTTAGAAATTGCGCGAACAACATCTTCACTTAATCCTACAGGAAATGTGTCACTTTCTATATCTGTATAAAAACCGTATTTATATTCTTGGGTTTTTAATTCTTCTTCTAGCTGCTCCTCTGTATACTTTGACATCTTTTTCTTAAATTTTTAAAGTGAGAATGATTCTCCACAACCACAAGTTCTATTTGCGTTTGGGTTGTTAAATACAAATCCTTTTCCGTTTAAACCTCCAGAATATTCTAAGGTGGTTCCTACTAAATATAAAAAGCTTTTTTTATCAACAATGATTTTTACATCATTCTCTATAAAAACTTTATCGTTTTCTTCTTGTTTGTTATCAAAAGTTAAATCGTAAGATAAACCTGAACAACCACCACTTTTTACACCAACGCGTACAAAATCGGTTACTGCATTAAAGCCATCGTCAGTCATTAATTCTATGACTTTCTTCTTTGCTGTGTCTGAAACTTTTATCATAATTTTAAATAGATTAAATCTAAATTGTCTGCAAATATACGATATAAGTCGAAGAAAAATAACAAACTTTCATTAACAAACCCAATTAAACAATTGGTTTTATTGATGGCTCTTTTAAGTGACCATTTTATAGACCGCGATATCATTTTAGATTGATCCTATACTTTTGCAGATTGTACTAAAATATTAAATTCCTGTTTATGTAAATTAATGTACTAAGTAGTTTTTATTGTTGATAGAACGCTTTAAAATGAATTATGAATATTATAACAAAATATTGATAGATTGAGAACTCATTTTGTATTTTCGAAACATGGAATTGCAACCACCTTTTAGAAAAATAATTCATGTAGATATGGATGCGTTTTACGCATCTGTAGCAGAGTTAGACAACCCCGAATTAAGAGGGAAAGCAATTGCAGTAGGTGGAGAAGGTAGAAGAGGGGTTATTTCTGCAGCGAGTTATGAAGCTCGTAAATTTGGAGTAAAATCTGCCATGAGCGGTACGTTGGCAAAGCAAAAATGTCCGCATTTAATTTTTGTTGATAGTGATTTCCCTCGCTATAAAGAAATATCACAAAAAGTTAGAGACATTTTTTACGAGTATACAGATTTGGTTGAGCCACTTTCTTTAGATGAAGCGTATTTAGATGTTACAGAGAATAAAAAAGGAAATCCATCTGCAAATACCATTGCCAAGGAAATCAGAGAGCGAATTTTTGAAGAAACTGGATTAAGAGCTTCCGCTGGAATTTCGATAAACAAATTTATAGCAAAAGTAGCTTCGGATATTAACAAGCCTAACGGACAAAAAACAGTGCATCCAGATGAGGTAATTCAGTTTTTAGAAGAATTACCCGTCAATAAGTTTTATGGAGTGGGTAAAGTTACCGCTGCAAAAATGTATAATTTAGGCATATTTGTTGGGAATGATTTAAAGAAAAAAACCTTAGAAGAACTGATTAAATCTTTCGGGAAATCGGGTGCTCATTATTATAATATTGTTCGCGGAATTCATAATAGCGCAGTAAAACCAAACAGAATTAGAAAGTCTGTTGCTGCAGAGAGAACTTTTAGTGAAAATATTTCTTCGGAAATATTTATGATAGAAAAGTTAGAGAAAATTGCGGATGAGTTAGAAAGACGCATGACCAAAACAGATACAAAAGGAAAGACAATTACTTTAAAAATTAAATATTCAGATTTTACACAACAGACAAGAAGTAAAACCAAGGAATATTTTATGCAGACTAAAAACGAGTTTTTTCCTGTTGTAAAAGAATTGTTGTTTCAAGATAAAATTACAAATTCAGTTCGTTTATTAGGCTTATCTTTTGGTAATTTAAATACCGAAAATAAAGAACCTGTTTGGGTACAATTAAAGTTTGAATTCTGACGCTAAGCGTCTTTTTGTATGCTACAAAATTATGGTAAGGATTACTTAGTAATTTGTTAATTTAAATTATGAAGAGTTCAATTCCCGTAGGCTTGCCTAAAAATGAAAAGGATTAATAATACTTCCAATTGTCATTTCGACGATAGGAGAAATCTCATAATCTAGAAAACATTAAACAGAGTAACTTTATGTGATTTCTCTCAAAAGGTCGAAATGACAAACTGAAAGGAAAAACCATACATCTTATTAGAGAAAAGACTAAATTGTAGGTTATTATTTCGGGTTCATTATTTTTTATCGGGTTTAAAATGACATAAATAACATTAAAAATGAAAATAGAAATTATCAGAACAAATTCTGAAAACCCAGATTTTATTAATTTGGTAAAACAGTTAGATGCCTACTTAAAAATGAAGGATGGAGCAGAACATGCTTTTTACAATCAGTTTAATAATATTGATGTTTTAAAGAATGTAGTGGTTGTTTCTGTTGATAAAAAAGCAGTTGGCTGTGGAGCAATAAAAAAGTTTGATAATACTTCTGTAGAGGTAAAAAGAATGTTTGTTTCTCCGGATGATAGAGGAAAAGGAGTTGCTAAAAAAGTATTACAAGAATTAGAAATTTGGGCTAAAGAATTAGGATATAAAAAATGTGTGCTAGAAACTGGTGAAAGACAAGTGGAAGCAGTAAAATTTTATACCAAATGCAATTATAAAAAGATTCCAAATTACGGACAATACAAAGGAGTAGAAAATAGTATTTGTTTTGAAAAAGCATTGTAAAAGTCAATAGATTAAAATGAAAAAACCTATAAACACAGATAGTTATAATAAAAGCAATTTAGTTGCAGATGTAATTATTATTGGTGGTGGTTTAGCGGGTTTATGTAACGCAATTCATTTATCAAAATTTAATAAAAAGGTTTTGTTAATTGAGAAAAATGAATATCCGAAGCACAAAGTTTGTGGAGAATATATTTCGAATGAAGTTTTACCTTATTTAGACTTTTTAGAGATTAATCCGTTTAATTTTGGTGCTGTTAAAATCTCTGAATTTCAATTATCAACTACAAAGAATAATCTTATTTCGGCAAAGTTACCTTTGGGCGGATTCGGGATTTCACGATATCAATTAGATCTTCTTTTATCAGAAAAAGCAATAAAAAATGGTGTTACAATTTTAAAAGATTCCGTCATAAATGTTGCTTTTGAAAATGATGTATTTTCCGTTGAAACGAAAGAAAATAATACCTTCACTTCTAAAATTACCATTGGAGCTTTTGGCAAACGTTCTTTATTAGATGTGAAAATGGAACGCGAGTTTATCAAGAAAAAATCACCTTATTTAGGTGTTAAAATTCATGTAAAAGGAAATTTTAAAGAAGATTTAGTAGCACTTCATAATTTTAAAGGTGGTTATTGTGGTGTTTCTAAAGTGGAAAAAAATGCAATTAATTTGTGTTATATCACCAATTATGAGTCCTTTAAAAAGTATAAAAACATTGATGATTTTCAGGAGCAAGTCGTTTTTAAAAATCAGTATTTAAAAGAAATTTTCGATAATTCTGAAGCAATTTTCGAGAAACCATTAACGATAAGTCAGATTTCTTTTGAAACCAAAAAACCAGTAGAAAACCATATTTTAATGTGCGGCGATTCTGCAGGAATGATTCATCCGCTTTGTGGAAACGGAATGAGTATGGCAATTCAATCGGCACAAATTGCATCTAAATTGATTTTAAATTACTTGAATGGTGAAAATATATCTAGAAAAGAGCTCGAAAAGCAATATATTAGACAGTGGAATAAAAAATTTAGTTTGCGTTTGAAAGCAGGTCATTTTATTGCAATGTTATTTCGAAAAGATAAAATTGCAGCTATTTTACTTCAAATATTAAAGAAACTACCTTTTTTATTACCCATAATAATCAAGCAAACACATGGTAAACCAATGAAAGTTTAATGGATTTTTTTATCAGCACAAAAAATAGAACAGACAAAGAAGAACTGATGGATGATTTTTCTATTGGCGGAGATTTGCTGCGAGATACTTTAGATAAATTAGAAAATATAAATCGGTATTTAGGCGGAAATTTAGTAACTTTAAATTCACTGAAAAAAGTATTAAAAAATCATCCAAAAGAACAAGAGTTAACCATTGTAGATATTGGTTGTGGTCATGGAGATATTTTACGAGATGTAGCAAAATTCGGAAGGAAAAAAGGCTATAAAATGAAGCTGTTAGGCATAGATGCAAACCCAACAGCAATAGCGTACGCAAATGAATTATCGGCAGCATTTCCAGAACTGAGTTTTAAAACGGAAGATATTTTTTCTGAAGCTTTTAAAAACAGACAATTCGATGTGGTATTGGCAACCTTATTTTTACATCATTTTAAAGAAGAACAATTGGTTTCTTTTCTAGGAAATACACTAAAACAAACAAAAATAGGAATTGTAGTGAATGATTTGCATCGACATAAATTAGCGTATTATCTGTTTATGTTGTTGTCTCTTTTTATCAAAAATAAAATGATTATTGAAGACGGATTAACATCTGTTTTAAGAGGATTCAAAAGAAAAGATTTAGAAGGAGTCTCTCAAAAATTAAATGTAAAACCACAAATTTCTTGGAAATGGGCATTCCGTTTTCAATGGATACTGAAACGTTAAAAAGTTGAAAGTTCTTAAAGTTGAAAAGTAAAGAAATTCGAATAATAACAATCAGTTAAATCTGAGAAAAAATATATAAATAACTCCGAGAATCTCTGCGAAAAAACTCTGTGAATCTCTGTGTAATAACTAAATATGAAAGTAAAAATAACATCGGTTGCAAAACAACTTCCAAAATATTACAGAGAAACTAAAGATATTATTCCGTTTGTAAAATTATGGATGCAAGATCAAGATACCCGTTTTCAAAGAAAAGTGATTAAACTTTTTGAAGGAGCAGGCGTAGACAAGCGCTATTCTATTATGGATCCAGAAGAGGTTTTTATAGCAACTTCTTTTGAGGAAAAAAATGATATTTACGCACGTGAAGTTGTAAAATTAGCAGAACAATCTTTAAAAAAATCTTTAAAAAAAGCGAGTTTAAAACCTACGGATATCGATTATATAATTACCGTAAGTTGTACCGGAATTATGATTCCGTCTATGGATGCTTATTTGATTAATTCCCTGCAAATGAAACAAGATATTGTGCGTTTACCTGTTACCGAAATGGGGTGTGCAGCAGGGGTTTCTGGAATTATTTATGCAAAGAATTTTTTAAAATCGAATCCGAACCAAAGAGCAGTTGTAATTGCTGTAGAAGCACCAACCGCAACGTTTCAATTAGAAGATTATTCGATGACAAATATTGTAAGTGCTGCTATTTTTGGTGATGGTGCTTCTGCAGTTATTTTGTCTTCGCATGAAGATGATAAAGGACCCGCAATTATTGATGAAGCGATGTATCATTTTTATGATGCTACTTCTATGATGGGGTTTAAATTGGTAAATACAGGTTTACAAATGATATTGGATAAGGAAGTTCCGCAAAAAATATCAGATCATTTTCCGGCAATTGTACATCCGTTTTTAGAACGAAATAATTTAACGATTGATGATGTAGACCACTTAATTTTTCATCCAGGAGGAAAGAAAATTGTACAAACGGTAGAAGATTTATTCGGGGTTTTAGGTAAAAATATAGACGATACAAAAGAGGTTTTACGTTTGTACGGTAATATGTCTAGCGCAACTGTTTTGTATGTTTTAGAACGATTTATGGATCGGAATCCGGCAAAAGGCGAAAGAGGTTTAATGTTGAGTTTTGGTCCTGGTTTTTCTGCGCAACGAATATTGTTGGAATGGTAAAGTATAGTTCATAAACCTTCTTAAGAATGTCATTTCGAACGGAGAGAGAAATCGCATAAAGTTTGGTTTGTATTGTGGAATCACTGTTATATGATTTCTCCTTTGTCGAAATGACAAAAATGTCTAAAAAATAGAGTAAATGAACCAAATAGAAATCATAAAAAATCTTCCTTATACAAAGCCTTTTTTATTTGTAGATGAACTCACAGAAATTTCAGAAAATGGAGTTGTTGGAAATTACACTTTCAACGAAAAAGCTTTTTTTTATGAAGGTCATTTTAAAGGAAACCCAATCACGCCAGGTGTAATTTTAACGGAAACCATGGCACAAATTGGTGTTGTATGTTTGGGTATTTATTTATTAAAAGATAAAATTTCATCCGAAGAAAAAAACACACAAATTGCGCTAACTTCTAATCAGGTTGATTTCTATTTACCGGTTTTACCCAATGAAAAAGTAACCGTAATTTCGGAGAAAGAATATTTTAGATTCAATAAATTGAAGTGCAAAGTAAGAATGATGAATGACAAAAATGAATTGGTTTGCAGAGGAACTATTTCTGGAATGATAATCGCAAAATAAATTAATGTCAGTTCGAGTGATTTCGCTTTTTCGCGAAATTGTATCGAGAACAAATTAATAAATATTTAAAAATGAAAAACAGAGTGGTAATTACTGGTTTAGGAGTTGTGTCACCAAATGGCGTTGGTTTACCTGCGTTTACAAATGCGATAAAATCAGGAACTTCAGGAATTACCTTTCATCAAAATTTAAAGGACAAAGGTTTTTCTTGTTGTATTGGTGGAATTCCTGAGGTTTCCGAAGAAAAAAAAGCAGCCTATTTATCACCTTTACAATTACGTGGCTTTAACAGTACGTCAATTTTATACGGTTGTATGGCAGGAATTGATGCTTGGAAAGATGCTGGTTTTTCTATAGATGAAAATTCTAAATTAGATTATGATTCGGGTTTAATTTTTGGAACAGGTACCTCGGGAATTGAAAAATTCAGAGAATCAATTTATAAAATTGACGATCAAAAAGTAAGACGTTTAGGAAGTACTTCTGTGGTGCAAACCATGGCAAGCGGAATTTCGGCTTATTTAGGCGGAATTCTAGGTTTAGGAAACCAAGTAACCACAAATTCATCTGCTTGTACAACGGGTACAGAAGCCTTATTATTAGGTTTTGAACGTATTAAAAACGGAAAGGCAAAAAGAATGTTGGTTGGCAGTTCTAGTGATAGTAGTTTGTATACTTGGGGTGGGTTTGATGCCATGAGAGTGATGTCTTATAAGCACAATGAAACGCCAGAAAAAGGATCGAGACCGATGAGTGAAACTGCGTCTGGTTTTGTTCCTGGAAGTGGAGCGGGAGCTTTGGTTTTAGAATCTTTAGAAAGTGCTTTAGAAAGAAAAGCAACCATTTATGCAGAGGTTTTAGGTGGAAATATAAATTCTGGCGGACAAAGAAATGGCGGAACGTTAACGGCTCCGAATGCAGAAGCTGTTCAGAAATGTATTACAGATGCAATTTTAGATGCTTGTATTTCTGCAGATGAAATAGATGTAATAAACGGACATTTAACAGCTACTTCTAAAGACAGTTTAGAAATAGAAAATTGGACCAAAGCATTGCAAAGAAGAGGAACTGATTTTCCAACTATTAACTCTTTAAAGTCTATGGTTGGCCATTGTTTGGCTGCTTCTGGTGCTATTGAATCTGTGGCTTCCGTTTTGCAAATTAAAGAACAGTTTGTGTTTCCGAATATCAATTGTGAAGATGTTCATCCGGAAATTTCTGAATTAATTTCTACAGATAAAATTCCGACTAAATTGATTGAGAAAAGCATTACTATTTTAGCAAAAGCAAGTTTTGGTTTTGGTGACGTAAACGCATGTGTTATCTTTAAGAAATATGAAAAATAGACTTTGACAGGCTCAGACTGATATGCGTAGCGTTAATTAGTGTTTTTAATTTTTGATATAAATTTATGAAAGTTAATAATTAAAAACGCTGGAACAATAAAAACTAACAATGTCACACTGAGCTTGTCGAAGTGTAAATAACTATACATATGACAAAAGAAGAAATTATATCGAAATTAACTGTTATTGTAAAACCATATATTCAAAACGAAGAAGGTTTTAAAAATTTATCAGAAGAAACAGATTTTATAAATGATTTAGAAATAAATTCTGCAAATTTGGTAGATATTATTTTAGATGTAGAAGACGAGTTTAAAATAGAAATAGACAACGATTCTATGGAGAAAATGCTATCTGTAAAAGCAACTATTGCCGTAATTCAATCTAAAATGGATGCATAATATTGGTAATGATATTGTTGATTTAAACTTTGCTAAAACCCAGAGTAATTGGCAGCGAAAAGGGTTTTTAGAAAAACAATTCACCAAAAAAGAACAAGAAGCAATTCGTAATGCAGAGAATCCGTTTATAACAGTTTGGTTGTTTTGGTCTATGAAAGAAGCGGCTTATAAATGTTATACTCAAAAAATAGAAAAACGCTTTTTTGCACCTCAAAAATTTGAATGTAGTTTAATTTCTAAAACAGAAGGCTTTGTGCTTTTTGAAGCTAATAAATATGTTACAAATATAAGTTTTAATCCATTTTATATCCATACAATTGCCAAAGAGGTGAACAGTGAGGATGCTATTTTTTTTAAGATTGGTGCATCAAAAAAAACTCATATCGATTTAAAAACACAATTGGCGATAGAAACGGGGGTTTTATACGATGAAATCGTAAAAATAAAAACAACTGTTGGTGCTCCTTTATTTTATCACAAGAAAAAATTATTAACCAAATCTTGCTCAATTTCGCATCATGGAAATTATGGTGCTTTTGTATTTACTTTAGAAAATTAAAATAATATATGTCGCAATTAAAAGTTAAAGAAGCACTTTATAAGCAGTGTGAAGCTTTTGTAAATAAACGCTTAAATACGGTTACAGAAATTATTTCCTCTAATCAAAAAGCATTGCAATCAGAAACTAAAAGTTCTGCTGGCGATAAGCACGAAACCGGTAGAGCTATGTTGCAGTTAGAAATGGAAAAAGCGAGTCAGCAACTTGCCGGAATTACACAAATGAAAGAAATTTTAGCTAAAATTGATGTTTCTAAAACGTCTAATATTGCGCATTTAGGCACGGTGATTGAAACAACTATGGCTAATTATTTTTTATCTATTTCTGCAGGTCAACTTACAGTTGATAATGTAGTGTATTTTGCTATTTCTGTTTCGTCCCCAATCGGTAAGTTGTTGTTAGGTAAAAAGATGGAAGATGCAATTGTTTTTAATGGAAATACAATAATTATAAAAGGACTAAAATAATAATCTGTATTTTAGAGGTTTTAATACCTTAAATAGATGTCAATTACCCTACACAGAACCCATAATTACTTAAAACTCCAGCAATCAAATTTTGATATTGTTAATTTTCAAGACTTAGATAAGTTTGAAAGTGAAGAAATTCTTACAAAAAATCATAAAGTAGATTTTTATGCATTAATTTTTATAACAGAAGGAAAAGGTAAACACTCAATAGATTTTTCTGATTATGAATATGATAAAGGGACTATTTTGGCTATTAGAAAAGATCAAATGCATCGGTTTTATTTAAATAAGGCAACAAAAGGTTTTCTATTATGTTTTAAAGAAGAGTTTTTAAATAGTTATTTAAATGAAATTGAGGTTGCAAATGCAATTCAGATGTTTAATGAGTTATTAGTTTCTCCAAAAACACAATTAAAAGACTGCGATTTTGAGAGTATTTTTAAATTAATAAAAGGAATAGAAAAAGAGGTTTTAGTTGTAAATGATATTTATTCTTTTAAACTGATAAGGAGTTTATTACATATTTTAATTACTTTGATTTATAGAATTAAATCGACAGGCTATAACACTTTGCAACAAAGTAGGTATTTAAAAGAGTTTATTATATTTCAAAATTTACTAGAAGAAGATTACTACAAAACTAAAAAAGTGTATGATTATGCAAATAAGTTAGGGTATTCTGCAAAGAAGCTTAATATGGTTGTAAAATTTATAGCAAACAAATCTGCTAAAGAGTTTATAGATGATACTGTTATAATTAAAGTGAAAAGATTGCTGATACATTATAATCTTTCTATAAAAGAAATTGCTTTTAAAACTGGTTTTAATGAGCCTACCAATTTGTATAAATATTTTAAAAAACACACTAATTCTACACCAGAAGAGTTTAGAAAAAAATATGTGTAATGTTTTTTTGAATTTATTCGAATAACATTAAGTTTCTATAATTTAAAAGCCGTTTTCACTTAAAAAAGTAGGTGAATTCTTATTTATTTTCCCATTTCTACAGTTTTTTGGAGTATTATTATCTAAAAATGTTTTTAATTAACTTTAGTTTTGCTACAAATAATTAAGGTTTCCCCCAATTTCTTCAATTTTTTAGGAAGTGATTCCTGTTTTTTAAAAACATATATTTAAATCATTTTAATTTTTATAATTAAGATGATTTTTTTTGTACTAAATTTTTAAAATTGATTAATATCAAGTATTACTACTTTGAAATTAAGACTCATAAAGGAGTTTGCTGTTGAATGTTTTTTTAAAAATAAGTGGTATGGAAGTTTACGCATCAATTTGTTTTTCGATTAAAAGGAGTATTTTTGTTTTTTACAAATCATTATTTTCAAAATGAAAAAGACACTATTTCTTTTAACGATACTTTTTACTGTACATTCATTTGGACAATCTAATTTTAAAAGTTTTTTTAAGCTCTCTCCACCAATTAAAAAATGGGTATTTTTTCATCCTTTTAAGGCGACAAAATCTTTAGAAATTTCTAAAGAAACAAATAGGGTTTCAGATTCAATTGCAAAAACAGATTTGTTAGATAAAGATGGAGCAGGTGGGCAGGTAGATGCTTTTAGACATGCTTATTGGATGGCAAGACTAGCGCAAGAAATGGGTGAAAATGCTGCTCGTTCTTTAGGGGAGGCACATGAAAAAGAAAATTATTTAACGTACAAGAAACAAAAATTAGAAGATGGTGTTGTGCCAGATGAAATTTCAACTGAAATGGATTTACACAATAATGAAGAAGGGTTAAAACTAATTGCAAAAGGAAGTATTGTTTCTAAAAACGGATTGGTTTATAGAATTGTAAATGCTATTGAGAAAGGTAAAATGAAAATTATAAAAAAAGACGAAAAAGGGAATTTTTTGACATGCAATGGAGAAGTAATTCAGAAAGAGGAACTTATGGGGAAATGGAAAAATGATAAATGTCTAATCTCTTCGGATACTAAATAAATGGCTCATTTTAATTGGTAAAATGTACTACAACGTATTCGTTCAATAGACATAGTAGTTGGAGAGCGTGTAGTTTTAAAATATCAGTAATAGCAGCGTTTCTAGTGATAATTATCATAAAAACTAAATGAAGTAAAGGCATACTTTTGTCTACTTAAATTAAAGTCAATTTTTATAAAATTAATATTAAAAATTATGGAATTTTTTTTAGAATTACTCACTAAAGATTACTTTGTGTTATTTCTAGTTATTGGTTTAGGAATCGCCCTAGGAAACATTCGTATAAAAGGGATAAGTTTTGATACTTCTGCGGTTATTTTTGTC
This sequence comes from Polaribacter sp. 20A6, assembly GCF_011378915.1. Taxonomy (NCBI): domain Bacteria; kingdom Pseudomonadati; phylum Bacteroidota; class Flavobacteriia; order Flavobacteriales; family Flavobacteriaceae; genus Polaribacter; species Polaribacter sp. 20A6. The sequence continues at coordinate 239,282 of NZ_WTPZ01000002.1, forward strand.
GCTATCTTTTTTGGATATCTGTACAATTTAAATGGCATCACTTTTAATATTCCTCCAATTATTCAAAGTGTAGGTTTGGTGTTATTTATTTATACCATAGGTATGCAAGCAGGACCTTCATTTTTTAGTTCTTTTAAAGAGCAAGGAGCTAAATTAATCCTTTTGGCAGGTATTACGGTTATAACAGGAGGTATTACTGCTGTGTCTATTTCTTATATTTATGATGTAGATATGAATATGATGAGTGGTTTACTAACAGGAGCACTAACATCTACACCTGGTTTGGCTGCTTCTATAGAGGCTTCTCAATCTCCTTTAGCGTCTATTGGTTATGGTATTGCATATCCGTTTGGAGTTTTAGGTGTTATTTTATTTGTAAAATTAGGTCCTTCGTTGTTTAGGGTGAACATCGAAAAAGAAGAAAAAGATTTTGAAGAAAAATCGAAATCTAGCACTCCAATGGTGATCAATAAAAACCTAATTATCTCTAATGAAAACGTAAACGGTAAAACGATTAGAGAATTGAGAATTCGTTTTATGACCAAAGCGAATATTTCACGTATTATGAAGCCTAATCAGTTGCCTATTTCTCCAACAAAAGATACTATTTTAGAAACGGGAGATATTATAAAAGCAGTAGGTACGGTAAATGCGTTGCAAAGAATAGAGGTTTTATTAGGTAAAGTTACCGATATTAAAATCCCTAGAAGTGGAACATACGAAGTAAAGTGGTATGTAGTAAGTAATGATGCTGTGGTAAATAAAACCATTGAAGAACTTAATCTTCTAGAAAATTATTCTGCTACCATAACACGTATTAGAAGAGCTAGTATCGATTTAGCTCCGCATCCATCAACCAAAATAAAATATGGTGATAAAATTTTAGTTTCTTGCTCTAAAGGGAATGTTCCTGCGGTGACGCAACTCTTTGGAGATAGTTTAAAAAGAATAGGACAAACAAGTTTTTTACCTGTAGCATTTGGTATTGTTATCGGTATTCTTGTAGGTGCTATTGCTATTCCTTTAGGAGGAATTGGTTTAAAATTAGGGCTTACAGGAGGTGTGCTTTTATCTTCTATATTTTTAAGTTGGAAAGGAAAGTTTGCTACTGTAATTTGGAATTTATCGGGTCCTGCAAACCAAATATTACGTCAGTTTGGGCTTTTATTATTTCTTACTCCTGTTGGTTTAAAAGCAGGACAAAGTTTAATTTCAGCAATTGAAAAACATGGTTTTATTTTATTTTTATACGGTGCTTTAATTACCTTAATTCCTATGATTACTACTATTCTTGTTGGACGATTCCTATTAAAAATAAACTTTTTGTCTGTTTTAGGAGCCTTAACAGGAGGTATGACTTCTACACCAGGATTAAGTGCAACAGATTCTATGACCGATTCGGATGCTCCTCAAATTGCTTATGCAGCTGTGTATCCTTTTTCATTGGTTCTTATAATTATTGTAGCAGAAGTAATGGCAGTGTTATAACACGCTAAAAAATAAAGTAATATTTAAAACAAAATCATCACCTTAAAACGATTCTAAATAACCAAAAAACAACCATTATTATTTCAGTAGAGCGTATCTAAATGGTACATTTGTAAAAGAACAATTATAACTTAATTATACATTTATACAATGAGCGGATTTTTCAAATCTTCAGTTGGGAGAAAGGTAGCCATGGCGCTTTCCGCATTCTTCCTCATGTTTTTCTTAATTATACATTTAGCGGTAAATATTACATCACTCTTTAGTGAAGACCTCTTTAATGAGTTGTCTCATTTTATGGGAACCAATCCTTTAGTACAATTTGCGTTGCAACCTGTATTAGTTTTTGGTGTTATTTTTCACTTTGTATTAGGTTTTATTTTAGAAATAAAAAACAAAAAAGCAAACGGAGTTGCTTATGCTAAAAACAATGGTGCAGCTAATTCATCTTGGATGAGTAGAAACATGATTTGGAGTGGAGCAGCTATTTTGGCTTTTATTGTACTTCACTTTATAGATTTCTGGATTCCAGAAGTTAACCATAAATACATTGCAGCATTACCAGAAGATCCTGTAAGATATTTTCATGAGTTACAAGAAAAATTTGTACCTCTTTGGCGAGTTGCATTTTATGTTATCGCTTTTGTTTTCTTAGGATTGCATTTAGCACACGGTTTTACATCTGCTTTCCAATCTATGGGAGTTACTGCAGGTAGAAAAAAAGCATTACAAAACTTTGGTAAAATATATTCTATAATTATTCCTTTAGGATTTATCATTGTTGCATTGTTTCATCATTTTAATCATTAACCATTAATCTTATAACTATGGCTTTAGATTCAAAAATACCAGAAGGTCCAATTAAAGATAAATGGACAACTTATAAAGATAAAATAGATCTTGTAAATCCAGCTAACAAACGTAATATTGATATTATTGTTGTTGGTACAGGTTTAGCAGGAGGTTCTGCAGCAGCAACGTTAGCAGAATTAGGATATAACGTAAAAGCATTTGCTTACCAAGATTCTCCTCGTAGAGCGCATTCAATTGCAGCACAAGGTGGAATTAACGCAGCAAAAAATTACATGGGAGATGGGGATTCTAATTACAGATTGTTTTACGATACTGTAAAAGGAGGAGATTACCGTTCTCGTGAAGCAAACGTACACCGTTTGGCAGAAGTATCTGGTAACATTATAGATCAATGTGTGGCACAAGGAGTTCCTTTTGCACGTGATTATGGTGGTTTATTAGATAACCGTTCTTTTGGTGGAGTTTTAGTTTCTAGAACTTTTTATGCAAAAGGACAAACAGGACAACAATTATTATTAGGATGTTATTCTGCAATGAACCGTCAAATTGCTCGTGGTAAGATTGAGATGTTCAATCGTCATGAAATGTTAGACGTTGTTAAAGTTGGTGGAAAAGCAAGAGGAATTATTGCGAGAGATTTAATTACAGGAGAAATAGAACGTCATTCTGCACATGCTGTTGTAATTGCAACCGGAGGTTACGGAAACGTGTATTTCTTATCTACAAATGCAATGGGTTCTAATGCTACTGCAGCTTGGAAAATCCATAAAAAAGGAGCGTATTTCGCAAATCCTTGTTATACACAAATTCACCCAACATGTATTCCTCGTTCAGGAGATTATCAGTCTAAATTAACTTTGATGTCTGAATCTTTACGTAACGATGGTAGAATTTGGGTTCCTGCAAGAATAGAAGATGCAAAATTAATTCAGCAAGGTAAATTAAAGCCTACTGAAATTGCTGAAGAAAATAGAGATTATTACTTAGAAAGACGTTACCCTGCCTTTGGTAATTTAGTACCACGTGATGTTGCTTCTAGAGCAGCAAAAGAGCGTTGTGATGCTGGTTATGGTGTAAATGCAACAGGTGAAGCTGTGTATTTAGATTTTGCTTCTGCTTTTCAACGTTATGGTAAAGAGCAAGCTAAGATTCATGGTATTAAAAATGCTTCTAACGAAAAAATTATAGAATTAGGACAAGCAATTATTGAAGAAAAATACGGAAACTTATTTCAGATGTATGAAAAAATCATCGCTGAAAACCCATATGAAACTCCAATGATGATTTATCCAGCAACACACTATACAATGGGGGGTGTTTGGGTAGATTATAACCTAATGACTACTGTAGAAGGTTTATACTGTATTGGTGAAGCTAACTTCTCTGATCATGGTGCAAACAGACTTGGTGCTTCTGCTTTAATGCAAGGTTTAGCTGATGGTTATTTTGTATTACCTTATACTATTGGAGATTATTTATCTGATGATATTAGAACGGGAGCGATTGCAACCGATACTAAAGAGTTTGATGAAGCTGAAAAAGAAGTAACAGATAGAATCGATTTCTTCTTGAATAATAAAGGAACAAAATCTGTAGACCATTTCCACAAACGTCTTGGAAAAGTAATGTGGGATAAAGTAGGGATGTCTCGTAACGAAAAAGATTTAAAAGCTGCTATGGCAGAAATTAAAGCAATTCGTGAAGAGTTCTGGAAAGACGTAATGGTTCCTGGTACTGCAAACGAAATGAATGTAGAGCTTGAAAAAGCAGGACGTGTAGCAGATTTCTTAGAATTAGGAGAATTGTTTGCTAAAGATGCTTTAGTAAGAAATGAATCTTGTGGTGGACACTTTAGAGAAGAATCTGTAGAATTAGACGGTGAGCAAAAAGGAGAAGCAAAACGTAATGATAAAGATTTTGCTTTTGTATCTGCTTGGGAATATAAAGGAGAACCTGCAGACGCAGTTTTACATAAAGAAGAATTAGAATTTAAAGATATAGAACTTAAACAACGTTCATACAAATAAGAAAGACAAAATGAATTTAACACTTAAAATTTGGAGACAAAAAGACGCTGGTTCAAAGGGTCAAATGGTAGACTATAAAGTGACTGATATTTCAGAGCATATGTCTTTCTTAGAAATGATGGATGTTTTGAATGAACAATTGGTTAACTCAGGTGAAGAACCTGTAGCTTTTGATCATGATTGTAGAGAAGGTATTTGTGGTATGTGTTCTTTATATATTAATGGAGAAGCTCATGGACCAGATAGAGGTATTACTACCTGTCAATTACACATGCGTATGTTTCATGATGGAGAAACTATTACTATAGAGCCTTTTAGAGCATCAGCATTTCCTGTAATTAAAGATTTAATTGTAGATAGAATGGCTTTTGAGCGTATTCAGCAAGCAGGTGGTTACATTTCTGTAAACACTTCTGGTAATACACAAGATGCTAACTCGTTGCCTATTTCTAAACATGCAGCGGATGAGGCTATGGATGCAGCAGCTTGTATTGGTTGTGGTGCTTGTGTAGCAACGTGTAAAAACTCTTCTGCAATGTTATTTGTAGGTGCAAAAGTATCTCAGTATGCTTTATTACCACAAGGACAAATAGAGGCTGCAGATCGTGTACAAAACATGGTAGCTCAAATGGATTTAGAAGGTTTTGGAAACTGTACAAATACAGGGGCTTGTGAGGTAGAATGTCCTAAAGGAATTTCTTTAGACAATATAGCTCGTATGAATAGAGAGTTAATGAAAGCTAATCTCTAATACATAAATATTATATTTTTTAGAAAAACCTGCATTTTGCAGGTTTTTCTGTTTTTATAAACGCTCAACAACAGTGTTTAGGTTTTTAATTCTTTCTTTTGTTCTAGTTTAAACAGGTTTGGATAGGCCTTTTTAATGGATCCTTTTCTCACGAAATTAACATATTTGTAAACTAGAAATTTGAATTTAAATAAAGAAAATAGAGAAAGATTAAACCAGTATAATGCCTTGTATAACGTATTATACACTTCCTTATGTCTCTTTTCCGATAAGTATGTAAATAACATAGAAAAAGCAAAAGACATTGTGCAAGATGTATTTATTAACTTTTGGAATCATAAAGTATTTTTAGATGATGAAGTTGCTGTAAAATCTTATTTGTATGTCTCAGTAAAAAATAAAAGCATCGATTATTTAAGAAGTAATGAGTATAAATTAATCAAAAGGCTAGAAACTATAGATTTTTTTGAATTAGAGTCTGATTCTTATTTCGATAAAGAATTTTTTATCGAAGAAGTTTCATCAACCATAGAAAAAGGTTTAAAAACGTTACCTACAAAATGTAGAGAAGTAGTTAACTTAAGTATGAACGGATATAAAAATAAACAAATTTCAGAAGAATTAGATATTTCTATGAACACTGTTAAGACACAAAAAAAAATAGCTTATAAAAAATTAAGATTATTTTTAAAACCTTCTTTAATTACATTTTTGATTGTTTTACTACGGATTAATTAGGTTAATAATATTTATATCTACCTTAAATTATCTTTATATTAAAAAAAGTTAATTTTTATTCACCCTCTTTTAAGAAGTACTCGTTTATATATTGTAAAAGCGCTTGACAATATATAATACATGAAAAGAATTAGTCAATTAATAGAGTTCGTAAAAGACGTAGCATCGTCTTATTTAATGGATCAAAGTATCGATTCTGAAAGAATGGAATCAGACTTTGGCAAAGAGAGCGCTCAAGAAATAGTAGACCGAATAAAGAACTCGCAAGAACGTCTCAAAAGGGCTAGAAATGCAAGGGAAATTGATAAAGGAAAAGAGCAAACATGGAAGAAAATTTTAAAAGAAATTAATCCCACTCCAAAGTTTAATTATTTTAAAATATTTTCTAGAGTAGCAGCTGTCTTTATTGGTTTTATAGGAATTGCCTACTTTTTATACATTAATAAACCTGCAACCATTATTCAAGAGCATTCCATAGTGAATGAAGAGATTGTTCTAAAACTATCTAACGGTGAAACACAAATAATTACTAGCAACGGACAAACTAAAATAATAGATCAAAAAGGAGAGGTAATTGGTGCTCAAATTGGAAAGAAAATAAACTATCAAAATAATTCTGAAACCATTTCAAAAGAACTTGTTTATAATGAATTAAATGTGCCTTATGGTAAAACCTTTGCCTTAATACTTTCAGACGGAACAGAAGTTCATTTAAATGCTGGCACAACATTAAAATACCCCGTTAATTTCTTAAACGGACAAAATAGACAAGTATTTTTAACAGGAGAAGCCTTTTTTAAAGTGAGCAAAGACATAGAGCATCCGTTTATTGTTGAGTCTAACGATTTAAACATTCGAGTTTTAGGCACAAGCTTTAATGTTTCTTCTTATTCAGAAAACAAAAATATTTCTACAGTATTGGTAGAAGGAGCTGTTAGATTGTATGGTAAAGATGAATTGTATTCTGAAGAAAAATCAAAGTTACTTCAACCAGGAAAAAAGGCGGAATGGGATAAAGAAAATCAAAAGATAACAATTCAAAAAGTGAACACTTCCTTTTATACAAGTTGGATTGATGGAACCCTAGTTATAGAAAAATTAAGATTCCCAGAAATAATTAAAAGATTAGAAAGACATTACAATATTAAAATTATAAACAATAACAAAGAGTTAGACAATCAGGTGTTTACAGCTACTTTTCAAGTAGAAAATATTCAAGAGGTTTTAGAATCTTTTAAAGCAAATTACTCATTTAAATATATAATAGAAAAAGATACAATAACAATTAACTAAAATAACTTAAAAATAGCAGAAACAAATGATTTAAACAAAAACTGTACAACTAGAATATACAAAAAGATCGGAAAATGCTGGAACATTTCCCAATCTAAGATTTGTATGATTTAACACATTTATTAAACCAAATTAACTAAAGCAAAAGTATGAAAAAACTAACTAACGTATGGGGAGGTAGCTCTTTATCCCATAAAATAAGTCGTAAAATGAAATTAACAGCTTATCTTATTTTTATTTCACTCTTTCAAATTCAGGCAGGGACTAATTTAGAGAATGATAAAGTAACTTTAAGTTTGAATAAAGTAACCTATCTAGAAGTATTTAGGGCAATTGAATCTCAAACGGAATTTAATATATTGTATAATAACAATGAATTAAATAATGTAAAAGAGGTATCGGTAAATGTGAAAAACACCCTAGTGTTTGATGTCTTAAAAAACTTGTTTAAGAATACAAATATTGAGTATAAAACTGTAGGAAAACAAATTGTTTTAATTCATAATAACATACCCAACACTATTAAAATAAGTAATACAAAAGAGACTCCATTTAAGATTTCTATTAAAGGAATTGTAAAAGACCAATTTGGTACTCCTCTACCCGGTGTTAGTGTATTAGAAAAAGGATCAACTAACGGTACAACTACAGATTTTGATGGAATTTATACGATTTCTGTAACTGATAAAAACACTGTTTTAGTGTATTCTTATTTAGGGTATAAAACAAAGGAAGTTGCTGTAAATGATAAAATCGATATTAATGTCTCTTTGGAAGAAGAAGTTGGACAGTTAGATGAGATTGTAATGGTTGGTTATGGAAAGGAAAGTAGAAATGAAGTAACTGGAGCTGTTTTAAGTATTAAAGCAGATGATGTGGTAACACAAGGTACAAATACTATTGCTAGATCATTACAAGGGAAAGTTGCTGGTGTACAAGTAGAATCAGCTGGAGGTAATCCAGGATCAGGAATGAGAATTTTAATTAGAGGGACAGGTTCTTTAGGTAATAATGATCCATTGTTTATTGTAGATGGTGTTCAGGTTTCGGATATTAATAATATTTCTCCAACAGATATTGATTCTATGAATATTTTGAAAGATGCATCATCAGCAGCTATTTATGGATCTCGTGCGGCAAACGGTGTGGTTATTATTACTACAAAATCAGGAACAAAAGGAGAAGCAAAAATTAATTTAAGTGCTTACTCTGGTATACAAACTGTTACTAAAAAGTTAGATGTTTTGAATGCTGAGCAATGGGCTAATGTAAGTAATGCAGCACATGATAATGCAGGTTTACCGAGACTAGATTTAGCGCAAAATCCAACGAGTTTAGGAAATGGAACCAATTGGCAAAATGAAGTATATAGAATAGCACCTACCCAAAATTATAGTTTAAATGTAAGTGGTGGTGGTGAAAACTATAGTTATAGTTTGTCGGGAAGTTACTTAGCTCAAGATGGAGTTATCATAAACACAGACTATAATAGAGCTAATTTAAGATTTAAATCAGAAGTTACTAAAGGTAGGTTTAAAATAGGAGAAACCGTTTTATTATCTAATGGAAGGACTACAGGTAAGTTAAGTGGATGGGGACAAGGTCAAGGAGGAAATTCTGCCGGTTCTGCTGTAAAAATGATACCCGTATTTGATGTATACGATGAAAATGCAATAGGGGGCTTTGCAGGTGCAGAAGGGGCAGTGGTTACTGTGATTAATCCAGTGGCTCAATCTAGTTTAATAAAGCCAGAAGATACAGAGAAAAGAACTGTTATTAATGTTTTTGTTGAGGCGTCAATTACTGAAGGATTAACTTATAAATTTAATGCAGGTTACACAAGTGAAAGTAATTATAACTATTATTATACACCTGCTTATGAAATAGGTACTTTTTTTATCAATCAAGATGCTGATTTGACGGAAACGAGAAATGAAAGTATTACATCTTTATTAGAACATACATTTGATTATCAAACTAAAATAGGTAAAAGCAGTATAAAAGGTTTGTTGGGATATACCTATCAAAAAACAAATTTTAGAAGCTTAGTAGGAAGTAAAAGTGGTATGCCGTCTGGTGTAAAAGTATTAGATGCAGGAACTACTAATATCCAATCTGGTAGTAATGCTAGTGAAAATGTGTTGATTTCTTATTTTGGAAGATTAATGTATGCTTATGATAATAAGTATGTAGTAACGGGAATTATGCGTAAGGATGGTTCTTCTAGATTTGGAAAAGAAAATAGATACGGTTATTTTCCGTCTTTATCTGCAGCATGGAATATTTCAAATGAAGATTTTTTTGACAGAAATGGAACATTAAATAGTGCTAAGTTCAGGGTTAGTTATGGGGTTCTGGGAAGTCAAAATTTCGATAACTATTCATATAGTCCATTAATTAATTTAAATGCAAATTATGTAATGGGACAAAATCAAGAACTATGGCCCGGAGCAATTCAAACAGCTTTTGCAACACCAGATATAAAGTGGGAGGTATCTAAGACTTTAAATTTTGGAACAGATGTAAGTTTTTTTGATAGTAAGTTAAAAGTTATTGCAGATTATTTTATTAAAAAAAATTCAGATATAATTCTTAGAGTTCCTATTCCACTTTCTACAGGAGCTAGCGGTACTAGTCCGTATGTAAACGCGGGTAATATAACAAATAAGGGAATTGAAATTTCAGCAACTTATGGAAATACCGTTAATGAGTTTAGTTATGAATTTAACGGATCAATTACTACTATTAATAATAGGGTTGATGATTTAGGAACAGGAACTCAACAAATATTTGGAGGTATAGCAACACAGCATGATGCAGAAACTACTATTACACAGGCAGGAGGGCCAGTTGGGGCTTTCTATTTAATAAAAGAAGACGGATTGTTTCAAACACAAGAAGAGATAAATAGTTATACAAAAGATGGTAATTTAATACAATCTAATGCAAGACCTGGTGATTTAAAATTTGTAGATTATAATGATGATGGTAAAATAGATCAAAATGATAGACAATATTTAGGAAGCCCAACACCTGATTTTTCTTTTGGTTTTGGAAGTAATTTAGCATGGAAAGGATTTGACATGAAATTGTATTTTCAAGGTACTTATGGGAATAAAATTTATAATGGTTTAAGACAAGATTTAGAAGGAATGGATGCAGAACATAATTACGCTTCGTCTACCTTAAATGCTTGGACTCCTTCAAATACAAACACGAGCATGCCTAGAGCTGTTATTAATGATCCAAATGGGAATGGTCAAACATCAAGTAGGTTTTTAGAAGATGGTTCTTATTTAAGGTTTAAAACTTTTCAATTAGGATATAGTTTTTCTGAAACACTAATAAGAAAAATGGGGTTAAGTAATTTAAGATTATACGTTAGCGCAGATAATATTTTCACGTTAACAAATTATAAAGGTTTTAATCCAGATTTAGGAGGAAGTGGTTCAGTATTGGATCGAGGAGTAGATTTTGGACAGCTTATTTATCCTTTGTCATCTACTATTTTAACAGGAGTTCAGTTATCATTTTAATTAAATAAATATCAAATGAAAAATTATATATATATATTAATCTTTGTTATACTTTTAGGAGCTTGTACAAGCGAATTAGATCAGATAAACCCCAATGTAATCACACAAGAAAATTTTTGGAAAAGTGAAAATGATCTATTATTAGGGCTTGCTGCAACCTATAAAACTTTAAAAAGTAAAAATACAGGATATTACAATAATAATGGAACAGCAGTACAAAATGCACGGGGAGATGATTTTTATATTAGAAATGATGTTTCTGACTTATATAGACTTTCAACATTTGTAAATGCTTCAACTAATGGTAAGGTAGGTCAAATCTTTGAAGGGGCTTATAATGGTATATTTAGAGCTAATCAAATTATAGAAAACACGCCAAATATTGAAGAGCTAGATGATTTAGAAAAAAAAGCATATATAGCTGAAGCTAAGTTTTTAAGAGGGTTAAATTATTTTTATTTGGTTATTAATTTTGGAGATGTGGCCATTGTAACTGATGTTCCAACATCTAAAAATGATTATTTTAAAAATAAAAGTCCAGAGTCTGATGTTTGGACTCAAATAGAAAATGATTTTAATGATGCAAAGGAAGGTTTACCAGTTTCTTATTCTTCAGAATGGGTAGGTAGAGTAACTAAAGGCGCGGCTATTGGGTTTTTAGGAAAAGCTTATTTATATCAACAAAAATGGGGTTTAGCAGAGGCTGAATTTAAAATAATTTTAGATGTTAATGGTTACTCTAATACCCCATATACTTATGATTTATTAGCCGATTATGCTCAGAATTTTGAAAAAGAATATGATAATAATAAAGAATCATTATTCGAAATTCAGCTTCAAAATGTTGGAGGTACAGTTGTAGGTGGTACCGAAAATTCGAGTGAATCTCAGGGATCTGTTTCAGGACAATTTTATGCGCCAGCAGAAGTAGGTGGATGGTTTGAAGCTTTCCCTACAAATAAAATTTTTAATGAATTTCAGGAAGAAAAAACAGTTTCAAATGATTTTGACCCTAGAATGTATGCTTCAATTGTTTGGGACTATCCTAATGCGGTTTTTTATAATAAACCTTTCTCTGAGTATACTTTACTTTTTGGTTTTAATTCTATGATAAAAAAATATCAAAATTGGAAGGATAATGATGAACTAATTCAAATTTCTGAAATTAATGAAAAAGTCTTACGTTTTTCGGATATTTTATTAATGCAATCAGAGGCCTTAATTATGCAAGGACAAGTAAACGAAGCGTATCCCTATTTAAATAGAGTTAGGGAAAGAGCTAACTTACTCCCTTTAAGTTTAGGTAAAACTAATGAAGAAATGATGAAAGAAATTAGGCATCAACGAATGATAGAGTTTTTTAGGGAAGGACATCGTTTTTATGATTTAAAAAGATGGGGATTATTAGAACAAGAGATTCAAAATAGTGATAAAGTGGGAAAAGAGTTTTACGATAGCTCTAAAGAATACCTTCCAATTCCTGCAGACGAATTAAATAATAATATTAATTGGTAAAGGTGCAATTACCTGAAAGAATTCTAAAACTGAATAAAAATTTATAAAATTAATTTATATACCTTCCCTAAAACCCCGAAACTAATTATTAGTTTCGGGGTTTTTATATTTATAATAAAAGTTGATAGTATTGCTTTTAAAAAAGTGTTTTAACATCTATACCTAAGCACTCTGCAATTGCAAATAGCCTTAAAAGGTCTAGTTTAGAGTCTCTTTTTTCTATTTTAAAATATCCACTTGTGGTCATGTTTAGTTTAATGGCTAAATCTGTTTGAGAGAGCCCTAATTCTTGTCTTCTTTTTATGATTTTAAGTATTGTTGATTATTACTGTTATGCAACTTCTCAATACTTCGAAGGGACAAGTTTTGGTTTTTTTTTCATACGGTTTTGTCTTCGAATTAGTAAATCTTTACAATTTCGACCTTTTGGGAGAAATCCCATAACGCTTGTTAAGTATTATTGGTTTTACTGTTAAGTGACTTTTCATTACTTCAAAGGGACAAGTTGCACGTATTACAAGAATTGTACTATTTAGTATAGTCTTTAGATTATTCAGTAGCAATTTTCCATAAAAATAAGCAACTGAAAACTGCAACTGCCAACACCTTTACTTCCTCCCAAAATCTGCAGGAATTTCTCCCCAAGCTTTGGTTTCCCATTTTAGAATAGGATTTTTATACGTGTTATTTTTCAGCCAAGTTTCGGCTCTTTTTATCAACTCTAATAAATCTTTGTTAGAAGCATCAAAATGCATGTTGGTTTTGCATCTTTTCTGCTTTACCCAACTCATGGCAATTTTAGAATCGGAATAAATAGGAATATTTTCCTTGTTCTTACTCTTTAATAAAGCAATTCCGTGCACTAGAGCTAGGAATTCGCCAATGTTGTTAGTTCCTCTAGCAAATGGGCCTTTTATAAAAATTTGTTGCTTATTATGCGTTAAAACGCCTCTGTATTCCATTTTACCAGGATTTCCAGAACAAGCTGCATCCACAGAAATACTTTCTAAAATAGGTCTCCCAAATTTTTCTTTTTCTGTTGATGATAACGTTTTCTTTTTAGTGTCTTTCCCTACATAGTCTACATAATTTTTAGTGGCAGCTATTTCGGCTTCATTTAAATCTGCGAACGATTTATATTGAGCACCTTCAAAACCATCAATTTGCTTTTTACAGACTTTCCAAGACGTAAAAATCCCTTTTCTGTGTCCGTTCCAAACTACATAAAACTTTTTTTTACTCATTTATAGCTAAAATTACATCTTCAATAACTCTAGGAAAGTACTCTTGTTCTAAAATATGAATCTTTTCTGCAATTTTTTCAGGAGAATCTTCCTCATTTAAGGCTGTTTTTGCCTGATATATGATGGCACCTTCATCATAATTGGCATTTACGTAGTGAATTGTAATACCCGTTTCTGATTCTTTATTTTCTTTTACCGCTTTGTGAACGTTCATCCCATACATCCCTTTTCCGCCATATTTTGGCAACAATGCAGGGTGAATATTTATGATTTTATTCGGAAAAGCATCGATAATTTTGGTTGGAATTTTCCATAAAAAACCTGCTAAAATAATGTAATCTGCCTGTTCTTTTAATAGGTTTAGCACTTCATCCGAAGTAAAAAAAGCTTCTTTTTTAAAATGTAAACATTTGATGTCTAATTTTTTACACCTATCAAATACTTTGGCATGTTCATTGTTACATAGCACAGTAGTAACCTTAGCGGTTTTAGTATGATTAAAAAATTTAATAATGTTTTCTGCGTTCGTTCCAGAACCAGATGCAAAAATAACAATACGCTTCATAACTTCATTTCTAAGCTACAAAAAAAAGAATAATTATTAACAAATTGATTATTTTAAGAGAAGATTAAATATTTTTATTTACTTTTAAGAATCATTTTCGGGACAAAAATTAGTTTTAATTGCTAAGATTTGTATTTTTGCCACGATTAAAATTTTAAAAAACACAAAATTATGTCAGACATTGCATCAAGAGTAAAAGCTATTATCGTAGACAAATTAGGCGTAGACGATAACGAAGTAACAACAGAAGCTAGCTTCACAAACGATTTAGGAGCAGATTCTTTGGATACTGTTGAATTAATTATGGAATTCGAAAAAGAATTTGATATTCAAATACCAGATGATCAAGCAGAGAACATCGGAACAGTAGGTCAAGCAGTAAGCTATATTGAAGAAGCTAAAAAGTAAATTTATATGCAGTTAAAACGAGTTGTAGTCACTGGACTTGGCGCACTTACGCCAATTGGTAATAATATTGAAGAGTATTGGAATGCTTTAGTTAACGGAGTTAGCGGTGCAGCACCTATCAAGCGGTTTGATGCTGCCAAGTTCAAAACTCGTTTTGCATGTGAATTAAAAAACTTCGAGGTAACGGACTTTATTAATAGAAAGGACGCTAGAAAAATGGATCCATTTACGCAGTATGCAATGGTTGCTTCAGATGAAGCAATTGCAGATGCAAATTTTGATCTAGAAAAATTAAACAAATTACGCGTTGGTGTAATTTGGGGAGCAGGAATTGGAGGCTTAGAAACTTTTCAAAACGAAGCTATAAATTTTGGAGCCGGAGATGGTACACCAAAATTTAACCCATTTTTTATCCCAAAAATGATTGCAGATATTGCGCCAGGAAATATTTCTATTAAAAATGGATTTATGGGGCCAAATTATACTACGGTTTCTGCATGTGCGTCATCTGCTAACGCAATGATTGATGCTTTAAATTATATTCGTTTAGGTACTTGTGATGTTATTGTAACTGGAGGCTCTGAAGCTGCAGTTGTAATTTCTGGTGTTGGTGGTTTTAATGCCATGCATGCCTTATCTACAAGAAACGAAAGTCCAGAAACAGCTTCTAGACCTTTTGATGCAGAACGAGATGGTTTTGTATTAGGTGAAGGAGCAGGTGCTTTGGTTTTAGAAAGCTATGAGCATGCTAAAGCTAGAGGAGCAAAAATTTATGCTGAGGTTATTGGAGGAGGAATGTCTTCTGATGCTCACCATATGACGGCACCACATCCAGAAGGAATTGGTGTGATTGCTGTAATGAATAACTGCTTAGAAAATGCAGGTATTAAACCAGAAGATGTAGATCATATTAATACACATGGTACTTCAACTCCTTTAGGAGATGTTGCAGAATTGAAAGCAATTTCTGCAGTTTTTGGAGAACATGCTAAAAACATTAATATTAATTCTACAAAATCTATGACAGGTCACTTGTTAGGAGCTGCAGGAGCTATAGAGTCTATAGCTGCAATTTTAGCCATGAAAAATGGTATTGTACCTCCAACAATTAATCATGTTAATGTAGATGAAAATATCAATCCAGAATTAAACTTAACTTTAAATAAAGCTCAAAAGCGCGATATTAATATTGCTATGAGTAATACTTTTGGTTTTGGTGGACATAATGCATGTGTTGCATTTAAAAAACTTGATGAATAATACTCTATGAATTTTATTCGTAAAATAGTAAAACCTCACAGTGAAGAGGATGCACAATTATACAACGAATTAAAAAAACTACTTAATTTTTCTCCAAGAAGAATAAATAAATACAAAAAAGCATTTACACATAGGTCTGTGCAAATGTTAGACAGCAAAGGAATTCCTATAAATTACGAACGTTTAGAGTTTTTAGGAGATTCTATTTTAGGATCTGTAATTGCATCTTATTTATACAAAAAAGTACCTACAGGTAGTGAAGGTTATCTTACACAAATGCGCTCTAAAATTGTTAGTAGAGAGCATTTAAATGAATTAGGAAAAGATCTAGACTTAATACGTTTCGTAAAAAGTAATATAGATCAAGCTAACGTTGGAGATAATATTCATGGTAATATTTTTGAAGCATTAGTAGGCGCTATTTATTTGGATAAAAACTACAATACTTGTCAGAAATTTATTTACGAAAATGTAATTGTACCCTACGTAGATATTGAAAAGCTAGAAGGGAAAATTACAAGTTACAAAGGGCTTATTATAGAATGGTGCCAGAAACAAAAGAAGAAATATACTTTTGACACCTATGAAGATTCTGGTAACGAAGCTATCAAACACTTTAGTGTAAAGGTAAGTATCGATGGAGAGCAAATAGCCAAAGGTAGAGCTACTTCTAAGAAAAAAGCAGAAGAGCAAGCTGCTAAAAGAGTCTATTTTGCGTTTCAAAAAGAAATCAATTTAGGCTAACCACGATAACGTTTTCGTTAAAATTAACAGTAAAGTTCGTAAACAATTAGTAATTTTGTTTTTCATAAAAACGAGTATTAGTTATAATCTATGCAGGTACACGCTTTAGAAATGGACGATTTTTGCGAAGAAGAATATTCTTTAATAGGAATCCATTCTACTTTAGAAGATTATAAACTTGCCTACTTATTAAATAAAAACCTTAATACCAGGTTTTATAAAGCAAAAGAAGATTTAAAATTTGTTATAGAAGAAAAGAAAGCCTCTTTTTCTATATATAATTATGAAAATATAGAATATGATTACGAGTGGTTTTTAATAACTAACAGTTATAGAACAGAAAACCAAACAGCAGCCAACGAGTTGTTATTAACATCAGAAACAATAACATACCTAATTCCAGAAAAGAAAAAAGTAGATTTTTTTTTAAAAATTTGTGGAGATTCAGACGATGATTTTGTTATGAAAACAGTAAATAGAATTAAAAGTATTGATAATGTAATTACCGCATATTCAATAGATAAAAACACCTTAAAGTCTAAAGACTTTTTAATATTTTAAACATGAAAGACTACAAAAAAACAAAAATAGTTGCAACCTTAGGTCCAGCAATAGATACTAAAGAAAAGATGAAAGAGTTGGCAGTTGCAGGTGTCAACGTTTTTAGAATTAATTTTTCGCATGCAGATTACGACGTTGTAAAACAAAATGTGCTAAGAATTAGAGAAATTAATGAAGAAGAAGGTTTTAATGTTGCCATTTTAGCAGATTTACAAGGACCAAAACTTCGTGTAGGAGTTATGGAAGAAGATGTAGTTTTAAATGATGGAGACTTGTTTACTTTTACTACAGAAAGATGTATTGGTAACAACAAAAAAGCATTTATGACCTACCAACGTTTTCCTAAAGACGTAAAAGTTGGAGAGCATATTATGGTAGATGATGGTAAATTGTTATTTGAAGTAGTTTCTACAGATAAAGACAAAGAAGTTGTAGTAAAAACAGTAGTTGGAGGACCTTTAAAATCTAAAAAAGGAGTAAACTTACCAAACACAGCTATTTCTTTACCAGCTTTAACAGAAAAAGATAAAGAAGATGCCGTTTTTGCATTAGGTTTAAATGTAGATTGGATGGCACTTTCTTTTGTAAGAACACCAGAAGATTTAAGAATGTTACGCGATTTAATCGATGAGCATTCAGATTATAGAGTACCCGTAATTGCTAAAATTGAAAAACCAGAAGCAGTTGCAAATATTGATGCATTAATTCCTTTTTGTGATGGTTTAATGGTTGCTCGTGGAGATTTAGGAGTAGAAATTCCTATGCAAGACGTTCCATTAATTCAGAAGAAATTAGTAAGACGTGCAAAGAGAGCAAGAATTCCTGTAATTATTGCAACTCAAATGATGGAAACAATGATTGATAATCCTGTTCCAACTAGAGCAGAAGTAAATGATGTTGCCAATTCTATTATGGATGGAGCAGATGCAGTAATGTTATCTGGAGAAACTTCTGTAGGGAAACACCCTTTAAAAGTAATTCAGAAAATGTCTGAAATCATTAAAGCAGTTGAAAACTCTAGAATGATTAAAGTACCACATGAAGCGCCACATATTAGAACAAACAGATTTATAACAAAATCAGTTTGTCATCACGCAGCTTTAATGGCAAATGATATCGATGCAACCGCAATTTCTACTTTAACAAATAGTGGTTATACAGCATTCCAAATTTCAGCATGGAGACCACAAGCTAAAATATTAGCATTTTCATCAGAAAGAAGAATTTTAGGAAAACTAAACTTACTTTGGGGTGTAAAAGCTTTTTATTACGATAAAAACTTAAGTACAGATGATACTGTTGTAGATATTAACAAAATATCTAAAGAAAAAGGTTTTGTTAAAGAAGGAGATTTAATGATTAACCTTACTTCTATGCCAGTTGAGGCAAAAGGTATGGTAAATACATTAAGAGTTTCTGAAATAGACTAAAACAGCCTAAAATTATATTTAAAAGCATCTAGAGATCTCTGGATGCTTTTTTTTATGCGTTTACTTTTTTAGAAGCTATTTCCAGCTTTCCACTATATCTTTTTTCTTCTGTTCTCGATACAATTTTTCTTCCTTCGTCATAAAAAACCACTCAAACTGACAGAAAAAAGGATGCCGTTTCAATCTGGGCTAAACTTGTTTGATAGCTGTTTTTCTTTCTTTAAAAGACAAAGTGCATTATTTATAGAGAATTCTATTTAGACTTTTTTTCTAGATGAAATAGAGGTTTTAAATCAGAAAAACTCCAAAAAATAAGACAGATATTTCTAAATACACATATAAGAGAAGAAAAGGCTTTCATTTGATTATTTGATAAATAAATTTCTTTAAATGTAAGAAATAAAAAAAAACTTGATAGAAAAGTTGCATAAAACAGAAAAAACATTAAATTTAAGAGAACCAAAAACGAAACTATTATGGCAATTAAAAGCTTTCAAGGAAAACGAGATACCAGTCAGGGAAAAGAAGATGCGCAAATTTTAGTATCTGATTACATGACAAAAAAATTGATAACTTTTAAAGCTGAGGATACCTTAGATCATGTAATTGAACAATTAATTACACATAAAATTTCTGGAGGACCGGTTGTAAATGACAAAAACGATTTAATAGGTATTATTTCTGAAACAGATTGTATTAAACATATATCTGAAAGTAAATATTACAATATGCCTTCTGATGTTAATAATACAGTAGGTAAATATATGGCTATCGGTGTGGATACTATTGATAAGAATACCAATATTTTTGATGCTGCTTTTAAATTTATTAGTTCTCATAGAAGAAGATTTCCTGTGGTAGAAAACGGAAAGCTAATTGGTCAAATAAGTCAAACAGATGTTTTAAAAGCCGCAATTAGCGTAAAAGGAAATACCTGGAATAGTTAAAACCTTTTTTTAGATTTAATATTTGGTAAATCTGTAATAATTAATTTTTGTTTATCAGAACTTTCTAGTTCGGCTATTTTAGAATACGAATAGCCTTCTATGGGCTCTTTTAAGCTTTTCCATTTTGCAATACCTGCAACGGTAATTTCTTCTCCAATTTCTATAATTGCTTCAGAATAGCGTAAGGTTTTATTAAGCCCTAAAAAATTATCACTTTTAATATGATAGCTTTCTAGTAATGCTTTAAACTCTGAAGTTGGGTCATTAAAAGTACCCGATTTTACTTTTTTATCAGCTACTAAATAACTGGTGTAGTTTTTAGGATTTTGATGGAGTCTTACCATGGCAAAATCACTATTTTTTTCTAGGAAAAAATCTTGTACTTTTTCTTCATGTACAATTGTTCGCCAGCTTTGTTGTTTTCCGTTACTTTTCTGTTGTTCAATTTTTATGACATAAAACACACATTTTCTTTTGCTAAATGGCGCAACTAAAGGCTCTTTAACATGTAAGGCTTTTCCTGTAAATCTTGTAAGTTCATTATTTTTTAAGCTTCCTATTTGTTTAATTGGTAGTTTAGAAAGTGTTCTTATAATTTTTTGTTTTGTACTAAAATAATAAGTTATAAAGATAATAATACCAACTATTATAATAAATAGTATTAGAATTAAAAAGGGTTCGAAATCTGTAAATAATGGCATTTTATAAAAGTATATGTTGATGTAAATTTTTTACTCTTTTCTTATTAATAAAAAAGTCTCATTTTCTAAAGGCAAATAACCTTCATTGTAAACGTAAAAATAAGTATTCCCAGTTTTTGTTTTGTAAATAGAGGTAAAGAACTGAAAATCGAAACCTTTATCGTACAATTTGGTTCTGGTTACTTTTGTTTTACCAGTTGTATTTAATTCTGATAAAATCTTGTAATTTTTTCTAAGTCGATTGTTTATATTTCTAATGAGGTTTTTACTGTCTTTGTTAACACGATTATTGTACGCATTTCTACAATAATCTGAACAGAATTTTTTATCAATTCTACCTTTAACAACTTCATCACACTCCAAACATTTTCTACTTTCCATAGTTCTCTTTCTTTAGTTCGTACCAATTTACTAGCTCATTATCTTCTTTAAATTCGTTTACAAATTGTAATCCAATTTTTTGTAAAATTTTGTTTGATCCAATATTTTCTATTTCTGCAGCACCATAAATAATGTCTAAATTCATGGAGTTAAAACCATATTCTAAACAAGCAATAGCAGTTTCTAAGCCGTATCCTTTTTTCCAATATTTCGGAATGAAGCGATAGCCAATATCAATAAAATCTTGAAAACCATTTAAGCTTTCTTTTGTTCCTTTATTTAGTTTTAAACCAGACCAACCTATAAAATTACCTGAAGATTTTTCTATAACAGCAAACCGACCAATACCATTTTCTTTATACTGTTTTAGAATAAATTCAATCATTTTTTTTGCCTCCTCTTTCGTTTTAATTGTCTTTTTCCCTAAATATTTATGAACTTTTGGGTTAGAATCTAACTCAAACATTCCTTCTACGTCAGTTATTCTAAATTCTCTAAGAAGTAGTCTTTTTGTTTCTAAATGAAATTTCATAAGGTAAATATACTTAAATTTTATCCGTTTACAAACGACTACAAGTAATTACAACCGAAAGTAATTGTTTTCTAACCGAATAAAATTGCAATGGTGTCGCAACTTTGCAGAGTCAAAACGAATTGACAAAAACAAATTATAAATCTGCATTCAATAAAAATGCATAAAAACTTATCTTATGAATACGTTAAGAAACAAAGTACAGTTAATTGGTAGATTGGGTCAAGATCCAGAAATAGTAACTTTTAAAGATGGTAATAAAATGGCTAAATTTTCTATGGCTACAGATGACAGTTACAAAGACAAAGCAGGTAATAAGGTAGAGCGTGCTTATTGGCATAATATTGTTATTACTGGAGGTTTGGTTAAAGTGGTAGAAAACTATGTAAATAAAGGACAAGAAATTGCCGTTGAAGGGAAGTTAACAAACCGTTCTTATGATACCAAAGAAGGTGAAAAAAGATATGTTACCGAAATTATGGTGAATGAATTATTGCTTTTGGGAGCTAAATAAATTACATAGAAAGAGGCTGTCTAGAAAGTATTGCACCTTTTTAGATGGTCTTTTTAAATTTGATATTTATGTTTTCTTGTTATTAACTCTCGTTTGTAATTTTTTTACCGGTCATTTCATCAACAGTTATTCTAAAAACAATTGGAATTTTTTTCTGTGTTCTTTTGTTAGAGAAATCGCTTATACAATGCAAATTTCTGTGTTCATTTTTTAGAATAATTGCTTTAATACCTTCGGTAAAATCGTGTAAATATTTTTTTGCTACAGAACCAGATAGTTCTTCATAAATACCATGCACTAAAACAGAATTACAAGTATTGCTGTCTGCTTTTTCTGAAACCTGCAGAGAAACTTTTCTATAATTTCTCATTGCCTTTGTTTTATGACCTTCTTCGGAATAGCCTACAATACTATTTTTCTTGTCAAAAAAATAAGTCATGGGTACAATAAAAGGTCTTTCTATATAAATATAGCTCAGTTGCCCTACATAGTTATTTTCTAAGATGTTTATGCATTCACTCTCTTTTAAATTAGTTATCATGATACTTAGTTTTAGTTAAAGGGAGTGACTAATGTATTAAAAATCAATTAAATAAAATATGATAAAAATCAGTTTATTAATTTTTTATCTTTAATTATATGATTTTTTAGGTGTAAAAAGCCTAAAAATACTAGGAGGTAGCGCTAAAATAAGGAACTATTTTTATATGAAATTATTTTAGAATATTATTCGTTTTCGTAAAACTTGAGCTTGTTTTGTAAATCAGTTATTTCTTTTTTTAAAGAATCCACTTGGTTTAATAAGTTGGAAATTACATCTACACCTTCTAGGTTTATGTTTAAATCATAATGCAAACGAATCATTTTTTCAACTTCTGTTATTTGCGTAATTTTAATATAATGATCATTATTTTCTACAATGACTTCTATTAATTCATATTCTTTTAATTCATTTATAAAAGCTGCAGGAATACTGTAGTGGGTACAAAACTGCTGAATAGATATTAAATTTTGAGTTTCCATGTTTAGCGTAGTTTTTGTAATTCTTTAATTAATGCTATCTCTTTTTCGTTTAATTTAGTTGGTATTTTAAGTTGATAAGTGATATATAGATCTCCAAACTGATCTTCTTTTTTATATTTAGGAAATCCTTTTCCTTTTAATTTCACCTTGGTTCCGTTTGCTGTTTCTGGCTTAACGGTTAGTTTTACTTGTCCATCAAAAGTATCAACGGTTAATTGTCCGCCTAAAAGAGCCGTATATAAATCTAAATCAACATCAATATAAAGATTGTCTTTGTTTCGTTTAAATTTGGTGTTATTTATAATAGAAAACTGAATGTATAAATCGCCATTCGGACCACCATTTACACCTTTTCCTCCATGCCCTTTTATTTTGATTACTTGTCCGTTTTCTACACCAGCCGGAATTGTAATTCTAATGTTTTTTCCATTAACAGTAATTACCTGTTTTTGTGTTTTGTAAACATCGTTTAAGTTTAGTTGAATTTCAGAATTGTAATCTTGCCCTCTAAATTTAGCATTCGTTCTTCTTCCTGAAGAAGCACCACCAAACATGTCTCCAAACATATCAGAAAAATCTTCTTGAGAATACCCACCTTGATTACTTTGAGACCTATTTTGATGTTCTTGCTGTCTTCGTTTTTCTTGTTCGTAAGCTTCTCCGTTTTGCCAATGCTCTCCATATGCATCGTATTTCTTACGATTTTCTGGATTACTTAAAACTTCATTTGCTTCATTAATTTCTTTAAAGCTTTTCTCAGCAGTTTTATCATTAGGGTTTAGATCTGGATGGTATTTTCGTGCTAATTTTCTGTAAGCTTTTTTAATATCAGCTTCAGAAGCACTTTTGGTAATTCCTAAAATTTTATAATAATCTATAGAAGCCATCAGTTAAGGTGTTTAAAAAGTAATATACGTATTTTTTTTAATTTGGTTGTGTATTACAACTTGGTTAAAATAATACTTAAATTTATTATTTTTCAAGTTCTAAACTTAGTTTTGCAACCAATTTTAATTCAGATTTATTTAAATCTGCAACAGAAGCAGCTATTTTAGTTGCTGTTTTTATAATTAGACTTTTTATTTCTTGGGTAAATAAGGAAGGATGTTCTTTTTTAAAATCGATAAACTCATTGTAACAAGTTTCTGAATTAGAAAAACTTTCAATATTTAACCAATCGAAAACGGTTTCTATTTGATAGGCTGCATCCGAATGAAAATCATCATCTACAGGATCTATTTTAGTCCATTTGTCTTTTACTATTTTTTTTAAAACATTAAATTCTACTTCTTCTACAATGTTATCTGCAGCTGCAATTGCGAAAAATAATTTACCTAAGTTTTCATAAAAAGAAATAATTGTGTTTTGTGATGGTTTCATAATTAAGAATTTATGAATATGAGTAAAGTTATAGAATAATGAGTTATATAATTATGATATTAGTCATAAATTACTATAATTTGAATATAAAATGTAGTATTTTTAATCTTTGTTTAATTAGATAATTTATTGCCAAATGCTAAGTAAAGATCGGGATGTTTTTAATGTACTTTTTGAGGCTGTATCAGAGGGAGTTGTTGTAGTAAACGATCAACAAAACATAGTTTCTGTAAATTCATCTGTAGAGAGAATGTTTGGTTATGATACAGGAGAACTTATAAATAAACCACTTAATATTTTAATCCCTAAAAATTATCACGCAGGTCACGGAGCCCATTTTAAGGGTTTTATGAAGAACAAAGAAAAAAGGCAGATGGGCAACGGGAGAGACTTGTATGGAGCCCGAAAAAATGGAGCTATTTTTCCTTTAGAAGCAGGTTTAAATCCGTTTCAAATAGAAGGACAAACTTTTATAATGGCTTTAATTATAGATATTTCTGTTCGAAAACAACAAGAAGAAGAAATACATCAATTAAACAATGATCTAGAAAAAAAGGTTTGTGAGCGAACTAAAGAGTTAAGTAAAACAGTTCATGAATTAAAAACTGTAAATATAGAGCTGGATAAAGAGAATCATAAACGGCTAGAAGCAGAGAATAAAATTAAAGATGCTTTAAAAAAGCAAAAAGAACTGAATGAACTAAAAACAAAATTCTTGTCGTTAGTTTCTCATGAGTTTAAAACACCGTTAAGTGGTATTTTAACGTCTACAATGCTTTTAGGTAAATATAAGTTGGCAGAACAACAAGAAAAAAGAGATAAGCACTTAGAAACCATTACTAATAAAGTACATTATTTAAATAATATTTTAAATGATTTTTTATCTATAGAAATACTAGAAACGGGTAAAGTAAATTACAAGTTTCATACTTTTAAATTAAGTAAGGTTGTAGATGAGGTTATTTATAATGCAAACATGCTTTTAAAAGTAGGACAAAGAATTAAATATCCAGAAGATATAGATGATATTTCTTTATTGCAAGACGAAAAAACAATTGCCTTGGCCTTATCTAATTTAATAAACAATGCTATTAAATATTCGCCAGAAAATTCTGAAATAGACATTAAAATAAAGCAAGATAGCACGACGACTACCATTAAAATAAAAGATCAAGGAATTGGGATTCCAAAGGCAGATCAAAAAAATATATTTAACCGTTATTTTAGAGCAGAAAATGCATTATTAACGGAAGGAACAGGAATTGGTTTAAATATTATTAAAAGTCATTTACAAAATTTAGGAGGAACAATTACTTTTGAAAGTGAAGAGAATATAGGATCAACTTTTACATTGAAGATTATTAACAAAGCAATATGAGAAAAATACTATTAATTGAGGATGATGTAGTTTTAAGAGAAAATACATCAGAACTTTTAGAATTATCAAACTACGAGGTTACCAGTGCTGCTAACGGTAAAATAGGGGTGCAACTAGCAAAAAAAATAGTTCCAGATATTATTGTTTGTGATATTATGATGCCAGAGTTAGATGGTTACGGTGTTTTAGAAGCTTTAACTAATAACGAAATAACGCAACACATTCCGTTTATATTTTTATCAGCAAAGACAGAAAGAAGTGATGTAAGAAAAGGAATGGATTTAGGGGCAGATGACTATATAACAAAGCCTTTTAATGAAGATGAATTAATTAGTGCTATAGAAAGTAGATTGGCAAAAGCAGCGATACTAAAAGATCGTAGAGAAAAAATTGAAGTTGTAAAAGAAGAGGAAGAAGACATAAGAAGTCTTAATGACTTAAAAAATTATTTTGAAGATAACGGAGAAACGTTTACTTTTTTAAAAGATGCAAGCATTTATAAAGAAGGCAATAACTCTAATTATATTTATTTAATAAATAAAGGACTTATAAAATGCCATAAGTTAGATGAGCAAGGAAAACAACTTACAACTGCTTTATATAAAGAAGATGATTTGTTTGGCTATACTTCTTTTTCTCAGAATTTAGCATATCAAGAATCTGCAACGGCAATTCAGAAAACAGAATTAGTTGGTCTTTCTAAAAAAACATTAACTGGTGTTTTAAACAAAAATCATAAAGTAACATTAGAGTTGATAGAATTGTTAACAGAAGACTTAGCAGTTGTAAAAGATCAACTTTTACAAATGGCATATAGTTCTGTAAGTAAAAAAACAGCGAAGACAATTTTAATGTTTGCAGAAAAATTAAATAGAAAACCAGAAGATCATATAAAAATTTCTAGAAACGATCTAGCAAGTGTTGCAGGTATTGCAACAGAAACTTTAATTAGAACTATGTCTAGTTTTAAAAAACAAGGTTTAATAGAAATAGAAGGTAGAACAATTAAAATTTTAGATTTAGAGAAACTAAAAGATATTTCTTGATTTTAAATGAATTAGCAGCCATATGACTAATATCATTTTTTAAAAAGTATTCTAGCAATAAATTTGTCTTTTAGATAAAAGATGAATTTAAATGAAAGCTATTTTACTCCCTACAGATTTTTCAGACAATTCTTGGAATGCTATTGAGTATGCTTTAAATTTTTATAAGCACGCAACGTGCAATTTTTATTTGTTACACGTTAATAGGTTAAATAATGTTGTAGTAGATGATTATTTTTATGATGACACGCAAGAAGTTGTTATAGATGTAAACATAGAAAATGCAAAAAAACAATTAAAAGGACTTCAGCAAAAAATAGCTCTAAACTTTAATAATAAGAACCATAATTTTTACACTTTAACAGATACTAATTTTTTTATTGAGTCTATAAGACAGCAGGTAGAAGAAAAAAAAATAGATGTTATTGTTATGGGAACTAAAGGAGCTAGTGGTTTTCAGGGATATATTACTGGGAGTAATACGGGAGATGTTATTACAAAGGTAAAATGTACAACCTTAGTAGTACCTGAGAATGCTAAATTTAAGAAAATAGAAGAGGTGGCATTTCCAACAGATTTTTCTCTATGTAATGAATTACAAATATTAGAACCAATAATAAAAATCTTAGAAGAAAAAAACGCGTCCTTAAGGGTTTTAAATATCAGTAAAAAGGTAACCTCTTTAAATGAGGATCAACAAAAAAGTAAAGAACTATTAGAAGATTATCTCTATAATTACCAACACAGTTTTCATTTTTTAACAAATAAAAAAGTAGAAGATGCTGTGCAATGTTTTGTAAATAGTAGAAATATAGATATGATTGCTATGGTGGCAAAAAATCTTAATTATTTTCAACAAATACTATTTCATACTAAGGTAGCGGAAATAAGCTATCATACCGATGTTCCTTTTTTAGTACTGCATGAATAAAAACAATATGTTATGGATAATTCAATTTTTTTAGCAAAGTTTTGGGGTTATTACTTACTTATTTTTTTCGTTATACTAAGTTTTAATCCAAAAAGGATTAGGCAAATATTTAATGATTTAGAAGATCAAAAATTTCTAATTATTTTTTCTTTTTTAGCCATTATTATTGGGTTGATAAATATTCTATTCCATAACATATGGGAGCCTAATTGGAAACTTATAATTACCCTAATTGGTTGGTCGTCATTACTTATAGGGTTATCTCTTTTTAGTATTCCTAAGCGAACCATACATTGGTTAAAACTTGTAAATATTAGATTTGTACAGGCAATATATACACTACTTTTTCTAATAGGTTTATATCTATTAAATATTGCATATGCTATTATAATAATTTAATTAAAAAGGATTATCTTAGAACTACATACGAAACGATAGGTTTCAATAATTTTTTTATTAATAACTAAAAACACCATAAAGATGAAAATGAATATTCAATTTGTTAACATGTCTACAAGTGAAACGATGGAAGCTTATACAGAAAAAAAGCTAGATGGTTTGGTTAAAAAATTCGAAACAATTATTAAAGCAGATGTGTTTTTTAAAAAGGAAAATGATTCTAAAAACAAAGGTGTAATTTGTGAAATAGAATTAAGTGCACCAGGACCAAGATTATTTGCATCTTCAAATGAAAAAAATTACGAGCTTGCTGTAAAAAATACTATTTCAGATTTAGAAAAGCAGTTACAAAAGAGAAAAGCAATTACAAAACCTTATCTGTAAATGCAGATAAATGCTCGGTTAAATTATTATCAGGCTAATAAAGACTTTTTTTTAGTCTGATAATAATTCTGCAACAGATGTGCTTTATCTTTCTGATAGATATTTAACTCTTTACAAAGGATAATCTAAGAAATTTAGAGGTTCATTTTATACTTAAAAAGCAACATATTCTATTTTAAAACCATATAGATAAAATAAATTTATAGGTAAAAATCTCTTCTAGGAGGTTATGGAATAGGAAATATAATTTAGAATTTATTAAAAACAAACATCATGAAAAATATACTTTTACCTACAGATTTTTCAGATAATTCATGGAATGCAATTCAATATGCAATTCAATTATTTAAGGACGAAAAATGTAATTTCTTTATAATGAATACTTATACACCAATGATTTATGATGTAGAGTATATGAACCCAGGTGTTGAAGGTTTTAATTTGGTTGATGTTGTAAAAAACACATCAGAGGAAGGACTTGATAAACTTCAACAAAAAATTGAAAATCAATTTAAAAACCCAAACCATACGTATCGTAAAATAGCTTCATTTAACACTCTAACAAGTGAGATAGAAGAGTTGCATGAAAAACATGTAATGGATCTTATTGTAATGGGAACCAAAGGAGCAACAGGTTTAACCGAAATTTTATTTGGTTCTAACACCGTACATATCATTAAAAATGCAAAATGCCCCGTGTTAGCAATACCAAGTAATTATGCTTTTGAAGCTCCTAATGAAGTATTATTTCCTTCGGACTATGAAGTTTCTTTTAATGAAAAACAAGTAAAACTAATTGTAGATATTGGCCTTTCTAATAGTTCTAGAATAAATATAATAAACACTACTTATGGCGATGATTTATCTAAAAATCAAATAGAAAATAAACATAAGTTAGATAAAATCTTAAAAAATGTTTCCCATTTATTTTATAGTGTTAGCAACCAAAGTGTAACAGGTGCTATTTCTGAATTTCAATTAAAAATGCGAATAAATCTGTTAGTGATGATAAACAATAAGCATTCTTTTTTCGAAAATCTATTTTTTAAATCAACAATTAGTCAAATAGGTTTTCATTTAAATGTACCTTTCTTAGTAATTCCTTCAGGGGAAAAGGCAAACTAATTTAGATGATATTAATCATTTTATAAGCTTGTTTTTTTAAGTAAATTAGGGGTGGATAAGTTTTTTAGTGTAGAATTTAATACTATTTATGATGAAAATTAAACATGTAAATACAAGTTATATAAAATGGTTAAGTGCAGAAGAAATGCATAATGATTCTAAAGAATGGCGTTTAGAATTAGAGTTTTTAAATGATGAATATCTCTTTTTCGAAGACTTAATAAAATGGAATACGCTTCAATTAATCGATTTTCAATCTTATGATAAAAGTAAAGAAATTATTGAGAAATTAAGTAATTCTATAAAGACCAATGATGCGTTAATTCAATTGGTTCAAAAACATGAAAACAACCTAGAAGTTATAGAACCTGAGGGTGATAAACAAAAAGAAACTTATAAGAACGAGCATAAAACACTACTTATTTTATTTAAAAATCACTTAAAAGAACATAGAGAGTTAAAACTAAATTTATTTGATGTTTTAAAAAAGATAAAAAAAGAAGAAAAACAAAAACGAATTATAGATGTGGAATAAAAAATAGTAAGATAAAGCTGCGTAAAATTGATTTGAAAAAGTTGAATCCACCCTTTTTAGGGTGGATTTTTTTTTGCTTTAAACAGTTTTTTGAATAGTTATTGTATTGTTATTTAGGTACTTGAGGTTTGTTTTCGTTAAAATAATCCCAAAATATATTCATTTAACTTCTAGTTAAAATAACAAAAGCAATTTTTTGTAACTTCCAACTTTAATTTTAAACCGACTTTCTATGCCAAATTATACACTTCATATTAACGGAACAGCCCGAAAAGTATCTGCAGATGCAGACACTCCATTGTTATGGATTTTAAGAGATGAACTAAATTTAGTAGGTACAAAGTTTGGTTGCGGAATTGCGCAATGTGGTGCTTGTACAGTTCATATAGATGGCGTTGCAACAAGAAGTTGTCAGATGCAAGTTTCTATTTTAGATGATGTGAAAATTACCACCATAGAAGGGTTGTCTACAGATGGTAAACACCCTGTACAAGAAGCTTGGAAAGAGATTGATGTGCCACAATGTGGGTATTGCCAAGCAGGACAAATTATGACGGCTTCTGCTTTTTTATCAGAAAATAAAAATCCTTCAGAAGAAGAAATTAGAGAAGCCATGCACGGTAATATTTGTAGATGTGCTTCTTATAATAGAATTGAAAAAGCTGTAAAAGTTGCTGCAAATAAAATGTCTTAATCATAAAACTACTTCACAAAATGGAATCTATATCAAAGAATAATTTTAGCAGAAGAAACTTTTTAAAGGCATCAGTTTTAGCAAGTGGTGGTTTATTAATTGGGTTTAATTTATTAACGGCTTGTAAACCAGAAGCAGTAATGCCAGTGGATATTACAAAATTAAACTTCAATGATTTTAATGCATTTATTAAAATTTCTGATGATGGTTATGTCACTATTTTTTCGCCAAACCCAGAAATAGGGCAAGGTGTAAAAACAGCAATGCCTATGCTTATTGCAGAAGAATTAGATGTAGAATGGAGTAAAGTAAACGTAGCTCAAGGAAACCTAGACACTAATAATTTTACCAGACAATTGGCTGGCGGAAGTCAATCTATTCGCTTTGGTTGGGATGCTTTAAGGCAAACAGGAGCAACCACTAAACAAATGTTGGTAAATGCTGCTGCTGCAAAATGGAATGTAGATGCCAATACGTGTAAAGCATCAAAAGGAGTTATAACCAATGCTAATGGAGATACATTAGGCTATGGAGATGTTGTAAAAGAAGCTGCATTATTAGAAGTTCCGGAAAATGTAAAATTAAAAGAAGCGAAGGATTATACTATTATTGGTCAAGAAATTGTAAATGTAGATATTGATAAAATTATCACAGGAAAACCACTTTTTGGATTGGATTACAAAACAGATGGAATGATGATTGCAACTGTTTTAAGGCCACCAGCTTTCGGGCAAATATTAGAAAGTTTTGATGCTACCGAAGCAAAAAAAGTAAAAGGTGTAATTGATGTTATTACCATAGGTGATAAAATAAGAAAGTATGTTGCGTCTGGTAAGAAAAACTGGACATTTACCATGTCTGAAACAGATAAAGTAGTGGTTATTGCAGAAAATACTTGGGCAGCAATAAAAGGTAAAAAAGCACTTACGGCAGTTTGGAAAGTAGATAGCAAATTAGAATCTACAGAAAACCATGATACCGTTTTAACCGATATTTTAGACGGAAAAAACCTAGAGACAAGAAGAGAAGATGGTGATATTAAAAAGGCTTTGGCAGCTGCAGATAAAGTGATAGAAAAAACATATCATTCACCTTTTTTACCACACAATTGTATGGAACCTATGAATTTTTATGCTGATGTTACATCAGAAAAAATACATTTAGCAGGTCCTGTACAAACACCCGAATTTGCTGCAAATGTAGTTGCAGATTTGTTAGATTTTGATATCGAGAAAATCTCTTTAGAAATGACTAGAATGGGTGGAGGTTTTGGTAGAAGATTGTACGCAGATTTTGTATATGAGGCTGCAGAAATATCTAATGCAATTAAAAAACCAGTAAAATTGGTTTCTACTAGAGAAGATGATATGACAACAGGTGTTTACAAACCTGCTGTAAAATATAGAATAAAAGCCGCTTTAAAAGACGGTGAGGTAACAGGTTATCATTTAAAAGAAGCTGCGGTAAATGGAAATATGTATGGATTGATTCCTAACTTTTTTCCAGCAGGGTGTATCCCTAATTATAAAGTAGAAACGGGCAGTTATAATAGTAATATTACAACAGGAGCTTGGAGAGCACCTTATACTAATTTTTTAGCATTTGCAGAACAAAGTTTCTTTGATGAATTAGCATCAGAATTAAATGTAGATGCTATTCAATTGCGTTTAGATTTATTACAGAACGTAAAAGGAACTACAGATAATAAAATAGAATATTCTGGGCAAAGAATGGAAGACACTATTAAGTTGGTGAAAGAAAAAGGAAATTGGGGCAAAACAGAAGAGGGAGTTTATCAAGGTTTTTCTGCTTATTATAGCCACAACACGCACGTTGCAGAAATTGCCGATATTGTATTAAAAGATGGTTTTCCTGTAGTTAAAAAAGTAACTGTTGCGGTAGATTGTGGTATTGTAGTTAACCCAACAGGAGCAAGAAACCAAGTAGAAGGTGGTGTTTTAGACGGAATAGGGCATGCCATGTATGCAGATTTCTCTTTTAAGGACGGAAAGCCAAATGCTAAAAACTTTGATACGTATCGCTTAATTAGAATGCAAGAAACACCAAAAGTAGAAGTGTATTTTGTAGAAAATGATTTATCTCCAACAGGATTAGGAGAACCAGGTTTACCACCAGCAGGAGGTGCCGTTGCGAATGCAATTAATGCTGCATTAGGCAAAAGAATTTATAAGCAGCCATTTATTAACGAATTGAAAGAGAGCAGTGTTTTAGGTTAATGTACTAACAGTATTAAATCTAAAATGAGTTTTTG
This sequence comes from Polaribacter sp. 20A6, assembly GCF_011378915.1. Lineage (NCBI taxonomy): Bacteria > Pseudomonadati > Bacteroidota > Flavobacteriia > Flavobacteriales > Flavobacteriaceae > Polaribacter > Polaribacter sp. 20A6. Next base: position 271,897 of record NZ_WTPZ01000002.1, read on the forward strand.
AGTAAAATGAAAATCGCTAAAAACAAATGAATGTTTTAGCGATTTAGCATAGGGAGAGTAACTTAAGTTTGTTAAAAATTTAGGGATTTCTAACAAATTACTTCTCTAAATATTTTATAGGGATTATATTATCGTGTTGCTAAATTATTTAATTACTTGATATCTATTGTTTTAATTCGTTAAAACGAAGGAGGTGTTCTTTAACCCGTTTGTGATTATCGATAAAAAGTAAAACTACATAGTGTAATTTAAGAATAAAATTCTAACTTATAAATAAAATCATGTAATTTCTACCAAATGGAGAAATTACACGATTCTAATATAAAAAGTTTGTATTAACTTACTTGTTGTCCGTTTTTAACTTCTTTTGTAGGCTCTACAAAAGCTAATTTACCATCTGGTGTATCTGTCATTAAAATCATTCCCTGGCTTTCTACACCTCTAATTTTTCTTGGTGCTAAGTTTACCAAAACAGATACTTGCTGACCAATAATATCTTCTGGAGAAAAGCTTTCTGCAATACCAGATACAATGGTTCTTGTATCAATACCAACATCAACTTTTAATTTTAAAAGCTTTTTAGTTTTAGCTACTTTTTCTGCTTCTAAAATAGTACCAATTCTAATATCTAGTTTGGTAAAATCATCAAATTCTATGGTTTCTTTTTGTGGTTCTAACACTTTGTTTTCTTGCTCGTTGGCAATTTTTGTAGCAGCTAATTTTTCTAATTGAATTTCAATAGTTTGATCTTCAATTTTAGAGAATAATAATTCAGCTTTATTTATTTGATGCGCTGCAGGTAATAAAACATCCTTTTCAGTAATATCTTCCCAAGACAACGTTTCATCAAGGTTAAGAATCCCTTTTAATTTATCTGAAGTAAAAGGTAAAAAAGGTTTAGAAACTACTGCTAAAGCTGCAGAAATTTGTAAAGCAACATACATAATTGTTTGTACACGTTCTGCATCTACTTTTATCACTTTCCAAGGCTCTTCATCAGCTAAATACTTGTTACCAAGTCTTGCTAAGTTCATTAATTCTTGACTTGCTTCTCTAAAACGGTATCTTTCTATAGATTTACCAATAATATTCGGAAACTCTTTTACAGCAGCTAAAACATCTTCATCTACTTCTGTAAAATCATTTGCAGCAGGTACAATACCTTCGTAATATTTGTTTGTTAAAACGACAACTCTATTAATAAAGTTACCAAAAATGGCTACTAATTCGTTGTTGTTTTTTGCCTGAAAATCTTTCCAAGTAAAATCGTTGTCTTTGCTTTCTGGTGCGTTTGCCGTTAAAGTATAACGTAAAACATCTTGCTGATTTGGAAATTCTTCTAAATACTCATGCAACCAAACTGCCCAGTTTTTAGAAGTCGATAATTTATTTCCTTCTAAATTTAAGAATTCATTTGCAGGTACATTATCTGGTAATATATAATCTCCGTGTGCTTTTAACATCGCAGGGAAAATAATACAGTGAAAAACAATATTGTCTTTTCCTATAAAATGAACCAGTTTCGTATCGTCTTTTTTCCAATAGTCTTCCCAGTTTTTTCCTTCTCTAGCAGCCCATTCTTTGGTAGAAGAAATGTAACCAATAGGTGCATCAAACCAAACATATAAAACTTTTCCTTCTCCGCCTTTTACAGGTACAGGAATTCCCCAATCTAAATCTCTCGTTACGGCTCTTGGTCTTAAACCATCTTCTACCCAACTTTTTACTTGTCCGTAAACATTAGGTTTCCAGTCTTTTTTATGTCCTTCTAAAACCCATTCGCGTAAAAAAGCTTCGTGTTTATCTAAAGGTAAAAACCAGTGTTTTGTTTCTTTTAAAGTAGGTGTATTGCCAGTAATAGCAGACTTTGGGTTGATTAAATCTGTTGCGTTATGACTTGTTCCACAGCTTTCACATTGATCTCCATAACTTTCTTCGAAACCACATTTAGGGCACGTTCCAACCACAAATCTGTCTGCTAAAAACTGATTTGCTTCTGCGTCATACAATTGCTCTGAAGTTTCTTCTATAAACTCACCATCATTATACATCTTTGTAAAAAACTCTGAGGCCGTTTTGTGGTGAATTTCTGCTGAAGTTCTCGAATAATTATCAAAAGAAATTCCGAAATCTTCAAAAGACTTTTTAATAATTCCATGATATTTATCGATAATCACCTGCGGAGAAACGCCTTCTTTTTTTGCTCTCATTGGTATGGCAGCACCATGCTCATCAGAACCAGAAATATAGGCAACATCATTACCGGTTAAACGTAAATAACGTGCATAAATATCTGCAGGAACGTAAACGCCTGCTAAATGCCCAATATGTATTGGTCCGTTTGTATATGGTAAAGCTGCTGTAATTGTATATCTTTTAGGAGCACTCATGTGTTCTATGTATTAATTATGTACTGATTTTTGAAGTGCAAAAGTACGAAAAAGAGACTTTTAAAAACCATTGAAAATTGATACATTTACAGGAAATAGATTTTTACTAGATTAGAACCCATAAATAAGACATATTTTGATTAAAAAAACACTTTTTACACTTGCACTCTTTATGATTTTTTCAACAATATATGCACAAGAAAAATTAATTACACCACCTTATTTACAACCAGGAGATACGATTGCAATTCTTGCACCTGCCGGAATTTTAAAAAATAGGGCAGAAACCATACAAAGGGCTAAGAAACTAGCAGAAAGTTGGGGTTTAAAAGTAATTTTAGGGAAACATATTTTTAATCAGAATAGTCATTTTGCTGGTACAGATAACGAAAGAGCAGAAGATTTTCAAAAAGCATTAGACAACCCAAATATTAAGGCAATTTGGTCGGGTCGTGGAGGTTACGGTTCTGTGAGGGTTTTAGATAAATTAGATTATACTACATTTTTAAAACAACCAAAATGGATTATAGGGTATTCAGATATTACGGCTTTTCATAGTCATATTCATAATTTAGGCGTAGAAACGATGCATGCAATGATGGGCACTAGTGTAGATGAGAAACCAGAATCAATTATAGAAACAGTAGCTAGTTTTAAAATAGCAATTTTTGGTAAGCAATTAAAGTACACGATTCCTTCTTCTAATTACAATAAAAAAGGAGTGGTTAGCGGACAACTAGTAGGAGGGAACCTTGCATTATTATCCTCTATGTTGGGGTCCAACAGTCAGACAGACACAAAGGGAAAGATTCTTTTTATTGAAGAAATAGGTGAGTATAAATACTCTATAGATAGAATGTTGCAAAGTTTAAAGCGTGCTGGTTATTTTGATAATTGTGCGGGTTTAATTATTGGTGATATTTCTAGAATTAAGAATAATTCTACCAAATGGGGAAGCTCTATAGAACAACTTGTTTTAGATGTTGTAAAAGAGTATGATTTTCCGGTAATGTTTGATTTTCCTGCAGGACACGAACCTGATAATAGAGCTTTAATTTTTGGAAGGAATATTCAGTTAACAGTTGGTTCTGGACAGAGTTCTGTTGTTTTTGAAGAATAAACTACGGTGTTTTTATAAAGCAAACCTCAAAGATTTTTAAAACCTTTGAGGTTTTTTGTGTCATTTATTTTGTAAATTAACATATTGGCAATTTCATAATGAATTATTATCAACTTTTATTTGATAATTAAAAACTGCCACTAAATACTGTAAACTCATAATATGGCAGAACACAATGAACTTGGTAAAAAAGGAGAAAAATTAGCCATTGCGTTTTTGTTAAAAAACGACTATAAAATTCTAGAAACAAACTACCGATATTTAAAAGCCGAAGTAGATATTATTGCTCAAAAAGGAGAAGTATTGGCTGCTGTTGAGGTAAAAACAAGAAGTTCAGACTATTTTGAAGAACCACAAGATGCAGTAAAAGCTAAAAAGATAAAATTATTAGTTTCTGCAATCGATTATTATGTGGTAACACAAGATTTAGATGTGGAGGTTCGGTTTGATATTATTGCCATTATTCATCAAAAAAATAAAACAAAAATTGAGCATTTAGAAGATGCTTTTTTACATTTTTAATCGCAGGGCGATAGCCAAGTATTTAATACCCCATAGACTTTCCTATAAATGAAAAGTATTCGTATCGGAAGCATACTCCTTGCAGTGTATCAAGGTTGTTTATTAAGTTTTTGACAATCGATATTTTATATTGCTAAACGTATTTAGGTAAATCTAAATCTCAGAATTAATAGCGTAGATGCCTTTCTGAACTTCGTAATCGTTTAATTTTAAAACAATTTTCTAAAACCGTAAGTTTTAGATTGGTTTTATGATGAAAAAAAACTTTTGGTTGGGTGTTTTCTTAGGTGTTTTGGGCATTGTGCTCTTTTCTTCTAAAGCGGTAATGGTTAAACTTGCATACAATTATAATGTAGATGCAATAACTATGTTGTTGTTAAGAATGCTGTTTTCTTTTCTGTTTTACGTAGTGATTGCCTATTTATATCGAAATAAAAATAAGGAGATCAAAACTACCAAAAGCGATTATTATTGGGTGGTATTTTTTGGGGTGGTAGGTTATTATCTAGCAAGCTATTTCGATTTTGAGGGTTTAACTTATATTAAAGCGAGTTTAGAACGTATTATTTTATTTGTATACCCGACAATTGTAATTTTATTAAATAGACTTTTTTTTAAGCAACCGATTACAAAGTTTCAAGCTTTAGCCATCTTTTTATCCTATTTAGGAATTGTAATTGCTTTTTCTGATGAAGTAGATGTTTCTGAAAACAACGTGTATTTAGGAGGCTTTTTTGTGCTTTTAAGCGCTATAACCTATGCTTCTTATTTGGTAGGAAGTGGTTGGTTAATTCCTAAATTCGGTGTGGTAAAATTTACAGCATATGCCATGTTAGTTTCTTGTTTTTGTGTGTTTATACATTTTAGTTTTATGGGAGAAACAGATTTGTTTAATTTACCTTGGCAAGTATATGGTTTCGGACTTTTAATAGCTGTTTTTGCAACCGTAATTCCTTCTTTTTTGGTAAGCGCTTCTATAAAAATGATTAGCTCTTCTAATTTTGCAATTGTTGCAGGTGTTGGGCCAATATCTACTATTGTTTTGGCGTCTTTTTTCTTAGGTGAAAGATTAACGTTGCTTCAGTTTTTTGGAGCATTTTTAGTGATAGTTGGTATTGTAATTACTTCTTTAAAACAAGCAAAGAATAAGAAAATGTAATTATTTTAATGCTTCAATAATTGCATTCTTTAAGTCGTTAGTTTCTGACATTTTACTGCCGCTATCTATGTATGCAATTTTTCCTTTTTTGTTGATGATAAAATAAGATGGATAAACTTGTTGCTTATTAAATTTCTGACTAACATCCATAGCAGAATATGCTATTTTAAAATGAAAAGGATGTACTTCTAATAATTTTTCTATAGCTGGTTTTCGGTCTAAAGCAGGTGCAATAAATAGAATATCATCTCTTTTTTCAAATTCTTTTACAAGGTTATTTAATTTAGGGATGTCTGTTAGACAAGGCATGCAAGAAGTAAACCAAAATTTTAAAACAACTACTTTTCCTTTGGTGTCATTATTTGTTAATTTACTGCCGTCTGTAAGCCAAAGCTTAAATTCTGGAGCAGTATCATCAATTTTAAAAAACTGTTGACTTACAGCAGAAAAATGAATAAATAAAACTAAAAGAATAAGTAGTTTTTTTATCATTATTTCTTATCAAAAAAAAGTTTTACATCTTGTAAATGTTCTGGTTTAGCAATGATTTTTTTGTTAGCATCTAAAATAAAATAGCTAGGTGTAGCAATAATATTATAGGTTCTAGCTGTTTTATTCTCCCATTTATTCAAACCTAAAACATGGTGCCAATTTGGTAGTGTTTTCTTAAAACTATTCCAGCCGAAACTATCACTCTCTAAAGAATAAGCAATTACTTTTACTTGGTCATTTTCGGCTAAAAAGGTATGTACTTGTGGTATTTCTGTTAAACAATGAGAGCACGTAGTACTCCAGAAAATCAATAAATAGTTTTCTGCTTCATTTAATTTAGAAAGGGTTAATTGTTTACCACCTTCTTTCCATGAGAAATCTGGTGCAATTCGGCCTATTTCTGCAGCAAATAAGGCTTCTTTTCCATCTATAAACCCTTTGTCTTGTAGATTGGTTGGTAATTTAGAATAATAGTTATCGAACAAATAATCTATTAGTTCAAGATTCGTATCCGTTTCAAATTGGTTGATTAAAAACTCAATGATTTCCTTTTTATAAGATAGGTTCTCAATTTTAGAAAGAACAGTGTCTACAGACTGTTTAAATAATTTTTGTTGTGTTGCTGGATCTGGAGAGTAATTAATGTAAAAAACATAATCTGTAATTTTATCGGTAATAAAAGCAGAGTTTAATAGTGTTTTGCTCTTAAAATCTATAGGGTCAAAAAAAGTACCAATCATAGTAGCCATATACTTTTCTGACGTTTCTATGATTTCTGGTAGATTAATTCTTTTTGAAGCTTTAATAAAAGGCTGTACATACATTCCGTTTGAAGCTTCTAAATACCCTTTTTGAATATTATTTACTGTTTTTAAAGCTTCTTTGTATTCATTCTTAAGGTCTAAGTCTTGGTTTTGTAAAACGGCAACTTGTATAGAATCTAATTTTTCTTGTGCTATAGAAATATTATCTACATAATCCTTGTACAACATGTTTTCTTTAGAAGTTGTAAAAGTGACTGTTTGGTTTGCATATTCTGGGTGAAAACCAAAGTTTACATCTTCTTTATTAAACACAAAATCTACAAATCCTGCATTTTCTAATCTATACGTTATTCTATAAGAACCTACTTTTGTATTTTCTGGAAGTGTAAAACTAAAGCTACCGATTGCTTGTTTTTTTCCTTGAATATCAACAGAATCTATTTTAATTTTTGAGTTTTGTATAAACTTTTGTGATGCGCCTTCAATTTTGTATAAAATTACCCAATCTGTATCTATTGTAGGAGACATGGTTCCGTTAACGGTATATTGTGCTTGTGCAAATGAAGAAATTAAGAATATAAGAACGAGTATTTTTTTCATCTTTTTAAGGTTGATTTTTGGTCTTGTTAAACTATTTTCAAGAAGCATACCAAAAGTACTATTTCTCTGTTTTAAAGTCTTATTAATAATTTAAAGCCTCAAAATAGTTAATAATAGCTTCTTTCATTAACACCGTTTGTTCTCCAGGTTTTAAGTTTGGTAACTCTGTTAATGTTTTATAATGTGGCCAAGTATCATCATCATAATAATCGAATTCGTAATAACCATAAGGTTCTAAAAGCTTACAAATGGCAATATGCATAAGGTTTACTTTTTCGTCTTTTTTAAATTCTCTTTGTCCTTGTCCTAATTCTTGTACACCAATTAAATAGATAATTCCATCCATATTTAATTCGTCTCCATCTGCAAATTGATTGGTTAATTTACTAACTAACAATTCCCATTTTTCTTTTAAGGTGAGTGTTTTTGGCATCTTACTTTTTTTATAAGTTGTAAAGATACAACTGGCATTTTTAAATTGACAAAAAATTATGTAGGTTTGATAAAATTAATTTCATGAATATTTTTGACATTGTTATAGCTTCTTTACTGCTTTTTGGTTTTGTAAGAGGGTTATTAAAAGGCTTATTTGTTGAAGTAGCTTCATTGGTAGGACTTATTGGTGGTGTGTACGGTGCAATTCATTTCTCTTATTTTGTTTCAGATTTTTTAAAAGAGTATGTTTCTTGGAATCCAGAATATATCTCTTTAGCGGCTTTTGCTGTTACTTTTGTTATAATTATTTTGGTAATTGCACTGCTAGGAAAAGCATTGACTAAAATTGCAGATTTTGCTTCTTTAGGAATTTTAAATAAAATCTTGGGTGGTGTATTTGGCGCCTTAAAAATAGGATTGATACTAAGTGTTGTTTTTATTTTTTTTGGTAAAATGAATGATACAATTCCTTTTGTAGAAAAGGAAACATTGCAAGAATCTATATTATATGCTCCAGTAAAAAAGGTTGCACCTACTATTTTTCCATCAATAATAAAGGAAGAAGAACAAGATAAAGCTTTATAAAAATTACACAAACTTTACGGCAAAAAGAAACCCAAGGATTTTTCCTTGGGTTTTATTTTTTAATCTAAATGATAAATTTCCATTATATCGTCTAAGTACCTTTCGAAATCAATTTTTAGATCAATTAATTTACCTGTATGTACATCAAAAACCCAACCATGTACTTTTAAACCACGATCTCTATATGCTTTCTGTACAGCCGCTGTTTTAATAAGGTTTACACATTGTTCTTTTACGTTTAACTCTACCAAACGTTCGTATTTTTTATCTTCGTTTTTAATGGCATTCAATTCTGTAGCATGAATTCTATACACATCTCTAATATTACGCAACCAAGGGTTTAAAATACCAAGATCTGCAGATTGCATAGCTGCTTTAACGCCACCACAACCATAATGGCCACAAACAATAACATGACTTACTTTTAAATGATCTACGGCATAGTTAATTACAGACATTACGTTTAAGTCGATACTAATAACCATATTCGCAATATTTCTATGCACAAAAACTTCTCCAGGTTTTGCCCCCATTAGTTCCTCTGCAGTAGCTCTACTGTCTGAACAACCTATGTATAGCAACTCTGGTTTTTGGCCTTTCCCTAATTCTTCAAAATAGTTTTTATCTGTAGCTAATTTTTCTTTAACCCAATTTTCATTGTTCTTAAATACAGTTTCTAAGTTCATTATTAAAGTTTTAGTTAGTATTTTTTTAGTTTATACTTTTTCTAATTGCACATTTATATATGATTATGTTGTGCATTAATAATGGAAAGGTAATTATTATAACTTAATAAAAGAGGCTTGTGTTCCCTCTTTTATTAAGTTGTTTTATTTTTAATTGATAAAATTAACAGATCCATCATTAATATTGTACATCGCTCCAACAATCATAATTTCACCATTTTCTTCCATTGTTGTTAAAACTTCACTCTCGCGTCTAATTCTTTCAATAGTAAGTGTTACATTTCTAGCAGCAACATTATCTACAAAATCTAAGTTAGATGAGGTTCTAGAGCTAGCTTCTTTTGGTTCTAAAACAGCGTTTACAGCTGGTTTAATATTGTTAAGCATTGCAGTTAAGTTTCCTAATTTTGCATTGTCGCAAGCACCTTTTATGGCACCACAACTAGTGTGTCCTAAAACTACAACAAGTTTTGTACCTGCTAGTTTACAACCAAACTCCATAGATCCTAAAATATCTTGGTTTACAAAGTTACCTGCAATTCTAATACTAAAAATATCTCCTAAACCTTGATCGAAAATTAATTCTGCAGAAACTCTAGAATCGATACAACTTAAAATTGTAGCAAAAGGAAATTGACCTGTACTTGTATCATTTACTTGTTCTAATAAGTTTCTATGAGCCTTTAAGTTATCTTGAAATCTTTGGTTTCCTTCTGTTAAAAAATCTAACGCTTTTTTAGGCGTCATCGTTGCTTGTGTTTCTTTAGTATGTGCTTTCATGTTCTTTATGTTTTGTATTAATGAAACGTTTGTTTCAATAATTATTTGTTTTAAAATTTAGCATCGTTATCTATTACCTTACAGTACTTGTAGTGTTTTTAGTTTAGATGCTATTTGGTTTTTATATTCTTTTTTGTCGTCTTAGTTTTAACTCAAACTAATGTTAGACTTTGGGTTTTCCTTAAAGAAATTGATAAAACTTTCTGGGTTTTCTACAGTTCCTCGTTTAGATATAAGTTTAATATCAATATTTCTTTCTTTGGCTTTGTATAAAAAGTCTTCAAGAATTTCTATAATATCATTATCTAAATACCTTGTTTTAATAAGATCTATTTCTAAATAAGAATCTGCCGGTAAGCTGTCTAATTCTTTTAAAATAGCTCCTTTATTAAAGAAAGTTACTTCTTCTGCTAAGGTCATTTTTATCTTATGTTTACCATTACTATTGTCTTCAATGTGAAGAAAGTGAGAGTTTTGGTAACTCTTTAATAAGATAACAACAATTCCTACTAAAAGACCTAAAGCAATTCCTGATAATAAATCTGTAAAAACAATACCTACAACTGTAACTATAAAAGGAATAAACTGTTTCCATCCTAATTTATACATTTGTTTAAAAAGAGCTGGTTTTGCTAATTTATATCCTACAACTAAAAGAATTGAAGCTAATACAGCTAATGGGATTTTATTTAATAAAGTAGGAATTAAAACTACTGATATCAATAATAAAATACCGTGTAAAATGGTAGATAATTTTGATTTTCCGCCAGATTGCACATTTGCAGAACTTCTTACAATTACTTGTGTAATAGGTAACCCACCTATTAAACCAGAAATAATGTTACCGGTTCCTTGTGCCAATAATTCTCTATTGGTTGGTGTTACATTTTTGTCTGGATCTAACTTATCACAAGCCTCTACACTTAATAACGTTTCTAAACTAGCAACCAAAGCAATTGTAAATGCTACAATCCATACTTCGTGTTGAAAAATAACTGAAAAGTTAGGGAAACTAAACTGCCCTACAAAAGAACTTAAATCTTCTGGAATTGGTACACTTACCATATGTTTACTAGCAATTGAAAGTGTTTCATCACCTAAAGTAAGCGTATAAAATATAATTCCTGCAACAACAGCAATAAAGGGTCCTTGTATAACTTTAAATATTTTTGCTTTCTTACTTAAAATGATGTCCCAAAAAAGTATAATTGCTAAACTTAAAAAACCTATTAAAGCAGCTCCTGGGTTTATGTTACTAAACATTTTAATAAGCTCAGAGAATGTATTTCCACCATCAAGTTCAAAAAATTCTAGATCCCAAGCAGATTCTTCATCATAACCAAAAAAGTTTGGTATTTGTTTTAATATGATGATAATTCCAATACCTGTTAACATTCCTTTAATTACTGATGAAGGGAAATAATAACCAATAACTCCTGCTTTTAAAAAGCCAAAAATTATTTGAATAATTCCACCTAAAACTACAGCCACTAAGAAGTTTTCATAACTACCTAAAGTAGCAATGGCAGTTAATACAATAGCAGCTAAACCTGCTGCAGGTCCACTAACACCAAGCTTAGAACCACTTAGTCCTCCTACAACAACACCACCAACTATACCGGCAATTACTCCAGAAAATAAGGGCGCACCACTAGCTAATGCAATACCTAAGCACAATGGTAATGCTACGAAAAACACTACAATACTTGCAGGTAAGTCGTTTTTAATATTTTTAAACATATGTAATATATTTTTACTCTATTCTTTTTAGAGTAGAGCTATTTGTTAAGTTTTATAAATTTTGTTTTTTGTACGGAAGTTATAGTACAAACTTAGGTGGAGGAGTCACTATATTTGGGTATTCAGAAATGTAGTTTTTAGATCTGTAACGTACATTTTTGATCTTCTGATTTTTTCTAAAAGAGATAGAAACATCAGAATAAGGAATAACTTTTACTTCTTTTAAAGTATTTTTCCCATGATTTTCTTCTTCCTCATTCATGTTAATTAAGACAGAAATGTCTTGGGTACTGTCAATTAAACTAATTACTGTAGGCGTAATTAATAGGGAGGAAAATATCAATATAAAGAAAAGTGCTACTTTAACTTTCAAGTATTTTTTTTGCGAATTTAAGAAAGCTTTTTGTATTTAGTGTTAAAAAAAAATTAAATATCGTTTAATAACTTAATGTCTTCAGCATGTATCCAGCCCAATCTACCATCATTAATTTTAACTTTTTTCCATTCATCCACGCCATCTAAAACTATAATTTTAGTTCCCTCATGCAACGTAAATATTTCCTCGGAGTTTAATGTAGGAGCATTTCTAACGTCTGTTTCTTCTGCAAAAACGATAGCTTCTTTATTGTTAAGTGCAAAATTATATTGATTATAAGTGATAAATAATGATGCAATAAGAAGTATAAAGCTAATAATACTCGTTGTAAAATAGAACCTTTTTTTAGTAGGTCCATCAGCAAAATAAAAGAGTAAAAACAAGAAGCTTCCTAAAATTGAAAATACTACAACTACTATTGCCCATTGGTTATAAGATAGCTTTTGTAAATAATTTACTTTAAATTTTTGTAAAACAGTTTTTGGCAATTCCTCTATATTATCTAATGCTAAACGTTTTGCAAAAACTAAATTGTTTTTTACATCTGCATTTAATGGATCTAATATTAACGCCTTTTCATAATAATAAATAGCTGGCCCAACTTTGTTAAGCTTATAATAAGAATTACCTAAATTGTAATACAATTCTGATGATACTAACTCTTTAGTTTCTATTTGCTTGTAGAACTCAATAGCCTCGCTAAATTTACCGTCTTTATATAAGTTATTTGCAGAAACAAATAAGCTATCTACATTTTGTGCAGTAACCGAATTGGCAATTATGAACAATAAAAAAAATATTCTTTTCATTCGAAATAGTCTATATTGAAATATACCTACAAGGTTTTTGAGGTCTTGCAGGAAATAGGTTATAATTGTTTATCTAATTGAACAATAACTTGTTTTGCACGCTCAAATTCAGCTTCCATTTCTGTGTTTGTTATCTGTGAGTAACGTGCCATATCAGAATGTTTTAAAACTTCTATAAATTGAACAATTGTTGTTGGTTCAACTTTTTTATTTTCTAAAATTTCTGTAATTTTTTCTGTACTAATATCTGCTGTTTCAATACCTAATTTTGCTTTTAGGTAGTTATGCAGCGCTCTTTCTAAGGCTTCGTAAAAAGCTTCTTTTTTACCCAATTGTTTTTTTGCTTCAGATAAATATTTTTTAGCTAATTTTTCTGCTTTTCTAAGCTTGTTTCCTATAAGATCATTACTTCTTTCTTCTGTCTTTTTAGCAATAAAAATACCAATAGGAATGGTAATTAACGGCAATAATAGTAAAATATAAAACAAGTTAGACTTAAAGAAATCTTCTGTATCTACAAGTTCTAAATTACTTTTTGTTTGTATATATCTGAAGTTATTACCTGTAGATACTACCTCTTGCTTTTGCGTAGCATTTGTATCTATTGCAGGTTTTAATTCTTTTCCTTCTAGCACATCTACAAAGAAATCGTCGGTTGTAATTGTATGGTATTTTTGTTCATTCGGATTAAAATAAGAGAAAGAAACATTCGGTATTTTATACTTTCCTTTATACTGCGGAACTACGGTATATAAATCTGATACTTCACCAGAAATTCCACTAGAATTTACCTGAACTTTTTCTTTTCTTTCTGGTTGATATTTTTCTAACTCAACAGGAGTTGTTACCTCTGGTAATTCAAACAACTTTAAATTTCCCTTACCAGATACAGCTACTTTAATTTGAGAGCTTTCATTTGCTTTTAAAATCTCTTTGCTTAGAGTAACATCAAAATTAAAATCACCAACTGCACCAGTAAAATTTGTTGGTTTCCCTTCTAAAGGAAGATATCTAGGATTAATTATTTTTTTAGCAGATGCAAATTCTTTTTGAACATTTCTTGTAATTACATTTCCAAAAAAATCTGCTCTACCAGTAGGAACGCCTATAACAATATCCATTTTCATAGGATCTATTGTTAAATTCCCTGTTTTTGTAGGTATTAATAATGCTTTCTGAAGTACAATGTATCTATAATCTTCGCCATTGTATTTTCCCATTTTTACAGGGTAATTATTTATTTTAATGGCTTGGTTCCAAAAACCATTGTATTGAGGAGCTTCTGTAACATTAGTATCATACACACTAACATTTTCGCTAACATACAATCTATATTCTACATAAATACCTTCTCCTACATAAGGTCTAGATTTAGATATTTCTGCTACTAAATGAATGTTTTGTTGTGCAATATAATTTGGGTCGTTTGGGTTTTTAGGAATATCTACAGCATCTAAAACTATAATTTTTATAGCTTCAGATTTTATGGTCTTACCAGAAATTTTAATACTAGCTTCTCCAATAGTTAATTCTCCCTTTTTATTTGGTTGAAGAACGTAGGTGTAAGATTGTGAAAAACTTGTTTTTCCATTCACCCAAGACTGACTAACAGATTGACTTGGGCCACCAACTACTTTAAAATTTGTAAACTTAGGAGGAGAAAAATTGTCTCCACCTTGTTTATTAATGGTAAACTCAATTCGTAAACGCTGGTTTACTGCCAATTTATTTTTGCTTACAGTTGCTGTTAAGGTAGCTTCTTGAGCAGCTACAAAAGTGGTTACGAAACAAAATATAAGCATAAAGGCACCTCTGACTTTCCCCATTTGTGAAAGCCACTCTTGAGTTTTACTTATTGTTTTAATTTTATATGTATTCAATTTTGTACTTATTTTTTAAACAAACTAATTTTTAGAATATGATGTACGTTAACTTCAATTAAGATTAAGGGTAGATTTTTACCAATCTTTTTCTTGTTTTACTTTTTCGCCTTTTGCTTTTTGAGCATTCATTTTCTTTTGTGTTTTCTTTTCCTCGTTATTTAAGCTTTCTAACAATTGCTTTACTTGTTCTGGAGACATTTTTCCTGGTTGAGGTTTAGGCTTTTCTTGTTCTTTTTTCTCGTCTTTTTTAGGGTCTTTATTTTTGTCTTTTTCATCATCTCCCTTGCCGTCCTTATCCTTCTGGTCTTTTTGATCCTTGTCTTTATCCTTGTCTTTATCTTTGTCGTCTCCGTCTTTCTTATCGTCTTTGTCTTTCTTGTCCTGATCTTTTTTATCTTTATTGTCCTTATTTTTGTCGTCTTTATTATCCTGATTTTCCTTTTCTAGTAAGGATTGAGCAACGGCTAAATTATAACGAGTTTCATCATCATTAGGGTTATTTCTTAAGGAGTTTTTGTAGGCGTCTACAGCAGCTTGATATTGTTTTTGCTCCATCATTGCGTTACCAATGTTATGATACGCTTCTGCCTTTGTAAATTTATCTTTTGCAGTTTCTGCGGTTAATTCGTATTGTGGTACCGCTTCTTTAAAATTATTATTTTCATATAAAGCATTACCTAAATTGTAAGATGCTTTATCGTATTTTGTATTATTTGCTAATGATTTCTGATACGCAACTGAAGCGTCTGTAAATTGCTTTTTACTATATAAATCATTTCCTTGTCTTAACAACTTTCTAGCTTCTCGTTGTAAGGCAATAGAATCTTTTTGTGCTAAAATTTCTTTCGGTGAAAATAGCATCAAGAAAACGATAAGGATATACTGTAAGATCTTCATGTTACCTTTAACTTCTTTCATAATTTGTGTCTTTTTACATAAAAGTAATGATTACAAAAGTAAGGTATTCAAAAAAAGAATTTTGTTAATAAGTTGTTATTTTTAAGGAGCCTAATATTCATTGTTTTAGGTTGCTTTTGACGAACTTATTGTATGATGAAGTGGTTTGGGAGGAAAAATATTGTGTTTAATTCTCTACAAATAAAAACATCCAGTTTACGCTATAAAAGAGCCTCCTGGATGTTTTCTCAATAATTCTACATAGGGGTGCAGAATTATTTATATGTTATTTTTATGCTACTTAAGCGGCTAATTCTCTAGTTAACCAACCACTTTTTCCTGCTGTTGCAATGGCATACGGAGTAATCCAGAACAACCCAAAAGTATATAGTATACTATATGAATATGCCCAAAATGCTTCTTTAAAATCGTATCTTTTTGCATAAAATAATACTGGAAAAGTAGATATTATTAAAATACTTAATAACGTAGAGCTTATAAATAGTGCTGGATGTGCAATTATAAAATATAACATAAATATTAAGAAAGGATAAGACATAATCATTTTAATTGATTGTGTTAAAAACAATAATCTAGATCCGAACTTGTTTCCTTCTTTAAAGTTTGTAAATACAAATTTAGACATTGCAATGTTTTCTCTAACATTACTTCTTCCCCATCTAATAAACATTTTATACAAGCCTTTATAATCTTCTGGTACATTTGTATAAGCAAAAGCGTTTCTTTGAAATAATACGCTGTAACCTTGCTTTAATATCATATTAGTTAATGCTCTGTCTTCTCCAATATCAGACGCTTTACCCATAAATTTTTGATCTATCCATTCTGGTAAACAAGCAAAAACAGCAGTTGATCTATAAGCAGCTAAAGCACCAGGGGTACATAATACTGAGTTTAAACTACTTTCAGCAGAACGTTTAAATTCGAAACTCATTACAAAACTTACATTTAGCATTTTTGGTAATAAAGCTTTTTTATTATTCAGTACTTGTATATTACCAGCTACAGCTCCACATTTTTCATCAACAACTAATGGACTTACTAGATTACGTAGTGTGTCTTCCTTAACGATTGAATCACTATCAACAGTAACAAAAATTTCTCCTGTTCCCATGTTAAAACCACGGTATAAAGCATGACGCTTACCCATATTTTTAGGCTGTTGCATAATAGTAACTTGATCTCCTAAAATTCTTTTAGCTTCTTTCATCCACTCCCAAGTATCATCTTTACTACCATCATCAATAGATAATAATTGTAATTTTTCTTTAGGATAATCACTTTTAGCTAAACTTTTTAAGGTAGCCCAAACTTGCTTCCCTTCGTTATATGCTGGCACAATAACGGTAACTGTTGGCAATTCTTCATCACTTACAGATTCAATAGGCTTGTATTTAAAATATAAGTATACATCGTAAAGAAATGTTAATGATGTAAAAACAAATAATACAGCTGCAAGATTAAAAAATACAGCTCCGAAACTATTGTTTAACCTTTCAAAATTAAATTTTGAAAAATCATCTTGTAATAAATAAACTGCAAAAGCGGCACCAATCATTATAACAAATGAACTAACAAGAACAATAACCGCTCTAAAGTTAATTGGAGAAGTTTTTCTGTCTTCTATGGAAAATTTATTATTTTGTAACTTTAAATTAAATGCTGTTGATTTCATGATGGTGGTTGTTTAGGACTTTTTGTACCAAGATTAAATCAATATATGTACCATTAGTAGATGTGTCTGTTTTACAGTAGTTTATCTTTTTTAGGTGTTTTTAAGTGTGTATTATTTACCCATTTTATGGGTAAAAAGTATCCTTATTTAATGAGCGGAATATTTTATTGTGTAATAGATGAAGTTTTTTCTAATAAATGAAATAAAACAAATGAGCTGATTAAAATTATTAATCAGCTCATCTAAAAATGTAACTTTATAAAAAGGTTGTAATTTTTAAGAGATTTCCTCGTACCTCGGAAGGAGGAAAGGCTTTATTTCTTCTGTTTTTCTTCATCAAACAAATCTACTTTTCGCAACCATTTGGTTTTCTTATCAAATAATAAAATATCTATCAATAAGAATAGTAATCCAATAGCTACAAACCATTGAAACTGGTCTTTATAATCAGAAAATTGTTTTGTTTCGAATTCGCTTTTTTCGGCATTTGCAATAATATCTGCAATCACTGTTACCGGTTTTTCTGTAATATTACCATCAATATAACTGCCATTTGCAGCATCTGCAATTCCTTGCAATACATCTGGCATACGTTTGGTGATGACAGTTTCACCTTTATTGTCTTTTTTGTAGCCAATCATAGATCCATTTACACGCATCGGTATTGGGCCTCCATTTTCTGTTCCTACACCAATTGTGTAAATCTTTACGCCCTCTTCGGTTAATGTTTGGGCTACTTGTTTTGTTTCTTCTTGATGATCTTCACCATCAGAAATAATAATTAAAAAACGATTTGTTTGTTCGTCATTATTATAATAAGTTTTTGCTAATTCTAGCGCTCCATTGATGTCTGTACCTTGACTAGAAACCATATCTGGATTCGCGTTTTGTAAAAACATATTTGCAGCTGCATGATCTGTGGTTATTGGTAAAAGCGGATACGCATTTCCAGCATAAATAATAATTCCGACTCTATCGGAACCTAATTTATCAATAGTTTTAGAAATAATTTGTTTAGCTTTTTCTAGTCTGTTTGGCGCAATATCTTCTGCCAACATACTTTTAGAAACATCTAAGGCAAATACAATATCTACACCTTCTCTTTTTACGGTTTGTAATTTGGTTCCCATTTTAGGGTTTACTAAAGCAATTACTAAAAAAGTAATTCCTAAAAGTAAAAATACCAGTTTTAAAACCGATTTAAAGGTGGATGAATTTGGAGCTAAACTTTGAAGTAAATTTAAATCAGCAAATTTTTTCTGTGTTCTTTTTTTCCACCATAAAACCAACAAGAAAACAACAATCATTGCTGGAATGATTATAAGCAGGGAAAAATAAACGGGTTCTTCTATTTTGTACATTGTTTTTAATGTGTAATCGTGTAATTGTTTATTTGTTTAACTGTGCTTTGCGTAAAGCATTTAACATGTTAGATATTTTATAAATTTTCTCACGCAAGTCATTATAAATTTCTTCGTTTATAAATTGAAGTTTATGACATAAAATAATATGATTTAAAACTTCCATAGTTGAACTAAATGCTATTGTTGAAAAATGTGCTTTGTCTTTATTTGTAATTCTAGATGTACCTTCTGCTATATTTGCTGAAATTGAATTTGAAGCTCTTTTTAATTGACTTGTAATTCCGTATTTTTCATCAGTAGGAAAGTTTTTGGTAATACTATAAACTTCAACGGAGAGATCTATAGCTTCTTGCCAAACCTTCAGCTTTTCAAATGAAAATACATACATCCTTTTTACATTTACACGATTAAACAATTCAACAGTTACACATTCTCTAAATAAACGATTTAAAAATGGTGTTTCTCAACAAAAATTCTAGCAACAAGAATCCTAATCCTAAAAAGATAAAAATTCTATATTTTTCTTGATAATTGTAATATTTAAACTCCTCTATCTTCGTTTTTTCAAGCTTGTCAATTTCATCATAAATTTCTTTTAAAGACTCATTATCTGTAGCTCTAAAATATTTACCTTGGGTTTCCGTAGCTATTTCTTTTAGCAATTCTTCATCAATTTCTACGGGCAGCTTTCTAAATTGTAATTTTCCTGTTCTTGGGTCTTTACTGTAAGGGAAATCTGCCATTCCATTAGTTCCTAATCCTATGGTGTAGGTTTTAATTTCTAGTTCTTTTGCAAGTTCTGTAGCTGTTCTTGGGTCTATGTTACCGGTATTATTTACACCGTCTGTTAATAAGATAATAACCTTACTTTTTGCGGAACTTTCTTTTAACCTGTTTACAGCAGAACCTAATCCCATTCCAATAGCTGTACCGCCTTCTAGTTGTCCCCATTGAAGTTCGGAAATGGTTCGTTTTACAATTCCTTTGTCGCTTGTAATAGGTGTTTGTGTAAAGCTTTCTCCGGCATACACAACAATTCCTATTCTGTCGTTTGGTCTTCTATCTACAAAATCTATGGCTACTTTTTTAAGCGCTTCTAATCTGTTAGGTTTTAAATCTTTTGCCAACATACTTGCGGAAACATCAATTGCCATTACAATATCTATTCCTTTATTACTCTTTGTTTTTTTACTAACAGAAACATTTCTCGGTCTTGCTAAAGCGACAATAATTGCCACTAAAGCTAGTATTCTTAAAAGATATAAAAGTGGTTTTAATTTTGATAAAAGCGAGTCTGTTTTAAAACCTTTTATACTTGGCATTGTTAATACTGCAGCATCTTTTTTACGCATAAAAAAATGCCAGACTGCTACTAATGGAATTATAATTAGTAACCACAAAAACTCCGGATTATGAAACTCAAAATTACTCCAATTCATCATTCTTTTCAATAATTGGTTTAGGTTTTAAATTACTCACAATATCCTGAGCATCTTTTCTATCTTCTTCTATTTCTAAAGCAAAAGGTTTCGATTTTGCAAATTTTACTAAATCTGCTTCTCTTAATAAATCTCTTAACTTTTTAATAGTATCTTCTGATGTTTGTATGGTTTCTGCGTCCTTAAAGTCTTTTAGCATGTCTAAAACTTCGTCAGTTGTTTTTTCTAAAGCAGGTACTTTTAATTCTCGCTCTATATAACCACGTACAATTTCTGTCAATTCAGAATAATATTCTTTTACTTTATTGTTTTGCCACAATAATTTTTCGTCTAATTCATTTAATTTTAAAATAGCTTCGTCATAAGGAGGCATTGCTTTATAAGTATCTTCCTCCACTTCTTCTTTTCTTTTTCTGATGACAAACCAATAAATCCAGAAACCGATAATTGCTAATGCTGCTAAAAGTATATAAATGTATATTTTAAAATCATCAAAAGTATATGGTTCACTTTTAATAGATTTGATAGGGAACTTTTTTACTTTAGTTGTGTCAATAGCAATGGTAGCTACATTTACTAATAAAGAATCTGTTAAAAAAGCTTGATTTTTTACAAATATTTGTTGTTGCGGAATGTAAAATGCACCACTATCAAAACCAGTCAATATATACTTTCTTATTAAGGAGTTTTTTATAGTATCTACTTGAGTAGAATCTATAATTTCTAAACCCTTTAATTGCAGTTTGGGCATGATTACATTCTGAGTGTCATCAACAGTAATCTTTAAATTGAATTGTTCACCAATTCTAATATTAGTGGTGTCAATTTCTGCTTTTACCATTGATTCTTGTGCAAAACCTATGGTTGAAACGAATAGTAGTATGTAGAATAGTTGTTTTTTCATTTTTAAGGGTAACTGCGTTACTATCTTCCTTTATGTTTAAAATAACCTAATAATTTTTTTACGTAGTTTTCATCAACTCTTGTGTTAACAGTACCTGCGCCACTCCTTTTAAACATGTTTAAATAGTAATCAGACAAACGTAAGGCATTTGCTTTATAGCTAGTTCTTACAGATTTTGAAGCAGTGTTTATCAACTGTACATCACCTGTTTCAGAATCTAACATAGGCACCATTCCTAAATTAGGAATTTCTTCATCGTGTTTGTCAAAAACTCTTATCCCAGTTAAATCGTGTTTTTTAGCCGCAATTTTTAGTGTTTTTTCGTAATCATCATCCATAAAATCGGATAACATAAAAACAATTGCTCTTTTTTTCATCACACTAGATAAAAATTTTAAAGCAGCAGCAATATTGGTTTTTTTACTTTTTGGTTTAAATTCTATCAGCTCTCTAATAATTCTTAAAACGTGACTTTTTCCTTTTTTAGGTGGAATAAAAAGTTCTACATCATCAGAAAATAAAATTAAACCTACTTTATCGTTATTCTGAGTGGCAGAAAAGGCCAATGTTGCGGCAATTTCTGTAACCGTATCTTTCTTAAACTGTGTGGATGTACCAAATAATTCAGAACCAGAAACATCAACCAAAAGCATCATGGTTAACTCACGCTCTTCCTCAAAAACTTTTATATATGGCTCGTTGTAACGTGCAGTAACATTCCAGTCAATGGCTCTTACATCATCGCCAAATTGGTATTGTCTTACTTCAGAAAAAGTCATACCACGTCCTTTGAAAGATGAATGGTATTCACCTCCAAAAATATCATTAGACAAACGTTTTGTCTTAATTTCTATTTTACGAACTTTTTTAAGTATTTCTTTAGTTTCCATTGTTTCAATTGTCAGTTAACATTTATCATTTATCAGTTTAAAACTGATAATTGTTCATTGATAATTGATTATGGTACTTCAATTTCATTAATAATTGAGTTGATAATGTCTACAGACGTTACATTTTCTGCTTCCGCTTCATATGTAATTCCTATTCTGTGACGTAAAATATCAAAAACAACCGCTCTAACATCTTCTGGTATTACATACCCTCTTCTTTTGATAAAAGCATAACATTTTGCTGCTTTTGCAAGGTTGATACTTCCCCTTGGCGATGCTCCGAAACTAATTAAATCTTTTAATTGTGGTAAGTTATATTTCTCTGGATAACGAGTTGCAAAGATGATATCAAGAATGTATTTCTCAATTTTTTCATCCATATACACTTCATTAGCTACTTCTCTTGCTCTAATAATTTGTTCAACAGAAACTACAGGATTTACTTTTGCAAATCCGCCAGACAAATTCTGACGCATAATAATTTGTTCGTCTTGTAATTTAGGGTAGTCAATAACAACCTTTAGCATAAATCTATCTACTTGTGCTTCTGGTAAAGGATAGGTTCCTTCTTGTTCTACAGGGTTTTGAGTTGCCATTACTAAGAAAGGTTCGTCTAACTTAAAAGTAGTGTCTCCAATAGTAATTTGGCGCTCTTGCATTGCTTCTAACAAAGCAGATTGCACTTTTGCAGGTGCTCTGTTAATCTCATCTGCTAACACAAAATTCGCGAAAATTGGACCTTTTTTGATCTCAAAGTTGTTTTCTTTCATGTTGTAAATCATGGTTCCAACAACATCTGCAGGTAATAAATCTGGAGTAAACTGAACTCTACTAAAAGAAGCTTGTACCGCTTTAGATAACGTATTAATTGCTAGTGTTTTTGCCAATCCAGGAACCCCTTCTAGCAAAATATGACCGTTTCCAATCAATCCAATTAACAAACTTTCTATCATTTGTTTTTGGCCAACAATTACTTTATTCATTTCTAAAGTAAGAATGTCTATAAAGGCACTTTCTCTTTCTATTTTCTCATTAATAGCTCTTACATCTACATCCATTGTAATATTGTATTAGGTGTTATTTTTTACAGGAACAAAGCTACAATAATAACAAAATTATTGTTGTTAAAAGAAGGTTAAAGATGTCTATTTTTTTAATTTATAAAAAGAGTTATAGCATAAAGAAATTGTTAAAATATTGTATTTTTAGTTTAAAAAGGCGATATTTAGAGATAATAACTTTAAAAATACTTTAATATGAAAGAAAATTACTTATTAAAAAACGTAGTAATCACTTTGTTATTTATGTTGCCTTTGGCTATGGTAGCACAAACTATAAAGGGTAAAGTTACAGATTCATCTGGTGGTGGTTTGCCATATGTAAATGTTATTGAAAAGGGAACAACCAACGGATCGGTTACAGATATTAATGGAGAGTTTTCTGTTACTGTAGAAAGTTTACCTATAAAATTGGTAGTTTCCTCTATGGGATATGCTTCTAAAGAGGTAAATGTTACAAATACCAATTATTTAACAATTTTGGTAAACGAAGATAATTCTTTAGAGGAAGTTGTTGTAATTGGTTCTAGGAATCCTAATAGAACTGCTATAGACTCTCCGGTTCCAATAGATATTGTAGATATGAAAGAATTGGCTGCATCTTCTCCACAAGTAAATTTAAATCAGATTTTAAATTTTGTAGCTCCATCATTTACATCTAATACACAAACAATTTCTGATGGTACAGATCATATAGATCCAGCATCTTTAAGAGGTTTAGGACCAGATCAGGTTTTGGTATTAATAAATGGTAAAAGAAGACATACCTCATCTTTAATAAATATTAATGGAACTTTTGGTAGAGGTTCTGTTGGTACAGATTTAAATGCAATTCCTGCAGCATCTATAAAACGAATTGAAGTTTTACGTGATGGCGCAGCGGCACAATATGGTTCTGATGCTATTGCGGGTGTTATTAACATCGTTTTAAATGAAAGCGTAAATGAATTGGCTTTAGTAGTAACTACTGGTGCTAATTTTAGTAAAAATGCCAACGGACAAACGGGAGGAGTAGATGGACAAACTACCAATATTAGTGCAAACTATGGATTGCCAATTGGTGATAAAGGTGGGTTTATTAACTTTACAGGAGATTTTGATGTAAGAGAAGCTTACAACAGAATGAAAGATTGGGAAGGAACGATATTCAATTTATATAATACTGTTGAAAGGTTTGCAAATGATGATGGTTATGATTTAACTAAATTATTAGATAATGATGTTAGTGATGTTATTCAATATGCAAATCAGGCTGGTATTAATTTAAATGGAGCTACAACAAAATCTCAATTACAGGGTGTTTTATCAGGAGATAATACAACTGCAGAATTAGCAGCAAGAGGTTTAGAAAGTAAAGACTTTAACATGAGAGTTGGACAGTCTAAAGTAAGAGGAGGTAGGTTTTTTGCCAACTTTAAATTACCTTTAGATGACAATGGTACCGAACTGTATTCTTTTGCTGGTTTAGGTTCTAGAGATGGTAATTCTGCTGGTTTTTATAGATTACCAAACCAAAGTAGAACGTACACACCTGCCTATATTAATGGTTTTTTACCAGAAATTAATTCTACTATTTCAGATAAATCTTTAGCAGTGGGAATTAAAGGTAAGATTGGAGAATGGAATGTAGATTTTTCAAATACGTATGGTAGAAATGCTTTCGATTATATGATTGGAAATACATTTAATGCATCGCAAGGAAATGCTTCTCCAACAGTTTTTGATGCTGGTGGTTTTGCTTTTTCTCAAAATACCGTAAACTTAGATTTAAATAAATTTTATAAAAATACTTTTCAAGGTTTAGGTGTCGCTTTTGGTGCAGAATATCGTTTAGAGAATTATGAAATTACTGCAGGTGAAGAAGCTTCTTATACTCAATATACAGCAACAGGTGAGGCTATTAAGATATCTACACAGGTGCCTTTATTAGACTTTTTTGATGCTGCAAGACCAGGTGGTTCGCAAGTATTTCCAGGTTTCAGTCCAAGTAATGAGTTGTCTAGAGGTAGAAGTAGTATTGCTGGTTATTTAGATTTAGATGCAGATTTAACTGAAGCTGTTTCGTTAAATTTCGCAACTCGTTTTGAAGATTATTCAGATTTTGGTTCTACTGTAAATTTTAAATTAGCAACTTTAATTAAAGCTTCAGAGAACTTTAGAATTAGAGCTTCTTTTAATACTGGATTTAGAGCACCTTCTTTACACCAATTAAACTTTAATTCTACCTCAACTATTTTTGATCAGAATGGAGATCCACAAGAAGTGGGTACTTTTGCCAATGATAGTAGAGCAGCTCAATTGTTAGGTATTCCTCAGTTAAAAGAAGAGTCTTCTACCAGTTTTAGTGCAGGGTTTACGGCAAAATTACCAGATGCTAATATTACTTTAACTTTAGATGGTTATGTTGTTAATATTGATGACAGAGTAGTTTATACAGGTCAGTTTGAAGGTCCTGGTACTGGGACAGAATTAGATAATTTATTAACACAAGCAAATGCTTCTGCAGCGTCTTTCTTTGCAAATGCAATAGATACACAATCTAAAGGAATCGATTTTGTAATTACGCATAAAGCAGATATTGGTGCTAATTCTAGGTTAAAAACAGATTTATCTGCAACTTTATCTAAAACAGAGCAAGTAGGAGATATTAATGCATCTGCGGTTTTAGAAAATGCAGGTTTAGTAAGTACTTATTTTCCTGAAGATAGTAGAGTGTATTTAGAAGAAGCGGTGCCAAGAACTAAGTTGAATTTAACAAATAGTTTTACAACGGGTAAATTCAATATCTTTTTAAGAAATGTATATTTTGGTGAAGTAACAGAGGCTACAACAGTAGTGGCAAACCAACAGGTATTCAGCTCTAAGGTAGTTACAGATTTATCTTTAGGGTATAAAGCTACAGATGCTTTAACGTTAACTATTGGTGCAAATAACTTGTTTGATATTTATCCAGATATGGCAGAAGCTTCTTTTGGTAATAGAAGTGATGGTCGTTTCGATTGGTCTAGAAGAGCACAACAATTTGGTATTGGCGGTAGATTCTTATTTGCAAGAGTAAGTTTTAACTTGAAATAAATGAATTATTTTATATTTAAAAAGCGGCAATTTGCCGCTTTTTTTATGTCTATTATTTTATAAAAGTATTTAAACTAAATCAGTGAAGGTTTATTTTTATGCTTTTAATAACTTAAATTCTTTATCAAACTTACCATAGGTGAAATACTGAATCCAATCTCCAAGATTTATATATGTACTGTTTTCCTGTAGCTCTATTTCTAAAGGAAGGTGTCTGTGTCCGAATACAAAGTAATCGTAATGTTGTTGGGTTAGTTTTTCTTTACAATACAATACCAACCACTCGTTTTCATCACCTAAGTATTTTGCATCATCATCACCAGAAATTAATTTATTTTTTACAGACATATAATGCCCTAAACGTACGCCAATGTCTGGATGCAACCATCTAAACATCCATTTGAATAATGGAAATGTAAACACTTTTTTCATGCGTTTGTACCCATGATCACCAGGACCTAAACCGTCTCCATGACCAATTAAAAACTTTTTATTGTTGATTAAAAACTCTTGTGGTTCATGATAAACAGGAATATTCAGTTCTTTTTGGAAATAATCGTTCATCCATAAATCATGATTTCCTATAAAAAAGTAAATCGGAATTCCTGAATCTTTTATTTCTGCTAATTTTCCTAAAACTCTTACAAACCCTTTAGGAACTACGGTTTTGTATTCGAACCAAAAATCGAATAAATCGCCTAATAAAAAAATGGCTTCTGCGTCTTTTTTTACTTCATCTAACCAAGCGACAAACTTTTTTTCGCGAGGAAAACTAGCTTCAGGAGTTGGTGCTCCAAAATGTTGGTCGGAAGCAAAATAGACTTTTTTATTTTCTGATGTTGTTATGGAAATCAAAAGATGAATTTTTTATATCGGTAAAAATAGAAAAACTAATTTATAAACGGGTGAAAGGCTTTAAAAAGGTTGGATGCAATTTTTGCTACTCAATTTTGTGGTATCACTGTTATGGGACTTCTCAATACTTCGAAGTGACAAGCTTTGTGTTTTTTTGCGTTTAGTTTAGTTTAGTTTCCATCCAGTTTTGTTATTTCGACCTTTTTGGGAGAAATCACATAAGGCTTGGTTACGCTGTGTTATCACTGTTATGAGACTTCTCAATACTTCGAAGTGACAAGCTTTGTGTTTTTTTGCGTTTAGTTTAGTTTCCATCCAGTTTTGTCCTTTCGACCTTTTTGAGAGAAATCACATAAGGTTTGGTTTCGCTGTGGTATCACTGTTATGAGACTTATCAATATTTCGAAGTGACAAGCTTTGTGTTTTTTTGCGTTTAGTTTGGCTGCGCTTAGTTTTGTTATTTTGATCTTTTTGGGAGAAATCACATAATGCTTGGTTTCGCTATGGTATCACTGTTGTGAGACTTCTCAATACTTCGAAGTGGCAAGCTTTGTGTTTTTTTGCGTTTAGTTTTGGCTGCACTCAGTTTTGTTTCCATTCAGTTTTGACATTTCGACCTTTTTGGGAGAAATCACATAAGGCTTGGTTGTGCAGTGTTATAACTGTTATTAGACTTCTCAATACTTCGAAGTAACAAGCTTTGTATTTTTTTGTGTTTAGTTTGGCTGCGCTCAGTTTTGTTTCCATCCAGTTTTGTTATTTTGACCTTTTTGGAGAAATCACATAATGCTTGGTTGCGCTTTGATATCACTGTTTTGAGACTTCTCAATACTTCGAAGTGACAAGCTTAGTTTAGTTTCTATCCAGTTTTGTCATTTCCGCGTAACAAATCTTTTGAATAATACATGCTGTCAGTTCGAGTGAAATTTCTTTTTCAGAAATTTTGTATCGAGAACACTTCAATCAAAACACTATTCTTTAATAATCTTCTGATACAAGTTTCCTGCATCCGTAAATATTTTAATAAAATAAATACCCTGATTCAATTGACTAAGATTAACCTCCTTATTACTAGTTGTAAAAATTTCTTTACCAAGCGTGTTGTAAATAATCACATTTTTGAATGTAATATTCTTTGAGGTTTCAATCGTTAAAATATCATTTACTGGATTCGGAAACAAAGAAATGTTTTCTGCTATAAATGGATTGTTTTCTATACCTAAAGTAACATTATTGTTTTTAGAAATTAAATGAGTATCTGGATCAAAATCTATTGAATTTACTGTGAAAGTAACGTTTTCTACAAAAGTTTGTCCGTTTGTGGTGTTGTTTAAAATGATGTCTAAAACTTCTCCGTTTGTTCCGTTTAAACGGATGGGAACATTGGCTTCAAAAAAAGAAACAGAAGGATCACTCTGGGTTTGATTCAATGTTATATTTATGGTATTTGTTTCTGGTTGATGCCAGTTTACATTGTAAGTTGGATATCCTTGATTGTAAATCCAATCGTTAAAAAACTCTTCTAAATCTAAACCACTTGCAGTTTCTAAATGTGCTATTAAATCTGGAGTTTTTGCATAATTGTAAGCCAAATCAGGATCTGAAATGTAGTTTTTTAAAGCTTCAAAAAAATGCGTGTCGCCTAGTTTTTTACGCAACATGTGTAAAACCATGGCGCCTTTATTATAAGATAATCTACTATTAAATATTCTGCTGACGCTTGTGGTATCTATATCCGTAAGGTAAACCGCTCCATTTGTAGATGAGGTTACAGAATTAATGGTTGAACTTCTCCAGTTTTTAAAAGAAAGATCTCCATCTAAATGTTCAATGGTTAAACCAGATAAATAAGTTGCAAAACCTTCATTTAGCCAAATATCTTTCCAGCTTCCGCAGGTAACTTTATTTCCAAACCATTGGTGCGCTAATTCATGCGCAATTAATCCACGGCTAAAATTTCCCATAAAGGAAACAGTTGTGTGTTCCATTCCGCCGCCCCAACCAAACTGAGCATGACCGTATTTTTCATTTTTATAAGGATAATCGCCAAACAAATCAATAAAATGTTCCATAATATCAACCGTAACTAAAGTGCTGTTTTGAGCTGAAGTTAAGCTTTCGGGGTACACATAATTTACAATCGGAAAATTATTGTTATTATGAGAAACTTGGTGATAATAGGTTTCATAATCAGTAACCGAAATGGCAATTAAATACGCCGGAATAGGGTATTGATGTTTAAAATGTGTGGTTTTAAAACCTAAATTAGTCGTTGTGCTCTGCTCTAATCCGTTGGAAACGGAAACATATTGTTCTGGTGCAGTGATATATACATCAATCGAATCAATTTTATCATTCAAATCTTGCTTACAAGGCCACCAACCCAAAGCGCCATAAGGTTCAGAAAGCGTCCAAAGAACCGGAGTATTTGCACTTCCGTGTGTGTTTACTTCAAAAGAACCAAAACCATTACTTGTTGGGTTTCCATTGTAATCTATTACAACTGATGTAGAGTTTCCTTGATTTAAAGTAGCTTTAAGTGTAATAACCAATTCGTTATTTGAGTTTTGAGAAAAAGATAAAGTATTTCCGTTTTGAGTAACCGAAGTCACCGTCATAGTATCATCTAAATCAAACGTAACAGTAGATAAATTGTCTAAAGCTGTAAAAGTGGTGGTTACTTTACCAGAAATAGCTGCCACGGAAGGATCTACAGAAAACTCTAATTTATGATAGGTAATATCGTAATTTGAAGTATTAGGATTTGCTTTAAAATGAATTTTTGTAGCAGCAGATTTTGCTTCAGATTCTGCAATTTCTATGAGTTCTTGAGCAGTTGCACTTGAAATATGGAGAAGAATAAAAAAGCAAACAATACTAAAACGAATCATAATTTTTAGGCTTAGAATATTAAAAGTACTGTTTAAAATCTAAAATAAAAAATATAGGTGTTAAAGTAATTCTGTCATTTTTTAGAATGTACCTATCTTTGCAACATGTTAGAAGATAAAAATACACAAAAGACGTCGTTGGCCGAACTAGGTGAGTTTGGTTTAATCAACCATATTACACAATATTTTAAAGTGCAAAATCCATCTACAATAAAAGCTGTTGGAGATGATGCTGCGGTTTTAGATGCTTCGGATAAACAAACTTTGGTTACTACTGATTTGTTAGTAGAAGGGGTGCATTTCGATTTAAGTTATATGCCATTAAAGCATTTAGGGTACAAGGCTGTAATGGTGAATTTGTCTGACGTGTATGCAATGAATGGAGTTGCAGAACAGATTACGGTTTCTATTGCGGTTTCGAATAGGTTTCCGCTAGAAGCAATTGAAGAATTGTATGCTGGGATTCAGTTGGCTTGTGAGTCTTATAATGTAGATTTAGTTGGTGGAGACACAACTTCATCTACCAAAGGAATCTTAATTTCTGTTACCGCAATTGGTAAAGCAGAAAAAGAAGACGTTGTGTATAGAGATGGCGCAAAAGAAACCGATTTAATTGTGGTTTCTGGAGATTTAGGTGCTGCTTATTTAGGATTACAAGTTTTAGAAAGAGAAAAGCAAGTTTTTAAGGTTGACCCAAATAATCAGCCAGATTTAGATAATTACACGTATTTAATTCAACGTCAGTTAAAGCCAGAAGCACGTAAAGACATTCCGGGTTTATTAAAAGAAATGGAAGTAAAACCAACTTCTATGATTGATATTTCTGATGGACTTTCATCGGAACTTTTTCATATTTGTACTCAGAGTAAAGTAGGGTGTAAAATTTATGAAGATAAATTGCCTTTAGACCCACAGGTAATTTCTGCTTGTGAAGAATTTGAGTTAGATTCTACCATGGTTGCTTTAAGTGGAGGTGAAGATTACGAATTGTTATTTACCGTGCCAATTGCAGATTTTGATAAAATAAAAGGAAATCCTCATTTTTCTATTATTGGGCATGTTACTGCAGAAAACCAAGGTTTGAACTTAGTAACAAGAGCGAGCCAAGAAATTGAGTTAAAAGCACAAGGTTGGAATGCTTTGAAGAATGAATAAATACAGTGATGATATTTTATAAAAAAGGCGAAAAATTTTAAATTTTTCGCCTTTTTTGTTTTTTAAGAAACGTTCGTTTAACGGTTTTTGGTATGTTTTGTAGCGTATTTTAAGCAACTAATTTAGTAAATATTTACCGACCAAGAAAATCTGAGAGGATTTTCGTAAGTGTGCAAAAACCAAGCTATAGAATATACCAGTTGTTGTACACGGTTATTTTATTCGTATCATTTTATCATTTTCCATAATCCAAAATTGGGTTAACTCATCAAATGTTCCGTCATCCATTCCATCAAGAATAATCAATGAACTTTCTATTGTTAATTCTGCTCCATATTGATGTTTTAAAGACTGAACAAATTCTCCGTTATATGCGTTAAAAATGTGTAATTCCCATTCTTTATCAGCTTTGTGAATCGGTGTGATTATATAATTGCAGTTATAATAATTTTCAGTTTTCTTGAATTGTCTTATAACTTCTGCTTTATATTTAGTATCAATATTCGAATTTTCAAAATTTGGATTCGTTGAACGAAAACTCGTATCACAAAATCCAGATGTTTCAAAATCATTGAAAGTAGGTGTTTCTGTTTTCCAATCTTTCTTTGGTTTTTCTGAACAACTCAATGATAATAATGTAATCAATAAAAGTAATGTTTTTTTCATTTTTCGCAATCGTATCGTGTACAACTCAATTGATATCAAACGTCTTAACATTTTATATCATAAATCAAACGAAGTTAGCTGTTTTTTATGAGAATGTCAAACTATTATTCTTGCTAATAAATAATAGCAGAAACCTTAAAAAAAAACTATTCGTATTTTAATTTTAAAGCTTTTCTTTTATCTTGATCCGATAACTTTTTTTGTTCCCAATAAGGCTCATTACTAGTTGCTTTAAGTTTTGCAGTTGTGGTTAAACCAGTTCCATCAACTTCTGTGAAACCTAAAATTTTATAGGGAAACTCTTTTTCTACATCAATGGTAAGAGTTCTATTAATATTTAGATACTTTATTTTATAGGTAAACGTTTTTTCTGATGTTGTTTTACTAATTTCCGCTTTCTCTACGTCCATTTTTTTGTAGTTAAAACGGCTGTAAATAGTAGAGGGAATCAAATTGATTTCTCCTTCAGGTAATTGTCCTTTTGCAATACGAATTTTAGTGAACAATGCTTCTTCTAAAAAGGTAGCATTAATTGTTTTTTCCTCGTCTCCATCAGCTTCAAAATAAGAAAACTGTTTAAAATTATATTTGTCATCAGCAAGATTTAATTGCGTAAAAGTATGTCCGCACCATTCTTGTATACTTGTAGAAGCTTTTAAAGTAAAAGGATAGTTTTTAGTATCAATAGGAGTAAAGGTAGAGGTAACAATAGAATAATCGTAAATACCGGTATTAAATTTACGAACCTGGTTTAATTTTAGAACAGAAACATTATCATTTCCTGCTTTTTGCGGATTGTCTAATTTTACTTGCTTGCTAACAGAAAAAGGTTCTGTAACAAAAACTAAAACAACTTCTCCGTCTCGTATTTCGCCATATCTAGCTTGTTTTAAGGTGTAGCTACTTAATTCTGCTTTCCCGGAATACCAATACTTATTAAATTGTTCACTTTTAGAAATAGGGGTATTTTCTTCTTTTACAGTTGTTTGAGGCGCTGTTTTGGTTTGACCGGATTGACATCCTATAAAAGAAAAAAGGACTAGGTATAAAAGGGCTGTTTTAGTATTCATTACGTTTTGTGTTTAATTAGCTGATAACAAATCAGTCGTAATTTAAAAACAAAATTTACAAAACGTATGTTTCACTATTTTTTTTCTGCTAAAAGTTTCTGCAAGTATTCGTTTTGTTTTTCTAAAAGTTCGTTGGTTTTGTGCATTAACTCAATATTTTTTGGAGTCACCACGGCTTTGTTCTTTGGGTCGTCTGCTTTCTTTTTCATAGAATTCATCACTTTAACAACCATAAAAACGGTAAAAGCAATGATTAAAAAATCGATACTAGCTTCAAATAATTTACCATAACCAATGGCAATTTCATCAACTGTAATTTTTTCTTTAACAAGTACCGCTTCTCTTAGAATAATTTTCTTGTTTTCCCATTTTGCTCCTTGGGTCATAAAAGATAAAGGAGGCATTAAAACCTCTTTTACCAATACGCTTATTACTTTGTTAAAGGCAGCTCCAATAATAACCCCAATAGCAATATCTATCATGTTGCCTTTTACAGCAAACTCTTTAAAATCTTCAATTAATTTAAACTTCATCTTTAATTTCTTTATAAGACCATTAAATTACAACCTCTAATATCAGAATTATCGAAACGACCAATAATTTCGAAAGTTCCGTTTTCATGTACTTTGCCTAAATCTTGCGTAGCAATAAAAGCACAAGAGTTATAATTGGCTAAATCAATTACATTAATTCCGCCTGTTTTTCCAACTTGTTGAATTGTTAAAGCATCTTCGGTGTCTCTGGTCAAAATTTTCATCCAAGGTGGTGTGTCAAAAACACCGTTTCCGTTAGAATACCCTTGACTTAATAATTCTGTCATTCCGTATTCTGAGTGTATTTCTGAAACTCCAAATCCGCTTTGTAAAAGTTGATGCAATTCAGCTCTAATCAATTCTTTTCTTCGTCCTTTCATACCACCAGTTTCCATAATAATGGTGTTTTTTAGGTTGAATTGTTGCATTTCTATCAAATCTAACAAAGCAAAAGAAACACCAATTAAGAGCGTTTTTTGTCCTTTTTTGTCTAATTCAACTAGTTTTTTTGCTAATTCTTGAATATTATCTAAATAAAAACCACTTTCTGGGTTGTTAGATTTCTGAATTAAATCATCCACCATAAACACCAAAGAAGAACCATTTCTTTCTAAATAATTTGGCAGCAAAGCCAAAACAACGTAATCTTCTATGTTGCCATAAAAATGGGCAAATCCTTTTAGATAACTTTCTTTGTAGAGGTTAATATCCGTTACAAAATGCTTGCTTGTAACACTTCCTGTGGTACCAGAACTTGTAAAAGTTTCTTCAATTTTTTCTAAAGAAGAAAGTACTTTTCTACTTTTAAAAAACTGAATAGGTAAAAACGGAATTTCTTCAACCTTAGTAACGTCTGAAGGATGAATGTATAATAAATCGCAAAAAGAACGATATACTTTATTGTTTTTAAATTGATGTTTAAAAACAGCTAAAGCAGCTTGCTTAAATTCTTCTTGATTTCGGATGTTAAAAATAGTGTTTTGCATATACTTTGCAAAAATAACAATATTAGACGCAACCTTTTTAAAATTTCTGCATCTTGTAATAAAACACCTAAATAATGCACTTAAAAAAACTTTTCCTTTTACTACTTGTAAGTTTATTTTTTTCTTGTGAAAATAATGAGATACCTGTAGATACTGATAATTTACTAATAGGTTATTGGCAAGAACCAGTTTATAATAATGATACTATAACGTTTAAAAGAGGAAGCTCTTTACCAAATGAGGCATACGGAGTTTCATTTGATCAAGCGGGAGGTTTTATAGAGCGAACTTCTGGTTGGTGTGGCACACCGCCTTTAACTTTCTTTAATATTGAAGGTGTTTTTGAACAAGATACTACGCTTATTAACATTTCTACAGAAAGCTATCCTGCAAATTATGCTTGGAGAATTATTACACTCACAGAACAGGAATTAGTCGTAAAAAGAGAATTGACAGCACAAGAAGTTGAATATAGAAGTTTAATGGATTTATTTAATGAAATTCAAGAATTGTCTAGCAGTGTTTCTTGCTCAGACGCTACAAATTGGTTGTTTACCGCTTACGGCGCAAAAGCTTGTGGAGGTTCGCAAGGATATATAGCTTATTCGTCTGAAATAGATACAAACAATTTTTTAAATAAAATAGAAATATACACAGAAGCAGAAAAAACATTTAACGTTAAATGGGGCATAATTTCAGATTGTTCTATAGGAAGTGTTCCTGTTTCTGTTGAATGTGAAAATGGAATTCCAACTCTTAAATATTAATTTAATACACAAAAACCATGAAAAAAATTAGTTTACTTTTATTAGGATTATTTGTCTTTGCTTCTTGTTTAAACAACGATGATGTACCAAATTATAAATTTGAGTTTATGCCAATAGATGAAGCAATTACTCCAGAAAGTTTTACATATGGAGAATCAGATACTATTACTATAAAATATTCTTTTCCAAACGATTGTTATTCTTTTGAACAAATTTATTATGAAACTAAAGATTCTACAAGAACAGTTGCAGTAACTGCAATGGTTTTATTAGATGAAGAATGTACAGAAGAAACTGTGCAAGAAGAAAAGAAGTTTGTTGTTACAGCGTCTCAAACAGAAGACTATATTTTTAAGTTCTTTAAAGGAACTGATAGTGAGGGCGAAAATATTTTTGAGGAAGTAATAGTTCCTGTAAATTAGTACCATCAAACTAGAAGAACTCATACAAGAATGCTGTAAGCAGAAAATTACAGCGCAATCAACAGTTTATCAGCTTTATGCCGATAAGCTGTTTGCAGTTTGTTTAAAATATTCGAGTAATTATCAAGATGCAGAGGATAATTTACAAGATAGTTTTATGACTATTTTCGAAAAAATAAAACAATATAACCACAAAGGTTCTTTTGAAGGTTGGTTAAAACGTGTAACTGTAAATACTGTTTTGCAAAAATATAGAGTAAAGTCTCCTTTGCAAAATGTAAGTGATTTTTCTGATGAATTAGAAACAGAAGAAGAGTTTAATATAGAAGACACTTCTTTTAATGTGGATGTGTTGTTGGGCTTTATTCAGCAATTACCAGATCAATACAGATTGGTTTTTAACTTATATGTTTTAGACGATTATGCTCATAAAGATATTGCAGAAATGTTAGGGATTTCTGTTGGAACATCAAAATCGAACCTGTCTAGAGCAAGAAAAATTTTGAAAGATCAATTAGAAATGCATCAAAAAACAACAGTAAATGACTAACTAATGAAGAATAAGAATTTAGATAAATTGTTTCAAGATCAGCTTAAAAATTTGGAGGTAACTCCAGATAAAAAAGTTTGGGGCAATATAGAATCTAAACTTAAAAAGAAGAAAAGAAGGGTAGTACCTCTTTGGTGGTTTGCAGGTGGAGCAGCAGCGATGTTACTTATAGGAATGTTACTCTTTCCAGTCTCTACAGATGAAACTGATTTTATAAAAATTGATTCTAAAACGATTGTAACAGAGCGTACCGAAAAAAAAGTAGAAAAAAATGATCTGCCTAAAATAGATTCACTTATTCAAAATACAAAAATTGAAGAAAAGATATTGGTTGCAGATAAAAAAACGAAAGAAAGTATAAAAAGTGTAAAAAAGGATGTAGAAAAACCTCATTTTCAAAAGAAGTTAGTTCGTGATAAAAACGTTGTGGAAAAAACTTTATTAGCTAATAATACTGCTAGGAATACAACTAAGGAGACGTTAGATTCTGTGAGCGATAAAAAGATAGATATCAATAAAAATAAGGAGGTTTTTTCTGAAGAAAAAGAGAGAATTGTAGAGAATGTAGCTATAGAAAAAGAATTGCCTAAAAATAAGGTCGATTTAAATAAATCTATAAAAGATAGGGATAGTGTTTTTTCTATTAAAAATTTAAAACATAAATGGTCTATTGCACCTGTTTTTGCAGTTTTAAATTCGAATTCATTTTCAAATTCATCTCCTGTAAATAGAAGTTTAGCTAATTCCACAAAAGGAAAGAACTCTTTTTCTTATGGTTTTCAGGTAGGCTACCAAATCAATAAAAAATGGAGCATTCAATCTGGTGTCCATTTGCAAGAAATGAGTTTTGTGAACAATCAGGTAACAGCTGTTTCTTCAATTTCAAAAAGCACATCACCTGTTGCATTTAATAGTGGTGTTTCTTTATCTTTTAATACAGCTCCTGTTCAAACTTCAGATTTTGATAATAGTGCAATGATAAGTAGAACGAGTTTAAATGGAGATTTGAATCAAATATTTGGTTATATTGAAGTCCCAATAGAGGTGAAATATAATTTTTTAACTGTTAAAAATTTCAATACACAGGTAGTTGCAGGGTTTAGTTCTTTGTTTTTAAATAAAAATGAAGTTAATTTTAGTTCTCAATTTTTTACTAATTCGGGTAGTGCTAACAATTTAAATAATATTAACTTTAGTGGAAATTTAGGTTTTGATTTTAATTATTTCTTAAATAATAAATGGTCTTTAAATTTAAACCCCATGTTTAAAGCACAGTTAGATACGTTTAGTGAGGATTCCAATGGTTTTTCTCCTTTCAATTTTGGCATATATTCAGGTATTAAATATACATTTTAACGATGTTTATGGTAGTTCT
Source organism: Polaribacter sp. 20A6 (assembly GCF_011378915.1). NCBI lineage: Bacteria > Pseudomonadati > Bacteroidota > Flavobacteriia > Flavobacteriales > Flavobacteriaceae > Polaribacter > Polaribacter sp. 20A6. The sequence goes on from NZ_WTPZ01000002.1 coordinate 308,831, forward strand.
ATCGAATTGTAAAAAGAATTACTAATGCATTATATTAGATTTGATTTTTTAAAAGAAAGCAATATGACATTTTTAGCAAACACATATAGAACATTAAGTGGTACCAAAGAAATTATAGTATCATTAGAAGAAAAATCTACGCAATGGGTTGTTTATAAGGATGAAAAACCTGCTTATTTTGTAGATTTTTATGATTTAGAGAAAGAATCTAATGCTATGATGAATAGCTTAGTATTGTGTACAAAAAGGACAATTTACGAAGTTCTAGAACTCATAAATAAAAAGAACAATATCAATTTGTCTGTTCCTATAAAATCTAGATTAGGTTTTAAGAAGATTGTAAAATCTAGAAAAATAGAATTAGACTTAGGTCCAATTCCAGAAGAATGGTTGGCTTATTCTTTGTAAATTTTTACAATTAGTTCATTTTTATCGTTCATAGAAGCTCTGTACATTCCTGCTGTGTTAAATTCAAAAGACATATTTCCATTTTTATCTAGTGCAATTACACCTCCAGTTCCTCCAAGTTTAGTCAGTTTGTTTTGTATAACGTCTGTAGTTGCTTCTTTTAAAGCTTTATTTTGATATTCCATTTGTGCAGAAATATCATACGCAACCTGACCTCTTATAAAATATTCTCCCCAACCTGTAGATGAAACTCCGCATGTTTTATTATTTGCATACGTTCCAGAACCAATAATCGGAGCATCACCAATTCTTCCCCAACGTTTGTTTGTCATTCCTCCAGTAGAAGTTCCTGCAGCTATATTCCCACTTTTATCCAAGGCTACACAACCTACAGTTCCAAACTTTGCATTTTTGATATCAGCATCATAAAAAGCAGCTTTTTTATCATCATGATCTAACTCCGTTTTATTTTTATTTTTTATTCTTTGTAAAGATTGAAAACGCTTTTCTGTATAAAAGTAACTTGGATCGACAATTTCTAACCCTTTTTCTTTTGCAAAAATAGAGGCTCCTTTTCCAGAAAGCATCACATGGTCTGAGTCTGTCATCACTTTTATAGCCAACTCAATAGGGCTTTTTACATTGGTAACTCCAGCAACTGCACCTGCATTTAAAGATTTTCCATCCATAAAAGAAGCATCTAATTCATTCGTTTCTTCATGTGTAAAAACAGCTCCTTTACCTGCATTAAACAATGGTGACTCTTCCATTACTTGTATTGTTTTCATTACTGCTTCTTGGCTTGTTCCTCCATTTTTTAAAATAGCATGTCCAACCTTTACAGCTTCTTCTAACTTGGCTTTGTAAGCTGCTTCTTTTTCTTCGGATAAATTCTTTTTTAATATCGTTCCTGCTCCACCATGAATAATAATAGCAAACTCGTGTTTTTTTGTAGTAGCTGTTTTTTCTTCTGATGATGTTGTTTCTTTTTTACATCCAAAAGAAATTAATAATAACAGGGTAATAAAAAAGGATTTCATCATAATTTATGTTTAAAATATAACAATTATTATTGTTTTTGTTTAATTTACTTTTATTTAAAATTATTCGTAAATTGTCATTCGAATGTAAACAACAAAAACGGAATAGCAAAATGACAGACTTTGGAATTAAAGAAGCTTTACAAAAACTAGGTTTAAAAGCTATAAATAACGGAACTTCTACAGGATCTAATAATTTTTCTAATGGTGAGTTAATAGAAAGTTACTCTCCTGTTGATGGTAAATTGATTGGAAAAGTAAAAGTGACTACAAAAGAAGATTACGAAAAAGTAATGGAAACAGCTACCAAAGCGTTTCTTTCTTTCAGGAATATGCCTGCTCCACAAAGAGGAGAAATTGTACGTCAGTTTGGTAATAAACTAAGAGATCTAAAAGAACCTTTAGGAAAATTGGTTTCTTATGAAATGGGAAAATCTTTACAAGAGGGTTACGGAGAAGTACAAGAAATGATTGATATCTGCGATTTTGCTGTTGGTTTATCTCGACAATTAAACGGACAAACCATTCCGTCTGAAAGACCTAGTCATGTAATGAGAGAGCAATGGCACTCGATAGGAGTTGTTGGTATAATCTCTGCATTTAATTTTCCGGTTGCTGTTTGGGCTTGGAACACTGCTTTAGCGTGGATTTGTGGTGATGTTTGCGTTTGGAAAGGATCTGAAAAAGCACCTCTATGTACCGTTGCTTGTCAGAATATTATTGCAGATGTTTTAAAGAAAAATAATTTACCAGAAGGAATTTCTTCCATTATAAATGGCGATTATAAAGTAGGAGAGATGATGACTACAGATACTCGTATTCCACTAATTTCTGCAACTGGTTCTACCAGAATGGGACGAATTGTAGGAGCAACGGTCGCCCAACGTTTCGGTAAATCTTTATTAGAATTAGGCGGAAACAATGCCATTATTATTACGCCTACGGCGGATTTAAAAGTGGTAGTTCCAGGTGCTGTTTTTGGTGCTGTTGGTACTTGCGGACAACGTTGTACATCTACAAGAAGGTTAATTATTCACGAAACTGTGTATGATAAAGTAAGAGATGCCATTGTTGGTGCTTACAAACAAATTAAAATAGGAAATCCGTTAGACGAAACCAAACATGTTGGTCCGTTAATCGATAAAGATGCTGTAAACACCTATTTAGCTGCAATTGAAAAAGCAAAAGCAGAAGGAGGAAACGTTTTAGTAGAAGGTGGTGTTTTAGAAGGCGAAGGATATGAATCTGGTTGTTATGTAAAACCAGCAATTATAGAAGCAGAAAATCATTTTGAAATTGTACAACATGAAACTTTTGCACCTATTTTATATTTGATGAAATATGCCGGAGAGGTAGAAAATGCTATCGAAAAACAAAATGGAGTTGCCCAAGGTTTATCATCTGCAATTATGACGAATGAATTAAAAGAAGCAGAGAAATTCTTGTCTTATGCAGGTTCCGATTGTGGAATTGCAAACGTAAATATAGGAACTTCTGGTGCAGAAATTGGAGGCGCTTTTGGGGGTGAAAAAGAAACTGGTGGAGGTAGAGAGTCTGGTTCTGATGCTTGGAAAGTCTATATGCGAAGACAAACAAATACCATTAATTATTCTGATGAATTGCCTTTAGCACAAGGCATAAAGTTTGATTTATAAAAATAGATTTACATTTATAAAAATCCAATTCTCATAAAATTTTATGAGAATTGGATTTTTTTTTATTTAATATTTATGATTCCATTTTTTAACTCAATTTCAATATTTCCATTTGAAATAATGTTTTCTTTTGGTTTCTTTTCAAGAATTTTTGTAATTTTCTTTTCTTTAGAATCTCCAAAAGTAGCTTTATTGTCATTCATATTTAAAACGGTATTAAAACCATTTATAGTCATTGAATAATTACTTTCCTTAACATTATATAAATTTAAGTCAGTATAGTCACCAATCAAATTAAAATCAGTAAAATTTCCCTCAAAGTTATAGAGTTGAAGCTTGCTGTTAAAATCTTTAAATGAAACTTTCTTTCCTAATTCTCCTATTTGAATTTTAGATGTTTCAGTTTTTAATATTGCATTAGATATAGAACCAATTCTTACTTTGTGAATATCTTTTAATGTATAATTTCCGCCAGATACTTCTTCTGCTTGAAAAATACCACTCATCAATTGAAATGTATTATTCTTATTTTTTATGCTTTTAAATTTATAATAAGTTTTGAATGAACTTACATCAAGATTTGCATCAACATTATAAGTGAAATTTATTCTAGAATGCAATGCTTTAACTTTAATTTTCATACTTTTTGGAAGCTTAATTATAAAATATTGTTTAAATTTTCGTGGTGATTTTCCGTAGTTTTTATTTGGGTTTTTTAATTTTAGTTTCTTAAAAAAATCGTCAGTATCTGAACCTAAACTAAAATCGATTTCTTTTAATATTGAATCTTTTGACTTATAGGAAAGTTCATTTTTCCTTTTATTTGAAAAAAAACCTCTAATATGTTCTTTGTATGTATTCATATCAACATCTAGAGAATATAACTCTCCTAGGTACATTGAGTTTTTTACAACTAATTTTATTTTGTTATTAGTTTTTGAAGATTTTGCTTTTATACCTTTAAAAACTTTATATTGAATTTCTTCTGAATCTTTATTAAAAAGAATCGAATAATCAAGATGAACTTTATTATCATTAGACTCTTCAAATACAATTGATGCGTTATCAATATCAATCTCTAATAGAGTGTTTTCATTAATTTCGTAACTTTCTTTTAATACCAATTCTTTTGTTTGTGAAAAAGAAAAATTGATGCTTATTAGAAATAAAATACTATATATATATGGTTTCATTGCTTGTGTTTTTTTGATTTAACTCATTAATATGATCTTTAATATCTCTGATTAGTTGCAAACGTCTTTGCAGATTATCTATTAAAGATTCTAAAACATTTATGTTGTTTGGAGACTCTTTTAATTGTGTAGTTATTTTTTTATAATCAATATCAGATTCTTTTATTTTTTCTTGATACTTTCTTATTAAAATGGTGTCATTTGTTACCTCAATAAAACTGTTCCATTCTTTATCTATATTTTTTAAGTATTCATTTTCTATTCCTTCAAGTTGAATTTCAAATGCAGTTTTTATGGGTGTAGAAAAAGTGTTCTGATAAAAATAGCCGCAGCAAACAATTAATAAAATTGATGCTGCAATTTTTAATACAGAATAACCAATTTTTTTAGTTCTATTTTTTTTTGCATCATCTAATTTTTTTATAAAATCTGTACGATGACCTTTTGGTAACTCTTTTATGAGTTGCTCTTTATTTTTAAATAAATCTCTTATATCATGTTCCATATTCTTTCACTTTTAAAAGGTTTCTCAAAGCCAATTTTCCTCTTCTTAAATGTGTACGAGAAGTTTTTTCTGGAATTTCTAGAATCTTAGAAATTTCGGAATGATCATACCCTTCAATTAGATATAATTTAACCACAAGTTGATATTTGATTGTTAATTTTTCAATAGCTTTTAGTATTTCTTCTTTATTAATTTTTATATCAAAATTCCAATCCGTATCATCTAAAATTTCTAAAGGATAATTTTCTAATGAAACTGTTTCTATATTTTTCTTTTTTAATGTATCAATACAAGTATTAATAACAATTCTTTTTAACCAAGAACCAAAACTGGTGTCTTCTTTAAAAGTGTCTAAACTTAAAAAAGCTTTCAGAAAAGCATCTTGCATCGCATCTTTTGCTTCTTCTTCATTTTTTAGATATCTATAGGATATAAAAAACATTGCTTCAGAAAACAAGTCGTAAAGCTTTATTTGAGCTTTTTGATTTCCTCTTTTACTGTTTTTAATTAAAAGATTTAGTTCTTTAGACATTCAATTTGGTTAGTTCTATTATTAAAAACGATAAAGAAATATAATAGTTTCAGTTTTTCTATTTTTTCTAAAATTATGTTAACCTCGAATTTAATACGTTTAGATTAATTATGACCAAGTAACTGGTATAAAATGAAAAGAGAAAACAGAAGAAGAATGAGTCCAGGTGTTGGTTATATTGGATTTGGTAATAAAACTTCCGTTTTTACTAGAAAAAATAAAGTTCCTTTTGATAAAATAAAATCCATTTATAGAGATGAAATGGAAAGGTTAAAACCTGGAAAAACAACTCAGAATAAGTCTTTTAAAAAACTAACTGAATCAGAAAAACTTAAAATTCGGAAGCGAGTTAAAGCACAAATTCAAAAAGAACAAATTGTAAATTTAATTATGGGAGTTATTGCTATATTATTTATTTTTTGGGTTCTTTACTTAATCTCAAATTAAACTATCTTTAGTTTCTTAAGTTTAAAGAGCGTGAAATTAGCGCATATACAACTTTTATATAATAGTATTGGTTTTGAAATCTCTCTAGAAGAGTTGGATCGTTTATCAATAAAGAGTAAAAAAAGATAATTATATTGTCTATTATTGTTTACAGAACGAATACTACTTTTAATCAAAAAAAATAAATTGATATCTTGAAAAACATTCCAAACATAGCCTTTCAAGGAAAAGATCGTAAAAGCATTTTTGAGCTTTTAAACTTATCAGATTTATTTGAAAGGTTAGATAGCATTGAAGATCATGAACCAAGGCAACCACATAGAATTGCATTTTTTGCGTTGCTAATTGTTACAAAGGGAACTGGCACTCATCAAATAGATTTAAAGGATTATAAGGTTGAAGAAGGTACAGTTCTTAAAATAGAGAAAGGGCAAGTGCATTCCTTTCAAAGAAATGCAACGTACCAAGGTTTTTTAATAATTTTTACAGAAGAGTTTCTGATGAATTATTTCTCTAAATCTTCTATTAATTTAATTTCTAATTTATACAATTACCATTTGTCTTCTCCTGTTTTTAAAAATAAAATAGACAATGAGATTCTAATACATCAGCTGCAATCGGAAATTGCACTAGAGAATAGCTTTGCGCATCGTAATATTATGGCGGCGTTTCTAGATTTGTATTTATTAAAGTTAGAACGTAAATCTCCTGATAATTATATTCCAAAAAACAAGTCGAAACAGTTTTACACTTTTGATCAGTTTAAAAGTTTGGTAGAGACTAATTTTACAAAAACTAGAAATGTAAAAGACTACGCCAATTTATTATTTATTACTACCAAAACTTTAAATAGTGCCGTAAAAGAATTTACTTTAAACACGTCTAAAAATTTTATTGACGATTATGTTATCTTAGAAATAAAGCGAGATATGATGAGTACCAACAAAAGTTTAAAAGAAATTGCATTTGATACTGGCTTTGATGAGGTTACTAATTTTACGAAGTTTTTTAAAAAGAAAATGAAGGTAAGCCCGAAAGAATTTAAAAGTCAGCAGTTTATTTAATTCCTATATTTACCATTATTATCGGAACATTTACCTTTCTCATAAAAGAGTTTTAAAGCAACTTTGTATTAAATTTAAAACGCAACAAAGATGAAAGCAAAATTAATTACTTTAGTATGTCTTGCACTATTTACAGTAGGACTTGGTTTTTCTCAAAATGAACCAAAAGCAGAAAACAACTTCCAGTTTGGACAAGCAGAGCACCTTTTAGACGGTTATTCTTTTAATTTTCAATATCAAAATGGTGCTGGATTGCACATGGAATTTAAAGATGGAAAAGCAAAATACCAATGGGTTGCAGGACCAAATAAAGGAAACGGAAACGAAGACATTCCATACAGATCAACAAAACTTGGAAACGATATGTATTTAGTGAATTGGCACGAAATAGGTTTAAAAGACTATTTAACCATTGTTTTTGATTTTGATAAAATGCTAATGCACAGTTCTATTATAGTTGGTTATCAAAACAAACCAGAAAGAACTTTAAGAACGGTGTTTACAAGTGGTATTATAGATCATTTAAAAAGACCCGAATAAGTTTTTAAAATTCATTTGGTATTACTTCTTATCAATATATATATCTAATCTGATAAATTCCTTATGGTGTTTATCAGATTTTTTTTGCGTTATAGAATTCCGTTTAATTTCTTAGGGGTTCATATTTACCATTTTTAGGCTTCTTTTGATAAAAACAATTGTATGGAATATTATCAAATTTGCAGTACTAAACAAATAAACCTATGATAATTGAACAATCGAATAAAATAAATGTGATACTAAATCAATTATTTAATGACTCAAAGAACGATCATTTTAAAATAATGAAAGGTTTGGCAAAAAGTGCTTTTAGATCAATTCAACCTATGGATTTTAAAGATGTTTATTTGTCCATATCAAAAGAACAAGGAACAGAATTAGTAGCACTTATTAAAGAAAACAACTTAAAAAATATTGTTGAATTCGGCACATCTTTCGGTATTTCTACCCTTTTCTTAGCACAAGGAATACTAGAAACGAAGGGTAAAATTATTACAACCGAATTAATTGAATCTAAAGCAAAAAGAGCCACCGATAATTTTAAAAACGCAGGTGTTTTAAACCTTGTAGATGTAAGAATTGGTAATGCAATGGAAACCTTAAAAGGACATGATGAAGCAATCGATTTATTATTTTTAGATGGTTGGAAGGATTTGTATTTACCATTATTCAATATGCTTGCACCTAACTTTCATAAGCAATCAATTATTTATGTTGATAATGCAAATATGGCAGCATCTAAAGCGTTTTTAAAAGTAATTGCTGAAACCGATAAATATGAATTAGAATCTAAATTTGGAGGGAAAGTAGTCTTAATATCAATAAATAAATAACAACACATTTCTCACATTTACCATAAAGGACCCTAGATTTACCTTTTATAATAAGAAGATAATAAGACCTTTGTAAATTATAAAACAAATAATATGAGTCAAATAGCAATTTGCCCAACATGTGGCAGCAATTCAAAAATAAAAGTAAAAGAAGGAAATACTATTTATGCGGCAGTACAAGATGATGAAGCCTTCAAAAAAATAGGTCAGTTGAAAAAAGCGATGGAGAAATTTAAGCTAAAAGCAGAAACTTTAGAAAAAGAATTAGATGTTTTAAAAGCAAATCTATAATACCATGAATATAGAGCAAAATAAAAAGAATGCAATTGCTTTTTACAAAATGGCTTATGAAGGAAACCCTACAAAAGCTGTTGCGTTATATGTAGGTGAAAAATATATTCAGCATAACCCAATGGTAGGAGATGGACCACAGGCGTTTATTGATTATTTTGATAGAATGGAAAAGGAGTTTCCGGTAAAAACGATTGAGTTTGTAAGAGCAATATCCGAAGGAGATTTGGTTGCCTTACATACCTATCAAGAATGGCCAGACAACGATAATTATGTGACCATGGATTTTTTTAGGTTTGATAAAAACGGTAAAATTATAGAACACTGGGACAGCATTCAACAAGTTCCAAAAGAAGCTTTGAACAATAATACCATGTACAAATAATGAAAGCAATAAAAAAGAATTACGGTTGGGTAATTGTTGCTATTCTAGCGCTATTACCAATGCTTGTTATTATCAATATGTTTGATGTAGATCTGTCTAACGGATTTTCTCTTTCGTTAATAGAAGGCAAAGGAGCTGACGGAAAAACAACTTTAGAAATGTTGTATCATGTTTCAGGTGAGTTTGCCATCCGTTGGATGACGGCTGTTTTAACATTAACTCCGGTTTTTATCATTTTTGGTGTAATGAATCTTTTTGTTCGTCAGGCAATGGGAATTGCAACAGCTATTTGGAGTTTTCTGCATTTTATTATTTTTATTTGGGCAGAAGGTTTTTTAGAAACCTTTACACAAGTTAATTATGTAGCTGGTTTTGTGGCTATTTTAATTTTAATTCCGTTGTTTTTTACTTCTAACAGAAAGTCGATGAAGTACCTAAAATCGAACTGGAAAAAACTACAAAGTTATGCGTATGCGGCTATTTTCTTAAGCTTATTACACGTGGCTATTTTAGACAAAACATGGCTTATTTATGCAATAGTTGTTGGTATCGGTTTTATGATAAGAATTCCTTTTATCAAAAATAAATTCATCGAAAGAAGAAACCGAAAAAGACTAAAATCTTAAATTACACCTAAATTAAAAGAAAATAAAATTGTTTATATTGCAGGAGACAGTAGAGTTTATGTGGCATTAAACCACCATTTTAGAAATGAACTAAACTGGAGTACCAAACAAATTAAAACAAAACCATTTTGGAATCCTGATAAAAAAGGATTGGAATAAAGCTATAAAAACCTAAATGAGATTAGCAGAAAAATACAAACAAGTAAGATTGCAAACTACCACTTTTTGCAATCACCTTAATATAGAAGATTATGCTATTCAAGTAGTACAATTTGCAAGTCCTGCTAAATGGCATTTGGCGCATACTACTTGGTTTTTTGAAACCTTTATTTTAAAAGAATACGTAGCGGATTACACCGAATTTAATGCAGATTTCAACTTTCTGTTTAATAGTTATTACAACAATGTTGGCACTAGAATATTACAAGCAAACAGAGGTAATATGTCTCGACCAAGTACCAATGAAATCTATGAATACCGTGCGTATGTAGATGCTAAGATGATTGCTTTTTTAAAGGATCTTTCAGATGAAAAAATAATTGATTTGGTTACTTTGGGGTTAAACCACGAACAACAACACCAAGAATTATTAGTGACTGATGTGAAATATATGTTTGGTCACAATCCTACTTTTCCGGTTTTTAATGCGGATTACAATCTTGTTAAAGATAAAAATACTGCAACAAAAAGCATACAAATACCTGCCGGAATTTACGAAATAGGACATCAAGGAACAGACTTTTGTTATGATAATGAATTGGGAGTTCATAAAGTATATCTAGACGATTTTGAAATTGATAATCATTTGGTAACCAATGGGGATTTTATAGAATTTATTGAATCTGGTGGCTATACAGATTTTAATCTTTGGTTAGATGAAGGTTGGTCTTGGGTAAATAAAAACAAAATTAATTCCCCTTTATATTGGCATAAAATTGATGGAGAATGGCATTCTTACACGCTTGCAGGTTTACAAAAAGTAGATACAGCTGCTATTTTGAGTCATATTAATTATTACGAAGCCAATGCTTTTGCAGAATGGAAAGGAATGCGACTACCAACCGAATTTGAATGGGAAATTGCAGCCAAACAATTAGATTGGGGAAAACGATGGGAATGGACAAATAGTGCCTACTTGCCTTACCCAAAATTTAAAAAAGAAAATGGAGCGGTTGGAGAATACAACGGAAAATTTATGAGCAACAAAATGGTGTTGAGAGGAGCTTCGGTAGCAACTTCTCTAAATCATAGCAGACCAACGTATCGTAACTTTTTTAACCCTACCGAAAGATGGCAATTTACAGGAATTAGACTAGCAAAATAATAATATGATTGAAATCGTTAAGAACAAAGATAAAAAAAGGAGTACAAGCAGTTTGGAAATCAATGAAACATTTAGAAACGATATTGAAAAAGGACTTCTGAGCAATCCAAAAACGCTTTCTTCAAAGTATTTTTATGATAAAAAAGGCGATGCACTTTTTGTAGAAATAATGAATTTGCCTGAGTATTATTTAACACGTAGCGAACTAGATATATTCAAAAATAAAACAAAAGATTTAATAGATAGTTTTAAGATGAAAGTCGATTCTTATTTTGAATTGATAGAGTTAGGTGCAGGAGATGGATTAAAAACAAAAGAATTATTAAAAAGTTTAACTGCGCAACATTACAATTTTGAATATTTTCCTATTGATATTTCTTCGAATGCTTTAGGTCAGTTGAAACAGGATTTAAATACTGAAATACCAAACTTGTCTGTAAAAACGCAACAAGGAGATTATTTTGAAGTCTTAGATTCCTTAAAAAAGAGCAAACAGCCAAAAGTTATCTTGTTTTTGGGTTCTAATATCGGGAATATGACCGATGAACAGGCTGCAAAATTCATCTATAAACTAGGCGCAAATTTAAATCCGGGTGATAAATTGTTATTAGGCGTAGATTTGATAAAATCGAAAGAAATTGTGATTCCGGCTTATGATGACAGCAAAGGAATAACTGCGGCATTTAATTTGAATTTATTAAATAGAATCAACAATGAGTTGGGTGGTGATTTTAACCTTAATCAATTTAAACATCTGCCAGAATATGACGAAACAGAAGGCATTGCAAAGAGTTATATTGTAAGTACAGAAAATCAAACTGTAACCATTAAATCTATCGATATATCTTTTAGTTTTACCAAAGGTGAAAAAATTCACACGGAAATATCCAGAAAATATAATGATGAATTGATTCAACAAATTATAGCGAATACAGATTTTAGTATCGACACTAAAATTATGGATAGCAAAGCCTATTTTGCAGATTATATTTTAACTAGAAATTAAAAATGAGTAAAACGCAACTTGCCATACTAGGATTAGGAAGCAGATCTACTTTATACTATTTAGAGCAACTAAATAAGGTGTATAATGCCAAAAACGGAGGGTATAGTACTTGTCCGTTTTTTTTATTAAATACAGATTTTGATACCGTAAATCCGCTTTTACCAAATACTTCAGTGCAATTAGATGCTATTTTACAAAGCTATTTAGATCAAATTGAAGCCTTAGACGTTGCAGAAATATTAATTCCGAATATTACATTGCATGAAACGATAGATCGGTTAGAACTTCAGAAAAACATCTTACATCCGTTGCCTTTATCAGTTTTAAAAATAAAAGAAATTGAGGCTAAAAAAGTCGTGCTTTTGGGTTCTTTACATTCCATGAAATCCAGTTATATCCGTTCTTATTTAGCCTTAAATTCTATTGAAGTCCTACTTCCAAGTTCAGAAGATATGGTGTTTATAGATGAGGTTAGAAAACATATTTATAATACAACGGAAACTAACGAAATCATCAATAAATACCATCAATTGATTAAAAAATACAGTGAAAATTATCCTGTGGTTCTTGGTTGTACAGAGTTGTCAATACTAAAACCTACAGACCAAAGAAATATTATAGATATGGCGGAACTTCAAATAGCAGCAGCGGTAAAAAACATTTTATAAAAGCTAACTTTTACCATTTTTAGTCGAAGATGTATCTATCGATTAATAAGTAACATTCGGATATTTGTAGTCTAAAATAAAACGGATTAAAAAGATATTATGAAAATAGCAGTAACATCAGCAAGCGGAAAATTAGGAGCATCCATTGTAAAACACTTAATTAAAGCGATAGGAAAAGAAAATGTAATAGGAATTGCTCGTACACCAGAAAAAGCAGCCTATTTAGATGTAGAGATTAGAAAAGGAGATTATAACAATCGAGAAGATTTTGAAAAAGCATTGCAAGGAGTAGATGCAGTTCTTTTAGTTTCTGGAATGGATGATCCGCAGAAAAGAATTATACAACATAGAAATGTAATTGAAGCAGCTAAAAGTAACGGCGTTCAAAAAATAGTGTATACAAGTATTGTGGGTGCAGAAGAAAACAATGCATTTAGTCCAATTGTGCAAACAAACAGACAAACGGAAAAAGATGTTATCAATTCTGGTTTGGATTGGGTTATTGGAAGAAACGGTATTTATATTGAACCGGATTTAGAATATATTGATACTTATGTAAAAGAAGGCGAAATTAGAAATTGTGCAGGTGAAGGTAAATGTATGTATACAAGCAGAGAAGAATTAGGTTTTGCGTATTCAAAAATACTTTTAGAAGAAAAACAGAATGGTAATACCTACAATTTAGTTGGAGAAGCAATTACCCAAAGTGAATTAGCATCTTTAATAAACCAGGTTTATGATACCAATTTAGTCTATAATTCTGTTTCTTTTGATGCCTATGCTACCGAACGAAAAGCAGCATTGGGCGATTTTATAGGAACTGTAATTGCCGGAATTTATGAAGGCGTAAAAGAAGGTGCAAATGAGGTTCCTTCAGATTTTGAAAAAGCGACTGGTAGATTGCATCAATCTCCTTTAGAAATGATGAAAGTGTTTAAAGGGATGTAAAAAAGCTCAAATTTTTACTTGAAGATGCTACAATTCAAACTTCAAATTATAGCGCAAAACCTAGAATAACATATTTGTAAGAACTTATTTTTCATATCCTTAGAATTATATACTTTAAATTAAACTATCTTTAATTTTTATAGTCTAAGGTTTATGAAATCAACACATATACAGCATTTATATAACAGAGTTGGTTTTGGTATTACACCAAAAGAATTGGCTCGTTTATCTAAGAAAAGTAAAAAAAACGTAGTTAACGAATTATTTACTTCTTCAAAGAACACAACTATTTTATCGGTAGATACTTCTTTTTTAAAAGGTATTTCTTTTAAAGATGTCAAGGATAAAAACAAACGTAGAGAACTTCAAAAAATTAGTAGAAAAAAAGTACAAGAACTTTCTACAGCTTGGTTTGAAAGGTTAAATAATCCATCAGAAATTTTACGTGAAAAAATGACCTTGTTTTGGGCAAATCATTTTGTATGTGAAAATAAAAACATATTATATGTACAGAGCTACAATAATATGTTGCGAAAAAATGCTTTAGGGAATTTTAAAGATTTCACAAAAGCAGTTTCTAAAGAAGCGGCAATGCTTAACTATTTAAACAACAAACAGAACAAGAAAAAAAGTCCGAATGAGAATTTTGCGCGCGAATTAATGGAGCTTTTTACCTTAGGACAGGATAATTATACAGAACAAGATATAAAAGAATCTGCAAGGTCTTTTACAGGATATAATCATAATTATAAAGGACATTTTGTGTTTAAGGAAGGACAACATGATGGTGGTGAAAAGTTGTTTTTCGGAAAATCTGGTAATTTTCAGGGTGATGATATTATAGATATCATTCTAGAAAAAAAACAATGTGCACGTTTTATATCAGAAAAAATTTACAGCTATTTTGTCAATGAAAACATTAATGAAAAGCATGTAAATGAAATGGTAGAGGTGTTTTATAAAGATTACAGCATAGAAAATTTAATGCGCTTTGTATTGCTTTCTAATTGGTTTTATGCTGATGAAAATATTGGAACCAAAATAAAATCGCCTATTGAATTTTTGGTAGGAATAAACACCATTGTACCTTATAAAATAGAAAAACCGAGACAAGTTTTATTACTGCAACGTTTATTAGGGCAAATTTTATTGAGTCCGCCAAATGTGGCTGGTTGGAAAACTGGTAGAAACTGGATTGACAGCAATACCATTGTTACCCGTTTGCGTTTGCCTTCTGTTTTGTTAAACAATGCCGAAATTGCGTATTCAGAAATTGGTGATGAAGAAACCATGATTACCGATTTTAAGAAAAGAAAACTACGAAGAAAAGCCTTTATAAAAGTTTCTGCAGATTGGAGTTCTTTTGAAGAAAATTATAAAAAGGAATCTAATAAGGAATTGGTACATCAAATAATTACATCGAAAATAAATAGTGGAACTGAAGAAATGTTAGAAAGAAATCAGCAACTTTCCAAAAGAGATTTTGTTGTGCAATTAATGAGTTTACCTGAATATCAACTTTGCTAAATTATTAACCACATGAAACGTAGAGATTTTTTAAAACAGACAACTTTTGCTTCAGGAATGTTTTTTGTGCCTCAATTTTTAAAGGCTTTTGAACAGCTTCCTGTGAAAACATTTAGCCATAAAAAAGTAGTAATTATTCAGTTAAAAGGGGGTAATGATGGCTTAAATACGGTGATTCCTTTTAATAACGATATTTATTATCAACAAAGAAATAACATCGCCATAAAACAAAACGATGTATTTAAAATTTCGGATGAAGTTGGACTTCATAAAAGTCTAAAACCATTAGAAGATTTGTATAACAAAGGTTTTGTAAGTATTATAAATAATGTTGGGTATCCGAACCCTAATTTATCACATTTTAGATCTACAGATATTTGGCAAACGGCTAGTGATAGTAATGAATATTTACAAAATGGTTGGGTAGGTCGTTATTTAGATTACACCAAAGGAAATCCATATGCTGCCATTGAAGTTGATGAAAGTTTGTCTTTAATGATGAAAGGAAATACACAAAACGGATTGGCAATTACGGACCCAAAAATGTTTTACAATTCTATGCGAGCTCCGTTTTTTAACAATGTGGTAACCAATTATGATGATGCCCATTTAAGCGAACATAACTTAGGCTATTTGTACAACACCATGATTGATGCAAAATCATCTGCAAAACACATTTACGAAAAAAGTAATACAAAAAGTACGTCTGCAGAATTTCCTAAAAATATCTTTGGAAAACAGTTGAATACTATTTCTCAGTTTATAAACTCTGGATTGGAAACACAAGTATATTATGCAGGTTTAAGTGGTTTTGATACACATGCAAACCAAGCAGGTACACAAGAAAGATTATTAAAAGTGTATGCAGAAAGTATGGAAGTGTTTATAAATGATTTACAAAAAAACAACACTTTTGAGGATGTGTTAATTCTTACGTTTTCAGAATTTGGAAGACGTGTAAAACAAAACGAATCTAAAGGGACAGATCACGGAACAGCTAACAATGTTTTTGTGATGGGTAAAAACTTAAAGCAACAAGGTTTGTATAATAACTTACCTAATTTAGGCGATTTAGATAAAAACGGAAACCTTAAATATGAAATAGATTTTAGAGAGATTTACGCAACAATTTTAGACAAATGGTTACAAGTAGATGATGTGGCTATTTTAAATAAATCATTTTCTAAATTGAATTTTGTTTAATATTTCTCATATCCAGAATACGTTTTAATTAAACGATGCATGTAAATTTGGAAAGTCGAAATCTTAAAGTTATCTTTGATAATTAATCAATATTTTATTTTAATACTGCAATGAAATCAATAAAAAGAAAATATCTACAAAGCTTTTATGAGACGCTCGTCCATGGCTTTGTTTGTGCTTCTTTTTCTTTTGCAATGTATAGAAAACGTAAAATTATCTTTGTGTCTTAATTAGGCATTTCGAGTGTGCCTACACAACTCTATTTCATTATTTCTTATAGAAGATATTCAAAATAACAAATTGAATGGCTTTACTCGCATATGTAATAATGTTTCCATTTAGAGTTTACGATACTGTTTTTCTTATATATAAATTTAAAATAATAATATCATGGCTGTATTGAGAAAAAAGCTCACAAAAGCAGAATTAAACGAGAAAAAACAAGAGAAAATTTTAAAGAAATTAGAAGATAAAAAAATGAAGAAGCGGAAGTCCAGAAAGTAGCCTATAAATTTTAATATCCCTTTGCAAGAAGAGGTTGTCTTAAAAGTATTAAACGTTGTCTTACTGACATAAAAACACTTTTTTAGACGACCTCTTTTTATTTAATGATACTGCACTTTTCTAATTACACGCATAGCTTCCTTATACTTTATATACGTTGTTTTATCTTTTAAATCTTTTAGGTAGGTTTTTACCTTCTTTAACTGTTTAGAGACGTCTATATAACCGTGTAAATAACAGATTAAATAATTGGTAGGTAAACGTAACACATCCGCATCTTCAATTACAGAAAGAGGGATGTTGTTTTCAATTTTTTTTACAATAGCATTGCAATCATTGTAAATGTGATGTATAATGTTTACATCAAATTTTGGAGGAACAAACAAGAATTCTTTTACAATGTCATGCTGCCCGTTTTCTTTAAAATGGATAATTGTTTTCTCTAAAGGATACAATTCTTCCTGCTTTTCTAATCCTAAATAGAT
The DNA here is from genome assembly GCF_011378915.1 of Polaribacter sp. 20A6. Lineage (NCBI taxonomy): Bacteria > Pseudomonadati > Bacteroidota > Flavobacteriia > Flavobacteriales > Flavobacteriaceae > Polaribacter > Polaribacter sp. 20A6. The sequence continues at coordinate 326,015 of NZ_WTPZ01000002.1, forward strand.
GTACTCGGTGATAATAAAAGAGTGCTGATTATAACTAATTTGTACATCATCTAAAGCCGAAAAAAACAACTTTACTTGCTCGTTAATTAATTCGATATCTACTCTAGAAAAATAAACTTCATCGTTTATAAGCTTTTTTTCTCCTGCCCAACACAGCACAAATTGCTCATTAAAAACTTTATATTGTGGGTTGTAGGCTGATTTATGATTGTTGATGAAATCGAAAACACCATCTAAGGTTAGTTCTATATTGTTACGTGCATTTTTCTCTATTGCCTCAACAATATCTTTGTTGGTATTTCGCAATTCAAAATTTCCGGAAGAAGGTATAGAGTTACTTCCTCTTCTATAAAAAGTAGTTCCTTTTCTATATTTCCAAGTGTTTTTTAAAAGTGATGTAATCTTATTATTCGGATGAATGGTAACCAAACCAATAACTTTATGACGCTGTAAGCTAGGAAAAGGAACATTTTCATATTCAATTTTTGGAGGATTTTTTAAATAAGCATTTACCAAATTCTGAATCTTGCTATCATCATAAAAATCGACACCAATAATTTTGTTTTCTTCATCTTCAACACCAATAACGATGTAAGAATTATTTTCTGGATTGGAATTAGAAAGTGCACAAATATGTTTTAAAAACTTTGCTTTTCCATCTTTTGCACTTAATGATAATTTTTGCTTCTTATCATAAAAACTATTCTCATCGTTGTGAGAAAGTAGGTTTTTGATTAAAAGTCTTTTGTTTATCATTTTATGGCATTTCTTCTCCTTGGCTAGCTTCTAAAAGTAGAAACCAATCTTGTAGCTCTAAATTAATTTCTAAAGCTTTATTTGCGTTTAAAATTCGTTCTTTATTTGTGGTTCCAATCACAGGAGATATTTTTGAAGGATGTTTTAAAATCCATGCTAATAATAACACATCTTCAGAAACCATGTATTTTGCTACTAATGTTTTTAAAACTGCTTTTACTCTTTCTGTTTGTGCTGTTTTTTTTCTAAAAACACTTCCTAAAGGACTCCAACACATTGGCTGCATACTTTTTTGTAGCATTTGATCTAAATTGCCATTTTGCATTGCATTATGATGTGTTAAAGAAAATTCTATTTGATTTACAGAAACAGGAATTTTATCAGCAATTAAATCAACTTGAGAAGGCGTAAAGTTTGAAACTCCAAAATTGATTATTTTTCCACTTTCTTGCAATGCTGTAATGGCTTCTGCAATTTCGTCAGGTTGCATAAGCGGACTTGGTCTGTGCAGTAAAAAAGTATCAAGATAATCTGTTTTTAAGTTTTTTAAAGTAGATTCTACACTCCAAATAATATATTCTTTCGAATAATTATAATGTTTTAATGTATTATCTCTTGCTTCTCCAACAAGTTGGATACCACATTTAGATATTAACTGAATTTCTTCACGCGGAATGCCAGTTTCTACAAACGCTTTTCCAAATTCAGCCTCTGTAGAATAATCCCCATAAATATCTGCATGATCGAATGTTGCATTACCGTTTTCTACGCAGAATTGAATCATCTCAATTTGTTTTTTAGTAGAAAATTGTTTTCCCCATTTCCCCCAAGACATACACCCAATTATAATTTCTGATTTTGGCATTTTAATCTCTATTTAAAATTGTTGGTGTTGCTTGCGCTGTTGGGTACACTACTAAATCTTCTATATTAACATGATACGGTCTAGAAATTACAAAATAAATAATATCTGCAATATCATCCGCTTGTAAAGCTTTATAACCAGCATACACAGATTTTGCCTTTTCTATATCACCTTTAAAACGAACATCTGAAAACTCAGTTTCTACCGCTCCAGGATGAATTGCAGACACACGAATGTTATGTTTATTTAAATCGATTCTCATTGCCTTATTTAAAGCATCTACAGCGTGTTTAGAAGCACAATACACATTTCCGTTAGGATAGACATCTTTTGCGGCTATAGAGCCAATATTTACAATAAAACCATTGTTTCTTTTTGTCATCTGCGGAATGATAGCTTTGGAAACGTATAACAAGCCTTTTACGTTAATATCTAACATAGCATCCCAATCATCTATATCGCCATCTTGTATGCTAGACAAACCATGTGCATTCCCTGCATTATTTATTAAAATATCAATTTGTTTAAAGTTTTCGGGTAATGAATTTATGGCTGTTGCAACTTCTTCTCTTTTAGAAATATCAAATTGTAAAGTGGTTACTTCTGTAAGTTTACTTAAAGTTTCTTTAAGTGCTGATAATCGTTCTGCTCTTCTTCCGCAAAGAATTAAACGGATGTTATTTTTTGCGAAAATTTCTGCTGTTGCTTTTCCAATTCCAGAAGTAGCTCCGGTTATAAATGCTGTTTGTTTCATTTGTCTTTTTTCTATTATTCCTGCGGTAGCAGTAATCTAATTCAATCCGTAAAATTGTTCTATAAAATTAAGAAAACATATTTTGATAGTCAGAGTTTTAGGGTTTAATTTTTATCAAATTATAAACAAAGAAAAAACCGTCCTCCACAGGACGGTTTATCTTTCAATTGGTAACTACTCCAATCAAAAATCAACTAACCAAACTTTATTTTAAATTTCTTCTTTCTTTTGTTTCTCTTATTACCTTAGTACGTTTTCTACCATCATTCCTTACAATATCTTTTGCACTTGTTTTAGAATTTTCACTTTTCTTAAATTCTAAATAACCTATTCCAGAAAACTCGTAAGTTTTTCCTGATTCATAATTATAAAGTGCTATCGTTCTATCATTAATAACGTCCAACTTAAACTCTTCTGTATCTCCGTTGTCATAATATAATGTTAAATCCTTTATGTCTTCAAATCCATTGATATCAAAGATTTCATATGCACCAACGTAATCCCAAATACTATAATCAACTTTTGTGCCAACTCCTTCTTGAGAACTATAAAATGTTGTTATATTTTTGGGTGTAAATGCTAAATAATTTTCATTATCAAAGGCATTTGTTAAGCCTCCTTTTGTACTTATTTTTTCCCAAGCAATATATTCTTGCAAAAAGTATTCTATGTTTTCGTAAAATAATTTATCATAGTCAAATTGACTTACCTGATACCCAATTAAGTAATAGGTAACATTCTGTCTGTAATTATATAATTTTATTTCATTGTTAGAAAGTACAGTAACTTCAAAGTCGTTTGCACCGTCTATATCATGATCTGTTTCCAATTCCCCATTATACGTATTGTATGTTCCAACAACAATTCCAAAACCATTTCCGGTTCTTCCAATATCTACAATATTATTGTTTGCGTATAAAATTCCATTTACAAATGATAAAGTAAATGCTCTAGAAACATAAGGGATGTCTCCACTTCCTGTTGTTCTGTGATAATCTACATACCATAAATCATAATCTGTGACTACTTGCTCTAAAGAAACTTGGTAATTATCGTCAACTGTAGAACAAGAACTTAATAGTGTTCCGGTAATGATTATTGTTATAAGTAGTTTTATTGATTTCATAAGCTTGAATTTTACTGTTATGCTTACGTAATTTCAAAATACGTGCCAAAAATAAAAACCACTCATAATTGAGTGATTTTTAAAGAATCTTTTTGCATCTTATTGTATTTGTTGAGTAGGTTTAGTATCCCTTTCTTTAATATCTTTTATTTTATAATATTTTGTTTTTCCATTTAGTTGATAGGTGAGGACTGCTTCATTTTTTGATAATTCAAAAGGAATCTTTTTTTGTATGGGAAGTTTATTTCTAAATTCCTTTTTAGGGTCTAAATGAAGTGTAATATCTAAGTTTTTATTCTTTGAATTAGTATAGTTTGCTATAATTAGAGATGCTTCTTTAATTTCGACTTTTGTGGCCTTGTTTCTAAAGTATAACGAATCAAATGTAATATTCGATTTTTCTTTTAATTGAATTTGAACATTAATACCATGAATTCCTGGTTGTCCTCCAGTCCAAGTCATATAGTTTGCCGAATCAATTATAAAAGGAGTATTCTTTTCAAACTGAGTGCTTCCACATTGTGAAAAGCTCAATATAAGTAGTAAAATGGATAAAGTTTTCATAATTCTTATTTTGTAATAGAAATCAAACTATATGCCAAGGTATAAAAAAAGAGCTTATCAATTCTGATAAGCTCTTTTTTATATAAGTTTCTGCTTTCGCAGGATAATTAAAGTGTCTAATTATTCAATGCTTCTGCATTTTGAATAATTTGACTCAGTAAAAAACTTCGTCTAATTGTTCAATGCTTCTGCACCACCAACAATTTCTAATATTTCGTTAGTAATTGCTGCCTGACGTGCTTTGTTATAAGTTAACAATAAATCGTCTCTTAAATCGGTAGCGTTGTCTGTTGCTTTGTGCATTGCAGTCATACGAGCACCGTGTTCTGATGCAAAACTATCTCTAAGTGCTTTATATAACTGAGTCTTTAAAGATTTAGGTATTAAAGCTTCAACAATTTGTAATTTAGATGGTTCGTAAATATAATCAGAACTTACTGCTTCTGCATCACCACCTTCAATAGGTTTAATTGGTAAAAATTGTTCTACTTGCGGAATTTGAGTTGCAGCATTCTTAAATTGATTATAAATAAGTTCAATTTTATCATATGTACCCTCTGCAAATAGATGCATTAACTTTTCAGCAATTTCAGCTACGTTATCAAAAGTTAAATCGTCGTAAATTTCGTTATTAGCTTCTGCAATGTTATATTGTTTAGATAAAACATCTCCACCTTTTTTACCAATGGTAAATAGGTCTACATCAACATTACTGTATTTTTCTTTTACAGTTCTAATAACTGTTTTTGTAATTGATGAGTTAAAACCACCACACAAACCTCTGTTAGAAGTTACAACAACTAATAAAACTTTAGAAACCTCTCTTTGATTTGAATACACTCCACCAGCATTACTATCTAAAGTTGCACTTAAATTTTGCAACAATTCAGTTAGTTTAGATGAATATGGACGCATTGCCGTAATTGCATCTTGTGCTTTTTTTAACTTTGCAGCAGATACCATTTTCATGGCAGATGTAATCTGCATTGTAGATTTAATAGAGGTAATTCTATTACGTATTTCTTTTAAGTTTGCCATTCTATTGGAATTTTGAAATTCCCGCTTGCGCGGGAATGACAACTATTTTTTATTCGAAATGAGTAGAAATTTCTTTAGCTGCTGCTTCTAATACTGCAATTGTTTCTGGTGTTAATTTACCAGATTTTAATGTATCTAAAGTATCTCTATGTTTTGAGTTTAAGTAATCGATATAATCTCTCTCAAATTTCTTAACTTGATTTACAGGTACGTCTTTTAATAAGTTCTTAGAACCTGCGTAGATAATAGCAACTTGATCTTCTACTGAGTAAGGATCATTTTGAGCTTGTTTTAAAATTTCAACGTTACGTTGTCCTTTAGAAATTACGCTCATTGTAGCAGCATCTAAATCAGAACCAAACTTTGCAAACGCTTCTAATTCACGATATTGAGCTTGATCTAATTTTAAAGTACCAGATACTTTTTTCATTGCTTTAATCTGAGCGTTACCACCAACACGAGATACAGAAATACCTACGTTAATTGCTGGACGAACACCAGAGTTAAATAAATCTCCATCTAAGAAAATTTGTCCATCTGTAATCGAAATTACGTTTGTTGGAATATATGCTGAAACGTCTCCTGCTTGTGTTTCAATAATTGGTAATGCAGTTAAAGAACCTCCACCTTTTACAATTCCTTTTAAAGAATCCGGTAAATCGTTCATTTCACTAGCAATTTTATCATCATTGATTAATTTTGCAGCACGTTCTAATAATCTTGAGTGTAAGTAAAATACATCACCAGGATATGCCTCACGTCCTGGAGGTCTTCTTAATAATAAAGAAATCTCACGGTATGCAACTGCTTGTTTAGATAAATCATCAAAAACAATTAAAGCTGGTCTACCAGTATCTCTAAAAAATTCTCCAATTGCAGCTCCAGCAAATGGTGCATATACTTGCATTGCTGCAGGATCTGATGCATTTGCTGCTACGATTGTAGTATAAGACATTGCGCCTTTTTCTTCTAACATGTTTGCAATTGCTGCAACAGTAGAAGCTTTTTGACCAATAGCTACATATATACAATATACTGGTTCACCAGCATCGTAAAATTCTTTTTGATTTAAAATAGTATCAATAGCAACGGTAGATTTACCAGTTTGTCTATCTCCAATGATTAACTCACGTTGTCCACGTCCAACAGGAATCATTGCATCAATAGATTTAATACCAGTTTGTAATGGCTCTGTTACTGGCTCTCTATAAATAACTCCAGGAGCTCTACGCTCTAAAGGCATTTGATAAGTTTTACCTGTAATTGGTCCTTTACCATCAATAGGGTTTCCTAAAGTATCTACAACACGTCCTACAACGCCTTCACCTGCTTGTAAAGAGGCAATACGTTCTGTACGTTTAACGTTAGATCCTTCTCTAATAGAAGTTGATGCACCTAATAAAACAACACCTACATTGTCTTCTTCTAAGTTTAATACAATACCTTCTAATCCATTATCGAATTCTACTAATTCACCATATTGAACGTTAGAAAGACCGTAAACACGAGCAATTCCATCTCCTACTTGTAAAACAGTACCTACTTCGTTTAAAGTAGCTTTTGCTTCAAAATTTGTTAACTGTTGCTTTAAAATTGCTGATACTTCAGCTGGTTTGATACTTGCCATCTTTTATAATTTGATGTATAATTAAATTTTTGGAATAAAATGACTGTTGTCAAATTCCTTTTTCAATTCGTATAAATAATTAGAGATACTTGCATCATATTGCACATCTCCCACACGTAAAATAAATCCTCCTAAAATAGCCGGATTAACTACGTTCTCTATATTAGCTTTGTCTCCTGTAATGGCTACAATTTTAGCTAAAACTTTCTTTTCTATTTCTTCTGTTAAAGGAACTGCTGTAGTTACCTTTGCTACTTTTATATTCTTATCAAAATCATAAATAATAGCATATTGCTTTGCAATACTAAGAAGCATTGATATTCTTTTATTATCTTGTAATAAATGAAACAAGCCAAGTGTAATATTGTTTACTTTACCTTCAAACAAAGCTTTTAAAACTTTTGTTTTTTCTGATGGTTTAACAATAGGACTTTTTAGCATTACTTCAAAAGTTTCATTTTCAGAAATTGTACTAGCTATCAATAACATATCGTCATTTACGGCAGTTTCTTCTTTTGAATCTTTAGCAAGATTTAAAATTGCTTTTGCATAACGTATTGCTGCTCTTGCGTTTTTCATGCTTAAATTAGTTTAAAGTAACATCTTTTAAAAGTCCTTCAACTAATTCTAGTTGATCTTTTTTATTAGATAATTCTTTTTTAATTACTGATTCTGCGATACCAATAGATAATTCGGCAACGTTTTTCTTAATATCGGCTATAGCAGCTTGCTTTTCTTGCTGAATTGATGCTTGTGCTTTTTCTATTAATTTAGAAGTAACTTCTTTTGCATCTTCTTTTGCTTCTGCTAGCATATTATCTCTAATATCTCTAGCATCTTTCATCATTGCTTCTCTTTCTGCTCTAGCTTCTTTTAATAATTTCTCATTATCTGCTTGTAGATTTTGCATTTCTTTACGTGCATTTTCTGCAGCTTCTAATGCATCTTCTATACCTGTTTCTCTTTCTTCTAAAGAGTTTAGAATTGGCTTCCAAGCAAATTTTTTCATCAAAATTAATAAGATAATTAAGATTACTACTTGCATTGCAAATAAGCCTGGTGAAAAGTCGTTTAATAAAGTTTCCATTCTATTTACTAATTATATTGTTCTTTGTTTAATTTAAAAACACTTTCTGTAACCAACCGTTACAGAAATGTGTTTTCGTTTTTTTTTGAGAAAATTATTTCCCTAAGATTAATGCACCAAATGCTAATCCTTCTAATAAGGCACCAATGATGATCATTGCGGTTTGAATTTTACCAGCTGCTTCAGGTTGACGAGCAATACTTTCCATTGCTTTTCCACCGATTTGACCTAATCCAAGTCCTCCTCCGATTACGATTAATCCTGCTCCAATTAAATTGTACATACTAATTGATTTTTAAATATATTAATTAAACAAATTCTAATACTCTTTTTTGATACTTGGTTTGCACCAAGGTTTTTTAGTGATGGTCATGCTCTTCAACAGCCATTCCAATAAATAATGATGATAACATTGTGAAAATGTATGCTTGTAAAAAGGCTACTAATAATTCAATAACCATTATAAATAAAGCCAATGCTAAAGACATTCCTGTAGATGCTACAGGTCCGAATGCTTCTTTCATTGTTACCATTAATGCAATTAAACTCATTACAATAAAGTGACCCGCAGTAATGTTTGCGAATAAACGTACAAGTAATGAAAACGGTTTAATTAAAATAAAACCAGCTAATTCTATAACTGCTAATATAGGTCTTAAAATATAAGGTACACCTGGCATCCATAATGTGTGCATCCAAAAATCTTTGGTACCATTTACTAAATAGATTACCATTGTAAATAATGCCAATGCTAATGTTACAGCAATTTGACCCGTAACGTTAAATCCAAATGGAGTTAAACCTAATAAGTTTAAGATCCAGATAAAGAAAAATACGGTTAATAAAAAGCCTGTAAATTTTTTATATTTTTTCTCACCAATGTTTGGTCTTGCAATTTCGTCTCTAACGTATAAAACTAAAGGCTCTAAAACACGACTAAATCCTTTTGGTATTTGTCTTGATTTATATTGTTTTGCTAATCTAGAGAATCCTAAGAACATTAAGAATCCTGCAAATAAAATACCTACAACAGATTTAGTGATAGAAAAATCTAAAACTCTACTAGCGTTTGTAGCATGATGAGCATCATCAAAAGAAACTGTTGCAGCTCCGTTTTCTAGCTCGTAAATTTTACTGTGTATTTTTGCGAATTTTAATGCGTTTTTTTCTACAATTACATGTCCATCGTCATTATGATGAAATTCTGATGACATAAAAGTAACTAAACCTTCTGTAGTCCAAATAATAACAGGAAGAGGAAAACCTACATGTTTTCTTTCATTGGCATCATTTGTGTAAGAGTAAAATGCGAAATCATGAGAATCTTTAAGGTGATGCTCTATATAAGCTCTTACCTCTTCTTTGGTATTTACTTGTCCTCCGTCGTTTTGGTCGTCGGTCTTTTTACCTGATTCAAATGCGAAACTTGTAGTTGTAATAAGAGCTATTACAGCTATTGTCAGAAATTTGATTGTTTTTTGTGCAACACCCATTTTTAAAATACGCTTTCTAAATTTGCGGCAAAGGTATGTAATTATTCAAATACTTACACTCTTTTTTTTAGCTATTTTATTTTATTGTTTTTTGTTCAGTAATTTAGCTACAAAAAATGCATCTGTTGATAAAAAAATAAGGGTAGGAATTAGCAACGATAATTTTTCTGAAACAGTGAGTGTTTCCTTTAGAAACAGGGTGTCGTAGAAGGCTAATTTAAACAGTATTAGTTTAATAAGAATAGCGGCAAGATATATATAACTTAATTTTTTCTTGAATTTATCAACAAAAGAGAATGCAACAAAATTAGTACAAACCAATACAGAGAAACCAACATTAAATTCGTATATTTCTACTAGCTTAAAATGTAATATCACTTGGTTTTTTTCTATCAGAAAACTATGAATACCATAACAGATAGCGAAAAGTAAAACTAAGGCAATACAGTACGTAATAACAATTCTAATCATTAATTTTATTGGCTTGTTTTATCAAAGAATAGGTTGCTACAAAGATGGCAAATAATGTAATAGCTTCTGTTAAGAAAGCAGTGTTAAATTTTAGATCTAACCATTCCCCTAACAAGGAACCTAAATAAATAGTTAACCCCATTTGCAAACCCGCACCAGAGAGTCTTATTGCTTTATTAAGCGGTTTTTTCTGATCTGTTTTTTTTGTCATTACTAGAATTTAATTCTTTTACGGCTCCTTTCATAGTACAAGTTGCGTTAAATGTAGCACCTGGTTCTACAGATAGTTTGCCAATTATTACCTCTCCAGAAATGTTTGCGTTCGTTTTTATGGTTAGGGTATTTAATACCAAAAGGTTTCCAGAATATTTACCTTCTATATCCGCGTTGGTACATTCCACTTTTCCTTTAACAAAACCATCGGCACCTATAATAACTCGTCCTTTTGTCACTAATGTTCCTTCTAATGTTCCATCAATTCTAAAATCACCATCAGATTTTATGTCGCCAACAATTTTTGTATTTTTAGCAAGAACATTTCTTTCCATAACTTTTTTATTTTGTGGTTTTTTACTTTTATTACTAAACATATTACTTACTTAATTGTTTTACTATTTCTTTTGCTTTCTTTCCTTCTTCTGTATTTCCGTAGCTAACAGCTACAAAGTCCATTGCAATTTTATAAGTTTCTATATCTTGGTATTTTCCTATAGCGTAAGCTTTTAATAGCTCGAATTTTGGCAATAATTTTGAGTCTTGTAATGTTGGAAGCATTTCGTTTATTTTGGCTTCGGTTTCTTCAAACTTATCTTCTTTATATAGATAATAGATTTCTTTATAAGTCTCTTCTATTTCATTTATAGAAACAGCTTCTTCAAGAGGTTTATTCGGGTTTCTTATTATTTGTGCAAACTTAGTGGTAGGATAGTCTGTAAGAATGATGTTTTTATGTTGATTTGTTTTTATAGCACTACCTAACTCATTATAAATTTGATATAAATGCCAGTTAATTGGTAAAACTAATTCTTTGCTAGGGTTTAGACTGTTTACTCTTTCTAATCTCTCTAAAGCTAGTTTAGTGTCTTTAAATTGCTCTTTATAAATAACACCTAATTCGTATAAAGCTAGATTTCTGTTAATTTTTAAAGTGTCTATTTTTTCTTTTTCAGTAGGAATCGTTTCTAAGTAGCTCGCTAAATCGTAACGTAAATTTTTTGTATTTATAACCAAAGAGTCATTGTCTGCAATGTTGGTAGCTGCTTTTCCAGACCATCTCCAATTATCTTCTAAAGCTCTGTTTCCCCAAATTTTTGCAAATTCTGTTTTACCAAAACTTATCGATTGAGAATTGTAGAAATACCATTTTCCTTTGGTGTTTGATTTTAAAATGTTTCCGCCAAACGTATCTCCAAAGGCTTGCTGATTTAATTTTAACTGAGCTGCTTCTTCATCTTTCTCTTTTAAATCGTCTATGTATTTTTGAAAAAAAGCTTCTTGTTCGGGTTTAGAAAGTGCAACAATTCTTAAAATACTATCATTTTTAGCAACAGTATTTTCAAAATTAATTAAAGAAGCTAAGTTTTTGTGCTTTCTTTTAATACGTCTAAATTTTAAGTTTAAAGTATCTGCTGCAATGTTTATAATACTATCATAATAAGAACTTGCAACGATGTATTTTGAATTTTTATAATTGATGTTCCCTAATTTTTCGTAGGTAAATGTTTTCTGTTTTACATTGTCAGATTCAGCTCTAAGAGATTTATTATAAAACGCTACAGCTAAATTTATACTATCGTTTTGCTCGTGTAAATAACCAGCTTGATAATACAATTCATCTAAATAAGGTCTGTTTTCTCTTTCTTCAATTAAATCTTGAATTTTTTCTAAGATAGCACTGGAAGTAGAGTCGCTAGTAGAGTTTTTTGCCAATTCTATATGGGCATGCATTTTGTATTTGTAGGGCGCTTTTCTAAAGTCGATAATTCTCTGAAATGCAAGTGATGCGGAACCTTTTTTATGTTCTGAACTGTAAATCTGACCTAAAACAAATAGATTTCTAGCACCTTGGTTTCTATTATTTAGTGTTTCTGTAGCTTTATTTAGATACTTTTTAGCGTTATCTATACTGTCAGATTTTATATAGGCCATTGCTAAAGCAGTATATCCTTGTTCTCTCGTTATTTCTGGTAAATCTACTTCTAGTGTGTCTTTTACCTGAAGAAGTAATTTTAGAGATTCAATAGCGAACTCTTCATTATCATTTCTAATATTAGCTTTTGCTCTCCAAATTTTGGTTTCAGCAATTAAATTAGCATCCGGATACGTAGCAATAACATAATTAAATGCTTCTATGGCAGGTATAAAGCGTTGTTCGTAATAACGGGCTTTTCCTAATAATAGATACGCATCATCAATTTGTCTGTTGCGCTCTACATCTTTAATGTTCATTCCATGTTTTTGGATTGCTTTTACAGCTTTTTCTTCTGCAATTCCAAAAGGAGTACTCGCTTTTTCTTCTTCGTTTCCGTTGTCATCATTAAAACCAGCACCCATACCTGTATTAAAGTTTGGGATGTTAATTTTATCTTCTTCAAATTTAATTGGTTCTATAGGTATTTGTGTAAACCAATCATCTTTATAGCCTTCATTAATACCTTCAATTCCTTTATTAAAAGCTTCTTTACCATTAAATAGTACATTGTACTTAGTATTTAAGGTATGCCAGTTTCTGCTTATTACAGTATCTTTTCTTGTACTACAAGAATATAGAACTGAAAATACGGCAATTACTAAAACTATTTTTTTGGTGGTTTTCACGCAGATATATCTAGATTAAACAACTAATTTTAAAAGTAAGAAACTCTTATTTAAACTAAAATCTATAGATAATAGTATAAATTGATGCGTAAAAATAGTAATAAATTAAGAATACTAGGCTTCTACAGAAAAATAGCTTTCTAATTCCTCTAAAGTTTCTGTAGATGTTTCTATATCTTTTACCACATTCCCCTTGTCTAAAACTACTATGCGCTCACAAACTTCGGTAACGTGTGTTAAATCGTGACTAGAAATTAAAACTGTTATATCTCTGTTTTCGGTTAATTTTTTAATGATGGTTTTTAATCTTATTTGTGTGGTTGGATCTAAATTAGCAAAAGGTTCGTCTAGAATTACAACTTTCGGATCTCCCATTAATGCAGCAACAATTCCGGCTTTTTTCTGGTTTCCTTTACTTAAATCTCTCAGGTATTTTTTCTTTCCTATAATTTCTTCGTTAAAAAAGTCATTAAACTGAGTTAGAAAAGATTTTACATCTGCTTTGTTCATGCCACGTAAATCTCCAATAAAATCGAAATATTCTTCTGCGGTTAAGTAACCAATTAAAAAAGATTCGTCTATAAAAGAACCTGTAAAATTTTTCCAATCTTCACTTTGGTTTACAACAATTTTATGGTTTGTAATACTCCCTGTTGTAGGTCTAATTAAATCTAAAAGTATATTAAACAAAGTAGTTTTTCCTGCTCCGTTGTTACCAACCAAACCAAAACTTTGTCCGGTAGGAATTTCTACTGATGCTACATTTAAAACTTCTGTTTTTCCGTATTTTTTAGTAATTGTATCTATTGTAATCATTTTGATGTTGAATTTAAGGTTGATCTATTCCGATTGTTTAAAACCGTGAAGTGTTTTGTATTTATTTTGTTGGTACTTTTTTTCTATCAAATTCATTAATCCGTTTTTTGATAAAAATGAAATAACACCAACAGCTGCAATAACAATTACCGCTGTATTAAAACCGAAAAAGTGATTAACAATGGCGTAAATTATCATTGGTAAAATTAAAACAGGAATCATTACTAAAAATTGCGCTGCACTTGTACCTTGTGTATTACCAAAACCACTAGCATTTAAATCTATTCTTTTTTTATTAAATGCTCCCATATATAGCATTACTAACGGTGTAAAACCTAGATTAAAGAAGAATCCTGCAACAATTAAAAGGTATTTGTCAAAACCAAAATAAATGTACGGTGTAGATAAAACAAATAAAATAATGGTCATAACTACCATTAAAAACCATTTAGAATCTAAAAATTTTCGATAAGAAAAGTTTTGAGTCATTAACATTCTATAATGTTCACTATCCCATGCGGGTACAAATTGTCCGTAATTCATGGCAAAACCACCCGTTAAAAAAATGCAACCATATAATTGCCATATTTCTGAATCTTTGTATGTTTTTACAGTGAAGAATACTAAGCCAATTAGTAAAAATAAAAAAGACATTAAAAATACTGTTCTTGTTCTTTTATTTCGCCAAATTAATCGAATATCATTTTTAATAAAAGGAGCAACATCACCTAGTTTATCTATCATAGATAAATCAGCAGTTTTTACTTCTTCCTCTTTTTGTTTTATGGCTCCATCTAGATATATAATATTAGATAGTTGTTTAAAGTTTAAATAGTATAATATTATTGATAATAGCAGCCCAATAATGGCAAGCAAAGGGTTTTTATAAATAGTATAAAATACATCGCCAAAAAAATGAGTCATATCAAATATTTGGTATTTAAAAGATATCCATATACTTGCTATAGATATAATTATAACTCCCAGCGCAATATTATTTTTATTAATTAAGAAATTTATAAAGTTTACGCAGATTGTAATTGTCAGCATAAAAAAAGTCCAAGCTAATACACCTGTAAAATTATATCCCTTAGAAATTAAGATAAAAGCAAAAGGTATGTAGAGTGTTAAAGCACTGAAATTAAAAAAGGAGAAAATAGATTTGGTTAAAATATAGTTTACTAGTTTTTTCTTTTTTATTGATAAAATAAGCATTGGCTTTATATCCATTACAGGAATTTTCTGCATTAAATAGCGAAAAAGTAAATCTATGATTATGAAGAAAATTATAAATTTATTCGCCATAATAAAAGGGTCATTGTTAGGGAATTCTTTTTCAAGAAAGAAATAGGCTCCAATCCCAACAGAAAGAAATCCAAGAAGCATCCAAATTGCCAAAAAGCCCATTAATATTTTTATGGAAACGCTTTTCCCTAAAGAGGCAGAACGTGTAAATTGTTTCCATTCTAGCTTTAAAAAATGTGAAATCATAAGTTTTGGTAATTAGTTAGATTGATAATAAGTAGTTTAGAAATGGAATTTGTTACAGAATATTTTTAATTTTCTTTTTTTTGATAAGAATACTTCATTTATTGTACTTTTTTCATGCAATTTGTCATTTCGACTTTTCGGAGAAATCTCATACTATTGTTCCATTATGTTTTTAACTTCTTTAGGAGACTATTACTAAGATAGAAGTGATATTCGTATTCTTAAAAGTTGTTTAATCGCTTTTTACCATTTTATATTCTGGGTAGGTTTCTTGTAGTAATTCTTCTGCTTTTTGGGGAAGTATATAATTAGAAACATAAAACAAAATGCATAATAAAGTCAGTACAATAGAAATAGCGAAAATCCAATAGCTATTTAAGTGACTAAAATCTAATCTTGTTAAATTGGCAATGTTAAATAAGTTGACAAAAGTAAAACCTGTGTAGGTGTTTTTTGTCGTGCCAAGCATCTCTTCTAAAAGAAATATCTTTTCTTTTTTCACTTCTTTTTCTTTGTGCTTTTTTCTCACTTTGTAAGAATTTATGCCTTCTAATGTAATTAAAATTAAAAGAGTTGCTAAGAAAATATATTCCGAAAATTTTATCTGTAAAAGACTAAAAAATAATAGAAATACAGAAAAGGTGATGATTATTTTAGGAACTGTAAACCACTCTTTTGCAAAACGTAATATTATTTTCCAATAACGTTTATTCATGGCTTTTTGTCTGCTTTCTACAACATCCATAAAGCCAAAAATACCGAATTTTTTAAAGGATGTATCTCGAGCTTCTTCAAATGTTAAAAGTGGTTGAGCTACCCAGATTTCTTCTATGTCGTTTGCTAAATGATCTACCAATTCGGTTTGCACATCGTAATAATACACATAATGTTTTTTGGTAAATTTATAAAGTTCGTCTATTTGATTTTCTGAAAATTTCATTAACCTGAAAATTTAAACCAATTTATATTCTGGATATGTTTCTGCTAATAATTCTTCTGCTTTTTTAGGAATAACAATTAAAGTGATATAGCCGAAAATTAGTATAAATGTGATAAAAAATGCTGAGAAAGCTTTTCTAAAATCTCCCATTACTAAAAAGTCTTTGGAGTTATTCGGAAATAAATAATGGAAAGAATAAATTAATATAAAAGCCGAATATATCAATCCTTGAACATTAATAATGTTTTTGAACAGCCATTTTTTTTGTGTTATTTTAAATTCCTTTTTTAACTTTCTAGCATTGATGATTGTTAAAATTACTTGTGCTATAAAAACAAACCCAAAAACAGTAACATATACTGTGTAGGCATTTGAAGTATTTTGCAATTGATAAAAACCTGTAAAAAGTAATATTGTAAGTATAATTTTAGGAAGTTGAAACCATTCTTTAGCAAACTTAAAAATGATTTTAAAGTACTTTTTTGTCATTTGAGATTGTTTTTTCTCTACAACATCCATAAAACCAAAAACGCCAAATTTTTTGAAAGATGTATCTCTAGCTTGCTCAAAAGTTAAACTCGGGTTTTCTTTACAAATACTTTCTATGTCATTTGCCAAATGATCTACCAATTCCGTTTGAACATCATAATATTCTACGTAATGTTTTTTAGTGAATTTGTAGAGTTCTTCTATGTGAGTGTTGGTTAGTTTCATTCTTTAATTAGTTTTAAATAAGAGGCATTAATCTTTTTATAGCCTTTAAAGAAATTGATATAACTAACATAAAAGAATGGGTATATAATTACAACAACCAGAGCTAAATATTCATTAGGTAATTTATCTATATCCATAAAAACTCTTGGAAAAAAAATAAAGCAATTTAAGAGTGTTAATGAAATAGATAGAAAATTAAAATTAGCCAAAAGACTGGCGGATTTAAAAACTTTTTTAGAATGTACTAAGCTAAACACAGTAACAAGTGTAAAAGCACTTAAAGACGATGCAATAAGTATTTTAATAATTAATCTCTCATCTTGAAATAAATAACATATTAATATAATTAGCATGTAACTAAAAACACTTTTAAATGAAGTGAAAAATAGTTTAAACTCTTTAAGAAAACTTTTGTTATTTAATCTTTGATAAAGCTTTTGTCTACTTTTTAATAAATCATCAAAGTTCCCATTATGTCCTAAAAAAATAAATGAATTTTTAATTGCATCATCAAAACTTTCCTCATTATCCATTCTTTTCTCAACATCAGAAACTACATGATCTAATATTTCTATTCTAATATCCCAATATTTTACACCTTCGTTTTCTAAACGATGATCTATGTACTGTATTTGCTCTTTTGTTAATTCCATAGTTATGAAATTTTATATTTTTTGATAGCTTCTTGGTGTTTTTTATAGAAATGGAAATAACTAATAGTCATATAAATATAAGAGCAAAGCATACCAATGTTAATTCCGTTTAACTCTTTTAAACGTGTGAAAAATACAGCCAAAACAATTAACCCAGTAAAAGCGCCTAAACTTTGAGCTTTTAAAATAAAACCATAAGTAGTTTCAATTTTATAATTTCTAAAAACCAACATGTAAATAAAAGCCAGAAAACTAAAAATTACGACTCCTTTAAAAAGGGTAAAAAAACTATACTCTGTGGGGTTTTCTATTGTAAAGTTAAAATGAGTTAACAATAAAAAGGGTATAAAATAAGATGCTAATAAAAATACATATTGTTTCCAATACACCTTTTTTGCTTTCTGAATTACAATTTTTGGTGCAGAAAAACCCAAACCGAAAAACATACTGGTAGTTTCTTTTAATTGCGGATTCCATTTTTGTTTTGCAGTTGCAAAAGCATAATGAAAAGTAATTTTCTCTTTTCGCATTACGTCTTCAATTTCAGAAACAATATGGTCTAAAACTTCCACTCTTAAATCGATATAAGTAATATGTTTTATGTTTAAATAATGTTCTACTTTCTGTATTTCTTCCTTTGTTAGTTCCATAGCGTTAGTATAATAGGTGTTTGTATTTTTCTAAGATGATTTTTCTCTTTTCTCTAATTACAATAAAAGCAGAAATAGCATAAATTATAGTGAAAGAAGCGTAAAATGTAAATAAAATACTGTTTGACATTATATAATCGTCAAAACCAAATCCGCTTGGTAATTGAACCATAACATATGGTAACCAAATATCAGCACTTAAATATTTTACTTCATCAAGTTTTTTAAGTTCTTTTTTATAAATTGTTCCAAATATTATAGAAGAAAGAAAAATTAATAGTTGAATAATAGCTAAAGTTCCCCAAGACCATTTTTCATTTATGTTTTCATTTAGAAAATAGAAAAGAATTAATACAGAAAATGTGATTGGTAATAATTTAATATACGTCAAAAAGCTATAGAATTGTTTCCAAGTTTCCTTTCCATATCTTTTTTGATGAGTATTTGCTCTATCAAAAATGAACTTTCTAATAAAACTTAATTTGTTAGATAAATATTGAGATAAATTTCCATCTTCAGTTGTTTTCTCAAAGTCAGAAACCAAATGATCTACCAATTCTATTCTAGTTTCATCAGTAATACTTGGGTATTTTCTCAGCAAATAATTATTTAAAAAAGTCAACTGTTTTTCCGTTATTTCATAGCGCTTTTCCATATTATTCCAAACTTAATTTAGGATTTACCAATTGTTGCATCGTTCTTAAAAATTCTTGCATTTCATCCAACTTGTTCGCAGTTTCTTTGGTTCCACTTTCGGTAAGTTTGTAATATTTACGTAGTCGGTTTCCTACTTTTGCAACTTCTACATCTAACAAACCATCCGCTTCTAATTTGTGTAATGCAGGGTACAAAGCACCTTCGGTAATTTTTAATTCGCCTTTTGTAAGCTCTTTTACTTTCTGTGTAATTTCATACCCATACATTTTATCATTGGTTTCTAACAACTTTAAAATGATGGTTTGTAAAGAGCCTTTATATAATTTCTGATTTCCCATGTTTAAAAAATGTGTAATCGTTATAATGTGTAAGTATTTATTTGTTAAAGTCTGTTTAACAGTATTATTCTGGTTTCACTGTCACTTCGAGTGATTTCGATTTTTTATCGAAATTGTATCGAGAAGCCATTTTGTTCTCGATACAATTTTAAATTTTCGTTTTCACTTCAATTTAAAACCACTCGAACTGACATTTGTTTTGTCTGTGCGATTCATCAAATATACATAATTTTCTTATACATTAGATTCTTATGTATTGTTTTTTAAACGAAAAAAATCCTGAAAAGTTAATTTCAGGATTTATATTATTAAAATTGCTTTGTAAAATAGCAATAATAAAAACTATTTCGTCACTTTTAAAACATCTGCAATAATGCGTTCTAGTTCTGCTTTTGGTAAAGCGCCATTTGCCATTTGTGGCTCACCTTCTGCAGGACAAAATAACATAGAAGGAATACTTCTAATTCCGAATGCTGCAGATAATTCTTGTTCAGCTTCGGTGTCTATTTTGTAAATATCAATTTTACCTTCGTATTCTTCAGATAAAACCTCTAAAACAGGTGCTATAGCTTTACATGGTCCACACCAATCTGCATAAAAATCGATTAATGCTGGTTTGTCTCCTTTAAATTTCCATTCTTGGCTTTCTTCAAAATTAAAAACCTTTTCTAAGAAAGTTTCTTTTGTTAAGTTTTCTGTCATAATTTTTTAATTTGCTTCCGACAATATCGGAAATACGTAATCTATTTTCACAAAAGTAGTCGTTTTTATACTTGATAAATTACAAAATGGGAGTAAATTGAAGCTTCAAAAGTTAAAAATGCTTAAATAACTATAAATATATTAAATATCCTTAATTTTGATATCCACCAAACTTTAGAGCTCATGAAAAATAAATTAATCATTCCTATTTTATTTGCAAGTGCAATATTTGTTTCTTGTAAGGAAGAAGTCAAACAAAAAAACATCAATTTGAAATATCCAGAAACGACTAAAAAACCAGTAATAGATTCACTTTTTGGAACCGCTGTTGTAGATAACTATAGATGGTTAGAAGACGATAGAAGTAAAGAAACTGAAGCTTGGGTAAAGGCAGAAAACGAGGTTACTTTCGATTACTTAAATAAGATTCCGTACAGAGAACAATTAAAAGAGCGTTTGTCTGAATTATGGAATTATGAAAAAGTAGGAACCCCTTTTATAGAAGGCGATTACACGTATTTTTCTAAAAATAACGGATTGCAAAATCAGAGTGTTATTTATAGAACCAAAGGAGATTCTGAACCAGAAATTTTCTTAGATCCAAATAATTTTTCTGATGACGGAACTACTTCTTTAGGCTCGTTAAGTTTTACTAAAGATGGGGCAATTGCTGCTTATGCAATTTCTGAAGGAGGTTCTGATTGGCGTAAAATTATCATTATGGATGCAGTTTCTAAAACCATAAAGGAAGATACGTTGGTAGATGTAAAATTCTCAGGAATCTCGTGGTACAAAAACGAAGGTTTTTATTATTCTAGTTACGATAAACCTGAGGGAAGTGAGTTGTCTGCAAAAACAGATCAACACAAATTGTATTATCATCAATTAGGAACATCACAAAAAGAAGATGTTGTAGTTTTTGGTGAAAAGGCGTCAGAAAAACACCGTTATGTTGGTGGAAATGTTTCTGAAGACAATCAATACCTTTTTATCTCTGCAAGTGTATCAACCTCTGGAAATAAGTTATTTTTTAAAGACCTTTCTAAACCAAATAGTCCGTTGGTAACTATTTTAGAGCATACAGATAGTGATACCTATCCGATAGAAAATATTGGAAGTAAAGTGTATTTGGTAACAAACTTAAATGCGCCAAATAAAAAGGTAGTAACTGTTGATGTTGCAAACCCAACTTCAGAAAACTGGAAAGATTTTATTCCGGAAACAGAAAATGTATTGAGTTTAAATTCTGGTGCAGGTTATTTCTTTGCAACGTATATGGTAGATGCCGTTTCTAAAGTATTGCAATACGGTTTTGATGGAAAATTAATTAGAGAAGTAAAATTACCAGGAATTGGAACTGCTGGCGGTTTTGGAGGAAAAACAGCAGCGAAAGAATTGTATTTTTCTTTTACCAATTATAGTACGCCAGGTTCGTCATACAAATTCAACCCAGAAGACGGAACATATGAATCTTATTGGAAACCTTCAATCGCTTTTAATACTGATGCATATACAAGTAAACAAGTTTTTTATACCTCTAAAGACGGAACAAAAGTCCCGATGATTATTACTCATAAAAAAGGAGTGGAGTTAAACGGTAAAAACCCAACTATTTTATATGGTTACGGTGGGTTTAATGTCAGTTTAACACCTTCTTTTAGTATTGCAAACGCAGTTTGGATGGAACAAGGTGGTGTATATGCAGTGCCTAATTTAAGAGGTGGAGGAGAATATGGTAAAAAATGGCACGATGCAGGAACGCAATTAAAAAAACAAAATGTTTTTGACGATTTTATAGCAGCTGCAGAATATTTAATTTCAGAAAAATATACTTCTTCAGAGTTTTTAGCAATTCGTGGTGGTTCTAATGGCGGATTATTAGTTGGAGCAACTATGACGCAAAGACCCGAATTAATGAAGGTTGCTTTGCCTGCAGTTGGTGTTTTAGATATGTTACGTTACCATACATTTACTGCTGGAGCAGGATGGGCGTATGATTACGGAACCGCAGATGACAATAAAGAAATGTTTGAATATTTAAAAGGCTATTCGCCAGTACATAATGTAAAAGAAGGTGTGCAATACCCAGCAACTTTAGTAACTACCGGAGATCATGATGATAGAGTAGTACCAGCACACAGTTTTAAATTTGCAGCAGAATTACAAGCAAAACAGTCTGGAGATAATCCTACATTAATAAGAATAGAAACCAATGCTGGTCATGGTGCCGGAACACCTGTTGCAAAAACCATTGAGCAATATGCAGATATTTTTGGTTTTACGTTATTTAATATGGGGTTTGAGCAGTTACCAAATCCGATATCGGCTAAAATTAAATCGTAATTTTTATAAGAAGAATTAAGCCTTTTAAAATTAGGTGTTTCTAATCCCTGTAAAGGAAGGAATCTAAAATTAATATATTTCACATAAAAAAGATAGCTGTTATTAATGGCTATCTTTTTGTTTTTTAGCAATATAATTACATAAGTATTTTGCGTCTTTTTTTACGCCTCCTAAAGTGGCAGAACCTCTTGTGTATAACCATGGTAAACCAATAAAATACAAACCTTCCATGTCGCTTACGCCTCTGTAATTTTTAGGATACTGATTTTCGTCTAATTTGATGTTTTCTATCCAATTAAAATTTGGTTTAAAACCGGTTGCCCAAACGATGTTTTTAATATCGGTAACTTGTTGTTTCTCGAAAGTGATGGTTTCTTCATTGGCATCTAACGTTCTCCCAACGCAAGTAATATTTTCTTTTTTAAACAACGTTTTTACATCTGTACCAATAACTGGCTGACCGTTATTGCTCAATTTTTTTCCGATAAAAGAATATTTATTCGCCGTTAAAAAACCTACTTTACTAAACCACCACCACAATGTTTTTCCTAAAAGTTCTTGAGGAAGCGAAACAATATCTGTTTTACCAGAAAAGTAAACCTTTTTCTTAGCTTTAGAAATTTCATTTAAAATTTGTACGCCAGAATCTCCAGCACCAACAACTAAAGTTGCGCCTTCTTTTAATTGATCCGGACTTTTATAATGTTCACTATGAATTTGAAAAATGTCTTTTGATATTTTTTTATGACAACTCGGTGTAAATGGTTTATGAAACGGACCGGTTGCAATAATTACATTTTTTGCTTCAAAAGTTTTGTCTTCACTTTTTAAAGTAAAAATACCATTCTCTTTTTTTAAAGAAGTTATACGTTGGTTAAATTCAATGGGAATATTAAACTTAAAAACATACGCTTTTAAATAATCGGCAACTTCGTATTTGTTAGCATAATGTCCTTTTTTATAAGGAAATTCCATTCCTGGTAAACTATTAAATTCCGAAGGCGTAAATAATTTTAGAGAATCCCATCGTTTTAACCAAGGTTCACCAGTTTCTTTATTTGCATCAACAATTAAAAAATTAGCATTTTGTTTGGCTAAATGATACGCAATCGCAAGTCCAGATTGTCCTACTCCTATAATTATATAATCCTTCATAAATAGTTTTATCCTTACAAAACTACTATAATTAAAAATGCTACAAGAAGAATATCGATTTAGTTAAATAGATTTTTTGATAAAAAACAGTAAATATTATGCGTTTTTAAACTTTCTTTTTTTCGATAAATATCTAAATCAGTAAAAAATAAATCTTAAAATATGTAACAATATGCTATTTTTGTTACTAATCAAATAATTAAACTCAACAAAAATCAGATAATAATGAAGATAATTAAAAATGTTTTTTTTGTTTCGGCTATTGCCTCTTTAGGTTTAGTAGCTTGTAAACAAGACAGCCCAAAAGAAGAAAAAGCACCAGGTATTGCTTTAGAAAACATGGATACAACTGTAAAACCTACAGATGATTTCTTTAGACACGTAAACGGAACTTGGTTAGATAAAACCGAAATTCCAGATGATCAAACCTCTTGGGGTGGATTTAACCAGCTTCGTAAAAAGACAGATGCAGATGTTTTAACTATTTTAAACAAAGCAATTGAAGAAAGTAATTTTCCTAAAATAAAAGATGCTAAAGGAAATGAAATTGACTCAGATCAAGAAAAGGCAGTAAACTATTACCAAACAATAATGGATACTGTAGCTAGAAATGCACAAGGGAAAGCACCTGTAATGCCTTATTTAGCTAAAGTAGATGAAATTAAGACAAAGAAAGATATAGAAACGTATTTAACAAACATGGCACCTTATGGTGGTGGAGGTTTTTACGGTTTTGGTGTTTATAACGATTTAAAAAACAGTAGTCAATATGCAGGTTATATGGGCGGCGGTTCTTTAGGTTTATCTAGAGATTACTATGTTGATGCTAAAGTGAAAGACAAGTTAGAAAAATACGAAGTTTTTGTAGCAAAAATGTTACAAGAATTTGGTGATGATGAAGCTACAGCTAAAAAGAATGCAGCAGCAATTGTTGCTTTAGAAACTAGTTTGGCAACACCAATGATGTCTAAAGAAGAAAGTAGAGATATTCGTAAAATCTACAATCCAATGACGATTGCTGAATTACAAAAATTGTCTCCTTCAATAGATTGGCAAGCACATTTAGACGGTATTGGAGTTACAGATTTAGAAACTGTAATTGTTACAGATCCTGGATATTTTAAAGCTTTTAGTGATGTTTTTACAAAAGCATCTGTAGCAGATCTTAAATTATTATTACGTTGGAATACTATAAATAGCTCTTTAGGTTCTTTATCTACAGACTTAGAAACTGCAAATTGGGAATTCTATTCTAAAGAAATGCGTGGAGCTAAAAAACAACGTGCAAGAGATGAGCGTGCTTTAGGTAGCTTAAACGGTGCAATCGGTGAAGCTTTAGGTAAATTGTATGTAGAAAAAATGTTTCCACCAGAAGCAAAGGTAAAAGCGAAGGAAATGATTGATAATGTAATGCTTGGTTTCGAAGCAAGAATTGCACAATTACCTTGGATGAGTGAAGTTACTAAAGAAAAAGCTTTAGAGAAATTACACAAATTAACGGTTAAAATAGCGTATCCAGATGTTTGGAAAGATTATTCCGAATTACAAGTTAAAGGTTTAGAAAATGGTGGTTCTTATTTCGAGAATGCTATTAACGTAACCAAATGGAACTACAACAAAGAAATGGCAAAATTAGGTAGCGAAGTAGACAGAACAGAATGGGGAATGTCTCCGCAAACTGTAAATGCATACTTTAACCCTGTAAATAATGAAATCGTTTTTCCAGCAGCAATTTTACAACCTCCTTTTTATGATTATAAAGCTGATGAAGCTGTGAATTACGGTGGAATTGGAGCGGTTATCGGTCACGAAATTTCTCATAGTTTCGATGATTCTGGTGCTCGTTTTGATGGTGATGGAAACCTGAACAACTGGTGGACAGAAGATGATTCTGTAAAGTTTAAAGAAATTGGCGGACAATTAATCAAACAATATTCAGATATTATTGCCATAGATTCTATGCATTTAAATGGTGAATATACCTTAGGAGAAAATATTGGAGATTTAGGTGGTGTACAAGCGGCTTACGAAGGTTTACAAGTTTTCTTACAAAAGAACGGAAGACCAGCAGATATTGATGGTTACACGCCAGAACAACGTTTTTTCCTTTCTTGGGGAACAATTTGGAGAACAAAAATGCGTGATGAAGCTCTTAAAAACTTAATCATGACAAATACACACTCTCCTGGAATGTACAGAGCATATATGCCGCTTAAAAACGTAGATGCTTTCTATAAAGCGTTCGATGTTAAAGAAGGTGACAAAATGTATTTAAAACCAGAAGAAAGAGTAAGAATCTGGTAGACACGCAGTGTCTTTAAGTATTACAATTTGTGCACAATTATTTGTGTGCAAAAAAAATAAACCGATGCGAAAGTGTCGGTTTTTTTGGGCGTTACCACAAGGGGCGCACTTTACACTATATCTTTTTGCAGAAAAAGCAAAAAGGATGTCGTTTCAATCGCTAACGCAAAAGTTGGTTGTAAAAAAAACATAAAAATCAACAAAATCGCATAATAATTGTCACTTCGAAGTATTGAGAAGTCCCATAGCATTGATAACTCAATAATGAACAACATTATGAGATTTCTCCAAAAAAGTCGAAATGACAGCCTGAATAAAAACTATCAAAATTGCACTACAATTGTCACTTCGAAGTATTGAGAAGTTTCATAACAGTGATAACATAAAATTCAATTTTCCTACAAGGTTTCAAAAATCCATGTTAGAATTTATTTATAATCCTTATTTTTGTAAAATGCTAAAAGTAGATAACGTTTCATTTTCTTACCAAAAAAAAAAATCAATATTAAACGATTTTAATTTCACCCTGCAAAAAGGAGAACACCTTTGTGTAATGGGAGAAAGTGGTTGTGGGAAATCGACACTTTTAAAAGCCATTTACGGGTTAGTAGACTTAAATAAAGGAAAAATATTTTGGAAAGACGAACAAATTTTTGGTCCAAAAAAGCATCTTGTTCCCGGTTTCGAAAACTTTAAATATGTAGCCCAAGACTTCGATCTAATGCCTTACATTTCTGTATCGGAAAATATTAAAAAATTCTTGTCGAGGTTTTATCCAGAAGAAAGTGAGTTACGTACCCAAGAATTATTAGAAGTCATTCAGATGAAGGCTTTTGAGAACACCATGGTTAAAAACCTAAGTGGTGGACAAAAACAACGTGTCGCTATTGCACGAGCTTTGGCAAAAGAGCCTCAATTATTATTGTTAGATGAACCATTCGGGCAAATAGATAATTTTAAAAAGAACTCTTTACGCAGGAATTTATTCAGTTATTTAAAAGAAAAAAACATTGCTTGTATTATTGCAACACACGATAAAAATGATGCACTTTCTTTTGCAGATAAACTCATTATTATCAAAGACAATAAAATTATAGCAAATAATGCTCCGAAAGATATTTACAACAACCCAAAAGAAAAATACGTTGCCGCTTTATTTGATGATGTAAACGAAATCAACATCAATAATAAAACAGTTTTAGTATATCCACATCAAATAAAAATAGTAGAAAAATCAGAAGAAAAAGCAACCGTTTTAAATTCTTATTTTAAAGGTTCTTATTGGTTAATAGAAGCTGAATTTAATGGTCAAAATGTGTTTTTTAATCATGATTCTATTTTGGTAAAAGGTGCTAAAATCGATCTAAAATTTTTGTAGTTCTACCACTTTTGTAAATGTAAAAATTACAAGCTATAACTGGTTTAAACTGAGTATTAAATTATATTTTATTATTGTTGCCAGCACTCGTTACAAACGAGCGCTAGCGACTAATAAATCTATAATAATTTGCTCACAAGCTGGTGCTCGTTTGTAACGAGTACACGTAATAACTGTTTAAAAACGTAATTAAATTACTCTACTTCAAAACTTGTTTTTTCCTCACCAATTTTAACGGTATATTTTCCTTTAGGTAAATAATATACATCGTTATTTCCTTTTTCAATTTCAGATTTTTTATTAGCTTTCTTAAAGTCTTTCAATCCTTTTTTAGAAAAAGAAGCATCATAAACAGTTTCATTGTAACCTTTGTCTGCATCTACAGAAATTGAGTTTACTTTTACATTATCTGCATAAATATCAAGCGTTATTTTTTTATCAGCATTTACATAAAAAGGAATTTTAATTTCTGGCGTACTTGCTTTTCTCCATTGACTTCTAGAGCTTCCCCATCTTTTACTTTTTTTGATATTATTTACATCGAAAAGTGCAATAGATTTTACTAAAACACTGTCATTCATTTTTTGGATTGCAGTAATATTCGTTTTATATAAACTACGTCCGTGTGTTGCTACAATTAAATCTTTTTCAGTTGGCTGAATCACTAAGTCATGTACGGCAACATTTGGTAAATTCTTACTGAAAGCTTCCCAAGAAGTTCCGTTGTTAAAAGAAATATACAATCCATTATCTGTACCTAAATACACTATGTTTTCATTTTCAGAATCTTCTTTTATAACGTTTACAGCAGCAGTTGGAATTGTGTTTCCAATGTTTTTCCAGGTTTGTCCGTAATCATCAGACATATACACGTACGGAGTGAAATCATCAAAACGATATCCGTTTAAAGTTGCATACACACGCTCTTTCTTAAACTTAGAAGCAATCACTCTAGAAACCCATAAATCTTTTGGAAGATTCTCAGAAATTTTAGTCCAACTTCCTCCTCCGTTTTTAGAAACATGCAGTAAACCATCGTCTGAACCAGTGTAAATTAATCCAAATTGGAACGGGCTTTCAGAAATAGAGGTTAATGTTCCGTAAGCAACATTTCCTTCTTTTCCGCCGTTTGTTAAATCGTCAGAAATTGTTTCCCAAGTATCTCCTTGGTTTAAAGATCGGTGTAATTTATTTCCACCTAAATATAAAATATCTTGGTTGTGTTTAGATAAATGAATTGGAGTTTGCCAGTTAAATCGGTAAGGTTTGGCTCCTTTTTCTGGTTTTGGTTGAATGTATATATTTTCTTCAGTTTCTAAATTAATACGGTAATAATTACCAAATTGATAGCCTGTATATACAATATTATGGTTTCTGTTGTCTATCTGAACATGCATTCCGTCTCCACCCATAATCGACTTAAAAGGGTTTTGCCCAGATTTATGCCATGCTTTATCAATTTTTGCATTATGTGGTCCAAACCAAACACCGTTGTCTTGCAAACCGCCATACACATTATAGTTTTTTTCATTATCTACATTTACAGAATAAAATTGCCCAACGGCAGCATTGTTTAATTTTATCCAGCTTTCTCCATCATCATAAGAAATATTTAAACCACCATCATTTCCTTCTACTAAATGACCTGGTTTTTTAGGGTTTACCCATAATGCCTGATGATCTGCATGTACATTTTCTCTACTGATGGAAGAAAATGTTTTTCCGCCATCTTTAGATTTTATAATGCCAATCCCTAAAACATAAATGCTGTTTTCATCTTGTAAATTCACTCTAATTTCTCCAAAATAATATCCATAAGAACTGTTGACTCCGTCTAAATATTCAGTGTGTGTTTTTTTCCAAGAAGTTCCTCCATTAGTTGTTTTAAAAACTTCGGCACCAATTACAGGTTCTTCAAAAGCGATTGCCATTTCATCGTCTAAAAAAGCCATTAGTTCTTTCGGTTTTAAACCACCTGGTCTTAACAATTGTTTTGCATTTTCAGCTCTAAATTTTTCTCTAAAACCATACTCTTTTAAATAGTTGTCTAAAGTTTTATTTCTAAGAGCTAACACTTCTGCAGAAGTTAACTTGTTAAATTCTTCTTTTGATAAATTATAAGAAGCTACTTTTTTACCTTTTGCTTTTCTTCTGTATTGGCTATCATGCAAAGCATACACCGTATTTTCATTAAAAACGGCTAAACCAATTCTACCAACTCCATCTCCTATAGGGAAACCGCTTTTATCAGCAATTTTTGTCCAAGAAGTACCAGCATCGGTACTTTTGTAAATAGCAGAATTTTTTCCATTTCCAACAAAATTCCATGCTTTGCGTTCTCTTTCCCAAGAAGCAGCATACATAATATTGAAATTTTCTGGAGCAACATCAACATCTATAATTCCGGTGTCTTCATTAATAAATAATGTTTTTGTCCATGTTTTTCCGCCATCTGTAGTTTTAAAAATCCCCCTTTCTTCATTTGAAGAATATAAATGACCAATAGCGCCTACAATAACTTCATCAGCATTATTTGGGTTGATCAAAATTCTACCAATATGATGAGAATCTGGTAACCCAACATTTTGCCAAGTTTCGCCTTTATCTGTAGATTTTAAAATTCCAATTCCAGCATAACTAGAGCGCGAAGAATTATTTTCTCCTGTACCTACCCAAATGGTTCCAGTTTTCCAATCTACTGCAATATCACCAATGTTTTGGGTTGAAGCATTGTCTAAAACAGGTGTAAGTGTTGTACCGTTATTGTTTGTATACCACAATCCACCAGAAGCATAGCCTACATAAAATTCGGTTGTATTGTTTGGATTTACATCCATATCTACCACACGACCGCTCATTACGGTTGGTCCAATATTGGTAAACTCAACATTTTTTACCAAAGAAGAGTTCATCATTTGAGACTTTTTCTCTAAAGATTGTTGCGTGATATCTGAACTTGTTACTGTTTGTGCAATTAAAAATCCTGAAAGAAAGAGTGATGCAAAAGTGAAAATAGACTTCATAAAAAGTGAGGTTTGTTTTAAGGTGATGAAATTACTACATGTAAAATCAATATCAAAAAAATTAACATAAAAAGGAATTTTAAGAAAAATTCAACTTCAATTTTAAACAACGTATCTTTGTAGGCTGAAACAACTACATAAAGTTGCATTCAAAAAAGTATTTTTATGACATTTAAAGATTTAGGTTTATCCGCTGCATTAGTAAAAGCGGTTGAAGAAAAAGGATATACCAAACCATCCCCAATACAAGAAAAAGCAATTCCACATATTTTAGAAGGTAAAGACATTTTAGCTTCTGCACAAACAGGAACAGGAAAAACAGCTGGTTTTACATTACCAGTTTTACAACATTTAGCTGAAACAAAGCACCCAAAATATAGACCTTTAAGAGCGTTAGTGTTAACGCCGACAAGAGAATTGGCGGCGCAAGTACACGATAATGTAAGAGAGTATAGTAAATATGTAAATATAAAATCTGCTGTAATTTTTGGTGGTGTAAACGCAAAACCACAAATAGCAACCCTAAGAAGTGGTGTAGATATTTTGGTAGCAACACCAGGTAGATTATTAGATTTACACAGTCAGAAAGCAGTTTCTTTTAACAGAATTGATGTTTTAATTTTAGACGAAGCAGACCGAATGTTAGACATGGGTTTTGCAAGAGACTTAAATAAACTGATTAGTTTTATGCCTGCAAAGCGTCAGAATTTGATGTTTTCGGCAACTTTTTCTGCTGATATTAAAAAATTAGCATCAGGTATTTTAAATAATCCTGTCTCTGTAGAAGCTGAACCTCAAAATTCTAC
This sequence comes from Polaribacter sp. 20A6, assembly GCF_011378915.1. Taxonomy (NCBI): domain Bacteria; kingdom Pseudomonadati; phylum Bacteroidota; class Flavobacteriia; order Flavobacteriales; family Flavobacteriaceae; genus Polaribacter; species Polaribacter sp. 20A6. The sequence continues at coordinate 356,583 of NZ_WTPZ01000002.1, forward strand.
AGCCAAAAAAGTAACTCATAATGTTTATAAAGTTGATAAAGGCCAAAAAACAGAGTTTACGATTAAGTTGATAAAAGACGGAAATTGGAACCAAGTTTTAATCTTTACAAGAACCAAGCATGGAGCTAACAAATTAACCGAGAAATTGATTAAAGCAGGAATTTCTGCTGCAGCAATTCACGGAAATAAGAGTCAGGGTGCAAGAACAAAAGCATTAAGAAACTTTAAAGAAAACACTATTAAAGCATTAGTTGCAACAGATATTGCAGCACGTGGTTTAGATATTCCTTTATTACCTCACGTTATTAACTTTGAGTTGCCAAATGTACCAGAAGATTATGTGCATAGAATTGGTAGAACGGGTAGGGCAGGAGCAGCTGGAGAAGCAATTTCTTTAGTTTGTAGTGAAGAAACTGAATACCAAAATGAAATTGAAAAATTATTAAAAGAGAAGTTAAACACTTCTATTGTAGCAGGTTTTGAGCCTACTGATACTGCGGCACCTAAAAGGGCAGCAACACAAAGCAAAGGATCTTTTGGTAAGAAAACTAGATCTTCGAATGGTGGTTCTTCTCAAGGAGACAAACCAAAAAATAAACCTCATTTTAAAGGAAATAAACCAGCAGGTTCTACTTCTGGAAGAGGAAGAACTGGAGCGCCGAAAAAGAAGCGTTTTAGAGACTAATTACTTTAATTTACATAAGTTTTATTGTCCTACAAGGTTTTAACCTTGTAGGATTTTTACTTTTAGAGAAGTATTCATACACTCAATAACTACCAAGTGTGTCATTTCGAAATGAGCTTTTTTAAGCGATTGAGAAATCACATAAAGCTTGTTAGGCATTGTGTCGTCACTGTTATGCGATTTCTCAATACTTCGAAATGACAAGTTGTGTGTTTAGTTTTGTGATCTCTTTTTTTATGTGGCTTATCAATAATCTAGAAAAGACAATTGTTGAGGTTTTGTTTTGCGTTAGGGAGGAGTACTCATCCTTTTTTATTATTGTTGAAATCGTGAATGCTTTGCATTTGTAATGACATCCTTTTTACTTTTTCTCAAAAAGATATAACCTTTCGTCTTCGCTCAAGATAAATTACAATCCCGATCGAACGCCCAAAAAAACAATAATTATAAGGGACGTTTTTAGTTTTGGGTATAGAGTTAAATTGTAAAATACAAACTTGTAGTAAGAGATTTTTATATTTTATGAGTGTTGAATTTGTAGCCACCGAAATATTGCTACCTTTGTATTTCAACATAAATTCATCAGTATGAAATACGATAAAATAGACTCAAAATTATTTATAAAAAATCGAAAAAACTTTGCTGCTGCAATGAAGCCAAATAGTTTGGCTATTTTTAATTCTAATGACATTTATCCGATTAGTGCAGATAGCACAATGCCTTTTGAGCAACACAGAGATATTTTATATTTAAGTGGTGTAGATCAAGAGGAAAGTGTATTGTTTTTGTTTCCTGATTGCCCTAATGAAGCTTACAGAGAAATATTATTTGTTAGAGAAACCAACGACCATATTGCGGTTTGGGAAGGAGCAAAATTAACAAAAGAAGCTGCTTTTGAAACAAGCGGAATTAAAACAGTTTTCTGGTTGCAAGATTTAGAGAAGGTGTTGTTTGAACTTTCTACCTATGCAGATACTTTTTACATTAACACCAACGAACATTATAGAGCAAATGTAGAAACGGAAACTCGTGAAGATCGTTTTACAAAGTGGTTATTGGCAAAATATCCTGCACATTCAGTTGCTAAAAGCAGCCCTATTTTACATAAATTACGTGCTGTTAAAGACCAAATTGAATTGGATTTAATGCAAAAGGCGTGTAATATTACAGAAAAAGGTTTCCGTAGAATTTTAGATTTTGTAAAACCTGGTGTTTGGGAATATGAAATAGAAGCTGAGTTATTGCATGAGTTTGCAAGAAACAGATCTAAAGGGTTTGCATATTCGCCAATTATAGCTTCTGGAAATAGTGCAAATGTTTTGCATTATATGGAGAATAATAGAGAGTGTAAAAGTGGAGATTTAATTTTATTAGATGTTGCCGCAGAATATGCTAATTATAAAAGTGATTTAACAAGAACAATACCTGTTTCTGGTAAGTTTACCGATAGACAAAAGGCAGTTTATAATGCTGTAAATTACGTTAAAAAGGAGGCTGCAAAATTATTGGTTCCTGGAACTTTGTGGAAAGAATATCATGTTGAAGTTGGTGATATTATGACTTCTGAATTATTGAAGTTAGGTTTGTTAGACAAAGCTGATGTACAAAATGCACCAAAAGATTGGCCTGCGTATAAGAAATACTTTATGCACGGAACGAGCCATCATATTGGTTTAGATACGCATGATTATGGTTTATTACACAAACCGATGGAAGCAAATATGGTGTTTACTGTAGAACCAGGAATTTATATTCCGGAAGAAGGTTTTGGAATTCGTTTAGAAGATGATGTGGTGATTCAAGAAAAAGGAGAGCCGTTTAACTTAATGGGAAATATACCTATTGAAGCAGATGAAATCGAAGATATAATGCAAGGTTAAGTCTTATAATAAATATAAAAAGCGAGTTTTAAGACTCGCTTTTTTTGTTTATCGGAATTTATTTCAGATTCTTACATCTGTTATTTTGTTATAAAATCAGTATCACTTAAGGTGTTTAGAAATGAAATAAGGTGCTCTTTTTCATCCTCTGTAAGTGGAATTCTATTTCCGTAATCTTTTAAAATCGGGTCTAGATTTTCGGCGTCTAAAACACCATTATCTAAATAATCTAACACTTCTTTTAAAGTAGCGAATTGCCCAAAACTACCATAAGGAGCAGTGTAGGCTATGTTTCTTAATGATGGCACTCTAAAACGATATAAATCTTCATTTTCACCCGTTACTCTAGCACGTCCTGCCTCATCTGTATTTGGATTTATAGGAAAACCTATATTTCTAAAACTTTGGTCTGTAAATAATTCTGTACTATGACAACTGGCACATTTGTTTTGAAAAACTTGGTATCCTAAATCTTCATTTTCAGTAAAGATTTCTCCTTCATTTCTTTTTACTTTGTCGTATTTACTATTGGCAGAAATTAAGGTGTATTCATATTGAGCAATACTGTTGTAAATTCTTTCTCCTGTTATTTTATCGTCACCAAAAGCATTGTAAAAAAGAGTATTATAATCTTCTTCAATCTCTAATTTACCAATTACTTCTAAAATAGAAGAATCCATTTCTTCGTGTGTAATAATAGGGACTAATGGTTGACTTTCTAAAACTTGTTTATTTCCGTCCCAATTATAAAATTGCATAAATGCCATATTCTGAACTGGTGGTGTATTTCTAAATCCAGATCTTCCATAAATACCAATGGCTTGTGCTGTATTATCTGTAAAAGCATTTGTTTGTATGTGGCAGCTAGCGCAAGAAATTGTGTTATTTTCACTTAGTTTTTTATCAAAAAAAAGTTTTTCACCTAATTCTACACCGTATTTTGTAGGTTTATTGGAGTAAAATGAATTGTTTAATTCTGGGAAATTTATAGGAATATTTACTTCTATTTCTGGATTATTAAAAATAAAAGGCTCATAAACATCTTCTTTAGTACAAGATGAAATTAGAAATAAGGTAAAAACACTCAGTATAAATTTTTTCATTTTAATTATTTAAAAAAAGAGCCAGCTTACAGTGATTGATTGAAGCTGGCCCCAAAAAGATTAGATTAGTTTTCTACACTTTCAATAGAAAACATTCCATTAATATCAGTATCTCCATTACCACCAATGTTGTCAACAACTAATACCATATTACCAGCATGATGTATGCTTGGTGTTGCATTATTAGAACTTAATGTAATTGTATTAGTAGCTGCACTTAATAATTTGTCAAAATCTGCTTTAATAGTAATTTTAGGTGAACTAGAACCAACTTCTGCATTTGTAGTTAAGTCTAATGTAATATCTCTATAAGCATTTACACCTTGTACATAAGCCTCTCCTCCGTTTGGATCTTCGTCTAAAGTACTACCTGTATGGATAGACAAATCTGCATTATCAGCTCCGTAAAAACCTTCAATTTTTGTAAAACGGTATCCTGTTCCCCATTCCCAGTGCATTTCTGTATCGTTTTCACCTGCTGCCGCGTAAAAAATAGGAAAACTTTCTTCATTTAAAGTATTTAAGTCAGATTTTACACCTAATCCAAATTTTATCTGTGTATAATCTGCAGTAGGAATGTTTGTTAAAACATATTGTAATGTTTCTGGTTTTGATTGGTTTACAACCGTTGCACCTTCATCTAAATTTTGTGTATTATAAGCAAACTCGTTACCTTCTGCATTTATAAGACGTATATTACTAATTACATATTTTAATTCCTCAAAATGATGAACCTGCCCTTCAGCAGAAGTATTTACAGTTGCATCTGTGGAGGTTGCATCTCCTAAAACAATTGTTGTTGCTCCAAATGTGTTGTTAAATTCTAATGTTACGTCGTTGGCTACAGGAATACTATCTTCACTACAAGAAATTATTGATAATGAGACTAATGATGCTAAAAGGTACTTCTTTAAATTTTTCATTGTTTTTAAAATTTGTGATTATTAATTGATTGTGTTTGTTTAAAAATTGATTTTTAAAGACGTAAAAATGTTACGTCCCATTCTTGGGATATTTCCCCAATCTGCGTAGGTGCTGTAATATTCATTAAACAGGTTTTCTGTACCTACTTGAAAAACTGTTTTGTAATTATTAATGTAAAAAGTATAATCTGCAGAAACATTGAAGTTTTTGTAAGATGGCGTTTCGTCTTCTCCGTATTCTGGACTGTAATTATTTTGTTTGAAATCACCATTTAGCGATGTTAGTATTCCGAAATTTTTATGAGAAAAATGCAATGAAGTTTGGTAACTCAGCGGACGAATAAAAGGTAGGTTATTTTGATTATCATCTAAACCTCTCGCATACGTAAGCGTTCCTTTCCAATGCAAGTTTTCCAAAATATTGTACTTGGTATTTAGTGAGAAATTAAACAATGTTGCATAATCTAAAGAGGTGTATCCTTTTACACCTACAGATTGATAATTCATTGGACTCCCCAAACTTAAAATTCTTCCTATAATATAATTTTGAATATAGAAATAGTTTACTTTGGCTTGCACACTCAATTTTTCATTTTTAAAACCAGCACTAGCATTGGTTTCATAAGAAATTTCATTTTTTAAATCTGGATTTCCGATGTAATCGTAACGATCGAAACTATTATAAATATAATATCCATAACCTTCAGAAACAGAAGGCGCTCTGTGCCCGTAACCAGCACCAACAGAAAAATTAAAATCTCCAACATTTAAATTATAACTTGTATTTAAACTTGGTAAAAATCTTGTTTTTTCTTGTGGTGTTCCTGGGTGAAAAATCCAATTGAATTCTACATATTTAGAATAATTGTAATTGACACCTAAAGAACCTCCAAAACTTAATTGACTTGTGTCAGAAATGTCCCATAAATTGCTCATAGAAAGACCTGCATAAGTTGTGGTAACCCATGGCCAACTATAGGCAAACATGGTTCGCTCACTTCTGTCTTGTGGATACATACGCATTTCTGCAATAGATAAATTGTTGTAGGCATTTAATTGCACTTCTGAAGATAAATCACCTTTTTGAAGATTTACTTTAGATACCAAACCATACGTAGTGCTCCATCCAGGCATGTCCATGTGAACCAAATTTTCTGATCTTGTGGTATCATCCATATAATGTTCAACCGCATTAAAATACAGTTTAGTATCCCATACTTTTACAATTCCTTTCTCGAAAAATTGTTTGTAGGCAACCGATGTAATTAATGCTCTAGATAATGACAAATCCATTGGTAATGCAGGGAAACCAACATTCTTAGCTCTATCAAAAATTGCATCTACTCTTAGCGATGATAAATCACTCGTTTTGTAGGCAACTCCTAAAGAAGCATTCAGTTTTTCGAACTGAGAATGTTGTACTTCGTCATTATTACCGTCAGTATAGTTTTCTGCTTTTCTGTTAGAGATACTTCCATCTACTACTAATTTGTCACTAGAATAAGAGGCGTTTGCAAGGTTAAAAAACTGTTTGTTGTTAAACTCGAATCCTGTTTGGTAAGCACCTTTGTAATTCTCCCCAATTGTAAATGCGGTACTTTTCCTTTTCAAATCGATGCTACCAGCAACTGTTGCTCCGTGCAAACTACCCTCTTGTCCTGATTTTATATCAATATCAGATAAATTATTACTTTCTACATAAGACGTTACCGGATCCATTTTATCGGTACAAGCACCAAAAACGTGCATACCATCTATGGTAATTATAGAGCGTTCTGTGCTCATATTATTAAGCAGAGGTTCCCATGCATAGGCACCACGTTTAATAAAACTGATATTGTCTGACGAGGCTAAAAATTCATCTACAGAAACTGCCATTTTCATGTCTGTTTCTATTTTCTTTTTTTTAGCGGCTATAATTATTACTTCATCTAAGATGCCTCCTAAACTATCTTTTTTTTTCTCAACAGTCTGTGCATTTGCCAAGGTTGCTAATAATAGGATTACTATTGTTATTGCTTTCATATTTTTAAAATAAGATATCAATATGAAGTTCACCTCTTTCTCCTTCTACTCCCGGAGTAAATTCGGTTGAAACTTCGTTTCCTTTTATTATTTGTTTATTTTCATCTTTTAAAATGAAATTCAACGTCCAGTTCCCTGTCATGGTATAATTCACAACTCCATGGTACAAACCATCGCTTTCTTGGGATAAATCCTCATTATAAAGTGATGAATGATTTCCCATGGAAGGTTCTGGCATCCTCGGATCTAACAATAAAGTATGATTTTCTACTGCTGAATACGAAAATTGCGTAACATCAGGAAATTCTCCTGCGGCATTAGCTGGCTTGTTGTATTTGTAAATACCAGCAACCAAATCGTTTTGTGCCACACGCGGACTTTGAGGTGCAACTAAAGCAATAAAATATTGTTCATCATCATTACCTGTAAATGCGGTCATGTTAAGGTTCATGTTTGTTTGCTCTTCTACAGTGATAACTTTATCGATAGATTGAATTTCATTATTATCTGTAAAATCCATATACAATTGCCAATCTACTGTAGAACTACTCTCATTTGTAAATACAACAGATCCTTTGTAATACCCTTCAGTTGAATTGTATGTTAGATTATATTCATGCGGACAAGAAGATTTGTTTCCATTTGCATCGGTCATAATTGGTAAAAAGGTAATTTCTGAATTCTCGATACTTCCACCAGTTTTTAAGTTGATGACTTTTAGATGAACCTCATTATAACCTTTATATAAAGTACCATTTAAAGCCTCTACGCTAATGCTATAATCTTCATTATTTATGGTAGTTACTTCTTCGAACTCAATATATTCCGTTGTCTCTACAATTAATTCCGCCTCGTAATCTGTTTTATCTAGCGTACAAGAAGTTATTACAATAGAAATTGCAATTACAATTATCTGTAAATGTTTCATTATTTTAGGACTGTTTTATTAAAAAACTGTTGAAAAACTAGTAGCAGCAAATAGGTGAACAATTACTCGTTTTTAAGAAAGTATATTGCACATTATCAACTAGACACAATTGCTATAATTGCATTTTTACTACTAAAAAGAAATCGTTAAGAAATACGCTTACCAATCACCGTATAAAAAGCTTTTGTTTAAAAAAAAACTTAACTGTGCGTTGTTTTTTACTATTAATTATTTCTAATTGATAGCATATAACTAGAAGCCTAATTAAATTAATTAAGCACCAATTATTTGGTGTATTGTGTTTCTTAGTATGAAGAAATTAAGCGAGTGGTGGGTGAAAAACAACATCCGTATAATGGAATTTATAGGTGTTATTATATGAAGTACTTATTTTTAAATTTTCGTCTTTAGACAAAAGAAAAGATTCTTTGTGAGTTGTTTCTTGAAAATAAACAATAGAAATTTCTACTTTAAAAGATTGTTTTTTTTCATTGCCACTTTCAGAATCTCCTGCCTTAACAATCTGTTTTGCTAAATGACATTTTCCGTTACATTGTAACTCTGGAGCATCTTTGTTTTCACAAAGTTCGTTTTTAATATAATCGTAAAAGGCAGCATACTCCAATAATGGAAGTAAGGGCTTAGAAAGCAAGAATAACGATAAAAAGATTGCTGCTATTTTCACGGCGCAAATATCTTGTTTTTATTTAACCTTTCCTAATAGTTAATAAGGATAAATTTATCTTTATTAAATATTAGTCTGTATTTTTATTATTTATCGCTGTAATCTTCCAGTAGTGTTTCCTTCTAGAATACTCATTACTTCTTTTTCGTTTGCGTAATTAATATCACCTAAATAGGTATGCTTAATGGCGCAAGCAGCACTACCAAATTGCATCGCTTTATAGTCATCAAGTTTTTGTAGACCATGAATTATTCCTGCAGCAAAAGCATCGCCAGTACCAATTCTGTCTACAATATGCGTAATGTCTAAATCTTGAGTTTCTTTAAATTCTTTACCATTCCACATTCTCGCTCTAATTTTATGCCAAGAAGAATTGATAGAAGTTCTAATTTTATCGAACACTTTTTCTATGGTAGGATATGTTTCCATTAACTGTTTACTAGCCTCAATAAAATCGTCGTTAGAGTAAGAGTAATTGGTTTCTAAAAGTTCATTTATTTCATTTACACCACCAATAAAAACGGTAGAATAATTAACTAATTCAGATAAAATTTCTTTTGGAGTACCTCCCCATTTCCATAAACCACTTCTATATGTAGGATCTACAGAAATGCCCATACCTTTTTTTTGTGCAAGAATTAAACCTTCTTTTAAAGTTTCATAACCACCTTTACAAAGCGCAGGAGTGATACCTGTCCAATGAAACCATTTTCCTTTTTTTAAAGATTTTTCCCAATTTACCATTTCTGGTTGAATTTCAGAAAAAGAAGAGTGAGATCTATTATAAGAAATAGAGCTCGGTCTCATAACAGCACCAACTTCTAAAAAATAAACACCTAAAGGTCTGCTAGAGCGAACAATTGCAGAAGTACTAACATCAAATTTTCTTAGAAAAGAAATTGCTGTATCTCCTATAAAATCATCAGAAACACATGAAATATGTTTTACATCTTGTCCAAAATTAGCTACAGAAATACCAACATTTAATTCGGTACCACCAAAATAAAATTCTACTTGGTTAGATTGAATAAATTTTTTGTTTCCTGAAGGTGAAATTCGCATTAAAACCTCTCCAAATGTAATTATCTGATTCATAATAAAAATGTTTATAAGGTAAATATACCTCATAAAAATCTATTAAAAAAGTGTTTTACACGGAATTAAATGAATGTAATTATAAAGATGTAATAAAACGGATTGTTTGGTTGTTAAACATTTCTGGCTGTTCTACATTTACCACATGACCGCAATTTTCAATTACAAAAAGTGATGCCGTGACATGTTTTGAAACGATGTTTTTTATAGAAGGTAAAAACAAATGATCTTCGGCTCCCATTACATACAATGTAGGGATTTTAATATCTTTTGTTCTAAAAATACGTAGTAAAGGATTGATTTCTGATGTTAATTTAAACCAACGTAAAAATTCTTTTTGGTATAATTTTTTCGCTTCGTTCACAAACAGCAATCGAGAGTTTTTATGATTTTTCTTTGGCATAATAATAAATGCAAAGAGTTTGTAAAGCAACATATATGGCACTACAGATTTAAAGATATTACCAACTTTCATTAAAACCTGAGAGCGGAAATTCATTTTTATAATAGCACCTCCCATAATCATGCTTTTTACCAATTCTGGTCTTTTTTCGGCAAGGTTTCTAATTAAAATGGTACCTAAAGAAATACCAATAAAATGAGATTTTTTAATTTTTAGGTGATCAATTACTTCAACAATATCTGCAGTAATAGAATCGAAAGTATATTTTGCTTTAAAAGTATCTTTTAGTGTTGGTTTGCTATCTCCATGACCACGTAAATCTAAAATTAAAACGTTAAAATGTTTTCTAAAGTCCCTTACTTGTTTAAACCAAATAGAACTACTTCCTCCGGCTCCATGAACAAAAGTAACCCATTCTTTAGAGGTTGTATGCGGATATGAATAGTAGTTTAGCAAATAGTTGTTTTTGATATCTATTAAAAATTGAAGTGCAAAAATAAGACTTTTAATTTTGATGTGATTTTTAGTGATTTTTTAAAGCGATATTATTTATAATTAATTTAAAATAGCACCACTAAAAATAAATGTATTTCATATTTTTTTGAATTTTCGTAGATTGCGTAGATGGATAAAGAAAAGAAGGTTAGCACTAAGAAAAAGAAATTTAATTACGACGAAGAATTAAAAATATTGCACACAGAATTGGTGCACATGCAAGAGTGGGTTAAAAGCCAAGGATTAAAAGTAGTCATCCTTTTTGAAGGAAGAGATGCTTCTGGAAAAGGAGGGACTATAAAACGTTTTACAGAGCCTTTAAACCCTAGAATTTGTAAAGTAGTTGCTTTGGGTGTTCCTACTGAAAAAGAAAAATCGCAATGGTATTTTCAACGTTATGTGCAATACTTACCGGCTGCAGGAGAGATTGTGTTGTTTGATAGAAGTTGGTACAATAGAGCAGGAGTAGAGAAAGTAATGGGCTTTTGTACGAATGATGAATATGATGAATTTTTACGTTCTTGTCCAGAGTTTGAACGTATGTTGGTAAGATCTGGCATTATTGTTTTAAAATATTGGTTTTCTGTTAGTGATGAAGAACAAGAAAAACGTTTTAAAAATAGAATTTCTAATCCTTTAAAACGATGGAAATTTAGTCCGATGGATTTACAATCACGCTCGCGTTGGCTAGAATATTCTGAGGCAAAAGATAAAATGTTTGCACATACAGACACCAAACAAGTACCTTGGTTTGTCGTAAACTCTGATAACAAAAAGAAGGCGAGACTAAATTGTATTAGCCACATGTTAAGTAAGATTCCTTATGAACAAATGGACATAAAACCAATTGAGTTACCTCCTTTACCAGACGGTAAAGCGTATGTAAGACCACCAATGGATTACCAAACATTTGTGCCAGAAAAATTTTAATTTACTGAGGATTTTCTTAAAACGAGAAATATTTATTTCGAAAAAAGACCTCGTACTTATTTGTACGAGGTCGTTTATTTAATAAAAAAGGCGAGCATTTCTGCTCGCCAATCACTACTTGAATTAAGAAAATTATTCTACGATTAAAGTATATTGTGGTGTAGGGTTTAAAGGACAGAAATAAACATATTCACCTTTTTTAAGCGTTACTTCTTTAGAGCTTTCTTTGGTGTTATTTTTTACTTGTGCAGTAACATATGCGTTTTTAATGTGTGCTTTTACATCTGCTTTTGGAGCTAAAACAAACCCTACATTATGACCTACATTGTTGTTTGCTACTTCAAAAACATACGTTCCTTCAGATAATGTAAGTTGTTTCTGAGTAAACTCACCTTTGGTTTGTTCTAATGAAACTGTTTTTACTTCTTGTGCATTTGTATTGAATGCGAAACCTAAAACTATTACTAAAATTGCTATTACTTTTTTCATGATTGTTGTGTATTACTAATTATTATTATTATTAAAATTGATTATGTATTAAATTGTTGCTACTTCTAAAGTTTGTGCTACAGGGAAATCTACTGCAACATCTGTTGTTTTATGAAAGTAATTGGTAATGGTAATTTCCCCTATTAAGATAATTGCATCTGCCAAGTTTCCTTTTGTGTACCCTGCTGCATATAAGTTTTCTACTGCTTCTGTTGTTGCAGCTCCTCTATTAAGTGATACACTTCTTGCAAATTTTGCTAAAGCATCTAATTTTGAATCAAAAGAAGCGTTTCCTGTTCTTAATTCTAAGATTTGATCTTCTGTAAAACCATTCATTTTACCAATTGCAGTGTGTGCAGATAAACAATAAACACATTCGTTTACTTGACTTACCGCTAAGTTGATTACTTCTTTTTCTTTAGCTGAAAAACTTGTTTTTCCTTGTCCTATTGCTAAAAAGTTACCTAATGCAGTTTCACTGTGTGCAAAGGCTGCGTATAAGTTGGGTACAAAACCTAATCCTTTTTCTAATTGGTTAAAAATTGCTTGGTTGTTTTCTGATACTTCGTTTTTTGTTGGTACGTTAAATGTGCTCATAATTTTATTTTAAATTGTTTTGTTATTAATATTTTTAAATCTTATTTATTGTTATGCTTTGCATTCGCAAAGTTGTTGTGCTTGGTGTTGCTCGTCGTATGTTTGGTAACCCCAGCAGTTAGGGCATTGTGCGTTTTCTATTGTTTTCATAATTATTGTTTTTTTAGTTAGTTTCCCATTTTCATGGGAATGACACTTTTTTGTTTTTTTTGAAATGCTTTCAAAAAGCGTTTCTGATAATTGACTCTGCAAAGATGCAACCGATAGTGACTTCGAAAATTGGACAAAAGTTCCTTTGATTAGGACTCGTTAAAAATTTGTCTTTTTTTTGATGATTGCAGTGCTTATTTTAGTCTGTCTATTTTACTTCTTAAATTTCTTTCTGTAATTAAACCCGTATGTCTGTCTGCAGGCTCACCATTTTTAAAGAAAATTAACGTTGGTATGTTTCTTACACTATACTTTGCTGCTAATTCTGGGTAATCATCAACATTTATTTTTTTGATGACTACATCGTCTTTTAATTCGTCTGCTAATTTGTTGATAGTTGGTAATAAAGTCTGACAAGGTCCACACCATTCTGCATAAAAATCGAACAATACATTGCTGTTGTTTTCTATAATATTTTTTACGTCTATTTGTTCTAATTGAATTTCCATTTTTTCTTATTTTTAGTTGCTGCTAACGCAGGATAAATTATTTGTTGTTGTGTTGTTATTGTTACACACTGCAAAGATGCAACCAACATCAAGGTTTAAAAATGGACAAAAGTTCCTACTGTTTGGACTACGGAAATTAGTTGGCAAAAATGCATGCGTGAAGGATAGAGCAAGTTGTTTGAGCTCTTTTAAAGTTTGATAAAACTTTATAAAGCGAGTTGCGAAAGCCTGACCTGATAAGGGCACGCCCAAGAAAATTAAATAAAATATTGAGTTAAGCCAGAACAATAATTCACAGATTTGTCATTTCGACGACAGGAGAAATGCCATAACAGTGATACCACAACACCAACCAACTTTATAAGATTTCTCTCAAAAGTTCGAAATGACAAAACTGAACGAACAAAAACACAAACCTTGTCGATTTGTGTTTTGTAAAACTCTTATAATAAAGTTGAGGTAAATATATTACCGACTAATAGTCCTTTTTAAATTGCAAAGGAGATTTAGAAATAGCCTTAGTAAAGAAGCGCGTAAAATAGGCAGGATCGTTAAAACCGAGTTCGAAAGCAATTTCTTTTACTGTTTTATCAGTATAAATTAATAAACGTTTTGCTTCTAACAAAATACGATTCTTAATAAAGTCAGATGGTGTTTTTGCGCCCAACTTTTGAAAGTGTTTACTAATCGATTTTGGCGAAAGTCCTAATCTATTGGCATAATCGGTAACAGAATGCATGGTTCTAAAGTTTTGCTCTACCAATAAACTAAAATCTTTAAAAAGACGTGTTTCGGTGTCTTCTTTAATTACATGATTCTCCTTTTTTACACGAACCGAAGAAATAATAAATTGCTTTAAATACGATTGTAACATATCGTATTGTGCCGTTTCGTCTTGCTGAAATTCTTCTATTAAACTCTCAAGAATAAAATTGAGTTTTGCCGTATCTTTTTCACATGGTTTTACAAACGGAGTTTCATAAATATTGTTGAATAAAATTCCGTTACAAGCCACTTCTTGATCGTGGGTTTGTATGCAGTAAAAATCTCTTACAAAAGTTAATTTATAAGCAGTTTTTATTTGTTCGGAATCTACCGTAAAAACTTGTCCGGGTGATAAGAAAAATAGCACATTATCTTCAAATTGATATTGTTCAAAATCGATATTGTAAGTTCCTTTTCCTTCTTGAATCCAATAAATTGAATAGGCGTTTTGTTGCACAGAATGATCTATGGTACATGCTTTTTCAAATTGAACGGTGCTTACAGAAAAGGTTTCTTTAAAGGAATACTTTACAATGTCTTGAACTGCCATATTTTATTTTATCTGTTGGTCGTAAAAATAGTTATAAACTTTACGTTTTATTTCTAAATGCAAAATTTATTCAACTTTTAAAAATAAATAAATTTATTGACCTACATCAAATAATTTCATTTGAGACAATAGTAGTTTTGCATACGCAAAATTAAATATAATTTAAAATGGTACTTACAGAATTAGATACATTAAGAATGTTTGGTAATGATAGTAAAGAGCGATTAGAAAAAGCGCTTATACATCTTCAAAATGGAAATGGAATTATCTTAATGGATGATGAGGATAGGGAAAATGAAGGAGATTTGGTATTCTCTGCACATCATATGACCAATAATCAAATGGCACTTATGATTCGGAAATGTAGTGGTATTGTTTGTCTTTGTTTACCTAATAAAAAAGCAGATGCATTAGAGTTGCCTTATATGGTAAAAGAAAATACAAGTAGCTACCAAACACCTTTTACAGTTTCAATCGAGGCAAGAGAAGGCGTTACTACAGGGGTTTCTGCCAAAGACAGGTTAACAACAATAAAAGCTGCGAGTAAAGAAAATGCTAAAAGCTACGATTTAGCAAAACCTGGACATATTTTTCCTTTAAGAGCCAAAGATAATGGTGTTTTAGAAAGAAAAGGTCATACGGAAGGAAGTGTAGATTTAATGAAATTAGCGGGTTTAAAACCAGAAGCTGTACTGTGCGAATTAATGAATGATGATGGAACAATGGCAAAAATTGACACCATTTTAGAGTTTGCAAATGAACATAATTTGATGGTGTTATCTATACAAGATATTATTCATTATCGTAAATTTGTAAGAGACTACAAATAGATGAAGGGCAATATAGAACTCACGAATTTCATAAAAAAGAATATAGATATTGATGATGAAGATTTGAAAATCGTGTTGTCTTATTTTAAAACAATTAAAAAAAAGAAGAATGAAATTTTGCTTTCCAATGGAAAAAATAGTCAGGTTAGTTACTTTGTAAAAAAAGGTTGCTTAAGGTTATTTTATATAAATGAGGAAGGAAAAGACGTTACACGTTATATTGCATTTGAAAATCAATTTGCTACAGAACTGGTTAGTTTTATAACCAATGAACCGGCACAAGAAACAATTCAGGTTATTGAAAACAGTGAACTTCTATACATAACTCATGATGATTTTAGGCATCTTATGACGATTGTTCCTAAATGGAAAGATTTTTATAGCATCTATTTAGAAAAGGCATATGTAAATAATTCTAAGAGATTGATCTCATTTACTACACTAGATGCATCAGAAAGATACAAGCAATTATTCAAGATAAACCCAAACATTGTAAAACGTTTACCAAACAAAATTGTAGCTTCTTATATTAATATTTCTCAAGAAACGTTGAGTAGGATAAAATCTAAAATTTAATTACAAAACGCGATCAAAACATAAATTTACGATGTGCTGAACTGCTATACGTTGTTTTAGTTGATTGTAAAAAGTGGGTAACAATTAATGTCAGTAAATTGTTATAAAACGCTCTTAAAAATAAAAAGGGGTAAATGAATACATCATTTCCCCCTTTTACAATTCATAGCAATTTTTAATTTTCCTTTTTCAAAAGACTTAACAATAATATATACTATGTAAAAGATTAATTTCAAATAAAGAATACGCGATAATTTTGCGTATTCTTTATTTTTATAAAACTTATATCCCCCAATATAAATTTTATAATTTCTTTTATTTTGAATAATTCTATACTCTAAAAACCTAGTATTTATATGCCTTTAACTCTCATAAAAGCAACATGTATTTTTTTCTTTTTCATTCATTGGATTAGAAAATAGGGTGCTAATTATAACAGATAAATCATAACCAATATATTCGCTTTTCACATTCGTAGAATGTTTAAATTTCAAGGCTGGCATATGTAGCTTATAATTTTCAAAAATAGAACCGTCAAAAAGACAAACAAAGTCTATTTCAAGGAAAATTAAAAAAGGTTAAGAAAAATTACCTATAGTAATTTACAATAGATTGAAGGTGTTCTTTAAAATTATCTACCACAGATTTTGGTGAAATAATTTTAATCCACTGGTTAAACTTTAGCATCTCCATTATAAACTCGTAATTTGGTTTGAGTTCAACTTCAATCGTTCCCCAAATATCAGGATCAGCGTAATCTAATGCCTCTGAATTCCATTTTACGGGCTCAACAATAAGACGTTGACTAGCGTGTATTGGTTTGCTTATCAGATATTTTAAATGGTGATTGGCAACTTGTAGTATAATTTTCTCTGCTTTTGTTTCATCATTTAAAATACCAATTGCATCTTTAAAATAAGCATTATGATCAAAAGGAATTGCTGCTAACATTTTTCTTTTAAAGATTCTAATTTCCTGTAAACGTTCATCTAAACAAAATGACGTAATTTTAGCATCTAAAGGGCAATATGCAAGCAAATACCAGGCTTTATCTTTTTCTTTTAAATGTAAAGGTTGGAAGGCTTTTTTACTAATTTCTTCAAAATGATTATCATCATACCAGCCTTTGTAACTTATATGAATTACATACTTGTTTTCTATGGCATTAATTAGCACTAATAGATCTAACTTACTATTTAATGAAGATTTTTCTGTAGCTACACAAGAATGATTTTCTGATGCTTTTTTACTTATTAATAAGTGCTCGCATCTATTAAAAATATCTGTAATTTCTTCGGATACATTACCACTTTTAACAAAATATCCATAGCCTCTTTTTAATGAAATATGAACGCCAAACTCCTTTTTAATAAAATCCAAATCTCTATGAACCGTTTTTGGGCTGTTAGAATTTAATTTACTTAAAAATTCATTTTCAATAAATTCTGATTGTTTATCTTGTAGTTTTTGTTGAAGTTCTTTATGCGTTACATATAAATCATTATCCACACCAAAAGCTTTTGGATTTGTAATAATTTTTAAGATATAGTAGCGCCTTAGAAACTCTGGGGACATTTTAATAATTTAGGCTACAAGATTACAAAAAAAGTTTAATCTTTATACATTCAATTCTATAATAGATACCTGTGCTTTTTAGTAAACAAGATTTTCTTAATACAAAGTGGTTTATTGCCGAAAAATTAATTCAGTTACTTGTTGGTATCTTTATTATTCCTAAAATATTTAATTCACTTGGTGTTTTAAATATTGGGAAACTTAAGTTTGCTGAAACATTTATTGCCTTTTTTGCACCTGTATTATTTTTAGGATTATCTGCAATTTGTATTCGAGAGATTATTTTTAATCCGAAAAAAACAAAAGAAATTTTAGTAACTGCTTTCTACTTGCGTCTTTTTAGCTGGATTTTATTTTTTCTAGGACTTTTAATTTACAATTACTTTTATAATAGTAACGAACTATTTTGGCTCTACTTTTTAATTGGTTTTAGTTATTTTATAAGGATTACAGATGTTTTCGAATATTATTTTTATGCTATTAAAAAAACGAATTATATTTTTATAAGTAAAATTTCAAGCTTATTTTGTATTGTTTTATTGCAATATTATGGCGTTGAACATCAACTTGGAATTCAATATTTTGCATCACTTTTAATTATTGATTTCTTATTGCAAGGAATTATTTACGGCTTTATTTTTATTACTAAAACGGCTATTAAACTTAAAAATAAATATTTTTCTGTATTGATGGCTAAATATTTATTAAAAAACTCTTATCCTTTAATCCTTTCAAATTTATTAGTATCGCTCTATATTTCTATTGATGATTTTATTTTAAAATACTATTTTGGTGATGCTGCAATAGGTCTTTTCGCTACCATCGATTTTTTAGTTATAGCTCTTACTTGGAGTATTGGTTTTTCAATAATTAATGCATTATATCCTTCTTTGGCAGAATCTTATAAAACGGATATGAATATATATCAGAAAAAAATAAGCGCTTTGTATAAATACATGCTATTATTAGGAGTTCTAATAGGATTATTTTACACATTTTTTGGAACCTCTATTTTAAGCACTTTTTTTAATGAAAGTTATGCTTCTATCGCTACGCCGCTTAAAATATTTAGTTGGTCGCCAATATTTATTTTTTTAGGGATGGTTTTTGAAAAACACCTGATCAATAGTAATCAACTTAAAAAAAATGTATACCGATTTATGATAGGCTGTTTTTTAAATTTAACTTTAGGACTTCTTTTAATTCCTACTTACAAAATAATGGGAGCCGCAATTTCTATGCTTTTTAGCCATTTTATTACCAATTTAGGGTTTATAATTTTTGATGCTAAAAATAGAAATCATTTAAAATTTATTTTTCTTAAATAAGGTTATTCATTTGTCTTATTTGGAATTAAATTCAATAAAACAAAAACGACCAAAGCAGGCAATACCCAACCTAAACTATGTTCTGCAAGCGGAATAAAACTTTTAATGCCGGTTAAGTTTTCTCTAGGAATGATAAACCCTAAAAAATCTGGAATACTAAAGATAAAAGTTACAATTACAACACCTCTAAAAACCAATTTAGAAGCATATTTTTCAGGTACAACGTTTAGTAAGATTAGCATAATTGTAATTGGGTACACAAACATTAATGCAGGCACCGCAACATCTATAATAAAACCAACATTGTAGCTACCAACAATAATACCCACAATAGATGCAATTGCTGCTGTAATAATATACGCAGTTTTAGAATTGTTGCAAATTCCTTTTATATAATCTGCAGTTCCGGTAACAATACCAACTGCTGTTGTAAAACAAGCTAAAGCTACCAAGACACTTAAAAAAACGGTTCCGTAATGACCTAAAGTTTGGGTGCTTAAGCCAGATAGAATTTCTATTCTAGAAGCATCTTCAGTAAAGGTTGATGCGAATAAAGATCCGCTTAAAATTAAGCCTCCGTAAATTAATAATAAACCAATTCCTGCTATATACCCCGCTTTTCTAATCAATGTTCTTTTTTCACTAAAAGTGTTGTGATTGCTGTAATCTAAAGAGATAATAATAACAGCACCAACAACAACACCTGCAATAGCATCAAAAGTTTGATATCCTTCTAAAATTCCATCTATAAAAGGATTTTTAAAGGTTGATGGACTTACGGTTCCGGGAGCCGTACCCGTAGCGATAGCAATAATTACTAATAGAATTGCAACAATAATTGGTGTTAAAAATTTACCGATTAAACTGATAATTTTAGAACGATTTACCGCAAAAATAAAGACTAAAACAAAGTAAACAATACTTGTTAAAATAGGTGGTGTGTCAAAAAATGGTTGAATTGCCATTTCATGTGTAACTGCAGCAGTTCTTGGGCTTGGAATTGCCGCTGCAATAATGTAGATTAAAAAACAAAAAACAGTGCTAAATACAGGTGATACCTTTTTACCAAAATCGTACAAAGTACCTTGCAATCTTGCGTGTGCAAAAATGGCAAAAATAGGAATAATGATGGCTGTTAAGATAAAACCTAAAACAACAATCCACCAATCTGATCCAGATTTAACGCCTAAAGTTGGTGGTAAAATTAAATTTCCAGCCCCAAAAAAGAGTGAAAATAATGCAAAACCTGCAATCCAAATATCTCTTGTTTTGTTCAATTTAGTTTACTTTTTTAAAGTTTAAATGATTAAAGTCGAAACTAAAATCTGTAATTGGTGCAATAAATTTCATGGTTGCTCCTGTGGTATTTCCTTTTTCATCAAAAGAAAACTGTACAAAAACATCAGCATCATAACTTCTGTTGTTCCATTTTGCAACGTAGGTTGTTTGGTTGTATGGCAATAATTCTCCAAATAAAGTTTCTGAACGCTCACATTTTATGCTGTAAGAATTTCCATCATTAGAAATGGTCATATTTCCAAACCAGGCATCGTTGTAGGTTCCTACAATTTGATTTGGTTTCGGTAAGCTTTTATCAGCTTTGGCTAATGCAACTTTATTATAAACACTTGCTTTTATACTGTCGTTGTATTTTAAATATTTGGTATTATTTGTACCTAGTTTTTCGATCCAGTTTCTATTTTCATATCCTAAATAAGCGTCTTTAATAGTATTTGTAACAGTGTTAAAAGCGCTACCGTTCATTTGATTTGTCAATACAATAATTCCCAAATCTAAATCTGGAATCATCGTAAACTGTGTAACGGTACCTAATAAACCACCTGTGTGATAGACTTGTTTATGTCCGCCTTTTACATCGGTTACAAACCAACCCAAACCATAACCTCTAAAGTTAGAATTATAAGAATCGTTTTTAGCTACTTTTAAAGGAGTTTGTAATTGCCAAAGTTCATGAAATTGAGTTTCGCTTAGCAAGCGCTCTCCGTTTTTGGTAACTGCATCATTCATTAAAAAATTAGCCCAAGTTAACATGTCGTTTACGTTGCTCATAATTCCACCTGCAGGGTTTGCAGTTTCGCTCCAATCATGCGGAATCTGAATTACTTTTTCTTCTGTTCTCGTGTGTGCATCAATAATATTTGTTCTGTTGGTAACTCGGTTGTAAGATGCTTTACTGTTGGTCATACCAACGGGTTTCATTATTTTAGTTTCAATAAACTCTTCCCATGTAAGTCCGCTAACACGTTTTAAAACTTCACCAGCAACAATAAACATATTGTTGTTGTATTTAAAATCGGTTCTAAATTTACTTGTCGGTTTCAAGTATTTTATATTTTTGATGATATCGTCTGTAGTAAAATCATTGTTTTCAGGAAAAAACATTAAATCTCCAGAACCTAAATCTAAACCACTTCTGTGTGTCACTAAATCACGAACTGTAATATTTTGAGTAATCCAAGCGTCGTACATTTCAAATTCCGGAATGTGTTTTCTTACTTTATCATCCCAATTTAATTTCCCTGCATCGACCATCATTGCTAATGCAAAGCATGTAAAACCTTTACTGTTAGAAGCAATACCAACTATGGTATTTTCATTCATGTCTTTTTTGTTGGTTAAAGAACGTACTCCGTGTCCTTTAGCATAAACTATTTTTCCATCTTTTAAAATTCCGACAGAAATACCAGGAACATCAAATGTTTTTAAGGTTTCTTCTATTAAATTATCGAGTTGTTTCTCGGCAATTTGTGCGTTTAAGGTTAATGAAATAAGGAAAAGGGAGAGTAGTATTGCTTTTTTAAGAAACATATAGTAAAGTTGTTGAATTCACTCCAAATATAGTAAATAGTTTTACCATGTTTTAGATTTCTAAAAACGAATCAAACACTATATTTGTTTCCATGATTTTAGTCTACAAAAACGCTAATATTTTTTATAAAGATCAAGGAAAAGGATCCGTTGTTGTTCTTATACATGGTTTTTTAGAGGATTCCACAATGTGGGATAAAATTGTACCTGAACTTACCAAAAGAAACAGAGTAGTTACAGTTGATTTGTTAGGTCATGGAAAATCTGATTGTTTGGGATATGTACACTCTATGGAATTGTTTGCAGAAACTATAGAAGCTGTTTTAAAGCATTTAAAAATTAGAAAATTTATTTTGGTTGGCCATTCTTTAGGAGGTTATATTTCTTTAGCTATTTCCAAAATGAATCCTACTAAAATAAAGGGCTTGTGCTTATTAAATTCAACTTCTAATGAAGATTCTGAAGAACGAATAAAAATAAGAATAAGAGCAAATAAAATGGTTCAAAATAATTTTGAATCTATGGTAAAAATGTCCATTTCAAATTTATTTAATCAAGAAAATTTATTAAAATTTAAAGAGGAAATAAATGTGGTTAAAAAAGAGGCTTTACAAACTTCTTTACAGGGTTATGTTGCTGCGAATGAAGGGATGAAAAACCGACCTAATTTAAATCAATATTTAAAAGAAAGTAAATTTAATAAAATGATTATTGTTGGCGAGAAAGATCTAGTTTTAAATTTAGAAAATTCTAAAGAAGAGGCTGAAAAAACAAATTCTGAACTCGTTATTTTTCCTGACGGACATATGAGTCATATTGAAAACGCACCAGAACTGATTTTTATGTTAAAAAAATTCATAAAATCCTGTATATCTTAACTTTTATTTGTAATTTATCGAAAATTTCATCGACTATGTAGAAAATACAATCGATGAAACACGTAATTATACTTTTAGTTCTTATAATTTCCACTTCACTATATGCTCAAGATTACAATACCAAAAAAGGTTTTGTTGCAGAGGGGTATGATGTGGTTTCTTATTTTAACAGCACCGCAGTAAAAGGAGATAAAAAATTTGTTGCAGATTACGATGGTGTGCAATTTAAGTTTTCATCAAAAGAGAATTTAGAAATTTTTAATACATCACCTAAAAAATACGTTCCTGCTTATGGAGGATATTGTGCATATGCAATTGGAGCAAAAGGAGAGAAGGTTTCTATAGATCCGGAAACATTTGAGATTAGAGATGGAAAATTATATCTATTCTACAATTCTTGGGGAATAAATACGTTAAAATTATGGCAGGAAGAAGGTGCTGAAGATTTAAAAATAAAAGCAGACAAAAACTGGTTAAAAATTAATAAATAATGAAGATTGAAAGCAATGTCGGGGGATTTTGTGAATGTTGTAAAAAAAAAGAGCTGATATAATCAGCTCTTTTTTATTTTTATCCCTTATGTCATTTCTAAATTAGCTTTTATAGCGATTAAGAAATCTCTATAGCACCGCTATCTTGCTTTAATCAAAATAACTTTAGATATTGTAATGTTTGGAAATACCACTCCATAGGATTCATATTTTACTCAACTACTAATAAATAATATGTTTTTTTACCACGTTGTAATAACACATATTTATTTGCAATTAGATCTTCTTTAGTAATCGAATAATCTTCTTTTATTTTTTCTTTATTTACTGAAATTGCATTTTCTTTTAATGCTCTTCTAGCGTCTCCGTTAGATTTTAAGAAGTCTGTTTTAGCAGCTAAAGCACCAATCATATCTAAACCTTCCTCGATATCTGTAGTAGATACAGTTGCTTGTGGCACTCCATCAAACACATCTAAAAATGTTTGTTCATCTAAAGATTTTAAATCAGAAGCAGTCGATTTTCCAAATAAAATATTAGAAGCTTTTAAAGCATTTTCATAAGCTTCTTTACCATGTGTTAAAATAGTAACTTCTTCCCCTAATTTTTTCTGTAACAAACGTAAATGCGGATTTTCTTTATGCTCAGCAATTAAGTTTTCTACAGTTTCTTTGTCTAAAAATGTAAACTTTTTAATAAAGTTCTCTGCATCTTCATCCGAAGAGTTTAACCAATATTGGTAGTATTTGTATGGAGAAGTTCTATCTGTATTTAACCAAACATTTCCGCCTTCTGTTTTACCAAATTTGGTTCCGTCTGCTTTTGTTACTAAAGGAACTGTAATTGCATACGCTTTTCCTTGTGCTTTTCTACGAATTAATTCTGTACCTGTGGTAATATTTCCCCACTGATCTGAACCACCCATTTGCAGTCTACAATTTTTTTCTTGGTATAAATGATAAAAATCGTATCCTTGAAATAATTGGTAGGTGAATTCTGTAAAACTCATACCAACTGAAGATTCAGAACTCAAACGTTTCTTAACAGAATCTTTGGCCATCATGTAGTTTACAGTAATATGTTTCCCTGTATCTCTTACAAAATCGATTAATGAAATATCTTTCATCCAATCGTAATTGTTTACCAATTCTGCTTTGTTTTCTGCAGCGGCATCAAAGTCTAAAAAACGTTCTAGATTTTCTCTAACACCAGCAACATTTTTTGCCAAAGTAGCTTCATCTAACAAATTACGTTCTGCAGATTTTCCAGAAGGATCACCAACCATACCAGTAGCTCCACCAATTAAAGCAATAGGGTTATGACCTGCATTTTGAAAATGTTTCAAAATAAATATTTGCACCAAACTACCAATATGTAGTGAGTCTGCAGTTGGATCAAAACCAATATAACCAGCAGTTTTATTTTTTAATAAATAGTCTTCCGTGTCTGGCATAATATCATGCAATAATCCACGCCAGCGTAATTCTTCAACAAAATTTGTCATTATAAGTCTAAATTAATTCAATTCAAAATACGAATGCCAAATTCAGCTTGTTTAAGTTTTGTGTCTTGATCGTTTAAATTATCAATCTAGACAAGCTCAATTTGACATCTTATAGCAATTATTTATTTGCTATTTTTCATTATGCAAAGATAAACTTATCAATGAAAATATCATAAATTCGCGTTATGATTTTAGTTACTGGAGGAACAGGTTTAGTTGGCGCACATTTATTGTATCATTTAGTTAAAAATGATGAAAAAATACGTGCTATTTACCGTTCTGAAGAAAGAATTAAAAAAGTACAAGAAGTCTTTTCTTTTTATACGGATGATGCTACAAACTTAATTTCTAAAATAGAATGGTTTAAAGCAGATATTACAGATGTTCCTGCTATGATTCCTGCTTTTATTGGAGTTGAAAAAGTATATCATTGCGCAGCATTTATTTCCTTTAATCCGAAAGATTATAGGGAAATGCGCAAAGTAAATATACATGGAACAGCGATTATTGTAAACCTTGCCATTGATGCTAATGTTCGTAAAATTTGTTTTGTAGGTTCGATTGCTTCTGTGGGAGATTCTCTAAAAGGTGACTTTATAACCGAAGAGAATGAATGGAATCCAGAATCTGATAATAGTGGATATTCGATAACGAAATTTGGTGCAGAAATGGAAATTTGGCGTGCAAGCCAAGAGGGTGTAGATGTGGCTATAGTAAACCCAGGTGTTATTTTAGGAAGCGGATTTTATACTGCTGGTTCTGGTAAAATGTTTACACAGGTTTATAACGGTTTTAGTTATTACACAGAAGGAATTACTGGTTTTGTAGGTGTTAAAGATGTTGTTGCAGCAATGATTAAGTTGATGAACTCTAGCATTAAAAATGAACGTTTTATTTTAGTTGCAGAGAATAAATCGTTTAAAGAAATTTTCTTTTCTATCGCAGATGCTTTCGGTAAAAAAAGACCAACAAAAAATATTAAGCCTTGGAAAACCGCTATTTTTTGGAGAGTTTCTTGGGTGTTGTCTCTATTTTCAAGAAAGGAGCCATTGTTGAGTAAATATTCAGCAAGAAGTGCACATTCAATATCTAAATACTCCTCAGAAAAGATTGAAACAACGATGTCTTTTCAGTTTGAGCAAATTGATGATGTTATAAAAGAGGTGTCTGTTAGATATGTTAATTCTTTATCTCAAAATCTGCCTTAGTAGGCTCTAAAATTGGTTCAATTTCTTTAATAGAATCTAATTCTTTCAATTTTTTTCCAACTTTTTTAATAGAATCCCTTCTAATGGAGTCTTTTCGAGAGCTCATTTTATTGTAAAAATCTTTTTTTTCTTGTAAGTCTTTTTTAACATCGGTAATCATTTCCTCATATAAATCTATTTTAGAGGTATAAAATAGGTTGCTGTTTTGAAAACGTAGGCTATCTATTTTATATTTATCATATATAAAAGCCATGTAATTTACTTTCTTTTGCTCATTTTTGTTTTTTACAAATTTTGCAGAAGAAGCAATCATCATATCCCCAAGTAATAAGGTCATGGTGTCTCTAGGAATAAGGTCTTTTGGCTCTTTAAAAATGGTGTTACTTGTGCAAGAAACCAAGAAAATAGAAACAAGAAAATAGCTTAAGTTTTTCATATTAACGATTAAAAGTCAGGCGTTTTCCTTTAATATTATCATTAAAAACACCTTCATTATAGATTAAATTTCCATTTACAAAGGTATGGGTTATGGTTGATGAGAATGTAGTTCCTTCAAAAGGAGACCAGCCACATTTGTATAAAATATTGTCTTTAGAAACAGTTTGTGGCTTGTTGGTATCAATTAAAACGATATCTGCAAAATATCCTTCTTTTATAAAACCACGTTTCTCAATTTGAAATAATTTTGCCGGATTATGGCTCATTTTTTCAACTAGTTTTTCAATCGGAATTACTCCTTCTTTTACTTTTTCTAAAAGCGCAATAACTGCATGTTGTACTAAAGGTCCGCCACTTGGTGCTTTTGTGTATACATTTGTTTTTTCTTCTAAAGTATGCGGAGCGTGGTCTGTTGCTAAAACATCAATTCTATCATCTAACAAGGCTTCCCATAAACCAAGTCTATCTTTTTCTGTTTTTACTGCTGGATTCCATTTAATATGAGTCCCTTTTTCTTCGTAATCTTTATCAGAGAACCATAAATGATGCACACAAACTTCTGCGGTAATTTGTTTTTCTTCTAAAGGAATATCATTTCTAAAAAGTTCGGTTTCTTTAGCGGTTGAAACATGAAAAATATGCAATCTTGCACCTGTTTTCTTTGCCAACTCAATAGCTTTAGAAGATGATAAATAACAAGCTTCTTCACTTCTAATAATTGGATGATATTTTACTGGAATATCATCGCCATATTTATCAACAAATTCTTGTGTATTTTTTCTGATAGTCGCTTCATCTTCACAATGTACAGAAATAATCATTTTTGTTGATGAGAAAATTTTCTCTAGAATTTCTTCATTATCAACCAACATATTCCCGGTAGAAGAACCTAAAAATAATTTAATTCCGGCTACTTTTTTAGGATCTGTTTTTAATAATTCTTCTAAATTATCGTTTGTTCCTCCAAACATAAAAGAATAATTAGCGTAAGAATCGTTTGCTGCAATTTTAAATTTATCTTCTAATAAATCTTGCGTTGTAGCTTGCGGTACGGTGTTTGGCATTTCTATAAAAGTAGTAATTCCGCCAGCTACAGCAGCTCTACTTTCTGTAGCAATATTTGCTTTATGTGTTAAGCCAGGTTCTCTAAAATGTACTTGATCATCTATAAAACCAGGAATTAAAAACTTCCCTTCTGCATCAATAATTTCAACATTTTCAGTTGCATTTATATCTGATGAAATTTCTTTTATAATTCCGTTTTCAATGAGAACATCCCCTAAAAAGGTTTTGTTTTCATTTACAATTCTTGCGTTTTTTATTAAAGTTGATTTCGCCATTTTTTATAATTATTTTTACTGAAAATACTTTGCTGATTTTTGCAAAGTTAGTAAAGTTTTTAATTGTTTTTTTTTACTATTCCTATCTATTAAATACTCATTTTCATGTTCACTAAGATTTTGGTAAAACCAAAGCGCTCATAAGATTTTATTGCCGCAGAATTATTGCTATAAACATCCAATCTTAATTCTTTCAAATCTTTTTTTACTGCCCAATTTTTTAAAGACTCTAAAATTAAATTACTAATCTTGTTTCCTCTAAAAGCTGGTTTTACAAATATAAAACCAATATAACCATGTTTTGGGTTTTTGTGATAATGTTTAGAATTTTCTATTCTTAGGTATCCAGAAGAAACTAATTGATCGTTAGAAGTAGCAACAATAAAATAAATGTCTTCATTAGAAATTAATTCGGGTATATTGTAATAAGACAATTTACCATCGCCTAAAAAAGGATCTAAAGGTCTTTCTGCTGTTATAACTCCTTGTTCAAATTCTAATAGGGTTTCTAAATCTTGTAAAGTTGCAGTTCTAATAGAAATCTCGCTCATTATACATTTTATTTTGATATACCTTGTAATCTCATTTTTATAACTCCAAATAAGGCTTCATATATTATATTTCCGCTCATTTTAGAAGTCCCTAAAGTTCTGTCTGTAAAAATAACAGAAACTTCTTTTATCTTAAAACCACGTTTCCATGCTTTAAATTTCATTTCTATTTGAAAGGCATAACCCACAAATTTTATTTTTTCTAATTGTATATTTTCTAAGACTTCTCTTTTCCAGCAGACAAAACCTGCAGTGGTATCAAATAAAGGAATTCTTGTAATTAAGCGAACATATTTAGATGCAAAATAAGAGAGTAATAATCTTTTTATATCCCAATTAACAACATTTATTTTGTTATTAACATATCTAGAACCTACAGAAACACTAATGTTTTCTATATGGCATGCATCATATAAACGAATTAGATCATCAGGATTATGAGAAAAGTCGGCATCCATTTCAATAATATAATCATACTTTCTAGCAATGGCCCATTTAAAACCGTGTATATAAGCAGTACCTAAACCACTTTTACCGATTCTTCTTTCTAAAAAAAGCTGATTTGGAAATTCTAAAATTAAGTTTTCTACAATAGCTGAGGTTCCATCAGGAGAATTGTCATCTACAACTAAAATATGAAATTCTTGCTTTTGATTAAAAGTGGCTCTAATAATAGCTTCTATATTTTCTTTTTCGTTATAAGTAGGTATTATGACTAACGCATCTGACATAAATAAAATTTCATGTGGTAAGTAGACAAATATACATTATTTAATTACTAATTTTGTGTTAATCTTACCAAAACAAAAATAGGTGCAAGCAATAGAAAGAGTAGTAATAGATAACAGTTGGATTACCATATTATTGGTGTGCTTGTTTGCCTGTGTTTTCCTTTTAAGAGGGTTGAGTGTAGTAAGGTTAAAGGGTAGTGTATCTTCTTTGTTTAATGAAAGTTTTATCGATTCTGAAATAGAAGAGAATACTTCTTTTTTTAACCCTTTTAAAAATGTCATTTTTATTTTTTCTATTACAGTTCTTGCTTTATTAACCTATAAAATCTATTTGTACTATAATTCTTCTGCAGAACAAGGTTTTTATACTTTTCTGAAGATTTTTGGAGTTGTTTTTTCATATTTAACGATTAAAAGGCTATTAGAATTCTTGCTTTCTGTAGTTTTTAAGATTGATAAAAAGCTAGATTTCTTTTTAGTTTCTAAGTCAGTCTATTTCTATTCTGTTTCTTTTTTTCTACTTATAGCTATTGTTTTAG
Source organism: Polaribacter sp. 20A6 (assembly GCF_011378915.1). Taxonomy (NCBI): domain Bacteria; kingdom Pseudomonadati; phylum Bacteroidota; class Flavobacteriia; order Flavobacteriales; family Flavobacteriaceae; genus Polaribacter; species Polaribacter sp. 20A6. The sequence continues at coordinate 385,613 of NZ_WTPZ01000002.1, forward strand.
TAGAATACTCACAATTAGACACCCCTTTTTTAGTCTATTTTTCGGCACTTTTATTTTCTATTCGATTTATATTTCATGCGGTAATTAATAAAAAGCTGGTTTTTAGCGAGTTGTTTTATTTTATTTTGTACCTTTGCGCCGTCGAAATAGCACCGCTATTTGTACTGTTTAGATTGCTATTTTAACTAGAAAAAAGAAGCATATGAAAGTGAAAACGATCTTAGTATCGCAACCAGAACCAAAGACTGAAACTTCCCCTTATTTTGACTTGTCTGATAAACAAAAAGTAAAGATAGATTTTAGACCATTTATTCACGTAGAAGGTATATCTGTCAAAGAAGTAAGAGGAGAAAAAGTTGATTTACATGACTTTACAGCTATTATTTTAACAAGTAGAAATGCTGTTGATCACTTTTTTAGAATTGCAGACGAGATGCGATTTAAAGTGCCAGATGCTATGAAATATTTTTGCCAGTCAGAAGCAGTTGCTTTTTACTTACAAAAATATGTAGTCTACAGAAAGAGAAAAATTTATGTAGGTACAAGAACGTTTCCTGATTTAACAAAATTAATTAAGAAACATAAAACAGAAAAATTCTTATTACCTAGTTCAGATAAGTTAAAGCCTTTAATTCCTGAAGAGTTAGATAGTTTAGGAATCACTTGGAAACGATTAGATTTATATAGAACAGTCGTTAGTGATTTGTCTGATTTAGAAGATGTATTTTATGATGTTTTGGTGTTCTTTAGCCCATCAGGAATAGAATCATTATTAAAAAACTTTCCAGATTTTAAACAAAACGCAACAAGAATAGCTGCCTTTGGTAACTCTACTGTAAAAGCTGTTACAGATGCAGGTTTTAAGTGTGATATTACGGCGCCGTCACCAGAAACACCTTCTATGACAATGGCTTTAGATAAATACATAAAATTAGCAAATAAGAAGTAATATTTCTTAAAACGCTATAAATTACATAAAAAAAACCAAGCAATTTTGCTTGGTTTTTTTATGATTTTTTTTCAGTTATAAATTTGATTACTTTTTTAAAGTAACTGTTCTTTCAACACTATTAAAAGGTCCCGGAATTAAATTTCCTTCAGCATCTATTAATTCTAATTTTATAGAAACTTTTCCTTTTGGTAAACCTTTAATGACCATTGGTGCCCATTCTGTTATTATAAATTCTTTGTCATTAATAGTTGCACGAACTTTAGTACCATTTTCTGAAAGTTCTGTATTTAATACGAAAAAATCTAGTAATAGATTTTCTGTATCTTTTCCTGTATACTCTCCTTTTGGTCGACTATAAATAAGTGTTGGTGCATTTATATCTAAATTGTTATCGTCCTTAGTATCTTCTCCAACAATTAATTTTTTAACAACTACAGCATTTTCGTTTTTAACAGATTCATGATAAGACCTGCTTAAGAAAGCCACCAAATGATGCACTCCATTAGGCATGTCTTTTTTAAATGTTGGCTCATAATGTGCAGAATATGGCTCGTTATTTAAAATAAAGTGAATATGTTGTCCTTTTTCTGAATTTGCTAAAAGTGCTGTGTCTTTACTTTTTGTTATTGCACCTAATTCGTAATTATTTACTTCAAAATTAAAAGCAGTTTTGCCAACAGTTTTTATTACTGTATCACTTGGTGTTATCATTTTAAGCGAAGCAGTAGCGTATTCTGGTGAGTTTTCTAATTTTTCTAAGGTAATTTTTGTACTTTTTTCCGGAGTATCGTTCACTTTTTCTTTTTTAGTCTCCTTACAGCCTACAAGTGTTATTAAAGTTAAACAGATAATACTTAATATTCTTAATTTCATATGTATTGTTTTAAGTTAATGATATTTAGTTATAAAGTTCAAATATCAATCCTTTTTAAGATTAATAATATAACAATAGCATTAGATATGAACTCATTCCAAATAAAGAAATGATTTGTTAATTTGAAATTTTACCCCATAAAAGTTTAAAACCCTTTATGAGGTGTTTGATATTAGATATTTATACTGATTCAATTTTATCTAAACCTTAATTAGTGAATTCTTAGGGAAGTCAGGTCAAAACCTGTTTGCTAACTAATAGAAATTATTTTAAGGTATGTTATTTTATAGGTAAATACTTTCAGGCCCTTCAGGTTTTGGGAACCTGAAGGGGGTTTTTACTATTAGTTTTTAGAAAATAAATTATCTTAGTAACTTCGTACAAATAGAACTGATAAATGAAAACTGAAAAACAAAAAATGCTCTCTGGTCAATTATATGATGCCTCAGATATACAACTTACCAAAGAACGATTAGAAGCAAGATTGTTATTAAAAGAGCTAAATGATTTATCAGAAGATAAAGCGGAATCAAAAAATGTTATTTTACATAAATTACTGCCAAATCAAGGGAAGAATCTATTTATACAAACTCCCTTTTATTGCGATTATGGTTACAATATAATTACAGGAAACGATGTGTATTTTAACTTTAATTGTGTTGTTTTAGACGTAACTCCCGTTACAATTGGTTCTAGAACATTAATTGGTCCAAATGTGCAATTATACACAGCAACACATCCTATAAATCATAAAGAAAGAGCTTCCGGACTCGAATTAGCAAAACCAATAACTATTGGAGAAGATGTTTGGGTCGGAGGAAGTACGGTAGTTTGTCCGGGTGTACATATTGGAGACAGAACCGTAATTGGAGCAGGAAGTGTAGTTACAAAAAATATTCCTGCAGATGTTTTTGCAGCAGGAAATCCTTGTAAAGTAATTCGAAAATTAGAAGCTTAGAAAACTTGTTTTGTACTGTTTTTTTTTAGAAGCTTTTTCCTGCTTTTCGCTATATCTTTTTTTGTTAAAAACAAAAAAAGGATGCCGCTTCAATCAGGGCTAAACCTGTTTGTTAGCTAATAGAAAATAATTAAGGTTCCTTGTTTTTTTAATAGTAAAAAAAATAAAGCTTAAGCAAACAAAGTAGCAAAAGCCTCTTCAATCTTACCTACCAAAACCAAACGAATTCCGTGATTTTTAGAAGCAATTTTATTGTATTTAGAGGCGACTAAAGTTTTGTAACCTAATTTTTCTGCTTCGGTAATTCTTTGATCTATTTTAGAAACTGGCCTTATTTCTCCAGCCAAACCAACTTCTGCAGCAAAACAAACATTCGGATTAATAGCAACATCTTGGTTAGACGATAAAATAGCAGCCACCACTGCTAAATCAATTGCAGGATCGTCTACGTTTATTCCTCCAGTAATATTTAAAAAGACATCTTTTGCGCCTAATTTAAAACCTGCTCTTTTTTCTAAAACAGCTAAAATCATGTTTAAACGTTTTAAATTATACCCCGTTGTAGAACGCTGAGGTGTTCCGTAAACGGCGGTAGAAACTAAAGCTTGTATTTCTATCATTAAAGGTCTAATACCTTCTAAAGTACTTGCAATTGCTGTTCCGCTTAAATCTGCATCCTTTTTAGAAATTAAAATTTCAGACGGATTAGAAATTTCTCTTAATCCGCTAGAAAGCATTTCGTAGATTCCTAATTCAGACGTAGAACCAAATCTGTTTTTCTGACTTCTTAAAATTCTGTACGTATGATTTCTGTCGCCTTCAAATTGTAAAACAACATCTACCATGTGTTCTAAAATTTTTGGACCAGCAATGTTTCCATCTTTATTTATATGACCAATTAATAAAACCGGAGTTGCTGTTTCTTTGGCATATTTAATCAGTTCTGCTGCAGTTTCTCTAATTTGAGAAATGCTACCAGGAGATGCTTCTATAGAGCTTGTGTGTAATGTTTGTATAGAATCTATTACCAAAACATCAGGCATTGTCTCTTCTATATTTTTAAAGATGTTTTGGGTGTTGGTTTCCGTTAAAATTAAACAGTTAGAGTTGTTTGCTTCTAATCTTTCTGCTCTCATTTTTATTTGAGACTGACTTTCCTCACCAGAAACATACAGTACTTTCTGGCTGATATTTAAAGCAACTTGCAATAATAAGGTCGATTTTCCAATTCCGGGTTCACCACCTAAAAGTGTTACAGAACCTTTTACCAATCCTCCACCTAAAACAGTGTCTAATTCGTTGTTGTTGGTAACAATTCTTTCTTCTGGGTTTAACTGAATGTCAGCAACTTTTAAAGGTTTGTTTACGGTTTGTTTTGCGGTTGTAGATTGTTTCCAAACGCGTTTTTCTTCTTTTTGTATTACTTCTTCTACAATGGTATTCCATTCTTTACAAGCACCACATTGTCCTACCCATTTTGCATGTTGGGTTCCACAGTTCTGACAGAAAAAAGTTGTTTTGGTTTTAGCCATTATAGAAAAAGTTTACAATTTTTTGAGGAACAAAGTTACAAAGTTTATGAGCTTATAAGTTTTAAAAAAAGTAATAAAAAAAAAGATTCCCAAAAAGTTAGCAAATATTTGCGTTAGCGATTGAACTACCTGTTTGAGCTCTTTTTTTGATGCTATTTTTTTAGCATAAGAAAAAAGCGAGTAGTGAAAGCGCGACCTTTTTAGGGAACGCCCTAGAAATTATATAGACTAAAGAATAGCTTAAAGTTACGTTAAAAATTAGTTCTTACAAGGGATATTTCTTATGTTGCCGCCTTTCATTTACAACAAATAAAAAAGTGAATTATGTTTAAAAAACTTATAGGAATAGAGCCTTTAGAGTTAATTGATTCGGTTAATATAAAATTAGAATCTTTAACAGAAAACCTACTATTATACACAGACAGACCAACAACAGACGATGAGATTGTAGCACGTATTGGTGATGCAGATGGTGTTTTATTAAGTTACACCACAACATTAACAAAAGAAATTTTAGAACGCTGCCCAAATGTAAAATATATAGGTATGTGTTGTTCGTTGTATGCGCCAGAAAGTGCGAATGTAGATATTAACTATGCAAACTCACGTGGCATTACTGTTACTGGTGTGCGCGATTATGGAGACGAGGGAGTTGTAGAGTATGTAATTAGTGAGTTGGTAAGATGTTTACATGGTTTTGGTACTACTTCTGATGGTAAACCAAGAAATGCTTGGGGCGGAATTCCTAGGGAAATTACAGGTTTAAAAGTAGGGATTGTAGGTTTGGGAAAATCTGGTGGTATGGTTGCGGATGCACTTCACTTTTTAGGTGCTGAAATTACTTATTTTGCCAGAAGTGAAAAACAAGATGCTAAAGCAAAAGGCTATGAGTTTTTACCATTAGAAGAACTAATGAAAACAAATGAAGTTGTGATTGCTTGTTTAAATAAAAACACTGTTTTATTGCATGAAAACGAGTTTATTAAATTTGGTAATCATAAAATATTATTCAATACAGGATTATCACCTGCTTGGGATGCTGAGCCTTTTAATAAGTGGCTAGCAGCAGGTGACAATGCCGTATATTGTGATACTCTTGGCGCTTTAGGTGATAAAGAGCTTTTAGATAACCCTAAAGTTAATTGCTTAGAAGTTTCTACAGGTAGAACACAACAAGCATTTGTTAGATTAAGCGAAAAGGTGTTAGCTAACTTAACAGCTTATTTTAAAAAGCAATAGGCGAAGTAATATTTCTTAATGTATTAACAATACTCCAGCCAGCAATTTTTGCCGTTTGACTATAAATGTTTAAAACGGCATGAATTTCCTGGCTTTTTATTTCTATACGATGATTATCGCCAACAAATTCTGGGATAGTTTTAATAGAAACGTTTACGTTTTCTGGTCCTGTTGATGCCAGTGCAGCCGCTACAGAAACGTTTACTTGTCTTGGAAAAAGTGCGATAGCTTCTACAGCAGTACCTTCAAAAGATTGGTGTTCTTGCGTTTCTATAATAGGGTTATAAACTGGGCTATTTCTCATGGCTCTTGGCGATTTTGTAGACTCGAAAGTCACTTCGCTTTCTTCCATTAAAGACACAGTTCTTAATACGTCGAATCCTCCAACAGCTCCTGATGCAATATGAACTCGTGTACCATATTCTGAAGCTGTTTTTTTAACCTCTTCGTAAAAATCGGCATCTGCAAGACCTCCTATGGAGATTGTTACTATTGATGTTCCGTTTTTTAAGGTTGGCAACGCTAATTCTTTTAAAGAATCTGGTGAAGATGCTTCTACAAGATAGTCTGGTTTTAGCATTAATAATTCTTCTAGAGAATGACATGCTGTACAGGTATATCCTCTATCTGTGTTATTAATATGATTTGAAAAAACCTCGGCCTTATTGAAAGTCCTTGAGTATGTGCCGATAATTTGAAAATCTGGCAACAAGCCTTTATCTAAAGCCTGTACAACGATGCTTGCAAGTCCGCCGCAACCTACAATTGCTAATGTTTTTTTTTCCATAAAGGCAAACATATTCCTTTTTTACAGTATAAGCAATTATAAAAAGTTATTTATTCTTATTGTAAATTGGTAGTGCAAAAAATGCCAACCCTCCAAAAATGATAATCATTGCAGTTTGTGCGGTCCACATAATCCAACCAAAAGCGGTTGCAGGTTCTGTAGGCACATCAAACAAAGCCAAGGCACCAGCAACAGCAATTGGGTATAATCCAATTCCGCCATTTGTTGCTGCAATGGAAAATCCGCCAGCAATAAAACCGATTAATATTCCGCCAAACGGAACGTGTAATCCTTCAATTGCAGGAATTGTTGCCCAAAACATGGCAACGTACATTACCCAAATAAATACGGTATGAAAAATAAATGCCCATTTATTTTTCATTTTAAAAATACTAGTAACACCTTCTAATAAGCCGGCAACAAAGGTTTTAATTTTTAATAAAAACCCAGATTTTGCTTTCTTTATAAATGATGTTAAAATGTAAAAACCAAGAATAAGAACCGTTAAGCCAATAATGATTTTTGTTGGATTAAAGTTTTTGGTTAAGAGTTCGTAGATAAAATCGAATTGAACAAAAAGTGTTATTGCAACGATAGAAAGCATCATGATTAAATCAGCAATACGTTCGGCTACAATAGTTCCAAATCCTTTTTCGAACGGAATTTTCTCGTAGTTTGCCATTACGGTTGCTCTAGAGATTTCTCCGGCTCTTGGTATGGCTAAGTTTACTAAATAACCTACTAAAACAGCTAAAACACTATTTGTATATTTAGGCTTAAAACCTAAAGGTTCTAGCATAAATTTCCATCTATAAGCTCTAGAAAGGTGACTCAAAATTCCGAAAAATAGCCCAAGGAGAATCCAGCCATATTTTGCATCTTTAAAATACCCTATTAGAACATCTAAAGAGATTTTAGAGAGAGAGTACCATACTAAAAAACCTCCCAAAACGAGAGGTAGTACAGTTTTTAATATTTTTTTGATATTCAAACCTATGTAAGTGTATTGTCTTTTTCGTTAGGGAAAACTAAAGATGGCTTAAAGCTTTTTGCTTCTTCAAAATCCATGAATCCGTAAACGATTAGAATTAAAACGTCATTAACAGCAACCTTTCTTGCTGCAGCTCCATTTAAGGTGATTTCTCCACTTCCACGAGGTCCAGGAATCGCGTATGTTTCTAAACGCTCTCCATTATTATTATTTACAATTTGAACGCGTTCACCTTCAATAATGTTGGCAGCATCCATTAAATCTTCATCAATGGTAATGCTTCCTATATAATTTAAATCTGCACCTGTAACTTTTACACGGTGGATTTTTGATTTTACAACTTGTACTAACATGGGGCAAAAATACTATTTTTTTTGATTACTACTATTTTAATCGAATGTTGTCTATCAATCGTATTTCTCCTGCGTAAACTGCAATAAAAGCACGGTTTTTCTTGTTAGATTCTTTGTTTTTTATGGTTTCTAATGATTTTTCATCAGCAATTGTAAAATACTCTAATTCTAATAAAGGGTGTTCTTTAAATTGATTTTCTACCCACTCAGTTACGGTTACAGCATTTTCTATGCCAAATTTACTTTTAACTTTTTTAAGAGTTTTGTAAATAAATGGTGCTGCTTCTCTATGTTCTTTAGATAATCTAGCATTTCTAGAACTCATTGCTAAACCATCTGCTTCTCTAAAAATTGGACATCCTTTTATTTTTACAGGCAGTCTGTTTTTTCTAACCATTTTTTTGATGATCTGCAATTGCTGAAAATCTTTTTGACCAAAATAAGCTCTATTAGGTGTTACAATTTCAAAAAGGTTTTTTACGATGGTACCAACACCATCAAAATGCCCTGTTCTAAATTTGCCTTCCATTTGGTGTTCTAGTCCGTCAAAATCAAATTTTTCTGAAGCTATGTTTTCTGCATAAATTTCTTCTACAGAAGGTAGGAATAATACATCACAAGAAACACTTTCTAGTAATTTAGTATCATTTTCTATGGTTTTTGGGTATTTAATTAAGTCCTCTTGGTTGTCAAACTGGGTTGGATTTACAAAAATACTTACTACAACTAGATCGTTTTTCTCGATTGCTTTTTTAATTAAAGATAAATGACCTTCGTGTAATGCGCCCATTGTTGGCACAAAACCTATGGTTTTATTACCCTCTTTTTTAGAGGTTAAATATGCATTTATTTCTTGTTTAGTGTTAAAAATTTTCATCTTCAAAAATTAAGTATAGTCTGCAAACTTACCAATTTAACACGATATTAGCATAAAAATTTGTATTTTTGCGCTTCTTATAAAAGAGTTTGATTTAATGAAGGACAAGAGAATATTATTTGTTTCATCTGAAGTAGTTCCATACTTACCCGAAACAGAGTTATCATCTACAGCCTTTAATGTTGCAAAAAACGCACATTCTAAAGGAGTACAAACAAGAATTTTCATGCCAAGATATGGCGTAATTAACGAGCGAAGACATCAGCTACACGAAGTAATTCGTTTATCTGGGATGAATCTAGTAGTTAATGATATGGATATGCCATTAATTATAAAAGTTGCTTCTATTCCTAAAGAAAGAATGCAAGTATATTTTATAGATAATGAAGAATATTTTAAACGAAAAGCCGTTTTTACTGATGAAGATGATGATTTGTTTGAGGATAATGATGAGCGCGCTATTTTCTTTGCAAAAGGAGTTATAGAAACTGTAAAAAAATTAAACTGGGCGCCAGATATTATTCATGTTCATGGATGGATGGCTTCTCTTTTACCTCTTTATTTAAAAGAGTTTTATAAAGAAGAACCTTTGTTTACAGAAAGTAAAATCATAACGTCTTTATATAATAACCCTTTTGAGGGAACGTTAGATGAATCTTTAGCTGATAAAGTGAAATTTGATAATATTTGTGACGAGAAAATTGCTACAATTAAAACACCAAACTTTACAAACATATTAAAAAGTGCCATAGAAAATTCTGACGCAATTATACATGGTAGTGAGGAAATTTCAGAAGAATTAGCTTCTTTTATAGAAGGTAAAGATATTCCGGTTTTAGAATATCAATCTGAAGATTTAAAGGAAAGTTATTTAAATTTTTATGCTGATTTAATTTCAGCTAATTAATTATTTTATAAAGTGAGGAGATTTTTTGAGAAAAGCACATTTATTGTAGCTTTAGTATTCGTGTTTACAGCTGTTATTTCTTGTGAAAAAGATTTTACAGATATTAAGTCTAGTATTATTAGTAATACAAAGTTTGATACAGATACCTTAACTGTTAAAGGAATTGTTATAGAAAATAGCCCTATTACAAGTGTTACTTCTGATAATATTTCTGCAGAGCCAGGTTTATATCTACTAGGTGTTCATACTGGGACAAATGGTGATTACGAAAAAATAGAAGCTTCTATAGTTTCTCAACTAGCTTTAAGTTCAGGTTTAAAGGTAATTGATGATGAAAATATTTACGGTTCTGATACTATTGTGGTTACTACAATAGATACTGCATTTGTAAAATTACCATATCAAGTAACTTTTAATGATGATGGTACAGCGTATGAGTTAGATTCAATTATAGGAGATCAAACTAAAGCGTTTAATTTAAATGTTTATGAAACCAGTACTTATTTAAGTATATTAAATCCTACAGAACCTTCAAAATTGAATAGTTATCAATCTAATGATGTATTTGAAAAAGAAGGAGTTGAATTGAATGTTACTTCAGATTTTAAATTTTTACCAAGCTTAACAGACTCAATTGTAGTTAAAAGATGGTTAAGTGATGAAACTGTAGCTACCCAAGATACTGTAAAATATTTTAATTCTACATCTGCTACAATACCAGTACCTTTTGCAGTAATTCCTTTAAAAGAAGATAAAATTAAAGAATTATTCCTAGATAAATATGAATCATCAGATTTTGATTCTCAGGCTGCGTTTAATGACTATTTTAGAGGACTTATTCTAGAAGCTACAGGAGACGAAGGATCTTTAGTTTCTTTTAATTTTAATGCTACGGTTAAGCCATCACTAGAAGTTTATTATACAAATACAGTTGTTGCTGGAGGAGTTATTATAGATACAATTTACAAAAATGATAGTTTTTTATTATCTGGAGTAAGAGCAAGTACTTATAAGATGGATGATAAAGTATATCCTTCAGATAAAATTGTATTACAAGGAGCTGCAGGAAGTGAAGCTAAAATAAACCTTTTTGGAGCAGACACAGATGGTAATGGAGTTGCTGATAAAATAGAAGAATTAAGAGCTAGAAATCTGTTGATAAATGATGCTTCTTTAACTTTTTATATTAATCAATCTATAGATACAACAGCTGTTCCTTATCAATTATTCTTGTACAAGAGTGATGAAAATGTACCACCTGTTTACAGTCAAGTAAAAGATGTTTATTCTGAGGGAGCTACTATTTTTGGAGGTTTGTTACAGAGAGACTCTAATGGAAAGAAAGAGAAGTACACTTTTAGAATTACAGATTATATTTCAGACTTATTAAGTGGTGAAACAAATTACTCTCCAACATTAAGACTTAAAGTAATTAACGCTACAGACTTACTAACAGTTACAGATACTATATTTAAGAATTATAATTGGAATCCGAAGGCAGTAACGCTTTTTAATCATGAAGCTATAAATGGTAATAAAAAGGTAGAGTTAAAGATTTCATATTCAGAGAAAAAGGATTAAAAAAAAACGAACTAAAAGAAAATTTTATGTGTGGAATTACTGGCTATATTGGCTTTAGAGATGCTTACCCGATCGTTGTAAATGGACTTAAAAGACTAGAGTACAGAGGGTATGATAGTTCTGGGATAATGATGTATGATGGGAAAGAAATACATCTTTCTAAAACCAAGGGAAAAGTTTCAGATTTAGAAGCTATAACTGATAATGACGAAAAAAGAAAAAAAGGAAATATAGGAATTGGCCATACACGTTGGGCTACTCATGGGGTGCCAAATGATGTAAATTCTCATCCACATGTTTCTCAGTCTGGTGAATTAGTTATTGTACATAACGGTATTATTGAAAACTACGACACTTTAAAAAAAGAGTTAATATCTAGAGGTTATGTTTTTAAGAGTGATACAGATACTGAGGTTTTAGTTAATCTAATAGAAGAAGTAAAAAAGAACGAAGGTTGTAAGCTTGGGCAAGCAGTTCAACTAGCATTAACAAGTGTTGTAGGTGCTTATGCAATTGCTGTTTTTGATAAAACAAAACCAAATGAGTTAGTTATTGCTCGATTAGGAAGTCCTATTGCAATTGGAGTAGGAAAAGATAATAGTGAATTTTTTGTTGCTTCTGATGCATCGCCATTTATAGAGTATACAAAGAATGCTATTTATTTAGAGGATGAAGAATTGGCAGTTGTTAAAATTGGTAAAGACATAAAAGTTCGTAAGATTAAAGACGACTCTATGGTTGATACTAATATTCAGAAATTAAAACTGAGTTTAGATCAGATAGAAAAAGGTGGTTATGATCATTTCATGTTAAAAGAAATTCATGAGCAACCTAAGGCTATTATAGATACTTATAGAGGTAGAATGTTACCTAATGAAGGACTTATTAAAATGTCTGGAATAGATGACAATTTAAATAAGTTTTTAAATGCTGATAGAATTATAATTATTGCTTGTGGTACTTCTTGGCATGCTGGTTTAGTTGGTGAGTATTTAATAGAAGATATGGCGCGTATACCTGTTGAGGTTGAGTACGCATCTGAGTTTAGATACAGAAACCCTATAATTACACCAAATGATGTGGTTATTGCAATTTCTCAATCTGGAGAAACTGCAGATACTTTAGCTGCTATTAAATTAGCGAAATCTAAAGGAGCTTTTGTATTTGGTATTTGTAATGTAGTAGGTTCTTCTATCGCAAGAGAAACACACGCAGGAGCTTATACACATGCTGGTCCAGAAATTGGAGTAGCTTCAACAAAAGCATTTACAACTCAAATTACGGTACTTACATTAATTTCTTTAAAGTTAGCAAAGGCAAAAGGAACAATGTCGGACTCTGCTTTTAGAATGTATTTGCAAAAAATGGAATTAATTCCGGCTAAAATAGAGGCACTTTTAAAGATTGATGAAAAAGTAAAGGAAATTGCAGCTGTTTATAAAGATGCAAAAAACTGTTTGTATTTAGGTAGAGGTTTTAACTTTCCGGTAGCATTAGAAGGCGCTTTAAAATTAAAAGAAATTTCTTACATACATGCAGAAGGATATCCTGCAGCAGAAATGAAACATGGTCCAATTGCTTTAATTGATGAGAACATGCCAATTTTTGTTATTGCAACCAATAAAGGTCATTACGAAAAAGTAGTGAGTAATATTCAAGAAATTAAATCGAGGTCTGGTAAAATTATTGCAATTGTAACAGAAGGAGATACACAGGTTAGAGATATAGCAGATCATGTTATAGAAATTCCTGAAACAGAAGAAGCGTTAACACCGTTATTAACTACAATTCCTTTTCAATTATTATCCTATCACGTTGCAGTGATGTTAGGTAAGAATGTAGATCAACCAAGAAATTTAGCAAAATCGGTTACGGTAGAGTAATTTTTATTACACTTTATAAAATTAAACCCAGCTTATAGCTGGGTTTTTTTATTTAATAAAAGTAATATATGACACTTAAATTTTGTGATTAGTTAAATATCAACATTGTATATTGATATGTAAAAAAAAAATATACTTACCTTAGTCCTTAAAATATTTAATGTAGTATATAAAATAGAAAAGATTTTCATTTTATTATGTCTATATAATTATCCCTATTTCTATGAATTATAGTCAAATAGCCCTTTTGTTTATGCAGGGCACTTTAGTTGCTTTGGTAATTCTTTTTTTATTTCACCTTAGAAAACAGTTGGGTATTGGAGTTATGTTTGCATGCCTGGGATTATTTCAATTTGTACAATTATTTTTATACAGTAGAGTTTCTGTTTCAATTACAGATAGTTTTTTTGTTTCACCAGGCTCTGTTGTTTATTTTACGGCATCTCTCTTTGTGATACTTATGGTATATATAAAAGAAGATGCCATTGAAACAAAAAAACTAATTTATGCGCTGTTTATAGTAAATATAGTAATGACAATTCTTGTACAGGCATTAAACTTACATTTTAATAATACATCAATACAAGGAACTTATAATGCATCAGTAAACCTTTTCGATATAAGTTTAAGAGAATTATTTATTGGTACAATTGTGTTATTTTTAGATGCTTTTTTAATTATACTTTTATTCGAATATATATCTAAAAGAGTAGAATGTTTATTCTTACGCATTTGTGTTACCATGTTAATTGTTGTAAGTTTTGATACATTATTCTTTGTAACCCTTAATTTTTGGGGAGTAGATAATTTAAAGTCAATTATCGTATCAGGACTTATATCTAAAGGGATTTTTACAGTCTTTTATAGTGCGCTTCTTTATTTTTATTTAAGATTTTTTGATTTAAACAAGCAGCTAACAGGCGTGTTTAAAATAAAAGATGTTTTTGAGCCTCTAACTTACAAGCAGAAATTTGAATCTGCAGAAAAAGTAATTGAAGAAACTACAGAGATGTATCGTATACTAACTGATCACTCTAATGATTTAATTTTCTTACAAGAACCAGATGGTGCTTTTAAATATATTAGCCCCTCTATAAAGAATATATTAGGCTACGAACAACAAGATTTAGTAGGTAAAAAAGTTTTTAGTATTGTTCATAAAGAAGATCTTAATTTTTTAAACGAAGTACTATCAAAAAAGTTGATTAGTAGAGGTGTTATTTCTGAAGCTATTCCTGTTAGAGTTCATCATAAAGAAGGTCATTTTGTTTGGTTAGAGTTTTTGTCATCTCCCGTTTATGAAGGAGATGAAATTAGTTACTTTGTTACCTCTGCTAGAGATATTACGCAGAGAGTTTTATCAAAGAAGAAACTTCAAGATTCTTTAGAAGAATTAGAAAAAAAGGAACACTCTTTAGAGGAAGCTAGTAAAGTTGCTAAAATAGGATATTGGGAATATGATATTAAAACAGAGACTTTTACTTGGTCTGATTATATGTATACTATTTATGGAATGGACCCCGTAAATGGAGTTCCTTCTCAAAAAGAACTGATCTCTCTATATGATAAAGAGTCACAAGAAAAAATAGTACAGGCTGTAAAGGATGTTGCTATAAAAGGAGTTTCTTGTGATGTAGAATTAAGGTTTGTCAACAAACAAAATGAAGTTGTTTGGGAGCGTACTGTAGCCCAATCTATTTACAACGAGCAAAATGAAGTTGTAGGTAGAATAGGTATTATGCAGGATATTACAGCCTTTAAAAAAGCACAATTTGAAGAAGAACTGTCAAAAGAAAAGATTCAATCTTCTCTAGAGCTTTTAGAGAAAAAGGATTATGCCTTGAATGAAGTGAGTAGAATGGCAAAAATTGGTTATTGGGAGTATAATAACGAACAGGTTAATATTATCTGGTCTGATTATCATTATGACATTTTTGGATTTGATCCTAAAAAAGGAATTCCTCCACGAGAAGAAATTGTAGCACTTTTTGATGAAGAATCTCAAAGAAAGATTGTGCAAGTAAATTTAGAGTTGAATTCAAATGGAACGCCTTATGATATTGAATTAAAGTTAACTAATAAAAAAAAGGAAGAAATTTGGGTGCGAAATATAGTGCAACCTGTATTCGATAAACAAAATAAAGTTATTGGAAGAAGAGGTCTTTTACAGAATATTACAACTTCTAAAAAAGCCCAATTAGCCTTAGAGCTTTCTAATGAAAAGATTCAAAATTCTTTAGAAGAATTAGAAAAAAAGGACTACTCTTTAAATGAGAGTAGTAAAATGGCCAAAATAGGGTATTGGGATTATATTACTGCAACAGATACATATACATGGTCCGATTATATTTATCATATATATGGATTAAACCCAAATGAAGGAATTCCGCCACATAAAGAAGCAGTAAAGGTTTGTGATAAAGAGTCGCTAGATAAATTATTAGCAGCCACTGTAGAGTTGAATACACATGGCACACCTTATAATATTGTTTTAAAATTAATTAATAGAAATAACGAGGAGGTTTGGGTAAGAAATGTAGCTAAGCCTATATATAACAAACAAAATGAAATTATTGGAAGAAGAGGTGTGTTGCAAAATATCTCTGAATGGAAAAAGGCACAATCTGAATTAGAACTGTCTAAGGAAAAGATACAATCTTCGTTACATCTTTTAGAAAAGAGAGATCATTCTTTAACTGAGTCTAGTAGGATTGCTAAAATTGGGCATTGGGAGTATGATATAGCAACTGATTCTTTTGTTTGGTCTGATTATGTGTATGAAATTTATGGTTTGGCTTTAAATGAGGATATTCCAACACGTAAGGAAATGGTGGCTTTTTACGATAAAGATTCTCAGTTAAAGTTAGCAAAATCTACTGTAGACCTTACTTTAAAAGGCACTCTTTATGATATTGAATTGAAATTAATTAATAAAAAAAATAAAGAGTTATGGGTAAGACAAGTGGTTCATCTTGTTTACAACGATAAAAATGAAATTATTGGAAGAAGAGGTGTAGTGCATAATATTACAGCTGCTAAAAATGCTCAAATAGAGTTAGAAATTTCTAAAGATGAGATTCAGAGGTCTTTAGAGTTGTTGGAAATTAGTGAGTTCTCTAAAAATGAAGCTAGTAAAATGGCTAGAATAGGGTATCTAGAGTATGACATTGCAACTGAAACTTTTACTTGGTCGGAATATATATATCATATTTTGGGGATTGATATAAAACAACCAGTGCCTTCACGTAGAGAAATAGCAGATTTTTTTGACGAGGAATCTAAAGTAAAGATGGGGGAAGCTACCTTAAAACTCGATACTGAGGGTGTTTCTTTTGATATTGAGTTGAAATTGACAAACCTAAGAAAGGAAGAAGTTTGGATTAGAATTGCAGTTGAACCTGTTTATGATCAACAAAATAAAATTATTAAAAGAAGAGGTGTTTTGCAAGATATTACAGCTTCTAAAAATGTTCAACTAGAATTAGAGGTTTCTAAAGAAAAGATTCAGAAGTCTTTAAAATTGTTAGAAAGCAGTGAGTTTTCTAAGAGTGAGGCTAGTAAGATGGCTAAAATGGGATATTTAGAGGATGACATTGCAACTGAAAGTTATATTTGGTCAGAATATATATATCATATTTTTGGGTTTGACATAAAACAACCCGTACCCTCACGAGAAAAAATTGCAGAACTTTTTAACGAAGAATCTCAAGAAAAGATGAGGAAAGCTACCTTTAGATTGGATACAGAGGGTGTTCCTTTTGATATTGAGTTGAAATTAACAAACCTAAGAAATGAGGAAGTTTGGATTAGAATAGCAGTTGAACCTGTTTACGATCAACAAAATAAAATTATTAAAAGAAGAGGTGTCTTACAAAATATTACAGCTTCTAAAAAAGCTCAACTAGAATTAGAACTTTCTAAAGAAGAGATTCAGACTTCCTTAAAACTGTCAAGAATAAGAAAGAATTCTATGAATGAGGCTAGTAAAGTAGCTAAAATAGGATATTGGGAACATGATTTGTTAACAGACACTGTTGTGTGGTCTGAATACGTGCATCGTATTTTCGGATCAAATTCTGAAAATGGAATTCCATCAGAGCTGGAGCTCTTGAAGAAAATGAATAAAGAATCTCAAGAAAAACTTGTAGAAGCAACTACAGCACTTACTATTAGTGGTATTTCTTATGATCTAGAATTGAAATTTATTAATCTAAAAGAAGAAGTTGTTTGGGTTAGAAATGTAGCGCAACCTATTTACAATGAACAGAATGAAATTGTTGGTAAAAGAGGTATTTTACAGAATATTACAGAATCTAAGCAAGCACAACAAGAATTAGAGCTATCTAAAGAAAAGATAGAAAATGCTTTAAAACTTTTAGAGAAAAAGGAATATTCCTTGAGAAAAGCAAGTGAAATAGCTAAAATAGGCTACCAAGAATATGATAATGCAACGGATACTTTTATATGGTCTGATTATGTTTATGATATTTTAAGGTTTAATATAAAAAAAGGGATTCCATCACGTGAAGATGTTATTGCAATTTTTGATGATGAATCTGTAGAGAGGTATACGAAAGCAACTCAAGAACTGATTAAAAATGGGACTCCTTTAGATTGTGAGTTGAAGCTTGTTACCAATGATAAAGAAGAAGTTTGGGTAAGAAATTTTGGTCAGCCTGTTTATAACAAACAAAATGAAGTTATAGGAAGAAGAGGAGTTTTACAAGACATTACTGCGTCTAAAAAAGCACAGTTTGAATTAGAGGTTTCTAAGAAAAATATTCAAACCTCTTTAGAATTGTTAGAAAAAAGTGAATATTCTAAGAACGAGGCTAGTAATTTAGCTAAAATAGGGTATTTGGAATATGATAATGCTACAGATACTTTTGTTTGGTCTGAGTTTCTATTTCATATTTTTGGATTG
Source organism: Polaribacter sp. 20A6 (assembly GCF_011378915.1). Classification (NCBI taxonomy): domain Bacteria; kingdom Pseudomonadati; phylum Bacteroidota; class Flavobacteriia; order Flavobacteriales; family Flavobacteriaceae; genus Polaribacter; species Polaribacter sp. 20A6. The sequence continues at coordinate 403,471 of NZ_WTPZ01000002.1, forward strand.
GATTCAAAAGAACCAGTACCGCCTTTAACAGAAGTTATTGATTTTTTAGATAAAGAGTCGCAAAAAAAGATGAAACAAGTGACTTTAGATCTTGAGCAACATGGTATTCCTTATGATATTGAACTTAGGTTAATTAATAAAAAGAAAGAAGAGGTTTGGGGTAGAATGATAGTTCAGCCTTTATTTAATGAGCAAAAAGAGGTTATTGGTAGAAGAGGAGTTTTTCAAGATATTACAGCTTCTAAAGAAGCGCAGTTTGCATTAGAACTTTCTAGAGAAAATATTCAGAGGTCTTTAGAGTTATTGGAAAGTAGTGAATATTCTAAGAATGAGGCTAGTAAAATGGCTAAAATAGGGTATTTGGAATATGATGTTTCTACAAATACTGTTAAATGGTCTGAGTATCTTTATTATATTTTTGGATTGGATCCTAAACGTGCAGTACCATCTTTAAAAGAAATTATTGCTTTTTTTGATAAAGATTCTCAAGAGAAGATAAGACAAGTGACTTTTGATCTTGAGTTTAATGGAAGCCCTTATGATATAGAGCTAAAATTAATTAATAAAAGAAATGAAGAGATTTGGGCAAGAATGATAGTTCAACCTTTATTTAATGAGCAAAAAGAGGTTATCGGTAGAAGAGGTGTTTTTCAAAATATTACCGAGAGAAAACAAATAGAAAACGAAAATTTAATAATAACAGAGAGGTATAGAAATCTTTTTGATAATGCAACGATTTCTGTTTGGAATGTAGATCTATCTGCAGTAACAGAACAATTAGAAGAACTTAAAAAGCTTAAAATATCTAATTTTAGAGTTTATTTAGAGCAGCATCCTGAGGTGTTCTTTTCGATACTTAAAAAGGTAGTCATAAACAAAGTGAACAAGGCTACTGTAAAACTTTTTAAAGCAAATAGTGAAAAAGAGTTTTTAGAAGAGAACATGGAAAACACATTTGGTACAGGTGCGCATAAAGTATTTGCCGAATTTATCATTTCAATTTGGAAAAAGGAGAAAACATTTACATCCGAAGTAAATTATAAAACTTTTAAGGGTGATGAGTTTGCGGCTCTAATTTCAATTCCAATTCCTCTAAATTTAGAACAGCAAAAAACAGTTCCTGTTAGTATACAGAGTGTACAAAATATAAAAGATGCTGAATCTGAAAAAAGAGAATCTTTAAATAGGTTAAAAGAAGCACAAGAGTTAGCCCAAGTTGGTAGTTGGTCGTTTGATTTTTCAACAAAAAAATCAGAATGGTCAGATGAAACGTTTCGTATCTGGGATTTTGATTTAAATAAACCAACACCAGAGCAAGTAGATATTTTAAATAGAATTCATAAAGATGACCTTGATTATTTTGAAAATGCAGCATCTTTAGTTTACATTAAAGGAATGCCTTATGATATTGAGTTTAGAATTTGTTTACCAAATAATGTAGAAAAAACCATAAGGTCTATATGTAAGCCCATATTTGGTAAAAATAAGGAAGTAGTCAGTTTAAAAGGTACCAATCAAGATATTACTGCTCAAAAAAAAGCAAGAAGTGAAATTGAGAAAGCAGAAGAGATGTACCGTATATTAACGGATAACTCTAATGATTTAATCTGTTTGCATGAAGTTGATAGTACCTTTAAATATATCAGTCCTTCTATACATAACTTATTAGGTTATGAGCAATCAGAGCTTTTAGGGACAAAAGTGTTTGGTATTGTTCATAAAGAAGATATTAAGCCTTTATTAAAAGTAATGTCTGAAAGAACATTTAGTAATATGTATACTGATGCATTTAGTTGTAGAGTGTTGCATAAAGAAGGTCATTACGTTTGGTTAGAGTTTTTATCTTCTCCAGTTTATAAAGATAATATGATTAATTCCTATATTTCATCAGCAAGAGATATAACACAATGGGTATTGGCGAAGCAAGAAATAGAAGAATACCAATCATCACTTCAGAAATTAACGACAGAAATGACGTTGATAGAAGAAAAACAGAAAAAAGAAATTGCAACAAACATACATGATCATTTAAGTCAGTCTTTAGTAATCTCAAAAATGAAAATTAATGAGTTGAAAAAAAGACCTCAATTAAAATTTATTGATGAGGATTTAAAATTTATTGAAACTCATATTTCTGAAGCTTTAGAAAATAGCCGTAAAATTACGTACGAACTTTCACCTCCGGTATTATATCAATTAGGTATTATTGAAGCGCTAAGTTGGTTGTTTGATAATGTAGAGACTACACATAAGATTGCTTGCGTAGTTAATAGTAATGTAGATAATATTAATCTTGATGAAGTAAAATCTATTTTACTGTATAGAAGCATACAAGAAGTGTTAACCAATGCTATAAAGTATGCAGATGCATCTTTAATAACTTTAGATCTTGATAAGAATAAGTTTGGGTTAGATATTTTTATTACAGATAATGGAGTTGGTTTTAATACAGCAGTATTGAGTAGTCTTCACAATCATTCAGGTTCTGGTTTTGGTTTGTTTACTGTTCAGGAACGAATTAAAAACATTCAAGGAAAATTTACAATAAAATCAAAAATAAATATGGGTACAACTGTTAAAATTTTTATACCTTTATCTAAATGAGTTATTTAAAAGATATTAAAATTGTATTAGTAGATGATCATAAGCTATTAAGAGATGGTTTAAGAAACATTATAGAGCAGAGGTCTAATATGCACATAATTGGCGAAGCTTCCGATGGTAGAGAGGCTATAAAAATATGTCCAAAACTTTTGCCAAACGTTGTTGTTATGGATGTTGCTATGCCTGGTTTAAATGGTGTAGAAGCAACAAGGCAGATTCATAAAAACAATCCAGAAATAAAGATAATTGGTCTTTCTATGCATTCCAGTAAGCAGTTTATACAGAGTATGTTTAAAGCTGGTGCTTTTGCTTATTTGTTAAAAGATGGAGATTCAGATGAATTGATTACAGCAATATGTACTGTAATGCAAAATAAAAAATATCTTTCAAATGATATTAATCAAGAGTTTCTTTCGGTATTAAAAGAGCCTAAAGGAATAGAAAAAACACAATTAAGTTCTAGGGAGAAAGAGGTATTACAGTTAATTGCAGAAGGGCGTTCTTCTAAAGAAATAGGAGAAATTTTATTTTTAAGTCCTAAAACGGTTGATGTACATCGAAATAACATTATGAAAAAACTAGACTTATTCACTATTCCCGAATTAACAAAATATGCCATTCAAGAAGGGTTAACTTCATTAGGTATTTAATAGGTATATACTTTTTTATATAGCTGTTAAAATAGAATGATAAGCACTTTGCTTATGAAAATATCTGTAAAAACCATTTATCTTGCCTTTTAATTAAGATACCCAACCTTATATTGAAAGCAGCATTTCATAATTTACTGATAGTAGAAGATAACCCTTTTATAGGGAGGAATATTTTTGATGCCGCTAAGCAAATTGATAGTATAAGAGATATTTGCTTGACAAAATCTTTGCATGAAGCAATTTCTATTTTCAACAAAACTAATTTTGATGTAATAATACTCGATTTGAAGTTACCTGATGGTAATGGGATAGAGTTGTTAAGAATGCTTCAGAAAGATAAAAAGGATACTAAAGTCTTTGTTTTTTCTATAAGTACAGAGCTAAGAAAAACGTGTTTTAAATACGGAGCGTTTGCCTTTTTTGATAAAGCTAAAGATTTTGATGAATTAATTGAGGCAATAAAGATAGCATAACTATTAGGTTGCTAATCTTTAAAAGGTTTAATTCCAAAAAATATTATTTAGTTTACAAAGTTTATATAATAACAAAAAGCTAAACTTTAAGGGGGTTGTTTAGCTTTTTTATTAATATAATTGGGGGACTAATATATTAATGAATTATTAAAATAGTGGGGGAAGATATTTTAATAAAATATTTTTTTAGTATGATTTAATTTATTTGATTATCAACCATGTACTTGTTTTATACTACAAATATAGATAACATTGTAAGGTTGTTCAATAGGTGAATTTCTTATTTTTTATAATTAGGTATAAAAAAGAAGATTTTGGTTATATACAAATCATAAGAGATTGCTTCTAAACCTTAAAGGTTACTGCTACTGTGTAGATTTTGAGTAAAAAAAGAAAAACCCAACTTTAAAGTTGGGTTTTTCTTTTTATTTATGTTCTAACTTCAAATGTTATTGGTATGCTGTAGCTAACACCTACAGGGTTACCTCTTTGTTTACCTGGAGTCATTGTAGGTAAAGCATTAATAATCTCTACTACTTCTTTTTCTAATCGAGGGTGTGGTCCTCTCGCTCTAACATTTGCTATTTTCCCTTTTTTATTAATTGTAAAAATTACAAACAATTTCTTTTTACCTGGGTCTAAGCCTAATTCAGAGGCTAAATTAATATCAAATCTTTTACCAAAAAATTCTGTAACTTTTTTTGTAAAACAGTCTTTTAATGCTTTATTGTTTCCTTTACAACCAGGGTAAACTGGCACGTTTTCAATTAATATAAAAGGAATATCTTCTACTACTTCTTCTACCTCTTCAACTTCAACAATATCATCGGTATTTACAACTACACCTACTGTTTCGTCTGTTTCTGTAGATTCGATTACTGTTTCTTCAATTTCCTTTTCATCTTCTACCACTGTAATTTGCTCTACAATAGGCGGAGGTGTGTTTTTTGGTGGAGGTATTACCTCTTGCATTTCAATGATAGGAATATCTTCTTTCATATCATCAATCATGTTTGCTTGTCCTAAACTTTTTAGGTCATTCCTTTCATAAGTTTTGTGCTCAATTAAAGTATAGGTAATAAATAAGGCTAATACTAACCCTATTTGTAAGAAAATTTTACTGTAATTTTCTAACTGTTGTTCTGGGTTTTTCTTAATGTCCATTTTGAAATCCTTTAAAAGTGTATAATTTTAACTTCGTTATTAAAAAATAGCTGATAGATTATCGAATTCTTGTAAATTTGATTTTCTATTGTAAAATTAATAATTTAAAGGACTTTAAAATATGATTTTCATCATACTTTGTCATGTACTTTGGTAGGTGTATTATTGTTCCAAATTGTAAGAATATCTGTAGCAACACTTGCACCACTTCCTGCAGCAATTGCAAATTGACTTCTACAACCAGAGATGGTGCCACAACAGTATAAACCGTCTTTTATAAGGTGGTTTTTATTTTTAAGTTGAATTCTGTCTTTTGCTGGGTTAGCTCTTTTATGAGGTTCTATAAAAGAGTCTAGTCCTTCTATTGTAAAAGGTTTAGAGTAATTTAAAGCGATAATTGCAACCTTAGTAAAATGCGTAGTATGGTTGGTTGTTATTTCATACCCGTTTTCGCTGCTTAAAATAGAAATAACTTTTTCGTTTTCTATTTGTTGTACATGTGGGTATAAAGTAGAAAGCTGTTTTTTACCGTTAAGTAATATGTCTTTACCTAAAGTTTGGGCAGGTATGCCTAATACATTATTAAATAAGGCATCTTGTAAATGAGAAGCTCTCTGGTGAGTGATAATTCCAATAGTTTTACCAGCTGCAAAAGTTTTACTTTTTGCAGAACCTAATACCAAGGCACACTGCAATGCGGAAGCACCACCACCAATAATTAGAACATCAAAATTCATTTATATAAATAGCACTTTAATATTTGCTGCAAATAATTTTACAGAAATAGCTAATAAGATTACACCAAATATTTTTCTAATTATTTGTATTCCAATAGGACCTATCATCTTTTCTATTTTAGAAGAGGTCTTTAAAACAATATATATTAAAATAATATTCGCTAAAACAGCAATGATAATATTTTCTAAATAAAACTCAGATCTTAATGAAAGTAACGTTGTTAAACTTCCTGGACCAGCAATTAAAGGAAAAGCTAACGGAAAAACAGAAGCGGTAATTGCGTTTACATCGTCTTCATTATCTTTATAAAGTGTAATTCCTAAAATCATTTCTAAAGCAATAAAAAAAAGTATAAAAGCACCTGCAACAGCAAATGAATGTACGTCAATACCAATTAGTTTTAGTAAACTTTGTCCTAAAAACAAAAATACAATCATAATCACACCCGCAATAATAGCTGCTTTTTCTGATTGAATATGGCCAGCTTTCTTTCTTAAATCTATAATAATAGGGATGTTACCAATAACATCTATAACTGCAAACAAAACCATAAAGGCTGTAAAGGCTTCTTTAAAATTAAAATTCATAATTTTTTTATATATTTTGCAAAATTAGACAACTTTGTTTAGGAAAACGTAAAGTTATAGAAAAAAATAATACTATTTTTGCGATATGTTTCAACTTGGAAAAACTATAGTTTCAGAAGATATTATCGAAAAAGATTTTGTTTGCAATTTATCTGCTTGTAAAGGTGCCTGTTGTGTAGATGGCGACGCCGGAGCTCCTTTAGATGAAGAAGAAACCAAAATTTTAGAAAGAATATATCCTAAAGTAAAACCTTTTTTAAGAAAAGAAGGAATCGCTGTTATTGAAGAGCAAGGTACTTGGGTAACCAGTGAGTGGGGAGAATTAGAAACTCCTTTAATTAATGGTGCGGATTGTGCTTATGTTATTTTTGATGAAAAAAAGACAGCGCTTTGTGCAATAGAGGAAGCGTATAACCAAGGAGAAATAGATTGGAAAAAGCCAGTTTCTTGTCATTTATATCCTATCAGAATAAAAGAATACAGTGAGTTTTCTGCTGTAAATTATGATAAATGGGAAATTTGTGATGATGCCTGTTCTCTAGGAAAAGAATTACAAGTACCTATTTATAAGTTTGTAAAACAAGCTTTGATAAGGAAATTTGGACAAGATTGGTATGATGAATTAGAGGTAATTGCCGCAAAACATTTAGAAAAATAAGTAAATTATTTTATCAGAAATAAATAGAAGTAAAAAGCATCAAAGAAATTTGATGCTTTTTTTATGGCACGTTAATTGTTTTAACAAAGTTTTAACATTTAAAAACTTTTGAATTATGAGAAACACCAAGAAATTACCAAGAAAACAATTAGAGAAATTTTCTAATATTTTTACGCAGCTAGGGTTGGTATTAGTGCTCTTTATTATCTTTATAACACTAGAGCACCAAACCGAAGAGAAAATAGTGGCCGATTTTGAAACTACTAAAAGAGAAGTCGTTTATGTAGAACCAGATACAGAGGTTGTTTTTACAAAAGAGCCTAAAGTTATTCCTAAAATAGAGATTGTAAAAGCAGTACCATTTCTTGTAGATGAGGTTGTAAAAGGTGATAATAATATCATTGAAAATATTATTGATAATGTTAAAGTAGAAAATCCTGTTTTAATAGATATCGAAAATGTTGTAGAGGTTAATGTTGAAGAGAAATTTGTAGAAGATGTAGATTTTATCAACATACAAAATGCACCTATTTTTAAAGGATGTGATAATTTATCAAAAGAAGAAAATAAGGTTTGTTTTGAGAAAAAAATGAAACAGTTTGTACAGTGTAATTTTGATGTGGAATTGGCAAATGAAGTAGGATTGCATGCTGGTAAACATAAAATTTATACGCAGTTTGTTATAGATGATAAAGGAGAAATAGTTGATGTTAAAATAAGGACTGCATATAAAACATTAGAAAAAGAGGCGTTAAGAGTTATTAAGAAGTTACCAAAATTTAAACCAGGTATACAAAATAGTAGAACTGTTAAAGTAAGGTACAGTTTGCCCATTGCTTTTAGTTTAGAATAATATAAAACCCAACCAAAAGGTTGGGTTTTATGTTGAAAATATTTTATTATTTGTTATTTTAGCAAGATGAAAATCAGTCAATATTTAGACGCTACTTACTTAAAAACAGCAAGTCAAGCGAATCTTACGGAAGAAGAAAATAAACAAAATGTTATTGATTTAATTCAAGAAGCTATTTTGTACGATTATAAATTAATTATGATTCGTGCTAAATACATTCCTTTAGCTAAGGAAATGCTTCAAGAGGCAAATAAAAGTATTCTTATTGGAACTGTAATTGGTTTTCATGAAGGAACTTATACTATTCAAGAAAAATTAGAAGAAGCACAAGAAGCTATTAATTTGGGTGCAGATGAGTTAGATTTTGTTGTGAATTATGAAGCCTTTAAAAGAGGCGAATTACAATTGGTTACCAATGAAATCACAAAAGGGATTGCACTTGCTTTGGATAATAACAAAGTAATAAAATGGATAATTGAAGTTGCTGCCTTAACAAACAAAGAAATAATTGTAATTTCGCGCTTAATTAAAAATATTGTTTTTACTGATTTTGGCGAAGAAAATGCAGAGAATGTTTTTGTGAAATCATCAACAGGTTTTTTTAAAACAGAAAACAATTTGCCTAACGGAGCAACGTTAGAAACAATGAAATTAATTGCAGAAAATGCAAAACCATTAAAAATAAAAGCGGCAGGTGGCGTAAGAGATTATGAAACGGCTTTAAAAATGGTTGCTTTAGGAGTAGATAGAATTGGCACATCATCTTCTAAAGAGATTGTTAATAAAGAACAAAACAGTAATTCAGGATACTAAATTTGATAGAATATTTTGCACATGAAACGGCTGTAATAGATAACGATTGCAGTATCGGAAAGGATACCAAAATTTGGCATTTTAGTCATATTATGTCTCATTGTATTATTGGTGAACAATGTAATATTGGTCAGAATGTAGTGGTTTCTCCAGAAGTTATTTTAGGTAAAAATGTAAAAGTGCAAAATAACGTATCTATTTACACAGGCGTAATTTGTGAAGATGATGTCTTTTTAGGACCTTCTATGGTTTTTACAAACGTAATCAATCCACGGAGTGCTATCAAAAGAAAAAATGAATACCAACAAACTTTAGTGAAAAAAGGAGCAAGTATTGGAGCAAATGCTACTATTATTTGTGGAAATACTATTGGAGAATATGCACTTATTGGAGCAGGAACAGTGGTAACAAAAGAAGTTTTACCTTTTGCACTTGTTGTTGGCAATCCATCTAAACAAATTGGTTGGGTAAGTGAATACGGACATCGATTAGAATTTAATAAAAACGGAATTGCAATCTGTAAAGAGAGTAATGAAACATATCAATTAAAAAATAATACCATTATAAAGTTATAGGATGATAAAAAAATACATATTTCTAGTTTTATTATTTCCCTCAATATATTTTGCACAAGAAGAAAAGTACCCCGTTTTTGATGCTTGTAAAGATGTAGAAGTTCAATCTTTAAAAGATTGTTTTTATGCTCAAACAAAAGAGTTGTTTTTTGCAGAATTTAAAACACCAGCAATTGCAAACGAAGAAGGTTTTATTGGTTCTGCCAATACTATTTTTGCGGTTACAGCAGAAGGAGAGTTTAAATTAATATATGTAGACACACCTTTTGATGAAATTAGAGATGAGGTAAAGAGAGCTTTTAAAGTGTTTTCTAAAATTACACCTGCTTGGTATAATGACCATGCAATAGAAATGAAATTCGAGCTTCCTATAAAATTTCCTTTAACTGATGATGGTGATGTTTTTGTAGACAATACTGTATTAGAAATTAAAAAAGAAAGCTTAATCGATGTTGTGGCAAAAAAGAGAATTGCAGATTCTACTTTTTTAGAACATAGTAGTAAACTAAATATACCTTTTACACATAGAAGTTATGTAGATTATGAATTTGCGTTGCATAAAGCAAAAGGAACACACACTGCTTCTAAACCTTATTCGTATGATGATATAAAGCCATATTACGATTTAACTAAGGAAAAAAAGAAGTTTTTAAAACCAAATAAAGATACTTGGCTAGGTAAAAAGGTATGGAACGAGCATTTGGTACAAGTTAAAAAAGACGATTATTGGCTTACAGTAGATTTGCTGTTTGACCTTCAAATAGGGAAAGATAACTCTGATGTAGATTATACATTTAATAATTCTAGAATTATAAATGTAAATGGAGAAATTGGAAACAACTTTTCATTTTCTACAACGTATGCAGAAAGTCAAGGTAGGTTTGCAGAATATGTAAATAGCTTTGTAACAAATAATGCAGCCAATGTAAGACCCCAAAACTCCGAAGGTTTGGTTCCTGGAAGAGGTAAAACAAAAGGATTTAAAGAGGATTCACACGATTATCCTGTGGCAGAAGGTTATTTGGCATATACACCAAATAAATACATGCAGTTTCAGTTTGGAAATGGTAAAAACTTTATAGGAGATGGATATAGGTCTTTTATTTTGTCTGACGTTTCTTCTCCAACTACCTATTTAAAAATGAAATTAGATATTTGGAAAATACAATATACCAATATTTGGATGTGGAATACAGAACCGTCTTTAAGTTCAGTGTCAGATCCTAATGAACATGCAAGAAAGTATGTGGCGGCTCATTATTTGAGTGTGAATGTTACAGATAAATTAAATTTAGGATTTTTTGAAACAGCAATTTCTGCTGGAGAAAACGGAATAGACGCAGGTTTTTTAAATCCACTTATATTTTACAGGTCTTTAGAGTTTAATAGAGGTGAAGATTCTGGAAACGCAATTATTGGTTTAACAGGAAAATATAAGCTTAATAATAATGTCTCTTTATATTCTCAATTAGTAATTGATGAGTTTTCTGTAGGGAACTTTAGTGATATGAGCGATTGGAAACATAAATTTGCATATCAATTGGGTGTAAAATACTTTGATGCTTTTAAGGTTGATAATTTGTTTTTACAGTTAGAGTACAATCGTGCGCGTCCTTATACCTTTGCACATAAATCACCAATATTAAATTACGGTAATTACAGTCAGCCTCTTGGGCATTTGTGGGGTGCTAATTTTTGGGAAGCAATTGCTATTGCCAGATATAAAAAAGATAGATGGAGTGGTAGTGCAAAAATTATTGTAGGTAAAAAAGGGTTCGATTTAGAAGATCAGGCAATAAGTTATGGTGGTGATATTTATCAATCTTATAACGATAGATTATCAGATACGGGTATAGAGCTTGCACAAGGTAATGCTGCAAATATCTTTATTGCAGACGTACAAGCCAATTATTTAATTAATCCTTCTACGAATACAAATCTATTTGCGGGTTTATCTTACAGAAATTTCTCTTCAGATTCAGATTTAACAAGTTATCCATCTGGTTCAAATGTTTGGTTTTCAGTTGGTGTAAGGGCAGATTTATTTAATTGGTACTTCGATTTTTAAATTTTAGTATTTTTTTAAGAAAAACATAAGAGTTTTATACATACATTTGTAGTGTGATTTTTAATTAAGTCACACTTTTTCTTTTTCATAGCAATTTTCCCACTCAATTTATTGAGTGGGTTTTTTATTTATAGTTAAAACCCAACTAAAAGGGTGGTAAAGTCATAATTAACAAATATCTTTGCAAACTATTTTTATAGAATGGAATCAACAGTAATTACAGACAATAAAATATCTATGCAAGCTATAATTTCAGACTTTAAACAACTTACAAAAGTTGGTTTGTCATTAAGTGTTGTGTTTTCTTCCGTTGCCGGTTATTTATTGGCCATAGATGTTGTAAATTATTTTACACTTCTAATGTTAGCTATTGGAGGCTTTTTTATGGTTGGTGCATCAAATGCATTTAATCAAATTATAGAAAAAGATACAGACCTTATTATGAAACGTACGCAAAATAGACCTTTACCAACCGGTAGAATGTCTGTTAATGTTGCGCTTACAATTGCAATTCTATTTACCATTTCTGGGTTGTCTATCTTATATAGTATCAACGCTAAAACAGCTTTGTTTGGCGCTATTTCCATATTTTTATATACAAGTGTTTATACACCTTTAAAACCAGTTACACCTTTATCTGTTTTTGTTGGTGCCATTCCAGGAGCCATTCCTTTTATGTTAGGTTGGGTTGCAGCTACCAATGAATTTGGTATGGAAGCAGGTTTTTTGTTTATGATTCAGTTTTTCTGGCAATTTCCACATTTTTGGGCTATTGGTTGGTTACAACATGAAGAGTATAAAAAAGCAGGTTTTAATATGTTGCCAATGGGGCAAAAAAATAAAGGAGCCGTAAAGCAGATTATTTTTTATACGGTAATAATGATATTGGTATCGATTTCTCCGGTTTTAAAATTATCTGGAGCATTCTACATTCACCCAATAACGGCCGTAATTGTTGCTCTTTTAGGAGTATATATGTTATATTTTGGGGTTAAGTTGCATAAAAGTGAAGATAATGTTGATGCAAGAAAATTAATGTTGTCTAGTGTTTTATATATTACAGTAGTGCAAATTGTATACGTAGTTGATAAATTTTTACATTAATAATGGTAAGAGAACAGAGAATAGAGGAAGAATTAGTGATTGCTAAGAAGAAGACTGCAAAACCTATGTTATGGATTTCCATGATTAGTATGGTTATGTTTTTTGCAGGACTAACAAGTGCTTATGTAATAAGTATGGAAAGAGATGATTGGGTTACTTTTAACTTACCGCAATCATTTTATATCAGTACATTTTTAATTGTTGCAAGTAGTATTACGCTTTTTTTCTCGCAAAAATTCTTAAAAAATGATAAAAGACAACTCTCTTTAGTGATGGTTGTGGTTACTTTATTGTTAGGAATAGGGTTTATTTGGCAACAATATGTTGGCTTTAATCAGTTAAAAAGTGTGGGATTATTTTTTACAGGACCAGAGAGTACTGTATCAACATCTTTTATAATAGGGATTACATTTATGCACATTTTACACCTGTTAGCAGGTGTTCTAGTGCTTTTGGTTGTTATTTATAATCATTTTAAATACAAATACAAATCAGACAATATGCTTGGGTTTGAACTAGGTGCAATCTTTTGGCATTTTGTAGATATACTATGGATTTATCTATTTTTCTTTTTCTATTTTATTAGGTGATGAAAAATAGTTATTTTTGGCAAACTAACTAAGAATTAATTAACAGAGATTATTATATGGAAGCAAATATTGCTATACCTACAGATGGTAAAGATACTTGGAATGGTGGGACACAAAAACCACTAGGAGCAAGTTATGGTAAAATGATGATGTGGTATTTTATCGTTTCTGATGCTTTAACCTTTTCAGGGTTTTTAGCCGCTTACGGTTTAACACGATTTAAATTTATGGATTCTTGGCCAATCGCCGATGAAGTATTTACGCATTTTCCTGGTTTACATGGTGTACATGCACCAATGTATTATGTTGCATTAATGACCTTTATTCTTATTATATCTTCTGTAACAATGGTTTTAGCCGTTGATGCAGGTCATCAAATGAAACAAAAAAGAGTAGCTTGGTACATGTTTGCTACTATTATTTTTGGAATAATTTTTATCGGTTCTCAAGCTTGGGAGTGGAAAAACTTTATTAATGGTACTTATGGTGCTGTAAAAACTACAGATGGTAGACTTTTACAATTTGCATCACAAGATGGTGTTGATGCAGATGGAGAACCAATATTTCATCAAATAGCATTGTCTGATTTTGTTGTAGGAGAAAGAACAGACGGAAGAGTATTACATGAAAGAGAAAACGGATTGTGGTTTGAGAAAGAAGAAGCGATTGCTACGTATTCTGTTGCTCAAATTCAGGAATCATACAAATCAAATCCAGACGTTTTAATTCGTTCTGAATTGATTGACCCAGCAACAAAACAAAAGATAATCCTTTCTAGAGAAGAAGGAATGGCGCAATTAGCCAAAACAAAAATGGTTGTTGAAGGAGCTAACCTACAAGTTAATGAATATGGAAACACAAGTTTTGCAGATTTCTTTTTCTTTATCACAGGTTTTCACGGATTTCACGTACTTTCTGGAATTATCATTAATATCATTATTTTCTTTAACGTAGTACTAGGTACTTATGAGCGTAGAGGACATTATGAAATGGTAGAGAAAGTAGGGTTGTATTGGCACTTTGTAGATTTAGTTTGGGTATTTGTATTCACATTCTTCTACTTAGTATAAAAAATAAAGACCTCTAGGCATTGCCTAAAAGTTCTAATTAAATTGTCTTTCCTGCGAAAGTAGGAATCTAAAATAAGATTAAAAAATGGCACACGCACACGAATCAAACACAAAAAGAATCTGGATAGTTTTAGTACTATTAACACTTATAACTACTGTAGAGGTTGTATTAGGTATTATAAAACCAGCATCTTTACACCTTACTAGTATTTTAGGTACAAGTCCTTTAAACTGGATATTTATCATTTTAACATTAGTAAAGGCTTATTATATTGCATGGGCATTTATGCACTTAGAAGCAGAAAATAAATGGTTAAGACGTTCTGTAGTTTGGACCTCTGTTTTCTTAATTTGTTATTTACTAACACTCTTTTTAATAGAAGGTAATTATTTACATAGCGTTTTAGCACCACTTGTAAAATGGTAATTTAAAAATTTAAAAAGGTGGTTTTAACCACCTTTTTTTATATACAAAATATAGGTTCTTATAATCTAAGACTAATAATAAAATATTTAGAATTTCTTTATTACCAATTAAGACTTAGAAAGAACTTACCTGGGATGATAAATAAATACTTTACGCTTTTTGCGGTTAATTTATAATTTTTAACAATGATGAAACTTACTAAAAAAAGAGTTGTTTTATTTTTACTTTTTATTTTCCCATTAATTTGTTTTTTAATTTTATCAACCGGAACAAATAATTTTAGTAAACTACCTGTTGTTACAAGCAATGTTGTAGATATTTCTACGTTAGATTCATCAAACACATTTGAAGGAAAGATTTCTGTTGTTTGTTTTTTAGGAAACGATATGGATTCTAATAAGGGTGGATTCTTTAATTTGAATGAGAAAATTTATAAGAAATTTATAGAATATAATCAATTTCAAATCATTGCTGTTTATCCAAAAGGAAAAGAGAATGAGGTAGCTGTTCTTAAAAAAGAAATAGGTGCTTTTACCGATATGGTAAAATGGAAATTTACAGCAGGCTCTAAAGAACAAATTAAAGCATTACACGCTGGGTTTAATTCAAATGATACATTATCTAACTTGTATACATCTAATGTTTTTTTGATTGATAAAAATGGAGATTTAAGAGGTAGAGTGAATGATGCAGATAGCGTTGATGGAAAATTATTTGGCTATAATATGAATTCAGTTTCTGTGTTAAACGCAAAATTAAAAGATGATGTATTGGTACTTTATTACGAGTATTATGCAGCTTTTAAAGAAAATAATAAGAACAAAGCAGATAGAAAAGAAGTAGGGTTATGAACAAAAAGTATTCTTATATAGGTGTTTCATTTATTATTCTTTTATTCGGAATTTATGTTGTTAGAAACATAGATAGCAGAATAAATAACAATGATCTTGTTCAAGAAGATAGATTGAATATGGTTGATAAAAAAGGAACAAGCAAAAATGACTTATATACATTTAACAAAGTTCCAGATTTTGAGTTTGTAGATCAAAACGGAACAACTATTAGCAATAAAGATTATAAAGGAAAAGTATATGTGGTAGAATTTTTCTTTTCTACTTGTCCAACTATTTGTCCTTTAATGAATCAAAAGATGATTACAATTCAAGATGAATTTGCTTCCAATAATAATTTTGGAATAGCTTCTTTTTCTATAACGCCAGAAATTGATACTCCAGAAGTTTTAAAGGAATATGCTAAAGTGAATCAGATTACTCATAAAAACTGGCACTTATTAACTGGTAAAGGAGAAGATGTAGTGTATGATTTAGCTAATAAAGGTTTTAAACTGTTTGCGGGTAAAGGTGCTGAAGAACATGGTGGGTTTGAACATTCTGGCTTATTTGCTTTGGTAGATAACGAAGGAAATATTAGATCTAGAAAAGACGAGTACGGTAATCCTATTATGTATTACAGAGCTTTGTCTGAACAAGGTTTTGCAGACCAGGTTAAAGAATTAAAAGAAGATATTAAAATTTTGTTGAATGAGTAATTTAGCACAAGAAAAAAAGTATAAGAAAATTATAACTGGTTTATCCATTGTAATTCCTATAGCTGTTGCAGCTTTGTTTGGTGTTAATCTAAAAGATTTAGGTTTTAATGTAGAACCGTTAACATTTTTACCACCAATTTACGCTTCTATCAATGGCTTTACAGCTGTTCTTTTAATTGCAGCAGTTATTGCAGTTAAAAAAGGAAATGTAAAATTACACGAGCAACTTAATACAGTTGCAATAGCATGTTCTCTTATTTTTCTTTTGCTTTATATTGGATATCATATGACCTCAAACTCTACCAAATTTGGAGGTGAGGGTGCTATAAAATATATTTATTATTTTATTTTAATAACGCATATTATTTTATCAATAATTGTAATACCATTTGTACTCACAACTTATATGAGAGCAAAATTGGGTAATTTTCCACAACATAAAAAAATAGCCAAATTTACATTTCCTTTATGGTTGTATGTTGCCATTACGGGTGTGATTGTCTATTTAATGATATCTCCTTATTATGTATAAAAAAAGAGTTTTAGTATTGTTTTTGATGATGTTTTTTACATCGAAAATTTCATTTTCTCAATGTGCAATGTGTAAAGCTGTTGTAGAAAATGGAGATAGTTCTATGGCAGAAGGTATTAATAATGGAATAACCTATTTAATGGTATTTCCCTATCTTTTAGTAGGTCTTTTACTTTTTGTAATTTATAGATATAAAAGGATAAATGAGAAATAGGATTATAAGTGTTTTTTTTTGTAACAAATTTTACTTTTAGTCGTCTTATTTTTAACTTCAAAAGAAAAGTTATTCTTTTGTAATTACAATTTATATTATATCAACTAAAAAATAATACGTTTTGAAAACTAAATTGATCCTATTTGTAGCTTTTTTAACTACTATTACTACCTTTTCTCAGAAACAATGGACACTTAAAGAATGTGTAGATCAAGCTTTAGAGAAAAATATTTCTATCCAACAAAATAAATTAAGCTTAGAGCTAGCTAAAAAAGACGTTGCTATTGCTAAGGGAAATTTTTTACCAAACTTAAACCTTTCTACTGGAGGAAGATTTAATGCAGGTTTATCTTCTGATGAAAACGGAGTATTAAAAAATACAAATAATTTTTCATCTAGTTTAAGTTTATCTGGTGGCGGAATTATTTTTAATGGTTTTAGAAATACGAACACTTATAAACAAGCTCAATTAGGTGTAAAATCTAGTTTGTTAGATCTAAAGAAAATAGAAAATGATATTTCTTTATTTGTTGTAAATGGTTATTTAAATATATTATTTGCCAAAGAAAACTTAAGTTCTGGTAAAGTGCAGTATGAGATTAGTAAAAAACAAATTGAAGCTGCCGAGAGTAGATTTAATTCTGGAGTTATTGCTAAAGGAGATCTTTTAAACGCACAATCTACAGCTGCTACCGACTTACAAAATGTTATTGCACAAGAAAATGCTTTAGATTTAGCATTGTTAAACTTAGCGCAATTATTACAAGTACCAGTTCAAAATTTCGATATTACTTCTATAGATGTTGGTACTCCTACATCAACTTTATTATTTAAAAATTCTGATGATGTATATGAAAAATCATTAGAGGAAATGCCAGAAATCGAAAGAGCTCAATTGGCTATAGAAAATGCAGATTTAAATATTGATATTTCTAAAGGAGCTTTTTTACCTACTTTATCGTATTCAGTTAGTTCTGGTAATTCTTATTATCATCAGTTTAATAACTTGTTACCAAATCAAACAAACTCTTCTTTTTTCACCCAGTTTGAAGACAGATTACAACACGGATTAGGTGTTTCTCTTAGTATTCCTATTTTTAACAGATTTCAAACAAAAAATAGTGTTGCTAAATCGATGATCAATAAAGAGATTTCTGAAACTCAATTAGAGAGTGAAAAATTAAATTTAAAGCAAACGATAGAACAATCTTTTTTAGATGTTAAGTCTGCATTAAAAACCTACGAAGCTTCAACTATTTCTTTAGAAGCACAGAAAGAAGCTTTTAAAAATGCACAAGAGCGTTATAATTACGGAACCATTACTTTGTTTGATTTTGATCAAGTAAGAACCCGTTTGGTAAATGCAGAAGCTACCATGATAAGCTCTAAATACGATTATGTTTTTAAAACAAAAGTTTTACAATTCTATTCTGGAGAATTGATTCTAGAATAAAAAAATAAAGATTCCTTATGAAGCCTCGCACATTTGCGAGGTTTTCTTTTTTCTATAACTTATATTTGCATAAAAATAGAACAATTGGCAATTATCCTTAACATAGAAACGGCAACCAAGAACTGCTCTGTAAGTCTTGCAAAAGACGGACAAGTTATAGCAATAAAAGAATTGAATAATGGTAATTATTCTCACGCAGAAGTATTACACCCTTTTATTTTAGATGTATTAAATGAAGTAAATATTACTTCTACTGAAATAGACGCTGTAGCCGTTAGCAAAGGTCCGGGATCTTATACTGGTCTTAGAATTGGAGTTTCTGCTGCAAAAGGGCTTTGTTTTGCTTTTGATAAGCCTTTAATTTCTATTAAAACATTAGAATCTTTAGCGCATGCTACTTCTGTGGACAAAGGTATTATTATACCGATGTTAGATGCTAGAAGAATGGAGGTGTATTCCACTGTTTTTAATGAGGATTACGAGCAAATAAGAGATATTAAAGCAGAGATAATTGATGAAAATTCTTTTTCAGATTATTTAGAAACAAATACCGTTTACTTTTTAGGTGATGGAGCGCATAAATGTAAAGAAATAATTACCCATAAAAATGCTGTTTTTATTGATGATAAGTTCCCTTCTGCGAAAGAAATGGCAATATTATCTTATGATAAGTACAAAAAAAACGACATCGAAGATGTCGCTTATTTTGAACCATTTTACTTAAAAGATTTTGTGGTTATTCCTGAAAAGAAAAAGAAACCTACCTTTTAAAATATTATTCGTTTTTGTTGATGTTTACTCTGTGTGGATAAGGAATATCAATTCCTGCTTCATCTAGAGCTTCTTTTACTTGTTCCATAACTTCAAACTTAACTGTCCAATAGTCTTCTTTTTTTACCCAACCTCTGGTAAAGAAATTGATAGAACTGTCTCCTAATTCAGATAAATTAACTGCAGCAGCAGGAGTTTTTAAAATTAATGGATGGTTGTTTAAAATGCCATAAAGAAGATCTTTTGTTTTCTTTATATCAGAATCATATCCCACACCAAAAGTAAAATCTACACGACGAGTAGCTTCTGTACTATAGTTAACAATATTACCATTAGATAACGTTCCATTAGGAATTATAATTTCTTTATTATCTGTAGTGTTTAGTTTCGTTGTAAAGATTTCAATCTGTTTTACAGTTCCGCTTTCACCTTGTGCTTCAATAAAATCACCTAGTTTAAAAGGTTTAAAAATCATAATTAAAACACCTCCAGCAAAATTAGCAAGAGATCCTTGCAGTGCTAAACCAACAGCTAAACCTGCTGCTGCTATAATTGCTGCAAAAGAGGTTGTTTCTACTCCTAGTTTAGAGATAACAACTATAATTAATAATATTTTTAGTGCCCAACCAAGTAAATTACTTAAAAAAGTTTGAAGCGTAATGTCAATACCACCTTTATTCATTGCCTTTTTAGCACCTTTAACAACTAGTTTTATAACTAATAAACCAATAATTAAAATGGCTAATGCTACTAATACTTTAGGCGTATATTCAATAATTAATCCTTCTAAATACTCTAAATATTTTTTCATTTTTTATCTTCTGTTTAAGAATTAAATGCAAAAATAAAGGTTTCTTATTGAACAAGAAAAAGTTTAACTATAATATTAAAAGTGAAATAATACCTAGGGTTGCTGGTATCGTTTGTATATAAAGTATGCGGATTATCTTTATAGAATAGGCTCCATAAAGTCCTGCTATTGCAACGCAAGATAGAAAGAAGATTGCAACATCTACTTTTACAGCTATTAAAGACCATATTAGTCCTGCAGCTATAAAGCCGTTATATAAACCTTGGTTTGCAGCCATTCCTTTTGTTTCTTCTGCAAATTCTTTGGTTTTTATAGCGAAGGCTTTCATTGCTTTTTCTGAGGTCCAAACAACCATTTCTAAATAAACGATATATATATGAATGATAGCAACTAAGCTGATAAGAATTATTTGTATAGTATTCATTGTGTTGTATTAGTTAGATTGATTTAATTTTTCATCAAAAAAAACCGTAGGTTCTTTTATCTTTTAATTTACTTGAATGTGATTTTTAAGTTTACTCTAAATTCAGCAAGCTCATCATTATTAACAACAGCACTTTGCGATTGTACAAAAATAGATCTTATATTTTTTACTGATTTAGAAGCTTCTTTTACTGCTATTCTAGTCGCTTCTTCTCAACTTTTTTCAGAATTAGCTAATACTTCAATAACCTTCATAATTGCCATCATGTTTGTTTTAAATTTATATATAGTAAAGGTATTGTTTTTATTCTTAAAACTTCAATGTTAAATTAATGTTACCAAAAGGTTGCTTAATTGTAAGTTTCTACGTATATTTGAACATGTAATGTAACAATAAAAAATTATCATCATGAAAAAAATACTAACACTTATAGTTCTTTGTGTAGCAACAATAGGATACGCACAAGATAGAGAAACAACTTATACCATAGAAGGAGATTTAGTGAAAGCTACTTATTATTACGAAGATGGTTCTATCAGTACTGAAGGGTACTTTAAAGATAAAAAATTAACAGGTCAATGGACTCGTTTTGATAAAAACGGGAATAAAACTCAAATTGCCAAATACAATGATGGCAAAAAAGTAGGGAAGTGGTTTGTTTGGAATGATGAATCTTTAAAAGAAATTAATTATAACAACAATGCAATTGTTAGCGTAAATTTATGGAAACATGAAGCTAAATTTGCTGCTAATAAATAATTTTTATTTTTGTTTAGCCAATTAACGGGCTATTGAAACTCCAAAAAAGTAATTTTTTGGAGTTTTTTTATGGACCAACTACACTTGGTTATTTATTAAAACGTTTTCATTTCTATAATAAGAACTGTTTTAATATAGTTTGTTAGTTTTAAATATAAGAACAGCCTATCTACTTTTATTTTTAATTCTAGTTTATTTAATGAGCTTGTTGTGCTATGTATCGTTACATAATATCGCTACATCAAGTTATTTTAAGTACTTTTTGAACCAGTTTATTACTTTTTCATTCCTAATATTACGGTGAGTATTTAATCCATGGTCACCATTTTCTACAATTTGATAATCAAATTCCTTATTCAGTCTTTTCATTTCTTCAATCATCAATTCTGCATTTATGGGCTTTACTCTCCAATCATCCGATCCATGTAAAATAAGCGTTGGTTCATTTATTTCATTTACCCATTTTATTGGAGACCTATAGTCGTACTCCTTTTTAAAATTGATAGTGTCACCAACTAATTCTTTTAATACTTTTTCATACATTTCTGGTCGAGTATCAAAATCAAGTCTTGGATCCGTAGGAGCACCAACAACCGCAATAGCTTTAATTTCATCGGTTAATCTCGAAATTTGGTATGCATTTAGACCTCCTCTTGATATTCCGTATACTCCAATATTTTGATTAGAAAATTTAAGGGATTTATTGATTTCAATAAGTTTAAGGATATCATTTAAATCTTTTCCTCCATATTCATCTTCTCCTTCACTGTGCATATTTCCTCTTAATTGAGAAGACAGTATTATAAAACCATTTGAGGCTAAATATTGTTGATATATTAAACTTTTCGGTGTAAAAGTACCAAAATCTCTATTACCTCCTCTGTTATAAATTATGGTAGGATATTTCTGTAAATCTTTCGGTTTTGTTAGATAACCCGTTATTTCAAGACCATCAGATTTGTAACGAATTTTATAAGTTTCGGTAGGGATTTTAAAATCGTTATTTGTTTGTATTAGATATTGGTAGTCTATTAAAGGTGATAAGTTTTCTGTTTTTTTAATATCTTTGTTACAACTAGAAAAAAGTAGAATTGAAAATATTAATATTAAGTAAGTTTTCATATTTAATTTGTTATAATTTATGAATATTAAAAAATTTTAAGGCATAAAAAAAACGTTTAGAGTTTTATCTCTAAACGTTTTATATATAATGTATTATAAATTACTCTACAATTAAAGTAAAAGGAATACTATATTTTACTCCTACTGGCTTACCTCTTTGTCTACCTGGTTTCATTTTAGGTAATTTTTTCATTACACTAATAACTTCACTTTTAATTTTTGGGTGTGGAGCTCTTGCGTTAACGTCAACAATATTACCGTTTTTATCAATTTTAAAACCTATAAATACTCTTTTTCTACCAGAAGATAATCCTAATTCGTTTGGTAAATTAGCATCAAACTTTCTAGAGAAGTGCTTTTGTACCATTTTACTAAAACAAGCTTTTAACTCGTTTTTACTTCCTTTACATCCAGGAAATACAGGTACATCTTCAATAATCATAAAACTTACGTCTTCTACAACTTCCTCTACTTCTTGAATTTCTACAATTTCTTCAACTTCTACAGCTTCAGTTTCATCTGTTTCAGTAGATTCGATTACAGTTTCTTCAACTTCTTCCTCATCCTCTACAATTTCTATTTTCTCTGGTGCTGGAGGTGGTGGAGTTTTTGGTTTAATAGGTTCTATTTTTTCAGTAATTACTGTTTCTTCTTCCATATCAGCATTCATACTCACTGTACCTAAGTCTCCAATAACTTTATCATAAGTTTTGTTCTCTATAGCTGCGTAAGTTACAAATAGTGCTAAAACCAAACCTATTTGCATAAAAATTTTACTGTAATTTTCTAAATTTGATTTCGGGTTTTTTTTAATTTCCATTGTAAAGAGTTTTTAATAGTTCGCTAATTTAATTAAATTATTGGTTTATATACAAGTCTTAGTATGAATTAACTGTATTTTTTTTCAAAATTAGATTAAAAATAATAAAACCTAAGAGAATACCTACTGTATTTGCTATTGCATCTTTATAATCTCCTGTTCTATATGTAGTTAATGTCTGTTGTAAAACTTCAATAATTATGCCAAAAAAAATACAACAAATAACAATCACATATTTTAGAGTTGGTTTTCTATAAAAAGAGAATAACCAAGTTACAGAAAGTGTAAAGTAGGCAATAAGATGATATATTTTATCAACGTTATCGATACCTATTTCTATCTTAGGCATTCTCCTTAAACTCAAATAAGCAATTGTAATTGTTATGAATATTGCAATGATAAAAAGGTTATCCTTCAATAAGCTCTTGATACGCTGCTGCATCCAATAAATCATTTATTTGTGAACTATCTGATATTTTAATTTTAATCATCCAACCTTTTCCATAAGGGTCTGAGTTTACCAATTCTGGTTCCTCTTCTAATTCTTCATTAAACTCTATTACTTCTCCTGATAAAGGCATAAATAAATCTGAAACAGTTTTAACAGCTTCTACAGAGCCAAAAACGTCTCCTTCTTCTACAGTATCGTCTAAAGTATCTACATCTACATAAACGATGTCTCCTAATTCTCCTTGTGCAAATTCTGTAATTCCTACAGTTGCTATGTCTCCTTCAATTTTAATCCACTCGTGATCTTTAGTGTACTTTAATTCTGATGGTAAATTCATTTTTTTAAATAGTTTTTGTTGTTATGTTATGTTTAATTTCCTCCTAAGTTATAAATAATATTAAATCCTCCATTAATTGCCTGTCTAGGAAAAGTGGTAGAGATTGCATATCTAGATGTTTGATGGTTGTAATAGAATGATGCGGTTAAACTATTACTTAATCTATAATCTGCGGTAAATTTAATAGAAAAAAGTTTTTGTCCACCACTAATTTGATCATTATCTTCATCTACAGATCTAATTTGTGTAATATTATCTCTTAAAGACACATCTGCTCTTAAATTGACGTCTCCTTTTAGTGTTTGTTTCTTTCCTGTAAAACGCGTATTGAATTTTACGTCTTCAAAAACATAGCCCATTCCAAATATAAATTCTGTTCCAGAAATATCTGTTAAGGTGCTGTTGTTAAAATTCATGGTAAGCGTTCTGTCACTTTTTATTTCTCCTCTTAAAGAGAATGAATTTCTCATTTTCATATCTAGTTTAATTAGTGGAGAAAATTCATCTACTAAAGTAACTGCAGATACTAACAATTCTGATTCATAATTGTTGGCAGCATTTAAGTTTGCATACGGATTATTGGTATCATACTGTAAATTATTAGTAAAACTAGATACAGTGTAAGAAGATCTATAACCGTGTGAAACTACAAAATTACTAAAGTTCTTCTTGAAGAAATTAAACTTCATTAAACCATTGTAACGCAATGTCCAGTTAGGGATAGGAATATCTCTAAAAAGACCTGTATTTACTTTATCTGGACTTTTACCAGAATAAGCAGCTATAAAAGCAGGTAATAAAACTTGCTGACTATTGGCACCAAAACCACTTGCAGGTACTACATTTTCTGTAGCTAATCTGTTTGAAATGATACTTCTATAATTTCTTAAATTCTGAAATAAAACATCTCCGTCTGTAAATGCAGTAGAAATCATAGAGTAACTGGTACTAAAGTTTCCTGTTTCAAAGAAAGGAGTATTTTCAAATTCATTGCTGCCAGATACAAGGTCTAGTTGCTGAGAGAGATCTCTTGTTTGTATTTTATTACCTCTAACATCTATATTTAAATCCTTAATTGGTTTTAGTGTAAATGTGTAATCTAATTTATTGTAATGTGTTTTGCTGTAAGTTTTACTGTAATATTCTTCTCCATTGTTTCTAGATACAAACCAACCTTGTTCTAAAGCTTTATTTCTAATATCTACTTGGCTACCAAAAGCGAAAGAGGTAGGAGCTCCGCCTAAAAAACCAACATCTTCTGTATACCCTGGTAATAATTGACCGTTGTTTTCTGAATAACTTATTTTACCTTGTTTTACAGAAGTTAGAACATCGTAAGTACCTTTTAAGATCTTTTTACCGATAGATAATTTTTTGTTTTGCTTAACTCTTCCTGGAGTTCTTGGTAAACTTGCACCTTGATCTCCTTTTGCACTTTTACGTTGATTTTTAGTCAATAATAATTTTTCGAAACCAAGCCCTTTGTAAAAAGCATCAAAATTAATAGTGGTATTTAAATTGTGCGTATTTGCATTTTGTATGGTGTTTCCTATTAAGTTTACAGAAGCTACATCTAGACCATTAACGTCTATGGTACTTTGTGGCGCTGCTTGCCAATCAAAATCTGCTGTATATGCATAATCTGCTTTTATAAACTTTAAAAAAGGAATTTTATCTATTGGTAAATTATATGTTCCGTTTAATGCTTGATGGTAATGATTGGCTCTTCCTGTATTAAAAAAGTCATCAAAAACTTGTATTTCATCATCGCTACCAAAAGTATCGTAAATATAGCTGTTGGTGGCATTAAAGTTTACTTGTAACGATTTTGTTAAATCGAAACCAATAGTATAATCCCAATCAAATAAATATCTACGCTGTTTTAACTCTGGTTGTTCTGATAAACCAGACACTAAATTTCTAGATTGTTGTTCATTATAATATCTGTTGATACTAGAATTAATTGCAAAAGTTTTAGGAATTGGATTAAAATTAAAGTCCTTTAAAAGTTGCCAATATTTATTTCTAAAAATAGAATCATTATTTTTAAATGGTTCTAATGGTTTAGAATCGAAACTAAAATTATAAGATGCAGAAGCTCTTACACTTTCGTTAATTCTTTTTTTAATGTTGTAATTTCTTTGAAATTCTTTGTTATGAGCATAAGAAACAGCTACGTTTTCTACGTCATAAAACTTAGGTTTTTTTGTAGAATTAGGGTTTCTATTCTTCTTAACGTTAGTAAAGCTAATGCTTGTTCTTTTGGTATAATCTCTAGAAAATTCACTATTTTCATTTTCACCTAAAGCATCTGCTAATTCTACGTCTTGAAACTGAGGATCGTATTTTGGGTCTATATAAACCTCACCAATACTATAACTCATTGGTAATTGAATTCCCCATTTTTTAGGAGTTAATACTTTACCTAAATTTATAGTAGTAGCAACATCATATTGTTTTGTTTCATCTAAACTACGTTGTCCTACTCTGTCTTCTACATTACCAAAACCAATGGTAGACATACTACCTGATAAAGATATATTTGCTACATCGGCAAAATTTGCATCGGCATTTAGTACAGCTGCCCATCCACCTTCATTATCAAAACCAGAAGAACGTAACTCATTAAACCAAACCTCACCACTAATTGGTGATGTTGTTTTGTTTTTTACTCCTAAAATAATTGTTTTTAATTCTGCTAACGTTGGGTTTCCTTTTACGGAAATTGTATACGGTATTTCGGCATCTTGCTCAATAGAAGTATAGATATCTGTAATGGCAACACCAGCTCTGTCTCTTTCTAATTTTACCAATCCAAAAGTTTCTAGAAAGGCATCTAAATTATTTGCTTCTGGCCAAAGATCTAAAGCAGAAGTACCATTTTGAGATACTTTTAAAGGGAGTTCTATTTGATAAAAGTTATCATCTAAATCTGTACCTAATCTTATAACTGCAGAAAAATCATTATCATTAATAGCAAGTGCTCCTTCATTTTTCTGAAGGTGCATAAACATTTTTAAGTTTTTAAATCTTCTTAAATCAATGCTTATGTTTTTATAAATGGCTCTGGTTTCGTTTGCAGGTAAATTATTTACTTTTAAGGTAACAGATTGTTCATTTTGTAATTGTACGCTAGTACTACCTTGTAATTGCTCTCTTTCTATTCCTGGAGGCTGAATGTAGCTTCCTTCATTTTGTTCTATACTTACAACACCAACTTCAAAATCTTTTAATTCATTTTCATCTAAATCTTCTGGTGTAGAAATAGATTCGTCTAATGTTTTTGTATAGCGTCTCCAATCTCCACGCACCAAATCTAACTCTCCAAAACGAAGTACTACCGGTATTTTAAAATTAGTTAAAAACATTCTCATAAAACGAATACTATTAAAATCTGAAATACCATTTACAGGTGTTCCGCTTCTAATAGGTACTCTAAATTGATACCAAGTTGTTGTTTGGTTTGCTCCGTTTTCTAAAGTTACATCTGTTGTTTTTTTATCAACAATAAAATTCTTACCAACAACCAAATCGTTTCTATTCATAGAAACTTTATACTCGTAGTAACTTTCTACGGTATTCATCGTCTGATCTTTATTAATATCCTCTACATCTGGATAGGTTGTAGATGAGGTAGGGTAGCTTTCTGTAGACTGATTTAAGGTTGGAGAATTTCCTTGTGTATTGTTATAATCTTTATACCTAGTAATTATAGAAGCACGATTTGCGTCTAACTCACTACCTCTAAAATATTGAAAATTATCTGATGCAGGATCATTAGGGTTTAATTTACTAAAGTTAGGAAGGGTTGTGCTGTACTTCGCAAATTCTTCAGCATCATTTAAACCATTATATCCAAGATCTTGATTTGCTCTAGACTCATCATTTTCATCAAAAGCATAAATTATAGAGGAGTTTGTTGGTACTTTACCCCAAGTTGTTTCTACGGTATTTATTTCTCCACCAGTTTCTGGTAAACCGTTTTCAAACATTTTACGACTATCTTTTAAGATGTCTTCAGAAACATTACCTAAGTTTAAGTATAAATCTCCAATTTGGTTTGATGGATCTTCTGGATTCATGCCTATAGGTAAACCTTCTGTTTCAGTAATTGAATAATTTTCATAAGGATCCATTACCCAAAACTGCACATATTCAACATTTGCTTGATCAAAATTGTTGGTTGTTAAAGCTCTCATAACTCCTGCCCATCTATTTTGTGGGTCAGAGAAAGTTCCGTCTGCTTTTACGTTAATACCGGTATCAAAATTATAAGAACCTCTTTCTGATGGGAAATAAGCTAAATCTAAAGTTCTTATTACTGAGTTCTGTGTAATATCTAACTGCACATTAGGGAATAATTCTCTATAATTAATCTGTCTAGTTTCTGCTCTAGAAAGTTCTGCAGCGTTAATATTTGGAGGTGTATCTCCAGCACCGTAAAAAATTTGATCTATATTATACCACGCTAATTTTCCTCTTTGATAATTGTAAGATAAATCTTCTTGATCTCCATTAAAACCTGCGAAAAATTTGGGGGTACTTGCTTCATGCCAATCTAATGGTGATAAGATACTAATAGGTATTTGAGAAGCTTCAAAATCATCTATATAAGAGGTTGCAGTACCCGCTACATCAATGCCACTTGGCGTACCAGGAAGTAAGTATGCCATATCTGCTCTAACCGATAAATTAGAAGGCACATCTGTGTCTACAAAGGGTAATTTATTTGCCAATTTTGTAAAATAAGGTACTTCTGTTGTGTAATCTATATTTGCCCCAAACATGGTGTTGTTTATTGGGTCTGAACCAAAATTTACTTTAGGAGTAATAGGCTTTTCATTTACATTTAAAATGGTTGCTCCAATAATAAATTTATCTGAAAATTTATGTTCAACATCTACTCCCATAAATGTTTTTTGTTGTTGATTAAATACAGCGTTGTTTTCTGTAGAAACACTTATTGGCGTTCCGGAAGCTTGCAAGCCACTGTCTATAATTTGTACACGACCCAATTGATAATCTACCACATAGTCTACACCTTCTACCAATTGTCTTCCACCTGCGGTAACTGTAACAGATCCTCTAGGTACATTATAAGCACCAATTGGTATTCCTCCAGAATTTTCTGATTTAAAATATCCTTTTAAATAGTATTTATCTTTATTTTGATAGTTGTTTTGCGCGTTTACTTTTGTATTTAAATAGAGTTCTTTAAATAAATAGTTATTGTCTACAGTCTCATCTAAACCAACATCATTGGTGTTCTGTTGTACCAAATCATTTCCAAAAGGTTCTGGTTCTGGGAAAAAGATAAATCCTTTTTGAGAATTAACAGTAATGCCTTCTACAAAATCAAAATATCCATCTGGAGTTCTATATTGACTTTGATCTAATTGATCTAATTTAAAAACTTGTATTAATGGTAAATTGGTAATACCTGCAGTATTTGCATTTTGTAAAACATTAGATGAAATACCTGTTTGATCATCTCTATATTGAATTTCAAAATAGAAACCATCCTGCGATAATGGATAGGCACCTAAAGCATAGACGTTTTTCATCATTAAACGCCAAGTAGGAAAAGCTTCATCTTCACCTGTGTTTATGTTTGCACGCTTTGTTTTTAAAATCTCACTACGTAATAATTTTACTGCTAAAGTTTGTGGAGATTGAATACCATCATTAGAAAATTCACCCACTTTAAAAGAAGTTTCTGTGCTGCCACTAATTCCTCCTGCAACAGTATATTCATAAGCAACAGCTAAAACTTCACCATCATTTAACCTACTATTTAAAGATATAAAACCTAATTGAGAGTTTAAGGTAAACTCACTAGTGTTCAATTTTCTTGCATTTTCTAACACAGAATAATCTGTACCCTCACTCATATTATAAGGTTGTAAGGTACTATTTATGGTAGAAATACTTCTAATACCACTAGTTGTAGTAAGTAAATTAGATAAATTATTAGATTCGTTTGTTGGTATATTTCCTCCGGTTGTTGTTGGCGGACTTGTAGGTTGTACTGCTCCTGTTTGGTTTACTAAAACATCGGTATCAGACTCACCAATATCTGCTAAAGCTACAATACTTCTGTAATCTTCTGTGCTAGAACTTGTGTTGGTTACCCAAACTTCTACCCTTGTAATATTAATTTGGCTATTAATTAAAGGATAATTTTTAAGAGAATTTGCGTAGTTGTCTATAAAATATTGCGATAAGAAAAAGTGACGGTCATTATCGTAATCTGTAGCCTTTAATTGAAACTCTTGTATAGAAGCACCACCTTCTGAAACTGTTGTTGTACTTTCTGAGTTTTGCTGTGAGAAAACAGCGGTTATATTTGTGTTACCAAATTTTAACTGTGTTTTTACACCGAATAGACTTTGTGCCCCATTAATTAATGAGTTTTTAATGGGCATAGAAATATTACCAGCTTCTATTCCTTGTAAAATATCATCTTCTGTTGGCTCGTACCCAATTTTCACTAAATTCTGAAAATCGAAAGTAGATTGTGTGTCGTAATTTGCTGTAAAATCTAAACGTGTACCTACTTGTGCACGAATACTTGCGTTAATTTGTTGGTCAAAATCAAAGGTAAAACTACTTCTGTTTTCTTCGGATAATTGCGGGTTTTCTGTATTCTGATAAATAAAACCTAGCTTTAAATTTAAGCTTCCGGTAGGGGTTACTTTAATTTCACTTCCTCCAAAAATAGTTTTAAATAAGTCAGATTTTACATAATAGGTTGGTAGTAGGTCTTTTTGAGCTTCTTTAGATCCTTTTTTGTTAGAGTTCGTAGCACTTACTTTGTCTTTATAATACTGCGTCATATCTCGCCTTAAACGATAATCTGCGTATTCTTTTTGTGTTAGATAAATAGGTGTTTTTGTATAATAATCGCCTATTTTTTCTACAATTACATACCTGTTTAAATCTTTATCAAAAATAATTTCTTTCTCTGCCAGATAATCTAAAAATAAACCACCAGTTTGCTCTTTTTTAAAGTTATATCTTAAGTCTAGAGTGTCCTTTTTTACTGTTATGGAATCTGTATCCTTATCTGTTTGCGCATAAGAGGTGTTTGCTATGAAAGCAAAAGCAAGAAATAAAAATATTTTTTTCAAAAAATTTTTCAAAATTCTTATAAATTTTTTAAGGCTAGTTTTATTAAGTTTTCTACGGTAGCTTCCGGGTTTTCTTTTAAAATTGTTGAGATCACTTTCTCTGATTGCTTTTTATTAAACCCTAAAACTTCTAAAGCAGATAACGCTTCATCCTTATTGGTATTGCTTGTAAAAGTAGAAACTTCATCAATATTAAAGGTTTTTAAAATTTTATCCTTTAAATCTACAATAACTCTTTGTGCTGTTTTTGCACCGATTCCTTTTACAGATTGTATGAGTGGAACATTTTCTGATGCAATAGCATGTTGTATTTCTTCTGATGTCATAGATGACAACATCGTTCTTGCAATACTTGGTCCAACACCTGAAACAGAAATTAACAGTTTAAAAACTTCTCTCTCTGTTTTTGTAAAAAAACCAAAAAGGGTATGTGCATCTTCTCTTATTGATAAATGTGTGTATAAAACAACAGCTTCATCATCGGGTAAACTAGAGAAAGTATTTAGAGAAATATGTAATAAATAACCAACTCCATTGCAATCTACAACAACCTCTGTTGGGTTTTTTTCTACCAACCTTCCTCTAACTTGTGTAATCATATATTTCTTTTTCTAAGCCTCTAAAGTAAGAATTTATTTTAGGTTTGGTGTGAGCGCAATTTATATTTTATAAATCAAAGAGATTAGACTTTAAATGATAACAAATAAATGTCTAATCTCTATTTTATTTAAACCCGATTCTTACATCAAATTAATCTTATGCTAAATTATTATTAATTTTACTTCTTTTTTCTTTTTCTTGAGCATCTACGGCAGCTAATGCAGCCATATTCACCATTTCATCTACACTAGAACCTAATTGTAAAATATGTACAGGTTTACTTAATCCTAAAATTATTGGACCAATAGATTCTGCGTGGTTTAATTGTTTCATTAACTTATAAGTAATGTTTGCAGATTCTAAATTAGGGAAAATTAAAACATTTACTTTTTTACCATTTAGTTTCGAAAACGGAAATTCTTTTGCCAACATTTCTGGATTTAAAGCAAAATCTGCTTGTAATTCTCCATCAATAATAGTGTCTGGAAAGTGTCTGTGTAAGTAAGAAACAGCTTCGGTTATCTTTTTAGAAGTTTCTGAACTTGAAGATCCAAAGTTAGAAAAAGAAACCATTGCCATGTTTGGTTTCATACCAAACATTTTTACAAAATTACCAGTCATTTGCGAAATTTTCACCAATTCTTTTGCCGTAGGGTTTATGTTAATTGTAGTATCTGCTAAAAATAACGGACCTTGTTTGGTTAACATTAAGTTGGTTGCAGCAATTTTAGTAATTCCTTTGTCTTTTTCAATTAGTTCTAAAATTGGTTTTAAAACAGTTGGGTAAGGTCTAGAATATCCTGTAATTAATGCATCTGCTTCTTCTTCATTCACCATCATTGCAGCAAAATAATTACGTTCTCGCATTAATTTTGTCGCTTCAGATAAAGTACGTCCTTTACGTCTTCTATTTTTCCAATAAATTTTTCCAAAACGCTCTCTACGTTCTGCTTCTTCATCAGTTTTTGGATCTATAATTGGCACAATTTCAGTAAAACCTATTTCTGCTTTTAAAGCTAAGATTACTTCTTTTCTTCCTAACAATATTGGATGACCAATCTTTTCATCATGTACTCTTTGTGCAGCTTTTAAAACATCTATATGGTCTGCTTCTGCAAAGACAATACGTTTTCTATTACTTTTTGCTCTATTGTGTAAAAGTCTAATCTCTTTATTTC
Source organism: Polaribacter sp. 20A6 (assembly GCF_011378915.1). NCBI lineage: Bacteria > Pseudomonadati > Bacteroidota > Flavobacteriia > Flavobacteriales > Flavobacteriaceae > Polaribacter > Polaribacter sp. 20A6. Next base: position 435,999 of record NZ_WTPZ01000002.1, read on the forward strand.
CAGAGCCAGAGCGCTCCATTAATTCTTCTCTATACTTATCCCAATCTTCAATAGGTTGTAAAGCAACACCAGAATCCATTGCTGCTTTTGCAATAGCTGGTGGAATTTCATAAATTAATCTTGGATCAAATGGTTTTGGAATAATGTATTCTCTTCCGTACGCTAAACTTACTTCATCATAAACAATGTTTACTTGTTCTGGTACCGATTTTTTAGCCAAATCTGCTAAAGCATGAACGGCTGCCATTTTCATTTCCTCATTAATTTTGGTAGCTCTAACATCTAAAGCTCCTCTAAAAATAAATGGAAATCCAAGTACATTATTCACTTGGTTAGGATGGTCAGATCTTCCCGTAGCCATTATAATGTCTTTTCTTGTAGCAACTGCTAAATCGTAATCTATTTCTGCCACAGGGTTTGCCATTGCAAAAACAATTGGGTCTTTAGCCATGGTTAAAAGCATTTGTGGGGTAACTACATTTCCTTTAGATAAACCAATAAAAACATCAGCATCATGCATTGCTTCATCTAGAGTGTGTAAATCTCTATCGGTTGCAAATTCTGCTTTTTGTGAAGTAAGGTTGTCTCTATCACTTCTAATAACACCTTTACTGTCGCACATTACTACGTTTTCTTTCTTTGCACCTAGTTTTAAATATAAAAGGGTACAAGAAATTGCCGCAGCTCCAGCTCCGTTAACTACAATTTTTACTTTACTAATATCTTTATTGGTAATGTCAATCGCATTTTTTAAGGCTGCAGCAGAAATAATTGCTGTTCCGTGTTGGTCATCGTGCATAACAGGAATATCTAATTCCTCTTTTAATCGTCTTTCAATTTCAAAAGCTTCTGGTGCTTTAATATCTTCTAAGTTAATTCCACCAAAAGTAGGTGCAATTGCTTTTACCGTTTGTATAAAAAGTTCTACATCTGTTGCATCTACTTCAATATCAAAAACATCAATATCTGCAAATATTTTAAAGAGTAACCCTTTACCTTCCATTACTGGTTTAGAGGCATCCGGACCAATATCTCCCAAACCTAAAACGGCAGTTCCGTTAGATATTACAGCAACTAAATTTCCTTTAGCTGTATATTTATAAGCATTGTTTTTGTCTTTTTCAATTTCTAAACAAGGCTCTGCAACACCTGGTGAGTATGCCAAAGCTAAGTCGTGTTGAGTGGCATATTTTTTAGTAGGAACCACTTCTATTTTTCCTGGTTTTGGTTTTGCGTGATATAATAAAGCTTCGTGTCTTTTTCTAGAATCGCTCATATAATAAGTCTTTGCTTGTTTAAGCTTACAAATATATGATTTTCAGTGAAAGAGAGAATTTATTTTCAAATCTTTTGATAGGCGTTAATTTTTATAAAATTAGATCTTTTATTTTTTTAAACACCTTGATGTTAGGGCACTATTTTTTGTTGTTTAACAAATTTTAAAGATTTAGGTCGATCATAAAGTTTATGTTTGTTCTTATCAACACAACTAAACTATGAAAAAATATACTTTTCTTCTATTTTTCTGGGTATCAATATCTGTCTTAGCACAAGTAAAAGGAAACATTACAGATACAAATAATGCGCCTTTATCATTTGTAAGTATTTATTTGGATGAAACCGTTACAGGAACAACTTCTAATGATAACGGAGCATATGTTTTAAACATTACTAAAAAAGGAAAACATACTGTTGTTTTTCAAATTTTAGGATATACAACGTTAAAAAAGGAAATAAATATTACGTCTTTTCCTTTTGACTTAAATGTTCAATTAGAAGAAGAAAACGTACAGTTGGCAGGAATTTCTATCTCTACAAAAGACAATCCTGCTAATAGAATTATTAGAAACACAATAGCAAATAAGGATAAAAATACTGATAAATATGCAAAGTATACTGCTAAATTTTACTCTAGAGGTTTGTATAAAATTAAAGATGCTCCAGAGAAATTTTTAGGTAAAAATTTGGGCGATTTTGGTGGAGCTTTAGATTCTACAAGAAGCGGAATTATTTATCTTTCTGAAACGGTTTCTGAAATTCATTTTCAGAAAAACCCGAAAAAGTTTAAAGAAAAAATTATTGCTTCTAAAGTAAGCGGAACAGATAATGGTATTAGTTTTAATAGGGCAGAAGATGCAAATATTAATTTTTATGATAATAGTGTTACTTTTGGTAGCGATTTAATTTCGCCAATATCTACCAATGCTTTTGGTTATTATAACTTTAAGTTAGAAGGATCTTTTTATGATACAAATGGAAAACTCATCAATAAAATAAAATTACTTCCAAAGCGTAAAAATGATCGCGTTTTTAATGGTTATTTATACATTGTAGAAGATGATTGGGCTATTTATGGTGCAGATGTTTCCGTTACCGGAGCGCAGGTAAACATACCAATTGTAGATGTATTAAATCTAAAACAAAACTATAATTATTCAGAAGCAAACGATGCTTGGGTGCTAATAAGTCAGAGTATAGATTTTAAAGTAGATGCATTAGGTTTTAATTTTGATGGGCGCTTTTCATCAGCATATTCTGCATATAATTTTACACCAAAATATAACGAAAACACGTTTACCAATGAGGTTTTATCGTTTGAGAAACAAGCAACCGAAAAAGATACCTTGTATTGGAATACCTTAAGACCTGTACCTTTAACGGAGGAAGAAACTGTTGATTATAAATTTAAAGACAGTTTAAAAGTGGTAAGAAAATCTAAAAAATATTTAGATTCTGTAAATAAAAAACAAAACAAGTTTAATTTACTCTCTGCTATAACAGGTTATACGTATAGGAATTCTTATGAGAAATGGGCTATTTCTTACAATGGTTTAATTAATGACTTTAACTTTAATACGGTACAAGGTTTTAATGTTTCTTTAGGAGGTAGTTACTTTAAAAAGCAAAATGATACAGGGAAATGGTGGAATGTAGGAGGAAAGGTAAATTATGGCTTTTCGGACAAACGTATAAGGCCTACTTTCTTTTTAACTAAAAATTGGAATGATATTTCTAGACCTAAGATGACAATTTCTGGAGGGATTACAACGGCTCAGTTTAATGGTAGAAATCCTTTAATGAAATTAAATAACACCGTGAGTTCTTTGATGAGGAGGTTAAATTATTTAAGAATTTACGAAAAGGAGTTTGCTAAAATTAATTATTCAGAAGAAATTGTAAATGGAATTTACCTAGCTACATCATTTGAATATGCAAATAGAAAACCACTTTTTAATACCACAGATTACTCTTTTGCAAAGCAAGATAAAAACGGAGGTTATAAGCCTAATAATCCCTCAGATGTTATTGATGTGTTTGAAGAGCATAAAATTGCTACTTTAAATGTAGGCGCTACTTTTGTATTCGGACAAAAATATTTGTCTTATCCTGATAGAAAAGAAAATATAGACAATGAAAAATATCCGTCATTGAATGTTAATTATACCAAACGTTTTGGAGCTTCTAATTCCGAATTAAATTCAGATGTATTCACAGCAAATTTAACACAAGATATCAATGCAGGAAATTATGGTGAATTTTCTTATAATGTTAGGGGTGGAGTATTTCTTAAAAAGAAAGACATAGCTTTTATGGACTTTTTACAAGCCAACGGAAACCAATTACTTTTTCCGTTAGATCGTGAGTTAAGTAGCTTTGGTTTGTTAGAATATTATAAATTTTATACCAATGATAAATATGCAGAAGCACATATTCAGCATGATTTTAAAGGAGCTGTTTTAGGGAAGATTCCGTTGTTAAATAAATTAAATCTTCATTTAGTTGGTGGAGCAAAAACCTTAGTGATGGCAGATAAAAAACCGTATACAGAATACTCTATTGGTTTAGATAATATAGGTTTTGGTAAATGGCGTTTTTTAAGAGTAGATTATGTAAGATCTTTTCACGGAGGAATTAAAGATGAAGGTTTATTGCTTCGATTGAGTATGTTTTAATATTTTTGATACATGAAAATTCAAGTACTTTTTTTCGGAATAACCACAGATTTAGTAGGTTTATCAGCTTTAGAACTTAATATAGCGGATGTTGCTACTGTTGCAGATTTTAAAAACTCTTTAAAAGAGGAGTATCAGCAATTAGAAAAGTTGAACTCTTATGCAATTGCTGTTAATGAAAGTTATGCAACTGATGATTTTCTTCTAAAAGAGAATGATGTAGTTGCTATAATTCCACCAGTTAGCGGAGGTTAACATTAAAGTCTATCTTAATCTTTCCATAGGGAAGAGGTACTCTTGTGATCTCTTTTGAATAGATTTTTAGTTACCCTCAGTGAATCTCTGTGTTTTCTCTGCGAGTCTCAGTGTAACAACTATTTCTTAAAATATTTTTTATCAACATAAAAAGTACCAAAAGGAATCACAGAAGCAATTAAAACCATCCCTAAAGTTTTATTGTTCCAATTCATTTCTTTTTTGATAACAATAGCCAATACTACATATAACATAAAAAGGATTCCATGAGGCATTCCTAACATTTTTACATAAGAATCATCGTGTTGTAAATATTTTATAGGTGTAGCAATAAATAATAATAATAGATAAGAAACTCCTTCTAAAATACTTACAATTCTAAAGATATTTTTCATATTGATAATTTTTGTCAATGTAACTTTTGGAGGTATTCTCTGTTGAATATTACTAATTCTTAATGTACAGAAAATCCCTTGTAAAGACGATTCATTTATTTTTGCAAAAATACAACTTTGTTTCCCTATTTTTGCTTAACAATGGTAAGAACTTCAATAAAAATTACTTCAGATAAATTAGATTTACAAGAATGTTATCGTTTTGTAGAAGATGATTCTTGTGGCGGAATTTCTGCATTTATAGGAACGGTAAGAAATGATACTCAAGGAAAAGAAGTTACGCAATTAGACTTTTCTACCTATAAACCAATGGCGATTAAAGAAATGCAAAAAATTGCAGATTTGGCTTTAGAAAAATTCGATATTAAAAAAATAGCTATTCATCACGCAGAAGGAATGTTGCAAATTGGAGAAGTTCCAGTGATTATAACTACGTCTTCTAAGCATAGAAAAGCCGCTTTTGAAGCTTGTGAATTTGCAATTGATACTTTAAAAGAAACGGTTCCAATTTGGAAAAAAGAATATTTTTCAGACGGAGAAGTTTGGGTGAATGCACATCCTTAATTCTAGTTTTCGGCTCTTAGTTACATTCTCAATGCTGGTGCGGGCGTCTCGCTCGTATCTTTTCTTAAAATATTGTTGAGTAAGTTTGTGGAAATTACTCCACGTGTTATTGGTGTTTGCACGAGCGGGACGCTCGCGCTAGCGGATATCAGATGGCGTCTTAAACAAGTTTAAAAGTTTAAGAAAACTGTGTTTTCTATGTTTCTATGTGGTCAATTTTTTTAGTATGCAACTTACACAACAGTGAGCAACTGTTAACTGCTACTGAATACTGTTTACTTAACCGGTCTACTTTGCAACCATAAATAATACTGTAGTCCAAATAAAATAGCACCTGCCAATAAATGTGTTGCTTGCGTACCCAAAGGAAACTCGGCATAATACATTAACATTCCAGTAATGGTTTCTAAAAAGATTAATGCAACTACCCAATTTACCAATTTGTATCCTAGGTTTTTAGCCTGATTTATGTAAAATAAAACAAAGTTTATCAATACAATTGCAATGGTAAAAGATCTATGAAAGTAGAATTTAAAACTCGGATTCATTAAACTGTAATCTTTGTTTTCGAAACCATAAAGCTTTACTTGCTCGTCTATAAATTGCCTTACTTGAGTTCCCATTGCTATTTGAATTAAAGAAAATACGGCAGAAATAATAAGTAATTTACTAAATAGTGAATTGTAATTGTAGGTTTTCTTTTTATCTGAAGTAATAAATTTTAATTGTAATAACAGCGCGATAATAATTAAACCAATAACCATGTGAATAGTTATTATAGAAGGTTTTAAATTTGTGTCTACTACTGTTTTTCCTAACCAAGCTTCTACCAACATTAAAAAGAAAGCAGTATAAGCAAGTATAGGAATTCTTTTATCTGTTTTCCAGAATTTTGTAGCACCGTATATTAAGAATAAGAAAACAAAACCTGCTAAAACAGATGATAGCCTGTTTATGTACTCTGTCCAGGTGTGAAATTTATTAAATTTTGCGTAATCATGTTTTGTATAAGTAGCCCAATTACTTTTATTGAATTGTTCCGTCGTTTTAATATCGTGTTCTGCAACAAACAGCGCCTCATCTTTAATGATGATAAAACCTTTTTTAAATTCAGAATTTGGTTTCCAGGTAATTTGTTCTTCCGCTGTAGGCGGAATATAATAGCCAAAACATTTTGGCCAATCTGGACATCCCATTCCTGAGCCAGTCATTCTAACAACAGAGCCTGCTAAAAAAATTAAGTAAACAGATATAATGGCAATTTGTACAGTTTTTGTGAAGCTACTTTTCATTATAAATAAAAGTTTTTACAAAAATAAGGCAAAAAAAATTCGTTTAAAATAAATTAAACGACTTGTTCTTGTAAAAAAGGAAATACTTGCCAATATGTTTTTAAAACAGCTTCGTTTTCTAAATAATTATACTCAATTAGTTAAAATGATCCTTTGTTTTTTATAAAGTGCCTGTTTTGTAAAAAAAAATAAGACAAAAAAAAGCCGCTTAAAAAATTAAGCGACTTGTTCTTTTCAAAAAATTTAAAATTATAGAACTCTAACGTCTACTGCATTTAAACCTTTTCTACCTTCTTTAAGGTCGAACTCTACTGCGTCACCTTCTCTAATTTCGTCAATTAATCCTGATACATGTACAAAGTACTCTGTGTTTGAATCATCTTCTGTTACAAATCCAAATCCTTTAGATTCGTTGAAGAATTTTACTGTCCCTTTTTTCAAAATAATATAATATAAATGTTAATAATACTGCAAATATAAGATTATATTAATTGATATTACCAAAATGTGGTTTTAAATAATTGTTTTCTTTTTGTAAGTATAACGTAACAGATTGTAAGTGTGAAAAAGTAAATAATTGTTACAAAAATTATTTAATAGAGGTCTTTTAAGAAACTCAATACCGATAGTAGTTACAGCGATTTTGTATTGATAATTGTGTGGTAATGAGATTTTTAAAAAATCATTTTTTTAGCGTTAAATTTCGAAAAACTGTTAATTTGTTAAAAACTTCAAGGGTTTTGTGAATAAGTATAACTTTTATTTTGGAGCAAAAAATCCAATCTTTGTTAACACTAAAAATAACAATTAAACACCCTTCATTTACCTTGGAAATTACGCATATTATAAAAAGAGACTCAGAAACAACCACATTTGAGTTAGAGAAAATTATTAATGCTATAGAAAAAGCAATGCTTACCGTTAACAATGGTTCTAGAAATGATGCTATTGCTATATCAAATATTGTACATGGTACATTATTAGAAAGAAGGTTAAATGAACCAGATTATATTCCTACAGTAGAGCAAGTACAAGATATCGTAGAATATAAATTAATGGACAGTCCTTTTCATGACGTTGCAAAGGCATACATATTATATAGAGACGAACAAACTAGAAGTAGAAAACCAAATATTTTTGAGAAGAGAATTAACTTAAAGCCTTACGATTATCCTGCTTTAGGAGAATATGTAGATGCTATTAGACATTCTTATTGGATTCATACAGAATTTAATTATACAAGTGATATTCAGGATTTTAAAACCTCTCTTACCGAGGTAGAAAAAAATGCGATAAAAAATACCATGTTGGCAATTTCTCAAATAGAAGTTGCTGTTAAAACTTTTTGGGGAGACATTTATAAAAAGATGCCAAAACCAGAAATTGGTTCTGTAGGTGCAACTTTTTCTGAAAGTGAAGTGCGTCATCATGATGCGTATTCTCATTTATTAGAGATTTTAGGGTTAAATAATGAGTTTAAAAACTTAAAGAAGAACCCTGTTATAATGAAACGTGTTAACTATTTAGAAGCCGCGTTAAAGAATGTAAACAGTGAAGACAATCAAGAGTTTTCTGAGTCTATAATATTGTTCTCTTTATTTATAGAGCACGTGTCTTTATTTTCTCAGTTTTTGATTATCATGGCTTTTAACAAGCATAAAAATGTATTAAAAGGTATCTCTAACGTGGTAGAAGCGACTTCTAAAGAAGAGCAGATTCATGGAGATTTTGGTATCGATTTAATCAAAATTATAAAAGAAGAAAACCCAGAATGGTTTAGTGAAGAGCACAATTTATTGGTTCAAGAAACTTGTAAAGAAGCTTTTAATTCTGAAAGTAAATTAATCGATTGGATTTTCGAAAAAGGAGAATTAGACTTTCTACCTAAAGATGTAATTAATGAATTTATTAAAAATAGATTTAATAATTCTTTAGAAAGTATTGGTATTGCAAAAGTATTTGAGGTAGATCAAAAATTATTAGCAGAAACAGATTGGTTTGATGATGAAATTATTGGAACCAAACATGGTGATTTCTTTGTAAAAAGATCAATCAACTATAGTAAAAGAACAAAAAGTATAACTAGCGACGACTTATTTTAAATTATGAACTTGAACGAAACAAAAACAACAGAACTTACAGAACACGAACAGTTAATTCAAGTTAGAAACGCTGCTAGGAAAGAAATGCTTAAAGGTAAAGACCAGCCAGAAATTACATGGCTAACAGAAAATAGTCGTAAATTTTTACAATCTGGTTATTTAACAGGAGATACTACACCAGAAGAAAGAATACGTGAAATTGCAGACAATGCAGAGCGTATTTTAAATATGGATGGGTTTTCTGATAAGTTTTATAAATATATGGCAGAGGGGTATTACTCTTTAGCTTCACCAATTTGGTCTAACTTTGGTAAGAAAAGAGGTTTGCCAATTAGCTGTTTTGGATCGCATGTGGCAGATGATATGGGAGATATTTTGTTCTCTCAATCAGAAGTTGGTATGATGTCTAAATTAGGAGGAGGAACTTCTGGATACTTTGGTAAGTTGCGTAAAAGAGGTGCCGATGTAAAAAACAACGGTTCATCTTCTGGTTCTGTACACATTATGCAGTTGTTCGAAAAAATGGTAGATGTTGTTAGTCAAGGTTCTGTAAGACGTGGACGTTTTTCTCCATATTTACCAGTAGATCATCCAGATATTAAAGAGTTTTTAGAAATAGGAACAGAAGGAAACCCAATTCAAGAATTAACGCATGGTGTTACTGTTGGTGACGAATGGATGCAAGCAATGATTGATGGTGATGTAGAAAAAAGAGGTATTTGGGCTAAAATATTACAAAGAAGAGGAGAGATAGGATATCCTTATATACTTTTTAGAGACAACGCAAATAACGGAACGGTAGATGTTTACAAAGACAAAAACCACGAAATTTATGCGAGTAACTTATGTACAGAAATCATGTTGCCTTCTAATGAAGATTGGTCTTTTGTATGTTGTTTATCATCAGTAAACTTATTACATTATGATAAGTGGAAAGATACGGATGCAGTTGAAACTCTTACGTATTTCTTAGATGCAGTAATGCAAGAGTTTATCACTAAGTTAGAAGTATATAAAGATTCAGACGATAGAGACGATCAGTTTACGTTCCGTTTTATGGAAAAAGCGTATAATTTTGCTAAAGAAAACAGAGCTTTAGGTTTAGGTGCTTTAGGATGGCACTCTTTATTACAATCTAAAATGCATGCTTTTGACAGTGCAGAAGCGTATGCTTTAAACAGTGAAATCTTTAAGGTAATTAAAGAGAAATCTTACAAAGCATCAGAAGAAATGGCGAAGTTGTATGGTGAGCCAGAAGTATTAAAAGGATACGGAAGACGTAACACCACTTTAAATGCAATTGCACCAACAACATCATCAGCATTTATTTTAGGACAAGTTTCTCAAGGAATTGAGCCAATTTGGTCTAATATCTATGTAAAAGATATTGCAAAAATTAAAACAACAATTAAGAATCCAATTTTAGAAGCATTATTGGAAGAAAAAGGACACAATACATCAGATATTTGGAAAAGTATTAGAGATAATGATGGTTCTGTACAACATTTAAGTGTTTTAACAGAAGCAGAAAAAGATGTGTTTAAAACCTATTCAGAAATTGATCAAAATGTAATTGTATATCAGGCAGCTAATAGACAAAATCATATAGATCAAGGACAGTCTATCAATATTATGGTACATCCAGATATGCCAATTAAAGAAGTGAATTCGGTTTATATTAATGCTTGGAAATTAGGTGTAAAATCTATGTATTACCAACACAGTATGAATGCTGCTCAGAAATTTAAGCAAAAGAAAGAATGTGCTAGTTGCGAAGGGTAATTAGTAATAAAATAAATTAGAAGAGAAGTCGAAAGGCTTCTCTTTAATATGAAATGATTAAAATATTTTATTTGAGATAAAACTAATAAGCATAAAAAAAGCGATACTTGAAATATCGCTCTTGGTGTAATTTTTCTAAATTTTGCTTCCCGGCTAAAAGTTAGTTAATTAAAAAGAATTTTGAGATTACTCAATCTCCTTCCATTTTGTTCTTCAAAACTACAAAATACGATTCTCTTTACCAAGTTATTTTTCTAATTTTTTAACAAGTTATATGTGGGTTATGGCCATGTTTTAGACTTGATAACGGAGTTATTAACAAAAATATAAATAGTTATTAACTCTATAATACAGAAAAACAATGGAATATCAAATTTCAATAAATCCTTTAGTAGATTTTTTTAAAGGTACAGAATCAAAAAAAAGAAGAATAATTAGAGATCAAAAAGATCCATCAATTTTTAGGGTTGGATGGTATCAAACCTCTAGAGCTTGTATAAAAAAATCTCTAATAAATAAAGGTGAAAGAGATTTCTTAATAGAAGGTATAGAGCGACTAAAAACCAAAATAGTAAGTAAGCCTCAACAAGTTGTTAATAGACAAGTTTCAATTGACGCAATGAAACGCTTTCTAGGTTTTAAAATACCTGCTTTTTTCAAAAATCATAATTTAGAAATAATTAAAGAGAAAAATGTGAAATCAACATTTATTAATAATGTTGAAGTAAAGGTTTCCCCTGATATTATTTTTATTATTCATCATAATGATACTAGATATATTGGAGCTGTTAAGCTACATCTTTCAAGTAGGAACATATTTGATAATAAACAATCAAGATTTATTGCTACAATATTGAATAAATACCTTTTGGAGTTATCAGAAAAATACAATGCAGAGGTTTTACCGGAATTGTGTTTATCCATAGATGTTTTTGGAAGTAGTACAATTTCTGCTCCTAAAGATTATAATAAATCGATAAAAGAAGTAGAGCTTATATGTGAAGAAATTAAATCACTTTGGAGAGTTGCTTAATTAAATAAAAAAAAGAGAAGTCGAAAGGCTTCTCTTTTTTTTTATTGAAGCTATTTAGAGCTTGGAGTTTATCTTGAGCTTAGTCGAAAGGCACTCGCTTTTTTTTCAGAATAAGACAAAAAAGAGCTCAAACAAATGTTTCAATCTGGGCTAAACTTGTTTGTGTGCTATTTTAGTATAAAGATTTCTCTTTTAAATCTTCATAGAGATGCTTTAAAATATCACTAAATCTCTAGTATTTTTAAGTGAACTGAAATAAGAAAAATAAATAAGTTAAAATAAAACACGTAAGAGGTTTTATTATTAAAAACCAATAGAGTCTTGTAGAAGTGATAAAAGTTTATATATCTATCTAAAATCGCTTTAAAATACAGTTTTATATACCTGTTGAGGTTTGGTTAGTGTGGTTTTTGTGCTACAGAAGTCCATTTGCTTTAATAAATGGCAATACGAGTGTAAATACCTTGCTGAATTATTACAATCAGAAAAAAGAATCCATTTTAGAAAACAAGATGTAATTATATAAAAAAAGAGAAGCTTAAAAGCTTCTCTTTTTTTATAAATAATATTTTAAATACTTACTAAAGTTTAATAAAGTCTTTAACTGGTGCAAATCTTAAAATAAGATAACCAATTATCGCAGAAATAAGCGAGCCTAAAAGAATACCTATTTTTGCAGAGCTAATAAATTCTGGTGATGTTGAAAAGGCCAAACCAGCAATAAAAATAGCCATAGTAAACCCAATACCAGCAATAAATGAAACTCCTAAAATTTGTATAAAGTGAATGTCTGCAGGTATTTGAATTAAATTTAACTTTTTTGCAACCAATATAACTAGTGGTATACCTAGTCCCTTACCTAATACTAAACAGAGTATAATATGGAAGACTAAAGCCATGTCTATATGAACAGAACTATCTATTAACACACCTGCATTGGCAAGTGCAAAAACAGGGATTATAAAATAAGCCGACCAATTGTGTAGGTTATGTTCTAAATGCTGCAAAGGAGATTGAAATTTTTTACTCCAATGCGTTAAGTTATTTACTAATTTTAATTGTTGATTAGATAGTATAGGTTCCTTTAATACAGGTGCACTTTTAATGCTATTGTAAATACCTTCTAATTGAGAAAGAAAAGTAGTTGTTTTTATTTCTTGTCTAATTGGTACAGAAAATGCAATTAAAATACCCGCAACAGTAGGGTGTACTCCAGATTTTAAGAACAATACCCAAACGATAATACCTACAACAATCATCACAAATTTAGAGTAATACCCTCTATTTGTTAATACATACAATAGTGCTATTAATCCTAAGCCTATCAATAATAATGCAACTTGAATAGATTCACTGTAAAAAACAGCAATTACTAAAACGGCTTCAATATCATCTACAATTGCAAAAGCAGTTAAAAATATTTTTAAACTAAGAGGTATACGTTTTCCTAATGTGTTTAATACAGCTAAAGAAAAAGCAATATCTGTTGCCATAGGAATTCCCCAACCTTTAAAGGTTTCTGGATTTTGATTTAAAAGCATAAATAAACCAACAGGAATAAGTGCTCCACCAACAGCTCCAAACAAAGGGAAAGCTAGTTTTTTAACTGTGTTTAGTTCTCCAATTAAAATTTCACGTTTAATTTCTAATCCAATTAAGAAAAAGAAAATAGCCATTAAACCATCATTAATCCAAAATAAAACAGATTTTTTTAATTCAAAACTTTCGCCTGAAAAACCAACTTTATATTCTAAAATAGAAGAGTAACTTTCATGAAGAGGTGAGTTTGCCCAAAATAAAGCAACTAAAGTACATATTAGTAGCAGGATTCCGCTAAAACTTTCAATTTTTACAAACTTTTGAAACGGGGTAATAAATAATTTTTTTATCATGAATAATAGCTTAATTTATAAATTTGATAATTGAATGGATACGCATCTTTTTTTAATTCATGTAAACAGCTTCAAAAACTGCTAAAGGCGCTCTTTTACCAACATTTAAAGATAATCTATTATTTTTAATAGTATAATTATCTGTTGAATTAATTGCTTTTAATAATTTAGATTCATCGGTATTATTACAAAACATTCTTGTTGAAATAATTTTTGTGAATTTAATTTTATTGCCTTTCTCTAAAATATACTCGCCATTAATAGAATTACAACCTGCAAACCCGCTAAATCTATTGTCCTTTGTTTTTAAGGTGATAGCTATTTCACGTTTTTGGTTGTCTTCCATTTTAATGTCATTTCCATATAAAGTTTTAAGTTTCCAATATTTTTCTGTAATAGCGTCGTCGTGGTCTGTTACATTTACTGACTTACAGTTTGTTATGGTAGGTAAAATTAGAATAAGAAATAATATTTTAGTTTTCATTAAAAAATTTTCATAAAAATAAGTTAAGTTGAGAACATTTTAAACTTTTTTACATTAAATTTCTCTTAATTTTTTGATAAAAAAATGTTTTTTTAATCAAAACATCACCTCAAAATAATAGTTTGTATTTTTACCAACTAAACTTTATTATTAAAATAAATGAACTGGGAACAATTACTTTCTTTAAAACGTTTTGGCGATACACAAAAACGCCCAAGAGCAACTCAAGATGAAACTCGTTTGGGTTTTGATGTAGATTTTGATAGAATTATATTTTCATCTGCTTTTAGAAGTTTACAAGACAAAACACAAGTAATACCTTTATCAGAAACAGATTTTGTACACACACGATTAACACATAGTCTAGAAGTTTCTGTTGTGGGAAGAACTTTGGGTAGAAGAGTAGGTAAGGTGTTGTTAGAACGTCATCCTAAATTAGAAGAATTAGGATATACGTTTAACGATTTTGGAGCTATTGTAGGAACTGCCTCTTTAATGCACGATATCGGAAATCCGCCCTTTGGGCATTCTGGAGAAAAAGCCATAGGCGAGTATTTTAAAACAGGTAATGGTTTAAAATATAAAGACCTATTGTCTGATAAAGAATATCAAGATTTAATAGATTTTGAAGGGAATGCAAACGGATTTAAAATCTTAACGGAATCGAGAGAAGGAATTTCTGGTGGTTTACGTTTAAGCTATGCCACACTTGGTGCTTTTTTAAAATATCCAAAAGAGAGTCTGCCAAAGAAACCTACAAACCATATTGTAGATAAAAAGTATGGTTTTTTTCAATCTGAAAAAGAAGCTTTTTTAGAAATTGTAGAAGATTTAGGGATGAAACAAAAATCTACTTCGGCAATTTCTTTTTATAGACACCCATTGGCATATTTAGTAGAAGCTGCAGATGATATTTGTTATACAATCATAGATTTTGAAGACGGAATTAATTTAGGCTTAATTGAAGAGGAGTTTGCTTTAGAATATATGATTAAGTTGGTGAAAGATACAATCGATATTAAAAAGTATCATTCTCTACAACATAAAACAGACAGAATAAGTTACTTAAGAGCTTTGGCAATTGGGGTGTTAATAAACGAAGCAGTTTCCATTTTCTTAGCAAATGAAGAAGCTATTTTAAACGGAACCTTTGAGAGGTCTTTATTAGATAGATGTAAATATGAAGCGCAAATAAAAGACATTATCAAACTAAGTGTTGCTAAAATTTATAAAAGCAAAGATGTTGTAGAAAAAGAAATTGCTGGTTATAGAATTATTGCTGATTTATTAGATGTTTTTGTCACTGCTTTAAATAATAAGTTTGATGGTAAAGAATCTAATTTTGATGATTTAGTGTTGAATTTATTACCTGAAGAATATCAAACAGAATCAACAAGTTTGTATCAAAGAATTATGCAAGTATGCAGTTATGTTTCTAGAATGTCTGATAGTTATGCGATTAGAACACATAAAAAATTAAAGGGAAATATTATTTAGAAATAATAGTGTAATATTAGAGAATATATTTTTAAAAAATTAATATGAAAAAAAAATTACTAATTCCGTTTATTGTTATTGCTGCTATTTGTGTATTTTATATCACAAATCAAAAGACTAATAATAGCGAAGAATTCATTAATATTACATTAGAAGGTAAATTAAAACCTAAAAATAAACCTAAGAACTTTAGACAGTTATATTCAATTAAAAGAGATGAATATGAGTCAAATATGCAGAAAAACCCATTAACGGGAGAGATTCCTAAAGAGGAAAAATTAAAGGAATTAAATACTTCTCTTGGGCTAATGGCTCAAAAAAAACTTAGAAAAAAGACATCTAGTACATATACATCTAGAGGTCCTTCAAATTTAGGAGGAAGAACCAGAGCTTTTGCTGTAGATATTTCAGATACATCTAGTAATACAATGCTTTCTGGAGGTGTAAGTAGTGGTTTATTTAGAACTATTGATGGAGGCTTAAGTTGGACAAAAGTAACGCCATTAGGAGAAATCCATAACGTTTCTGCATTAACACAAGATCCTAGAGAGGGGTTTCAAAATATATGGTATTACGGAACTGGAGAATGGTCTGGAAATAGCGCAAGTTTAGGTTCTGCTTATAAAGGTCAAGGTGTTTGGAAATCTATAGATGGTGGATTGACATGGAGTGTAATTCCTGGTACAGATTCCGATCATACTGTATTTGATAGTTATTTCGATTTTACAAACTCATTAGAAGTTAGCCCTATAACAGGAGAACTGTTCATAGCAACTTCTGGAAGAATTTATAGATATGATGGTGTGAGTTTAAATCAAGAATTAAAGTTAGAAGGTAATTCTACAAGTTCAACAGATTTAGTAATAACACCTAATGGTAACGTGTATGCTAGTTTTGATGGAAGTGCTTCTTTAGGAGGTGTATGGATGTCGCCTACAGGAAATGGCGTTTGGACACAAATTGCACAAAATGGTACGCCAACAGATTGGTCTGCTGCAGGTAGAATAGTTTTAGGTGAAGCACCATCTGCAGACAATATAATATATGCGTTATATGTAAACGGTAATTCAGGTGGTTTAGAGGGAGATTTATGGCAGTACAATGCTACAACAACTACTTGGACAAATTATTCATCTAAATTACCAGATGAACCCGGTAGTGATTCTGATGGAAATGACCCTTTTGCTGTTCAAGGAGGTTATGATTTGGTAGTAACAGTAAAACCAGATAATGAAAATTTTGTAACAATTGGAGGTACTAATGCCTATAAAATAGCAGATATTAGAACTGATGTTTCATTTTCTAGAATTGGAGGTTATGCAAATAACACTGGTTACTCACAATACGAAAATCATCATCCAGATATACATGTTTTAGAATTTGATCCAAACAATAATGATGTTTTTTATAGTGGTACCGATGGAGGAGTACATAAAACACTAGATATTAATGAGGCAAGTATAGCGTGGTTAAGTTTAAATAATAATTATCTTACATATCAATATTACCATGTTACTTTAGATCCTTTTACAGGAAGTAACATTATTATGGGTGGGGCACAAGATAATGGAACTACTATTGGTGGTACACATGTTGGTCTCGCTAATAATACTACAATGAACCAACTTGCTGGTGGAGATGGAGTTGCCGTTGGTCTTACAAGAAGAGATAATAATACAGCATTACAGTATTTTTTAGGGTTTCAACAAGGGGCAATTTATACAAATTATCCTGATGGCTTTAGAGAAATAACACCAAAAGATGCGCCTACGGGGGTTGATGCTCAATTTATTACTTATTACTATTTAGACCCAGACAATACGGATTACTTGTATTATGCTGCAAAAAGTAAGTTGTATAAAACCAATGCCTCTGCTGCTGTAACAGATTCTACATGGACGGATGCTGGTACTTTATCAAATGTTCAAAATTTAAGAACTTTTGCAACAACAAGAGGTACTTATTCTTCTGCTTTAAGTTACTTATTAATTGGTGGAGATAAAGGTGGAGTTTTTAAACTAAAAGATCCAAAAGATCCTACAAGCACACTTTTAGATGCTGTAGATATTACTCCAACGGGTGCAACTACTTCTTCCAATACTATTGTTAGTGATATTGCTATTCACCCAACAAACCCAGATATTGTTTTAGTAGTATATGCAAATTATGGTATTTCAAATATATTTTTAACTACAAATGCTACGGATGAATTGCCAACGTGGACTTTAGTAGAAAGAAATTTAAATGCCCATTCAATCCGATCTGCAGAAATAACGGAAGTAGGGGAAGAAACTGTCTATTTTATAGGAACTGCAAGAGGTTTATATAGTTCTACAGATCCAACAAGTGTAAACTGGGAAATGGAGGGAGAAAGTAATATAGGCTTGGCTTTAATTAGTTCATTAGCGTACCGTCCTGCAGATAATAAATTGTTAATAGGAACGCATGGTAACGGAATGTATGAAACAACTATAGAAGGTACACTTTCTACGAACTCTTATGCAAGTGCTCTTCAATTATCATTTTATCCAAACCCAACTAAAAAAGAACTTAACTTACAAAGCAACACATTAGATTTAAGCCAAAACTTAAATTATACTATTTCAGATTTAACAGGAAAGGTTGTTAAAAAAGGAGTTTTAAAAGACCAAAAAATTAATGTAGAGTATTTAAATGATGGTGTTTACCTTATAAATTTAAGTGTTGATGGTAAAAATCAGAATTTTAAGTTCATTAAAAATTAATTAAAAATATGTCTAAAATAAATTTTATTAGTTTCTGTATTTTAATTTTTTTATTAGGATGCGCAAACTCTTATAAACTAGAAAAAAAGCCCGAATTAAATATATTAGAATCTTATTATAAAACAAAAAGTTCTGGTGTTAGAGGTGGTGATTCTGGATACAGTATTTATTTAATGTTAGATGAAAACACAAATCTTGATACTAAAAATATCAAGATAAAAGGGATCTATTTTAAAGATAAATATGCTGATTTAAAAAACCAAGGATTGGGTAAATATCAAACATTTATTAAACAAGATAACAATACAGATAGCTTAGAACCAGTATTTAATTCAAAAAAATCAGTTGAGATAAAAGAAGAAAAAATTCCGTTTGTATTAAAGGATACAGAAGCTGTAATCAGTTATTTGCAAAATGAAAAAATGAAATTCTTTAAAGTAGCCTTAACTAAAAAGAAAACAATGGATTTTCCAATGTAAGAGTTATAAATAAATTTAGATTGATAAAAAAGACGCTTAATAGCGTCTTTTTTTATGTGAATACATTAAACGTACTAGCTAATTTTTCTGCATTTAAACCAAGTGTCTGTTGCAGTTTTAAAACATTTCCATGTTCAATAAAATTGTCAGGTATTCCTATCGTTTTTATTTTATGATGATAATTATTTTCTGATGCGAATTCTAAAATAGCGCTTCCAAAACCACCTTTTATCGTTCCGTCTTCAATTGTTACAATGGTTTGATGTTTATCAAAAATACGATGTAATAAATTTTCATCTAAAGGTTTTACAAAACGCATATCGTAATGAGAAAAGTGATCTGGATTTTCTACTAATTCCAAAGCCTCAGAAACATTTTTAGCAATGGTTCCAATAGATAAAATAGCTGTTTTATTTCCTTCTTGTAAACAAACTCCTTTTCCTAGTTCTATTTTTTCAAAAGGTTTTTTCCAATCGATAATTGCTCCTGTTCCTCTTGGATATCGAATGGCAATAGGTTTTTTTAATCCTAATTGAGCGGTGTACAGGATATTACGTAATTCAATTTCATTTCTTGGAGCAAAAACAATTAAATTCGGAATTAAACGCAAATATGCTAAATCGAAAACTCCATGATGCGTTGCGCCATCTTCACCAACCAAACCAGCTCTGTCTAAACAAAAAACAACAGGTAAGTTTTGTAAAGCAACATCATGTATTACTTGATCGTAAGCACGCTGTAAAAAAGTAGAGTAAATATTGCAAAACGGAATTAAACCTTGCGTTGCCATACCTGCCGCTAAGGTTACTGCGTGTTGTTCTGCAATACCAACATCAAAAGTTCTCTTTGGGTGCTTTTCTAACATGAATTTTAGAGAACCTCCCGTTAACATCGCTGGAGTTATGCCAACAATACTCTCATTTTTATCGGCTAATTCTACCACTGTTTTTCCAAAAACATCTTGATACTTTGTATATAAACTTTTGGCTATTTTTAATCGCTCTCCAGAAATTTTATCAAATTTACCAGGCGCATGATAGGTTACTTGGTCTTCTTCTGCTTGCTGTAAACCTTTTCCTTTTGTAGTAATTATATGTAAGAATTTTGGACCTTTAACATCTTTCAATCTTTTTAATTCTGATAAAACTTTTGGTAAATCATGTCCGTCAATAGGACCAGAATAATCAAAATTTAAAGCTTTTATAATATTGTTTTGAGCCGCCAGTCTTTTATCAGTTTTAACCTTTGTTAAATACTCTTTTAAAGCACCAACGGAAGGATCAATTCCAATAGCATTGTCATTTAATATAATCAATAAATTTGCCTTAGAAACTCCTGCGTGATTCAAGGCTTCAAACGCCATTCCACTTGCAATAGAAGCATCTCCAATAACCGCAATATGATGTTTTTCTGTATCTCCTTTTATATTGGATGCAATTGCCATTCCTAAAGCTGCAGAAATAGAAGTAGAGGAGTGCCCTACGCCAAAAGCATCGTATTCACTTTCTTTTCTTGACGGAAAACCTGCAATTCCACCAAATTGTCTGTTGGTATGAAAAACGTCTTTTCTACCAGTTAAAATTTTATGTCCGTATGCTTGATGGCCAACATCCCAAACCAATAAGTCATTAGGAGTGTCAAATAAATAATGCAAAGCAATCGTTAACTCTACAACGCCTAAACTAGCACCTAAATGTCCTTCTTTGGTAGCTACAATGTCAATAATAAAATCTCTCAATTCTTTTGCGAGTTGAGGTAATTGATCTTGATTTAATTTTCGTAAATCTTCTGGGTTTAATATATTGTCTAACAAATTTTTCATTCAAACGTAAAAATACAACATCAAATAGTGCGTCCGTAAAACGGGAGTTAATAAATACAAATCTATCGTAAATATTTTACTTAATTTTGATATTTATAATCAACATACATGATACAACCTTTTGACGATACCTATTTTATGAAAAAAGCCTTACAAGAGGCCGAATCTGCTTTTGATAAAGGCGAAGTTCCTGTAGGCGCAATTATTGTTTTTAAAGATCAAATTATTGCTCGAGCACATAATTTAACAGAAACATTAAACGATGTAACTGCACATGCAGAAATGCAAGCATTTACAGCTGCTGCTGATTTTTTAGGGGGGAAATATTTAAAAGACTGTGTGTTGTATGTAACGCTAGAGCCTTGCCAAATGTGTGCTGGTGCAAGTTATTGGGCGCAAATAGGTAAAATTGTTTACGGAGCAACAGAACCAGATAGAGGTTTTGTAAATTTAAAAACGACACTACATCCAAAGACAAAAGTTGTTAGTGGAATTTTAGAAAACGAATGTTCTCAGTTATTAAAGAGATTCTTTATTGAAAAACGGAATCTAAATTAATTATTGAATTGTTAAACTTTTTGTAAATAAATCTTAAAAATTTGTGAGATAATTTGTTTTAGAGAAACTTTACGTCAACTAATTCAAATTATTTTACTTCATGAAAAAATTCTTACTTTTATTCTTGCCATTTATTGTTGTTTCAACAATTTCTGCACAAGAAACTCCAACCCCTAATTATAGAGCTGCTGCTAAGTACTCGCCAAAAAACTTGGCAAAAATGGTGCACTCTACATCTGTAAGTCCGCATTGGTTAAAAAAAGGAAACCGTTTTTGGTATGCTTATAAAACATCAGAAGGTGCTAATTATTATTTAGTGGATGCAGATAAAAAATCTAAAAAAACACTTTTCGATAATGTAAAGATGGCAAAGTGGTTAACAGAAATGACTAAAGATCCATACGACGCAAAACACTTACCTCGTTTTAGTTTTAAATTTAATGAAGCAGAAGATGCTATTCGTTTTAGAGTAACATCAACAGAAGAAGTTGAAGTTATTGATGATAAAAAAGAAGAAAAGAAAGAGGTAGAAAAAGACTCTACATCAACCAAAAAAGCAAAGTCTAAAAAACCTAAAATGGAGAAAAAAGTCTACCATTTAGAGTATAAATTAGGTGGAAATGGCTTGACAATTATTGATACCATTAAGAAAGAAAAAGAAGATTGGAAAAAATGGGCAAATATTGCACCAGATAGCTCTATTGTTTTGTATTCTAAAAATTACAACTTGTATTGGATGGATAAAATAAACTTTAAAAAGTTTATTAAAGACAAAAAAGATAGTACAGTTGTAGAAAATCAATGGACAAAAGATGGTGAAGAAAATTATGCTTACGGACGTGGTTCTAGAGGAGATAATGTTGATAAAGAAAAAAACAAAGACAAAAAAAATGGTGTTGGTGGTATTTGGTCTCACGATTCTAAAAAGTTTGTTTTTCAAAAATCTGACTCTAGACATATTAAAGACTTATGGGTAATTAATTCTACAGGTAAAAAAAGACCAACCTTAGAAACCTATAAATACCACATGCCAGGAGAACAAGAATATTATAAATCTGAATTACTAATTTTTGATATTCCAACAAAATCGCACGTAAAAGTACCTTTAGATACTATTAAACAACAAAGTATTTCTGTTTTTAGAGCACCAAGAAAACAATCTAGTAGAGACGATGAGTTTAAACCTACTTTGCTTTTATCTAAAAAAGGAAAAGTATATTTCAGTGTTATTTCTAGAGATCGTAAAAAGTTTGATATAAATGTTGCTGATATTAATACAGGAGAATATAAAACTTTAATTGAAGAGCGTTTTAATACCTATATAGAAGATCGTCCTTTGATTTTATTAAATGATGAAAAAGAAATGTTGCACTGGGCAGAACGCGATGGTTGGGCACATTTTTATTTATATGATACAGAAGGAAACTTAAAAAACCAAGTTACGGAAGGCGATTATCATGTAGCTAATTTTGCAGGTTTAAATGAAAGTTCAAGAACTTTGTATTTTTCTGCAAACGGAGTTAACAAAAAACAAGATCCTTATTACGCACATTCTTATAAAATTAACTTGAATGGAACGGGAATGAAGACTTTAAATCCTGGAGATTTTACAGCAACTTCTTCTATGGCAGATTCTAATCAGTATTTTGTAAGTAACTTTTCTAGAGTAAATACCGTACCAAAATCTGAACTTATAGATGCGAACGGACGTAAAGTAATGGATTTAGAAACGGCAGATTTATCGCAGTTATTTGCATCAGGATATAAATTTCCGGAAACTTTTAAAGTAAAAGCAGATGATGGGATTACCGATATTTACGGAGTAATGTATAAGCCTTTTGATATGGATTCTACAAAGGTTTATCCCTTATTAGAATATGTTTATCCTGGTCCGCAAACGGAAGCGGTAAATAAATCTTTTTCTTTTAGAATGGATCGTGTAGATAGAATGGCGCAAGTTGGTTTTGTGGTAATTACCTTAGGAAATAGAGGGGGACATCCAGATAGATCTAAATGGTATCATAATTATGGTTACGGTAATTTACGTGATTATGGTTTGGCTGATAAAAAGTATGTTGCACAACAATTGGCAAACAAACATAGTTTTATTGATATTGAAAAAGTAGGAATTTACGGTCATTCTGGTGGTGGATTTATGTCTACAGCAGCCATGTTAGTGTATCCAGATTTCTTTAAGGCTGCAGTTTCATCTGCAGGAAATCATGATAATAATGTGTACAATTCTTGGTGGAGTGAAACGCACAATGGTGTAAAAGAAGAAATAGATGAGAAGGGAAAAATTTCTCATGTATATAAAATTGATGACAATCAATCTTTGGCAAAAAACTTAAAAGGACATTTAATGTTGATCCATGGGGATATGGATAATAACGTAAATCCTGCTGGAACCATAAGAATGGCAAACGAACTAATTAAGGCAAATAAACGTTTTAAATACATGATTATGCCAGGACAAAGACATGGTTTTGGTAATATGACCGAATATTCTTTTTGGCTAAGAGCAGATCATTTTAGTAAATATTTATTAGGTAAAGAAGCTACCGATACAGATGTTATGTATATGAATTTAGATAAACCAATGAATAAGTAAAACTATTTATTAGTTTATCAAAAGTAAAAACTCCGAATGAAAATTCGGAGTTTTTTTATGCTTTAGAGTATCTAAAATTATTTTGTTTGTTACTATTTATTCAGCATAAATGATATCACTTTTTACTGAAATTCCGTTTTCACTAAATGCTTCTATAGTAAAATAATAGGGTGTATCTCTGTCTAAAGAACGCATAAAATGTTCTGTCGTATCGTAGACTTGCCATGACTGATATAATTTATCTTTTGCAATTCCCCAACGGATATTATAACCCTGAGCACCTTTTAGGGCATCCCAAGAAAAAGAGACATCTCTACGATCTGCTTCTCTTTTTACTTTGAACCCTGTAACTCCTGTTGGCTTATCTTCAAGTCCTAATCCGAAGACTCTAAACTCGGACATTGCAAAGTTTGCTCCAGGTACTTTTATATTGTTATAACGTACATACTTTGCTTTTACAGGGTCGTCTAAAACAATGTAAGCATTTGGTGTGTCTTTTTCACTTTTACTTCTATCTACAACTGTTTCCCAATTAACACCATCTTCCGAAGTTTCAATAGTAAATTGATGTTTTAATCCTTCGGTACGTGTGTAGATTCCTGATTCATGGTCATGGAAATTCAATTGAAAAGCATTGATATTTCCTGGTTTTTGCATTTCAATGGAGATCCATTGTTTATCATCATTGGCGTCTGCAACCCAAAATGTTTTAGGATCTTCATCTGTTAATACTTTAGAAATTATTTGACCATCAGTATTCTTTTCTAAAGGTAATTCTGTGATTTCTACGGCATCATCATCAGACGTAAATTTCTTGATTTGCATTAAGGAAGAAGAGACGGTAGCAGCTCCTTTATAAGACAATAACATCCAACCATTGTGTTCTCCTGCTTTTGTAGGATGATTTGCTCCAAAACGCGGATAATCACCATAGGATGTGTTGCTATACATTAATCCGTCAGCATCAAAATAAGTAGGAAACATACTTAAACGACGCTCCCATTGTGAGTTAGAAGCAAGCGCCATGGTTGCAAAGTGCCAATATTGACCATTGGTTTGTTTTACCGTTATTCCGTGTCCTGCACCATTTGTAAATCCGCCTGGTTTAAAACTCATCGGGTTGTTTTTCATGTATTTAAAAGGTCCCAAAGGAGTGTCTCCAATATAAACTCCATCTGCATACACATTAAACTGTGTGCCAGGTGCTGCATATTGTAAATAATATTTTCCGTTGTGTTTGGTCATAGAAGCGCCTTCCATATAGCCTTCCTTTAAAGTTGGGTGAAAGTTGTTTTCTCCAAAACGTTCCCATCCATGTTTTTCTTCATCGAGGTTAAACAATTCTTTACGAACACCTGTTTCTAAAAAACGATCGTCCTTATTCAACATTTTTACTTGAAGTGGATTCACATTAGAAGAGCCCCAGTACAAATAAGTTTGTCCGTCATCATCTATAAATAATTCAGAATCTTGAATGTCTGTAGATATAGAAGCGGTTGGTGTCCATTTTCCTCCTTTAGGATCGTCTGTGTAAAGAATACTTCCGTAACCTGCAGGATTTCCAGCAAAATACACCAATGAATCCTTGTAATTAAAAGCTGTAGGTGCGTTACTACCTTCAAAAAACCATTGTTCTGGTTTAATAAAATTCCAGTTTATCAAATCGGTAGAATGCCAATAACCAAAAGAACGAGTTACAAACATGTAATATTCTCCTTTAAACTCTATAACCGCTGGATCTGCACCTGAACGGTACGATTTATTTTGCGTTGAATTATACACCATATAGGTATAATCGATATCTAATGGGTTGATATAGGTTTCAAGCCTTTTCTTTATTTCTGATGCTTTCTTGGTATCAGAAGATTGTGTTGTATTCTGATTTTTTTCATTATTACAAGAAAAAAGGAATACTAAAGTGAGTAAAAAAAGTAGTTTTTTCATGATTTATAATTTAGTGCGTGTTCAAATTAATTTTCTCTTCTGAAAATTTCATTCCCAAGTTACTAACCTAAGATTATGTTACAATCTGACAAGTAAAAACCACACAAAATAATAAGAATAGGGAGAAACTTAAAAATTATGTGTGGCATAAAATTGTTATTATTTAATTGTGATGTTTTTATTTAGTCAATTCAAACTCTTTCATCATTTTGGTGTCAGAATTTGTTCCTACAAAAACTTGAAATTGTCCTGGTTCTGCTACAAAATCTAATTCTGAATTATAGAATTTTAAATCTTCAACAGAAATTTTGAACGTTATATTCTGAGTTTCTCCTTTCTTAATTTCTACTTTTTGGAAACCTTTTAGCTCTTTTACAGGTCGTGTTATAGAACCAACAAGATCTCTTATATATAATTGAACAACTTCTTTTCCATCGTAATCACCAGAATTAGTAACCTCTACAGAAACATTAATTTCGCCGTCCATGTTTATAGAAGTGGTATCTAATTTTAAGTTTTCATAATCAAACGTAGTGTAGCTTAATCCATAACCAAAAGGATACAAAGGCTCGTTACGAACATCGATATAGTTACTTTTAAATTTCTCAAATTTACCTTCTGTATTTCCAAGAGGTCTTCCTGTATTTTTATGATTGTAAAATAATGGTACTTGACCTACATTTCTTGGAAAAGTAGCTGTTAATTTTCCTGAAGGATTTACGTCTCCGAATAATACATCAGAAATTGCTAAACCAGCTTCACTACCCGGAAACCATGCGTTAAGTATAGCAGGTACATTTTCATTTTCTTCCACTAAAACTAAAGGTCTTCCTGTAAATAATACTAAAACAACAGGTTTTCCTGTTTTTAACAAAGCATTCAATAAGTCTTTTTGAACTTGTGGAATACCAAGATCAGTTCTACTACTACTTTCTCCACTTAATTCGGCAGATTCTCCAATAGTTGCTACAATAATATCAGACTTCGCAGCAATTTTAAGAGCTTCATCTAACAATTGTTTGTCTGTACGTCCATCTCTAGGAATCCCTTTTCCGAACATAGTAGCACGTTGTTCTAATTCTAAGTCATAATCGATGTTACTTCCTTTTGCGTATAGCATGGTTGCTTTATCGCCAATAACCTCTTTTAATCCGTCAAAAACAGAATTTGATTTTTCTTGATCTGTAGCTACACTCCAAGTTCCAGCCATATTGTTAGCTGCTTTTGCTAATGGACCAATTAAAGCAATTGTTCCAGATTTTTTAAGCGGAAGTAATTGATCTTCATTTTTTAGCAATACCATAGATTCTGCAGAAACTTTACGTGCAAACGCTTTGTTTTCTGGTGTAAAAATTTCTGTTTTAGCTCTATCAAGATCACAATATTTATAAGGATTGTCAAATAAACCTAATTGGTATTTTGCTGTTAACATACGTTTTACCGCAGTATCAATTTCATCCATGGTTACCTTACCATTTTCATAAGACTCTTTTAAAGTTTTTATAAAAGCAGCTGGAATTGAAGGAGAATCTCCTGCCATATCCATATCTACACCTGCTTTTAAAGCTTGTTCCGAAACTTGATATTTATCTCCAACACCATGTGCTATCATTTCATAAATACCCGTATAATCAGTTACTACAAAACCATTAAAACCCCAATCGTCTCTTAATACATCTGTAAGTAACCACTTGTTTCCAGTTGCCGGAATTCCGTCTATTTCGTTAAAGGAAGCCATTACAGAACCCACTCCAGCATCTACTGCTGCTTTGTAAGGAGCTAAGTATTCATTATACATTCTATTACGGCTCATATCAACAGTGTTGTAATCTCTACCTGCTTCAGAAGCACCGTAAAGTGCAAAGTGTTTTACACAAGCCATTAAGGTGTTATTTGCTGATAAATCATCAGATTGATACCCATTTACCATAGCTACAGCAATTTTACTTCCTAGATAAGGATCTTCTCCATTTCCTTCAGAAACGCGTCCCCAACGTGGGTCTCTAGAAATATCAACCATCGGAGAGAACGTCCAGTTAATTCCGTCTGCACTTGCTTCTGTAGCTGCTACTCTTGCCGTTTTTTCAATCATTTCCATATCCCAAGAACTAGAAAGACCTAAAGGAATTGGAAACGTTGTTTTGTAACCATGAATTACGTCCATTCCAAAAATTAGAGGAATTCCTAATCTACTTTGTTCTACAGCAATTTTTTGAACTTCATAAATTTTTTCAGCAGTTTTAATATTGAATAACCCACCAACTTTACCTTCTTTTATACGTTCCCCAACATCAGTTCCTTTGGCTGTTCCTGTTGTTATATCTCCAGAAGTTGGTAAATTAAGTTGCCCAATTTTCTCATCTAAGGTCATCAGTTCTAGAATTGAATCTATTTTTGACTCGAATGGATTTTCTGCTGTTGCTTTAGAACTTGTACCTGTATTATTGTTAGAATTACAGCTCGAAAAGATCATTGCTATAATTAGAATACCTGTTATTTTTAGAATAGATTGTTTTGTCATTTTTTTTATTTTGAATTAGAGAAAAGCCATGTTAATAATTCTGGTTCTGCTAAAGCAGGATCCCAGCTGTTGTGATTTGCAAAATCATAGAGTGTAAATCTTGGAAATCCGCCATTTTTAAGAATTGCAGATACCATATTTACTGATAAATTCGGGTCTACAACATCATCTTTTGCTCCATGAAAAACCCATAAAGGTATAGATTTGGCATATGCTGATACCGTTTTTGGATGTCCGCCTCCGCAAATAGGAATGGCTGCTGCGAACATTTCTGGTTTTCTATAGATAATTTCGAAGGTTCCCATACCTCCCATAGATAAACCCATTACATAAACTTGATTGGTTTTTACATATGGTTTTTCTACCATTTCATCCATCAAATTCATTACCAAACCCATTGCTTTGGTTGGTGATTTCTTGTATTTATATTTAAACGTAATTGGTTTTGTAGATCGATCTGCTTTTAACTTAGCCCAATAATCATTTTCTGGACATTGTGGAAAAATAACGATTGCAGGAAATGAATCTCTTGTCGTTTCATTTAAAAATAAATCGCTACCATTTGCTAACTGTTTTTTATTATCGTCGCCTCGTTCTCCTGCTCCGTGAAGAAACAATACCAACGGATATGTTTTGTTTTTAGAAAAGTTTTTAGGCAATAATACTCTGTATTTAAGCGTGTCTTTCTGAACAATATGTGTTTTGTTTAGAAACAAACTTTCAGACTTTTTTAATTGCTGTGCGCTCATTAAAAAAGACATCACAAAAACTAAAAAGAGTGTTGTTATAAGTGTTTTTAGCTTCATTTTTCTTACTTATTAATAGGTGAAACCAAGTGCATCTAAACCATTTTGTACATCACTATTTTTCATGAATAATCGCCATAACAAACCTGTTCTGTGATTTTCTATCATTATAGGAATAGGACCTTGATCTATTGCAAGATATTTTTCTATGTACCAATTATCTTCAAGACTAAAAGCATCATAAGGGCCGTATTTACCAACAAGACTATCGTGATTTTTATAAATGTTTCTTAAAACATTCATGCTTTCATTTGGTGTATATGGAAAAGAAGATAATGCTGCAGTTGGTGAAATTACACCAAGATCATCACCCGGTCTATGTCCATGATAACCATCTATGGAATAGCTAGAAGTTAAGCCCCAAAGATCCTCTCCGTATCCTTTAAAATTAAGTGGATTATCGACTGCGTATTTGTAATGAATTTTAGCTTGATTTTGTGTTAGTGTCCAATAATTTGCATATTGATCTGATAAATTTCTAGGATCTAAACCTAAATAGGAGTAATGCGCCCAAAATAAAGGTCCAACCAAATCGGTGTCATTATAAAAATAGTTTAAAACGATGTTTTCATCATAATAGGTTTTATTAGAAACAATAGCACCATTTTTAGCCCATCCCTGATCATAAACAGATTTTGTAATTGGGTGTGTTGGTGATGCTACAGCAAGCACATACATAATTAAACATTCGTTATAACCTTGAACAGGTAAGTTCATGTCCCAACCATATTCTGGCGACCAATGCCAATACAAAACATCTTCTCCGTTTTTGGTGTACCAGTCCCATTCTACAGTTCTGTAAAGATTATCGATTTTAGAAACCAATTCTTTTTCCTCTACAGTATTGCCATCAAAATATTCAGAAACCGTTAATAAACCTTGAATAAGAAAAGCTGTTTCAACCAAATCTCCTCCATTATCTTTTTCGCTAAAAGGCTGTACTTTTCCTGTTTCTCCGTTAATCCAATGTGGCCAAGCACCATGAAAACGATCTGCTTTATCTAAAAAATTTACTATTTTTTGAAATCTTATAAGCGCTGCTTCTCTCGATATAAATCCTCTTTCAATTCCTACTAAAATAGCCATCAATCCAAAACCACTTCCTCCAGTAGTTACGGTAGTTTTAGGCGATTCAAGATACACATTATCCATATGTATTCTTTCGAGTGCCAAACCTGAATTAGGTTCTGCTCCTTCCCAAAAATAATTGATAGTTTGCTCTTGAATACGATCTAAAAGAGCATCATCAGAAATAAAGTTATCCTCTACAACGGTATCTGTAGTAGTTTCTTCTTTTTGCTTATTACAACCAAATAGAGCTAGTGATAGTATACTTATTAATAGAAAATTACGCATATATAACATGTTCTTAAATGATACATTAAATTTCAGCTATACTTAAATGGTAAGTATAGCTGAAAATTTAGATTACTCCCACCCTGGATTTTGTGTCATTCCTGGAGTTTGTATTAATTGATTGTAAGGAATTGGAAACAATTCGTGTTTACCAACAACAAATGTTTTACCATCTGCAGCCATTGCTTCTTTAGCTTGTCCCGTTCTAACAATATCAAACCAACGATCGTGTTCCATCGCTAATTCTAAGTGTCTTTCTTTCCAGATTTGTGCTACTGTTGGATTGCTAATAGAAGGTAAATCTACTCTGCTTCTTACTAAATTAAGAGGTGTTGCAGCATCTTGACCAATATATGTTGCCGCTTCCGCTTTTATTAATAAAATTTCTGCATAACGAAGTATTCGTATGTTTTTATCGCCATCGTCAGATCCTGCAGAAGCAGTAGAATATGCTTTTTCATTATACCTAGGGTTCTCAACTTCAAAAACTTTACGACCATCCCATAGTGTTTCACCTTCAAAAATAATAGAAGCATTCATTCTAATTAGATCACCTTCTGCTTCGAATGCTTTTACAAGTGTTTCAGATGGATTGTTATATCCCCATCCCCAACCGTCAGCACCTCTGGCACCTTGAGTTTGAGAATATTGTTGCACACCATGAGCTATAGATTCTCCTCTAGCTTGCACCTCAAAAATAGATTCGATACCATTTTCTGTGGAAGCTCTCCATAATTCTTCATAATTTGGATGCAATCCATATTCTCCAGAATTAATAACATTTTCTGCCATGTCATATGCTTTTTGCCACTCTTTTTCATAAAGGTAAACTTTAGATAAAAGTGCTTGAGCAGCTCCTTTAGTTGCACGACCTAAATCTTCTGAAGCATACTTACTTTTAAGAGGTAATTTTTCTATAGCGTCTAATAAATCTGCTTCTATATAAGCGTATACATCTGCTACAGGTTGTCTTTCAACTAAATCTACATCTTGTAATGGTACAGCACCAAAAGATCTTACTAGCCAAAAATAATTTAAAGCTCTTAAAAACTTCGCTTCACCCACTAATCTGTTTTTTACGTTTTCATCTGTTAGACCATAATTTTCTGTATAATCTATAGCAATAGTCGCTCTGTTTATAGATTTATACCAATTTTGCCACATAGAAAGAATTGAACCTGCACTACTTGTATAGGTTAAGGCATCTAATACGTCTTTATCACCCCCAGTATCGGTAGAAGAACTACCTTTATCTGAATTGTCAGATATAATTTCTGTTATTCCAAGATAAGAAAAAGCATAATCCCATTCGGTTAACATACCGTAGGTACCATTTACCATTTCTTTAGGCGTTACTGTTTCAGTATCGTCTTGCTCTAAACGATCTTTACTATCAACATTTAAATAATCTTCACTACAAGAAACAGTAGTGAAAAGCAGTCCTATAGCAAATAGAATCTGTATATTTTTAATATTATTTTTCATGATAATTATTTTTTAAAATTTTATAAATCGATGTTTACACCAAATAAGAAGGTTTTAGTGTTTGGGTATGCAGAAAGTTCTATTCCTGCTGCTCCACTTGCTCCTGCAGAACCAGATGAACCAACTATTTCTGGAGTAAAACCAGAATATTTAGTAAACATAAATGGGTTTTTAGCAGTTGCATAAACTCTAATTCTAGAAACTTGATTCATTAGCACCGGTAAAGTATAACCAATGGTAATATTGTTGATTCTTAAATAATCTCCATCTTCTAAATAATAACTTGATGCATAAGAGTCTTTACCTGCTCCTGGGTTTACATTTGTAGATCCTTCGCCTGTCCATCTATTTGCAAATGTATCATACGCTATGTTTTCACCACCGTCTATGCTCGTTCCTTTTAATCCATTATAAATTTTATTTCCTCCAGCTCCGAAAGCATCAACAGCTAAGTCAAAACTTTTATAGTTTAAACCTACATTAAATCCGAAGTTGTAAGTAGGAATGTAAGAACCGAAGAATTTTTTATCATTATCATCGATAACACCATCGTTATTTTGATCTTTATAACGTAAATGTCCTGGAGATGGAGTACCGTAATGTGCATTGTTATTTATTTCATCTTGGTTTTGCCAAACACCATCTGCTTCGTACATCCACCAAGCATAAATAGGTTGTCCTTCTTGTAATTTCTTTGTGATTTGACCGTTAGATAAACTACCTCCGGTTTGACCATCATAAGCTGATTTTACATTCTCAACATTATTTTTATTATCAGAAAATACAAAACCTAAGTTGTAAGATAAATCTTCAGTGATATTATCTCTCCAGTTAAATTCTATTTCATAACCTTTGTTTAGTACCTCAGCTCCATGATCATAATAATTGGTTCCTTCACCAGAAGTGTAAACAGGAGTTACATTTAGAATTGCATTTTCTGTGTTTCTGTTGTAGTAGTTAAAACTACCAGTTAATCTTGAGCTATATGCCTGAAAATCTAAACCAATGTTTGTTTCTTTAGTAATTTCCCAAGAAATAGGGTAGATAGAAGCGCCTAAAGCTGCACCGTACACTAAATCTTGATTCGCCCCAAATACGTAATTTACATTACTACTTCCGGTAGCGGTTGAATAAGTTGAGACATTAAAAGGAACATCTGAATTCCCTAATTTACCCCAACCTACTCTCATTTTTAAGAAATTTAAGTTTTCTATATCACTTAAAAATGATTCTTTAGTTAACACCCAACCTGCACTAAAAGAAGGGAAGTTTCCAAAGTATTCTGTATTATTATCGTTATTGAATGTACTTATACCATCTCTACGAATATTTGCTTGAAGAAAGTATTTTTCATTGTAGTTATATTGCAACCTTCCATAATACGATAATTGATTTGTAGGCGTAGATGAACTTTGTTGTGACGTTTGTTCATAATCTTCAGAAGCAAAGTTGATGTTCCAGTATTGTTCTTTTTCTGGTACATCATAAGCAAGTTGATAAGTGTTAAACGTATTGTTTTTACTTCCTTTTGTAAGACCTGCTACCACATTAATGCTGTGATTGCCTATTATTTTGTCGAAGGTTAAATAATTATCCCAGTTGTATCTATAGCTTTCAGATCTGCTAAAAGATAAGTTGTTATCTGCATATGCTGTAGTTGTTGGGTTTGCTTCTTTTAATGCGTTAAAATCAGCCTCATTTTGCCCTGTATTTGTAGTTAAATATTGAGACTTGATATCATTAAAAGATCTTGATTTGTAGTACGATTTAGTAGCTCCAAAACGAGAGTTGGCTTTTAAAGAACCTGTTATCTTAACCTCTAAATCAAAAGACCCTTGTAAATCTGTGGTTTCGTCTTTTTGATTGTTATAATATACGGTTGCCAAAGGGTTACCTATAGAGTTTAAACGGCTGTTACCTTGGTAACCAACAATTCCTGTATTCGTATTCCAGTTAGATTGACCAAAAGCACCATTATCATAGTACGCAGGTACTAATGGAGATTGTCTGTATGCTTCATTAAAAGCATTAAAAGGTTTTGGAGTTTCTTTTGAAATTGCAGCACTAAAGCTTTGCGTCAATTTTACAGTGTTTTCAAAAAGATTGAAGGTATTGTTAGATCTTAACGTATTTCTGGTTAAGTTTTGATCTTTTAAAAGTCCATCCTCATTGTAATTATTTAAACTAAAGAAATAATTTGTATGTTCATTAGCTCCTGAAATAGAAACATTATTACTATTAGATAATCTAACATCTGTTAACTCATCATACCAATCTGTATCATTTGCTTGGTTTGTAGATAATAAATCTGTAGAACCTAAAGATGTACGAACCTCATTAAAATAAGTAATGTACTCTGAAGCATTTGCCATTTTTACTGGGTTAAGCATACTCGTTGCTCCGTAGTAAGAACTTAATGAAACTTTAGCTTTTCCATTCTTCCCTTTTTTGGTTGTAATAAATATAACACCGTTTGCAGCATCCATACCATAAATGGCAGCTGAGGCAGCATCTTTCATAACATCCATTGTTTCAATATCAGAAGGGTTTATGTTACTAATACCACTTACTTGTATACCATCTACAATATAAAGAGGTGTAGTACCAGATGCGGCAGTACCTAATCCTCTAATCATTACTACAGGGTCACTACCAGGTGCATTGGTATTAATAATATTTACACCAGATAATTTTCCTTGTATAGATTGTGTTGCGTTTGCCGCTGGTTGTTTTAATAAATCATCTGATTTAATACTAGAAACAGCACCTGTAAGATCTGATCTTTTTTGGGTACCATAACCAATAACTACAATCTCATTTAGAGATTCCACGTCATCTTCTAATGAAATATCGATAACATTTTCATTATTTACTGTTACTGTAATTTTTTTAAAGCCAATGTAGCTAAATGTTAATTGTTCACCTTTATTAACGGTAAGAGCGTACTTTCCATCAAAATCGGTTGAGACTCCGTTGCTTGTTCCTGCTACAGCAACGCTTACTCCTGGTAAAGGAGTACCTCCATTTTTACTTGTTACAATACCATTTATTTCCATTTCTTGTGCAAAAGCACCTAATGAAAAAAACAGTATTAATAATAGACTAATCTTTGTTTTCATATTAGTGTTATTAATTATTAAATATTCAGTTTATTCGGTAGACTAAATTATAAACTATTGTTAAATAAAGTAAAAATGGCTTTACATTTTAAATACGTCACTAAATGTACCAAATGTTAAAAATCATTGAAAAATCGTGGTTGACGTACTTTGTTGCTCTAAATAAAACGTTGTAGTTGAAGAGGAATTAAAGAAATGACGTATAGATGACGTAGTTATTAATTGTATATTAGGTAAAAAAATAAGGTCGTTATTTGATATTTAACAAATAATCAGTAATAGAAATGTCATTTTCTAAATTTAACTTCTTTTTTAACCTATATCTATGCGTTTCTACACCCCTATGAGAGATATTCATTAAAGGTGCAATTTCTTTTGAAGAAAGATTCATTTTTATGTAGGCACATATCTTTAAATCCTTTGGAGTTAGCTTTGAATGTTTTGCTTTTAAGATTTCGAAAAACTCATCATGCACTTGACTAAAGTTATTTTCAAAAACGGCCCATTCATCTTTTAGTACAATAGAATTATCTAATTTTTTTAATAATTTTTTAAAGGTGTAGTGATTGTCAAAGCCTTCTTTATGAACCATTAGATCTCTTTTAATTTCCTCAAGGATTTCATTTTTCTTCACCAAAGCCATCGCATTATTGGCTAGCTGTTTACTTTTAAGCTTAATTTCTTTTTGCAAAGATTCATTCTTAAACTCTACAATTTGTTTTTCGTTTTCTAACGTCTTTTCGCGTAGTAATTTTTCTTGTTCTTTTTGGTACTTTATTTTTATAAGACGCTGTTCTTTTGCTATTTTTTTATTTTGCAAAACATATAATAGTGCAATAATTAAAAGTGCAATAATTGCGTATAGCAAGAACCCAAAAGTATCTCTATACCAGGGTGGTAATACATCTATATGTAAATTTTGAACAGTTGATACATTTCCTGAATTCCCTTTAGCTCTAAAGGAAATTGTATATTCTCCGTCTTTAAGGTTAGAGAACTCTATTTTATCGTTTTCTGCTTTGTACCATAAATTCCCTGTGTTAGATATTTTGTATTCAAAATAATGGTTTACAGACTTTGAAGAAGACAGCGCTACCGTAATATTTTCATTAAAATTAAAACGGACTTCATTGTTTTTAATCTTAGATAGATCAATAGGAATTCCGTCTACAGATATAACTTCTATTTTTGGCTTTTGTAAACGATTATTAGAGGCTGTGGTATTATTAATCATCATAAAACCATTGTCTAAATTTAAAGCATAAGCAGAATCATTTACTTTAGATACATTTTCGTAACCTATAATGTACCTGTTTTTTAATTGATCATCACTTAAAATGAGTAGTTCGTCATCATTAGAGAAGGATTTAAAATTAATAAATCCATGATTGTTTTTCAGCGCAAAAAGATTCGTGTCATCTTCAGATATAATATAACTATGCTTTCCTAACTTATTATTAAGTAGTTTATAAGGAATAATAGAGTCTAAAATAGGTTCATATTTCTGCCAACCTTCACTTGTTTTAAAACTAATATTGTTCTTAATATTATAAACCCTTATATTATAATTAGAGCTAATACCTTTTTTTTCATAATTCTCTACACTACGTATGGTTTCATAATCTTCATCAAACTGAATCTTATAAACGCCTTTGGTTTCATGTGCAACCCAAGCTGTGTAAGAATTTTCAAATACTAAAAAGCGAGAAGGTATTAAGGCTTTGTCAAATTGTTTTACAGTCCATTCTTCATTTTTCTTTTCAAATTTCACCAATCCAGAATAGGTACCTTGAATATAGGTATCATTTCTTTCTGGAACTTTCTTTATTGTCCAGCCTCCAGTAAAATTAGAGATCTTTTTAAAAGTATTCGTGTCTACTAAAAAGGTTCCTTCATTATGACCACAAAAAAGCTCGTCACCTATAATTGTTAAATCCCAAACCTGACCTTGCGAACCTTCTATAAACACTAATTGATCATTAGCATCAAGTTTAAAAAGCCCAGTATTAGTTCCGATATAAATAACACCCTTGTATTCAATAATATCATAAACAGCACCTAGCTTCCCAGAAACATCATTAAAGAAATAATTACTACTGCTTAGTTCTATATGAGCAATCCCATTATCTAACCCCAACCAAAGGTTGTCTGAATCATCTAGTGCTTGACCTAAAACAGTATTATTTAATAAACCATTCTCTTTACTGATATGAAATTTTAAGTTGCCTAAATGATCCGTTAAGAAAACACCGTCTTTTATAGTTCCAAAAACCATTTCTCCATTTTTTAAAATAGAAAAATCATTAAGTTGATGCAGTTTAATGGCTTCATTTATCTCGAAACCGGTAGGAACTAGTTTTCCTTTCTTTAGAAAAAAGCTTCCTTTTAGAGAGGTCATCAACAGAAGTTTATCTTCATATTTGTTGATAGCTATAATCTTGGTATCTAAAAGCAAGTCATTAGAATAAAAAGGTGCTAGTTTATTATCTTTAAGTAAAAAAACACCTCCATTTAAAGTACTAACATATAAATCATCGTCAATAACACTAAGTGAAATAAGTATTGAGTCAGACTTTAATTGTACAATACTTTTATAATCATATATATAAATATTTAAGAAAGAACGAAAAATTATTTTGTCTTTATACTTTACAATGCTCCATATTTCTTCATTAGGAGAAATCTTGTTGAGAATCGTATCACTTAATGATTGGTATTTAAGGATTCCGAAATGATCTCTTTCCCAAAAGCCAAATTCTTCGAACGAACCTGTGTAAATGATATCATCTACAGCTAAAACTGACCGAACGGTTGTTTTATTAGGTAATTGATACAGTTTCCAAACCAACGCATTATATTCTAATAAGCCACTATTATTAGCAACATATACTTTACCATTTTTAGATCTTGTAATGTCCCAATTTTGGTTACCAGCTTTGTATTCTGCCAGCGTATAGTTTTTTAGACTAGGAGAAAATTGAGCATTTACAGCTGTTATAGATATGTAAAAGAAAAGTATGCTTAAAATTTTTAAATGTTTTGTCATTACGATTCGTTAACTAATTTGATGTGTTTTTAAGACGCACTAAAAATACTGTTTTTAATCTTTTTGATACTCTAAAATATCCGCAGGTTGACAATCTAGTGCTTTGCAAATTGCTTCTAAGGTAGAAAAACGAACGGCCTTTGCTTTGCCAGACTTTAAAACGGATAAGTTTGCGGTTGTAATGCCAATGATTTCTGCCAATTCTTTACTCCGCATTTTGCGTTTGGCAAGCATTACATCTAAGTTTACTATGATTGCCATATTATATTGTTAAGTCGTTTTCTTGTTTTATAAAACTTCCACTTCTAATTAAATGAGCTATAATTAAAATAAATATACCTGTAATAAACAAATATAAATTTTTAGGAATGATGTATCCTAATGAATATCCAAAGTAATATGAATTGCCTTGATTCATTGAGTTGTCATTTAATAAAAACATAAATTTTAAAGGTATTTTAATTAAAATAAGAATGGAGTTAAAGATTATTAGACTTTTACCTATAATAAATAATTGAGCTGCATTCCTCTCTTTAAATACACTATTTCTATTTAGAGAATTAGATACTTTTATAAAAATAAATAAATTATAAATTAAATAGAGTAGTAAGCCTAGCATTATAATTGAGATAAAAAGAAGTACATTTTTATTTATATTTTCAGGATATGAAACACTAAGAATCATATTTAGCTTTTCAAGTTTATCTATAAATAGAAAATAAAAATTCTGTATTTGAAGTATTACCAAGTATAGTATTCTAAGAAGGAATAAGACTGTAAACCATTTTAAAAATTTAGAAAGTGTTTTCATAATTTATATTGTTAAGTCGTTTTCTTGTTTCTGATGTTTTGCGATTTTAAAGATTTCACTTAAAACTAAAAAAAATAAACCTAAACAGATAATAACTAAATGCTGATTCAAACCGAATTCTAAAGATACTTTTTGTTCAAAATATACTTTATTGATTATAGAAATTGTGAATGAAATAATTCCGGAAACCAATAATAGATTCCCTGCCTTTTTGAAGGATGAAATAACGGTTTCTTCAAATATTTTTACTCTTACAAAGTGGTTTAGTACTTTCTTGAAAAAATACAAAGCAGCAACAATTAATAAATAATTTAGTGCAGAAATAACAAGAAGTGTTTTTGAGAATAGTGTATCGGTATTAAGACCTATTGAGTTTATTTTTATGTTTAAATCACCTAGGTCTACAAAGAAAATAGCAATAGAAAATCCGATAATAACCAAAACTATTGGCATGGATAATATCCAAAGTAAATCTACAATTGCTTTTAAAATATTAATTTTTCGCATAGATTATATAGTTAAATCGTTTTCTTGCTGTAATAAATTTCCTTCTTTAAAAATTTCCGCTAATATAAATGCAATAAGCATAAATATTAAAGGTGTAAAATTTAGAGAAAAATTAGTCATGACTCCTTGCTGAAAACGAAGCTTAAAATAACTGGAGAGTAGAAAAATAATAAAAAGATATTTCCCTATTTTTCTAAAGGAACGAACGTTGTTTTTTTGAAATGTATTCAGGTTTTTAACAGATTGCATTATTTTTTGAAATTCTGTAATCGATAAAAACATAAAAAATAAGACAGCACTAAATTTAAGATAATTAATAAATAAGGATGATGTTTTTATTTTACTTAAAGTATATACATCCTTATCTTCAAGTTGGGGTTTACCGGGAAGTCTCATTTTAAATCTACTAGATTTGGTAATTTTAAGAAAATCTGAATTTTTATACTTATAATTGACTTCTTTGTAGGAATCTGGTGAAAATTGAACATGTATAAAAAGTGTTGTTAATGCTATAAATAGAATTACATAGAAAACCTGTATTGTTTTACAAACAACAACTGCAATATTTAATAGTTTATTTTTTCTCATGACTTTACATATTTGACATTGCAAATATATAAAAATTATCGAAAAACAATAATAAAATATTAAAAAAAGGTAATTTTAAACTTTTTTGATAACGCTTGTTACAATTCCCCAAATCATAAAATCATTCTCTTCTGTGATTTTTATAATAGGATAATTAGGGTTTTCTGGTTGTAACCAAACTTCATTTTTTTCTACACGTAAACGTTTTACAGTGAAATCGCCATCTAAAAAACAAACAGCAATTTTATTGTTGGCAGGTTCTAAACTTCTGTCAATAACCAATAAGTCGTTGTCATCTAAACCTGCATCAATCATAGACTGACCTTTTACTTTAGCAAAAAAAGTAGCGTCTTTGTTGTGGATTAATTCATCATCTAAAGAAATTCTAGTTTCTCTAAAATCATCTGCAGGCGAAGGAAAACCAGCAGAAATACCAACATCCACCAAAACAGCTCCGTTACCAGAAGAAGCTTTAGGTGTAAAAAAAGTAAGGTTTTTAGTTCCGTTCATAATGTTTGCAAATTATAACTTTTCTTTAAATGTTAGAGATATTTTTTTGTAATTAAAATACAGTCTTACAATTATTACAAATGCATCTTGTTTTTTCTAAAAATGGGAATAACATATAGAATATGTTTTTCCTTTTAAGAGGTGCAATTAATATTTGTGTAGCGTTACAATTCGGACAAAAAATATCATTTCCATTTTCATCCTTTTGATAAACTCTAATCTCATTGTAAATAGTTGCCGCTTTTTCAAAATCATCTTTATGAACCAACAATTTTACACCCCCAATTGCATTACTCACTAAAGGATCGGTATCTATGGTTTTCTCATCCATTAATAAGGTTTTGAAACCTTCGGAATCTAATTTGGTTTTTGTTATATGTGCTTCTGTAGAATATTCAAAAACGGCTAAAATTTTGTAATTATCATTCATGAAAATATTATTTATTATCAACTTAAAGGTTAAAACCTTATAATTATGAGATTCCTCCTCGTTCCTCGTTTGGGATGACAAACTGAATTAAAAGAATTTTTTTCTTTTATTAAAAATTATGGAGTTCTAATCCAACGAGGTTTATTTAACGATCAAAATATCGTTAATATTTGTGGTAAATCTAGCGGATAATCGTTCTTGACGCATTTTCCAAGTGCGGTTTAAATCTTGATTTCCTAATTTAATTTTGTCTGCCTTAAATTTACGATTTAATTTGTCTATTGCAGACATTAAAGGTTTGTGTTTAGGGTTTTCGTTTGAAAATAAATTCAACTGAAAATTATCATTAGGCACTAAACCAGTAACAATTACACCTGCTCTTTTATATTTAACACCTGCTTTAAAAATGGTTTTTACAGCTTCTACAGCTGCGTTAGCAATGGTTAAAGTAGAGTCTGTAGGGGAGGAAAAAACAACTGTTGTACTTTCTCTATGTTGTTGAAATTCTTTTTTATGTCGATCGCTAGAAAGTTGCACAATAAGCATGTGACAACTAGATTCTTGATTGCGTAATTTTTCTGCACAACTAGCTGCAAAGGTAGAAATGCGTTCTTTTATATTGTCAATATCAGAATAAGTGTATTCAAAGCTACGTGTGGTAGCAATCATTTTTTTTGATGAAACTTCTTCTAACGGAATTTTAGAAATACCTTGTAGGTCTTTTTGCAAGCGCCATGCTACAATAGAAAATTCTTTTAAAACCCAATCGCTAGAAAGTTGTGTAAAATCGTATGCGGTAATACAACCTTTTGCTTCCAATCTTTTTTTTAAACGACTCCCGATTCCCCAAACATTGCCAATTTTTGTCCATTTTAAAGCTTTGATTCTTTTTTCATCAGAATCTATAATACAAACTCCTTTCGATTGTTTAATGTTAGATCTCGCAATTTTATTGGCGACTTTTGTCAATGCTTTGGTTGGCGCAATTCCAACGCAAGTTGGTATACCTGTCCATTTTAAAATACGACTTCTCATTTTTGTAGCGTATTCCTGCAGGTCATAATTTTCAAATCCTTTTAATTGTAAAAAAGATTCATCAATAGAATAGACTTCTACATCCGGAGAAAAATCAGCCAAAATATTCATTACTCTTGCACTCATATCTCCGTATAACGGATAATTAGAAGACAAAACCGTAATGTTATTTGTTTTACAAAAAGCATCCCATTTAAAAATAGGCGCACCAAAAGGCAGTTGTAATTTCTTAGCTTCATCGCTCATAGAAATAACACAGCCATCATTATTACTTAAAATAGCAACGGGTTTTCCTTGCAAGTTCGGGTTAAAAACCCGCTCGCAAGAAGCATAAAAATTATTACAATCTACTAGTGCAAACATGCTATAAAAGTACCTAAAAATAGCAGGCAAAATTGCGTTGTTAATATCTTAATCTGTTAAAAAATAAATTGATTTTACTTTTTTTTTAATTTTGTATCTTTGAAAAAAGTCAATTAAAATGGATTTACAAACTAGAAAAATAGAATTTGTTCAAGAATTTCTTAAACTACAAAGTGAAGAAGTTATTTCTCGTTTTGAAAAAATTTTAAGAAAAGAAAATGGAAACTCTAAACA
Organism: Polaribacter sp. 20A6; assembly: GCF_011378915.1. Taxonomy (NCBI): domain Bacteria; kingdom Pseudomonadati; phylum Bacteroidota; class Flavobacteriia; order Flavobacteriales; family Flavobacteriaceae; genus Polaribacter; species Polaribacter sp. 20A6. The sequence continues at coordinate 478,217 of NZ_WTPZ01000002.1, forward strand.
AGAAGAGTTTAATCCTATGTCTATTGAGGAGTTTAATTCACGAATCGACCAGTCTATAAATGACTCTAAAAATGGAAGATTAATAAGTTCAGGTGAATTGAAGGCCAAAATTGAGGAATGGAATTAAATCTATTTTGGACTGAATTTGCTGAAAATGAACTTGAGGGTATTTATAAATATTATCGAGAAAAAGCAGGAATTGTAATTTCTAAAAAACTTGTAAAAGGAATTTATAATGAAACGCTTAATTTAAAAAATCAACCAGAAATAGGACAAATTGAAGGGTTATTAGAAAATCGAAAAGAAGAATTTAGATATTTAATTTACAAAAACTACAAAATAATTTATTGGATAAATTCTAAGGAAAGCAGGATTGAGGTAAGTGATGTTTTTGATACTCGACAATCCCCTTCTAAAATTAAACGAAATAAATAAAATTAGTTTATTTAAGGTTTAATAATCAGTGAAGGCATGATAAAAATGAATGTTTTTTAATTTCTTTTAATAATTTTACTATAAGCACTTTTCATTTTTTTTATTACAATCTCTATTTCTTCTATATCTAAATGTCCAAAACCAAAACGAATGGCACAGGTATTTTTATCTTGATACAAAATGGTTTTTGGTAGAAATAAATCATTTTTTTCTGCTTCTTTTGCTAATTTTACCAATGAGATTTTTTCTTGAAATTGGATCCAAATAGCTAATCCCCCAGAAGGAATTTCCCATTTTGCTATTTCAGAAAAATGTTGGTTTAAAAGTTGGCACAAACAATCGCGTCTTTGTTTATATATGACGGTATTTTTTTTCATTAAACGAGAAATTTCACCCTCATAAATCAATTCAGATAACATTTGTTGCTGAATTAAATCGCCTTGTTCGTCGAGCAATTGTAAGTAATTTTTTGCTTCTGAAATTAAATTTTCTGGAGCAATTACAAATCCTGTCTGAAAACTAGGGAATAAAGATTGTCCTAATTTACCTAGATAAATAACCATTCCGTCTCCATCGGCACTTGCCATTGGCAACATAGCAGAACCTGTAAACTGAAAATCGTAATCGTAATCATCTTCAATAATTGCAAAACCAAATTCTTTAGCCAATTGCAACAAGGCCAAACGGCGTTCTGCACTTAAAGTTACTGTTGTTGGGTAATCTCTATGCGCACAGATATACATACATCGAATGCTTTTTTTGATAAAATGTTTTCTAATATAATCTACATCCAACCCATCAGCATCTACTGGAATTGTTTTTATGGTTGCACCTGCTTGCTGAAAAATCATATTAGCAGCATAATTACTCAAATTACCTACTAAAACAACATCGTTTTGTTTGATTAATAATTGAGAAACAATGTATAAACTCATTTCTGTACTACGCGTACTTATTAAATTGTTTGGGTTTATGTGAAAACCTCTTGTTGCATTTAAGTAATTACAAAGTTGTGTTTCAAATAAAGAATGGAGAGATTCATTTGATTTATTCCATTTTTTAATTAATGTTTTACGTTTCATGGCTGCACCATACCATCTAGAAAACTCATGAACAGGATGCAAACGTAAATCTGGTTTTCCGTCATTTATAGTGTATTGTGCTTTTGATAATTGAATAGTAGATGCTAAGTGAAATGATTTTTGAAATGGAAACCCAGTGGATTTAGCTGTTTTATATGCTTCATTTATTTTTTGAGAAGGCGCTTTTATTTTTACTATTTTTAATGATGGTTCTATAACAAATGTACCTTTATTAGGAATGATTTCTACCCAATCTTGTGAGGCTAATTCTTCGTAAATTGCAACTGCGGTATTTCTGTGAATTTTTAAAGTCTGACTTAAAACACGGGTTCCAGGTAAAAGAGTTCCTTTTGAGATATAGCCACGTTGTATGGCATTTATAATTTGTTGCGCAACTTGTATGTAAACAGGTTGAGGTGTCGATTTATCAAAATTGATTAATTGTTCAAATAAAGTATTAACCGGACTATCTCTCATTTTAAAACTGGACTATTTTAATCGTCCGGAAAGTTACGAGTTTTGCAGCAGATTAAAATCACTAATTATGAAAATTAAAATTACTCTTATAATTGTATTGTTTTTTGCGGCCTTTCAAATGCAAGCGCAAGTAGATCCCATAAAAAGAGATACTTTAAAAGAGGTTGTTATTACTTCTACGAGAATAGATTTGCCTTTTAAAGAAAATTCGAGAACCATAAATGTTATTTCATCCGAAGTAATAAAAAATAGTGCCGCTACAAATGTTGCCGATTTATTACAACAAGTGGCGGGTGTAGACATTAGAAAAAGAGGAACTGCTGGAAGTCAGGCAGATTTATTTATTAGAGGTGGTGGTTTCGACCAAACCTTATTATTGGTTGATGGAATTAAAATGGATGATTCTCAAACCGGACACCACACTTTAAATGCTGCTTTACCAATTGAAGTTATCGAGAGGATAGAAGTTATAAAAGGTCCTGCTGCACGAGTTTTCGGTCAGAATGCATTTACAGGAGCTATAAATATTGTTACTAAAAAGAAGTTAGCGAGTAAAGCAAGTATAAATATAGAAGCTGGTTCTTTTGGTCAATTTAATAGTTCTGTAACTTTTGGAGAAGAATATGAGAATGCTTCTTTTATTGCTCATGTTGGTGCATTAACATCTGATGGTTATAGAACTAATTCTGATTATGAAAATAAAAATTACGTCTTAAAGGGTGTTTTTAATAAGAAGAGGCAGGCTATTGAAGTTTTAGCTACTTTTTTTGATAAGAAATTTGGCGCACAAAATTTTTACACACCAACCTCTTATGGTTTTAGTGAATATGAAGAAACTCAGAATAGTGTAATTGGAGTTACAACTACTTTTAAAACTGATAAATTAAAAATTACACCAAGAGTTTATTGGAGGAGAGGGCAAGATATTTTTCTTTTAAAAAGAGAAGATCCTAGTTTTTCTAGAAATTTACACATTACTAATAAAGTAGGTGTAGAAACAAATGCTTCTTATACTTCTAATTTAGGAATTACAGGTTTTGGTGTAGATATTTCTAAGGTTTCTATAAATAGTAATAATTTAGGAGATAGAAAGAGAACTATGGCGAATTTATTTTTAGAACATCGTTTTAAATTAGCTAATGATAAGTTAGATCTTACTCCAGGAATTGCAGTTACTTATTTTTCAGATTTTAAATTTCATGCCTTTCCAGGTTTAGATGTTGGTTATCAATTATCAGATAAATTAAAAGCTTATGGAAACTTGGGCTTAACGTATAGGATACCAACTTATACAGATTTGTATTATAATAATAGTAGTACAAAAGGAAATCCAAATTTAAAGCCAGAAGAAGCTTTTGCACAAGAAATTGGATTAAAATATAATTCAGAAAGATTTACAACTTCTGTTGCCATTTTTAATAGAGATGCAGATAATCTAATTGATTTTATTAGACCAGACACAGATCCTACTTCACAATATGAGGCAACTAATATTGCAAAAGTAAATACCAGAGGTTTTGAATTGAATGCAGATTATCGTTTTAAATTAAATGAGTTTAATCAGACTTTATCTTTTGGATATAATTTTTTAGATGATGACATTTTAGATCAGAATAAAGAGTTGTCTCGTTATTCTTTAAATACGTTAAGACATCAATTTATAACTCGTTTTTCTTCAAAATTATTTAAAAATGTAAGTCAGAATATTATTTACAAACACGCAGAACGTACTATTGGTACAAGTTATAATGTTTGGGATGCTTCTGTAATTGTAGATTTTAACAAATTTAGTTTTACAGTTACTGCAAATAATATTTTTGATGCAGAATATATAGAATCTGGTTTTGTACCAATGCCACCAAGTAATGTGTTGTTTGGTTTGCGTTATAGTTACTAAAAAGAAAAAATAGCTATGAGTGAAGTAAGGCATAATTGGACAAAAGAAGAAGTTTTAAAAATTTATAATAAGCCATTAATGGAGTTGCTGTATGAAGCTGCAACAGTTCACAGAAAACAACATGATCCTAATGTGGTGCAGGTGTCAACCTTATTATCAATAAAAACAGGAGGTTGTTCAGAAGATTGTGGGTATTGTCCGCAAGCAGCAAGATATCATACCAATGTAGAGGGTAATGATTTAATGACTGTAAACCAGGTAAAGGCACAAGCATTAAGAGCAAAGGAAAGTGGAAGTTCTCGTGTTTGTATGGGAGCTGCATGGAGGAATGTAAAAGATGGGCCAGAATTTGATAGCGTCTTAGATATGGTAAGAACCGTAAATAAGTTAGATATGGAGGTTTGTTGCACCTTGGGTATGGTAACCGAAAATCAGGCTAAAAGGTTGGCGGAAGCTGGTTTGTATGCGTATAATCATAATTTAGATTCATCAGAAGAATATTACAAAGAAGTAATTTCTACAAGAGGTTATCAAGATCGATTAGATACTATAAGTAATGTACGTAAAACGAATGTTACAGTTTGTTCTGGCGGAATTATTGGCATGGGAGAATCTGCTGTAGATAGAGCAGGAATGCTAGTTGCGTTGTCTACTTTAAATCCGCAACCAGAATCTACACCAATTAATGCGTTAGTTGCGGTTGAAGGAACTCCTTTAGAAGCTGAAAAACCTGTGGAAATTTGGGATATGATTAGAATGGTTGCTACCACAAGAATTGTTTTACCAGAAACACAAGTTCGTTTGTCTGCAGGTAGAACTCAAATGAGTAGAGAAGGGCAGGCAATGTGTTTCTTTGCTGGGGCAAATTCTATTTTTGCTGGAGATAAATTATTAACAACTCCAAACCCAGATGTAAATGAAGATATGAAGATGTTTCAATTATTAGGTTTGAACCCTCAAAAACCATTTACTAAAAAAGTTCAATCAGAAACCATTGCTGCAGAAGATTCTAAATATCAATCTTTAGAAGAAAAACCAAAATGGACGAGACCAAACCATAAAATTGAAAGAAATGAAGCGGCCAAACAAAAAGGTAAGCTGCTAAAAGGTTAAAAGTAATTTTCCTTCTTTTAATTGATTTAAGAAATGAATTATGTATTTAATTTAGATGTTATAGCAACTATTTTTTACATAAATAAATTATTTAATTTTAAAAGGCCTTGATCTATTTTATCAAGGCTTTTTCTTTTTTGATGAATTTTTCAAAAAAAACTGTAACAAAATAGATTCTTTAACTACTTATAAGAGAAGCTTAATTATACCAACTCACTTTAATCTTATTATTTCTAGAATAAAAAAGAGGTTACAAAAGTTTAAAATCAACTTAATAAGAGCGCTCTTAAAAGTTGATTTGAATCAAATGGTATCGTGCTTTATATTGATGGAATAAATCTCTTTATTCAGTCAAAAACATTTATCTTTAATCTCTTTTAAAACAAACTGCTATGATGGAATGGTTTCAAGAATTAACTTCTTTTCAAAAGACCTATTGGATAATTACCGGGATTTCTACTTTTATGTTTTTGTTGGTTTTAATATCAACAATAATTGGTGCAGAAACAGATGATATTGGTGACGTAGATGCAGAAATTGATGCAGATACAGGTGCAGGATTTCAATTTTTTACGTTGAAAAATTTAGTCGCTTTTTTTGCCATTTTTGGTTGGAGCGGTATTGCTAGTATAGATGCAGGAAACTCTAAAATAGTTACTGTAATTATTTCTGTGTTTTGTGGCTTGGTAATGATGTTTGTAATGGCAGCATTATTTTATTACATCAGTAAATTAAGTTCTAGCGGAACCTTAAAAATGAAAAATGCCTTAAATTCTATTGGCGAAGTCTATTTAACTGTAGGTGCAAATAGATCTAAAACAGGTAAAATTCAAATTAAAATTCAAGGAGCTTTAAGAGAATTAGAAGCTTTAACAGATCATAATGAAGATTTAAAACAAGGAAAAATTATAAAAGTAATAGAAGTAACGAACAACGGAACATTAATTATAGAACCTCAAAACTAAAAAATAACTATGCTAAACTTTATGATATTACAAACTAGTCAATTTGCTGGATTAATCGGAATCGGAATTGCAATTCTCTTCGTTTTTATATTGCTAATTGCAATGGTAAAAAGATATAAGAGATGTCCATCAGACCGAATTTTGGTGGTTTATGGAAAAGTAGGTGGAGGAGAATCTGCTAAATGTATTCATGGTGGAGCTGCATTTATATTTCCGGTAATTCAAGATTATCAATTTTTAGATTTAACACCTATTTCTATTGAAGTAAATTTGGTAAATGCACTTTCTAAGCAAAATATTCGTGTAAATGTTCCTTCAAGATTTACTATTGGGGTTTCTACAGAACCAGGAATCATGCAAAATGCTGCAGAAAGATTGTTAGGTTTAGACCAAGATAGCATTCAAGATTTAGCACAAGAAATTATATTTGGTCAGTTACGTTTGGTAGTTGCATCGATGGATATTGAAGAAATTAACAACGACCGTGATAAGTTTTTAACCAATATTTCTCAATCTGTAGAAACAGAGTTAAAGAAAGTAGGGTTAAAATTAATCAACGTAAATATTACAGATATTGTTGATGAATCTGGTTATATAGAAGCTTTAGGAAAAGAAGCAGCTGCGCACGCAATTAACGCGGCACGTAAATCGGTTGCAGAAAAAAATAGAGATGGTTCTATTGGTGAAGCAAATGCGGTACAAGATGAAAGAACACAAGTTGCAGCAGCAAATGCACAAGCAGTAGCTGGGGAAAATACAGCAAAAATTAATGTAGCAAATTCAGACTCTTTAAGAAGACAAAGAGAGGCAGAAGCAGAACGTACAGCAATTGCATCAGAAAAAGTACAAACAGCAAATGCATTAAAAGAATCTTATGCTGCAGAGCAAGAAGCAGAGGTTGCAAGAGCGGAAAGAGAGCGTTCTTCTCAATTAGCAGATATTATTGTACCTGCCGAAATAGACAAACGTAAAGTAGAAATAGACGCAGAAGCAAGAGCAGAAAACATTAGAAGAATTGCAAAAGGTGAAGCCGATGCAATTTTATTTAAAGCACAAGCGGAAGCACAAGGTTTGTTTGAGGTTTTAACAAAACAAGCACAAGGTTTAGATCAAATAGTGAAAGCTGCTGGAAACGATTCTCAAAATGCAGCCTTATTATTAATTGCAGATAAATTACCAGAATTGGTAAAAATACAAGCAGAAGCTATTAAAAATATTAAGATTGATAAAGTTACTGTTTGGGAAAACGGAGGAGGAGCAGATGGAAAAACATCAACCTCTAACTTTATTTCTGGAATGTATAAAGCGGTACCGCCTTTACAAGAAATGTTTAATATGGCAGGTATGGAGTTGCCAAGTTATTTAAAAGGAAAAGATATCCCTGCGGAATTACCTGCTGAGGTTATTGATACCAAAGATAACTAGTTTATAAACATACAAGTTTTAACGGAAGCCATCATTTATTTTTTAAATGATGGTTTTTTTGATATATAATTTATTGCAGAAGATTTAAAGTGTTGATTTTTAAACAGGTATTAATACGGGGTAAATACATTGCTTGTATTTAGTAAATTGCGGTTTAAAATAAATATCCCCTAGCTTATGAAATCTTGTCCGAAATGTAAATCTGAATCTAGACATAGAATGATGAGAAAAGGAATTGTAAAGATTATTCCAGGAACAAGAGGTTATGCTTGTGATAATTGTAATACACAGTATGCATGGTTTTCTTTTATCAATCGTACGTTTAGAGTGTAGTAAAAAAGCCATTCTAAAAGAGTATAATCTTTTTATACAGAACTTGTTTCTGTGACTCTGTTTGCTCAAAATCAGTATTTATAAGAACTTGATATCAATTCAGATTTCCCAAAATTTCTTATTATATAAGCTTTCTTTTTTGTATCCTAGTTTAGTATATAAATCAGATAATTTAGAATAGAATTATCTTGTTGTAACTTGCTAAATTTCAGGGGTAAACCAAACAGACTAATTATGAAAGCTTGCCCAAAGTGTAAATCTACATCTAACCACAGAATGAGAAGGGGGGCATTTGTTAAAATGATACCAGGTACTAAGGCTTATGCTTGCGATAAGTGTAACACGCAGTACACTTGGTTTTCTTTTATCAACCGTTCTTTTAAGGTATAAAAAAAGCCTCACTTTTATTAAAGTGAGGCTTTTTAATTGCTTTTATTTTGTTTAGTTAAACAACCTAAAGATATCATTTCCGTTTGCGAAAAGTAATAAAGCTATTAAAAGAATAAAGCCTGTTACTTGTGCATATTCTAAAAATTTATCTCCTGGTTTTTTACCAGTTATCATTTCCCAAAGGGTAAAAACAACATGACCACCATCTAAAGCAGGTATTGGTAAAAGGTTCATAAAACCTAACATAATAGATAAGAATGCTGTGATGTTCCAGAAAGATTCTGCGCTCCATTCCGAAGGGAAAATACTTCCTATAGAAATAAATCCACCTAATCCTTTATAAGCTCCTGTGCTTGGGTTAAAGATCTTCTTTAATTGTTTTATATAGTCTGTAAGTGTTTTTACAGATTTGTTCCATCCTGCAGGAATTGCTTCTGCAAAAGTGTATTCGATATTCGCTAAATCGTAGTAGCCAAGTCTTTCTAAGTCTTTAGAAGGTAATAAGCCAAAACCAACACCTAATTTACCGTCATTGGTAACTTTTACAGCGACATCTTTTGTTTCGTTTTCTCTTTTTATGGTAACAGAAATATCTTGATTTTTAAACTTATTTAATTCAACCTGAGCTTCATCAAAATACTTTATTGGGTTTCCGTTAATGGCAACAACAATATCTTTCGCTTTTAAATCAGCATTTTTATTTGGTGAATCTTCAGAAACACTTGTAATAGCAAAAGGATATCTAGGTAGTAAAATTACACCAGCATCTTTACCTCTGTCTACTAATTGAGAGATAAAATCTTCTGGAATTACTTTATCAATAACTTGTCCTTCTCTTTCAATCTGAAAATTATTACCGTTTACAAAACCTAGAGTTAGTTCGTTAAATTTTTTAATTTTTTCTCCATCAATAGTTAAAACTTTATCTCCGGTTTGTAAACCTAAGTTCATCGCTAAAGAATCTTGTACCCAAACACCGTCTTTTACATTCTCGTTTGGTAAAAAGTTTTCACCATAAGCATACATTAACATAATGTAGATAAAAATACCTAAAACAAAGTTTACAAAAACTCCACCCAACATTATAATTAGACGTTGCCATGCCGGTTTAGAACGAAATTCCCAAGGTTGCGGTGGTAAAGCCATTTGCTCGGTATCCATACTTTCGTCTATCATACCAGATATTTTTACATATCCACCAAGAGGAATCCAACCAATACCATAAACGGTATCACCAATTTTTTTCTTAAAAATAGAGAATTTATAATCAAAGAATAAGTAGAATTTTTCTACTTTGGTTTTAAACAATTTTGCAGGGATAAAGTGCCCTAACTCGTGCAATACAATCAATAAAGATAAACTTAAAATAAATTGTGATGCTTTTATTAATATTTCCATTCAGCGTTAAATCATAGTTAAAATAGTCGCAAATGTACGTTTTTAAAGGTAGTTGCAAAAGAACAAATTGAGGTACCTTTTTAATTTAACAAAGATTTTGGAAACTATTCCCTTTTGTTTTTTTCTCTAAGGTTTTATTAAGTCGTAAATTTGTTGTCACAAAATTATCTTATGGAGTTTAAAATCTTTAAAAAGTCTATTCCTCTACTTATCTTTTTTGCGGTGTTTTCTGCAATTTCACTTACAGTTTATTATCATTTATTAAAGGTAGATACTCGTCTTAAAATTTTTAACCCTATTGATGTAAACCCGAGATTGGTAGACGATAGTATGGTGCATATTCAAAACAACCATACCATTGCAGACTTTAAACTGACCAATCAAAATGGAGAAACGATTACTAATAATAATTATAAAGATAAAATTTACATAGCAGATTTCTTTTTTACCCGTTGCCAAACAATTTGTATTGCCATGGCGTATAATATGGGAGAGTTGCAAGAGTTTTATAAAGATGATAATGATATTATGTTTTTGTCGCATTCTGTTACTCCAGTTATGGATAGCGTTTCTGTTCTAAAAGAATATGCAGATAGAAAAGGGGTTATTGATGGGAAATGGAATGTAACTACAGGTTCTAAAAAGCACATTTATGAGTTGGCGCGAAAAAGTTATTTTGCAGTTTTAGATGAAGGAAATGGTGATGAAAGTGATTTTATACACACAGAACAATTTGTTTTAGTTGATAAAGACAGACGAATTCGTGGGTATTATGATGGGACGGAGAAAGAGGATATGGAGAAACTTAAAAATGATATTGTTTTGTTAAAAGAAGAATATGCTTCTGAATAACTTGTTTAGAATCATTCTAAATGATTATATTTGCCTTCCAAATAAAATTCATTGAGCACAATAGCTACATTACGTAAGGGAGAGATAGGATATATTTCTGAAGAGTCTTTAGATTTTATTCCTTTAAAATTGTTAGAAATGGGCTGTCTACCAGGAGCTGAGGTTCAGTTAGTTCAAATAGCGCCATTAAAAGATCCTTTATATATTTGCGTAAACGGTAGTCATTTGGCAATAAGAATAGAAACAGCTTCTAAAATTCGAATCCTTAAAGCGCATTTATAATGTCTAAAAATGATATAAAGGTTGCTTTAATAGGGAACCCAAATACCGGAAAAACATCACTATTCAATCAACTTACAGGTTTAAATCAGAAAGTTGGAAATTACCCGGGAATTACTGTTGATAAAAAAAATGGAGTTAGTAAACTATCTGCTACTCAGAATGCAATTATTACAGATTTACCAGGTACCTATAGTATAAATCCTACTTCTTTAGACGAGAGTATTGTTTTAAAGACCTTGTTAAAAAAGGATATTAAAGAATCTCCAGATGTTATTTTAGTAGTGGCAGATGTAGAGAATTTAAAAAGAAATTTACTACTTTTTTCTCAAATTAAAGATTTAGAAATTCCAACAGTTTTGGCAATCAATATGGTTGACCAAATGAACAGAAAGGGAATTACTATCGATTTATCTTTATTAAAGAAAGAATTAAATACAGAGGTAGTTTTAATTAGTGCAAGAAAGAATGAAGGAATAGATGATGTAAAAGCGGCAATTATTCGTTGTCATGTTGCTGCAAAAGCTTCTCCTTTATGTGGAATCAATCATCAGATTGATCCAGATTATTTTGATAAGTTAAAAGAAATTAGTCCTAATTATTCTTTGTATGAATTATGGTTGATGGTAACGCAGAATAATTATCCAGACACAATTTCATCAGAAGAAAAACAAAAATTACTTAACTTTAAAAAAGACGTTTCTAAGTTGAAAAAATATCAACATAAAGAAACTATTTATCGTTATCAAGAAATTAATAAAATACTTAAAAAGACCTATATAGTCGATAAAACCAAAGCCAAAGACCTTCGTGGTAGGCTAGATAGGGTTTTTACGCATAAGGTTTTTGGTTATTTTTTCTTTGTATTTTTATTGTTGATTATCTTTCAATCTGTTTTCGATTGGGCTTCAGTACCTATGGATTTTATAGATACTAGTTTTGCTCAAATTGCAGATTTTGCAAAAAGTAATCTGCCAAATGGAGTGCTTACAGACCTGTTAACTGAAGGGATAATACCCGGAATTGGAGGTGTCATTATATTTATTCCACAAATTGCCATTCTATTTTTATTTATCTCAGTTTTAGAAGAAACGGGGTATATGAGTCGTGTGGTGTTTTTAATGGATAAAATTATGCGCCGATTTGGAATGAATGGTAAGAGTGTAATTCCGTTAATTTCTGGAACTGCTTGTGCAATTCCTGCAATTATGGCAACAAGAACAATTGCTAGTTGGAAAGAGCGATTGATTACTATTTTAGTAGTGCCGTTCACTACATGTTCTGCGCGTTTACCTGTATATGCTATTTTAATTTCTTTAATTATTCCTGATACAAAAATCTTCGGATTCTTAAATTTACAAGGTGTAGTTTTGTTATTGTTATACGGATTAGGGTTTGCAACAGCAGTGATAGCGGCTTATATATTGCATAAAACGTTAAAGATAAAATCGAAGTCGTTTTTTGTGGTAGAAATGCCAAATTATAAATTACCATCTGTTAAAAATGTCTTTTATGAGGTGGTTGAAAAAACAAAATCGTTTGTTTTAGAAGCGGGAAAAATCATTTTAGCGTTGTCTATCGTTTTATGGTTTTTAGCTTCAAACGGACCAGCTTCTTTTGAGAATGCAGAAAAAAATACGATTGAAAATGTTGCTAACCAGGGTTTAACAGATCAAGAGTTACAGCAAAAAATAGCCTCTGTAAAGTTAGAGAATTCTTATATTGGTATTCTTGGTAAAACAATAGAGCCATCTATTAGACCTTTAGGGTATGATTGGAAAATTGGGATTGCTTTAATTACATCTTTTGCCGCACGAGAAGTGTTTGTAGGTACGCTTGCAACCATTTATAGTGTAGAAGCAGATGATGAAAATACATCTACTATTAAAGAAAAGATGAGGTCAGAAATAAATCCAGATACCGGTGGTAAAAGATTTAATTTCCCTGTCGGAATGTCTTTAATGGTTTTTTATGCCTTTGCAATGCAGTGTATGGCAACCTTAGCTATTGTAAAGCGTGAAACGAAAACTTGGAAATGGCCATTGATCCAATTGTTCGGAATGGGCTTAATGGCATATGTTGCTTCATTTATAACCTATCAAATTTTAAGTTAATGCAAGAAATTATAGCATATATATTAGTTGTTTTAGCCGTAGCTTTTTTATTAAGAAAATATGTTTTTCCTTCTAAAAAAAAGAAAGGATGTAGCGCTGGTTGTGGTTGTTAATTCGCTTTTTTATAGCTATTTAAGATGTTTTTCTACTACAAATCTTCATGAAATGAGGGATGTCAGTTTGTGTCTGCTTAATTCCTTTTATTACCGCTTCATTATGTTTAACATGAAATTAGTAAAATAAGATTGTAAGATTTTTTATTTTTGATGACTGATCTTTATATCACCTCATAAATTATAAAAATGAAAAAAACAATTCTATTATTTGCTGTTCTTGTACTTTCAATTCTTTCATCAACAGATACTTATGCTCAAAAATTTCCAAGATTAGATGTGAGTCCTTTAGATGTTGCTGCCTACCCAAGTGATTGGAGGAATTCTGATAAGTTAGTAAGAGTTATTTACGGAAGACCACAATTAAAAGGAAGAGCATTGTCTTCTTTGGCTGAGGTTTCAGATAAAGGCGTTTGGAGAACTGGTGCTAATGAAGCTTCTGAAATTACTTTTTTTAAGGATGTTTTATTTGGAGGAAAAAGCGTAAAATCGGGTACATATACGTTGTTTTCGGTTCCTGGTGATAAAGAATGGACGCTGATTCTTAGTAATGTTAGAAACGTATGGGGACATTACACTTATGATGAAAAGGATGATGTTATTAGAGTTCCTGGTAAAGTTTCTGAATCTGAAAAAAGTATTGAAGCTTTTTCAATTGTTTTTAATGAAGGAGAAAATGATACGGTTATCATGCATTTAGGTTGGGACAATACGGTAGTTTCGGTTTCCTTACAAGAGGAAGTGGATTTAGAAGAATAGGTTTTCTTATTACAGTCTTGGTAGAGTATTAAAGCTTTACTGCTTACTTTAGATAGTTGGTCGTTTACTTCCATGTAAAACCTACTTAAGTATGTAATATTAAAAAGCTTCATTATTTTGTTTTCTTATTAGAGAGCAAAATAATGAAGCTTTTTTAATTACTTTTAATGTGTTTTTTGTATTATTTACTTCCCCATTGGAATTACAATAATTCCAGAGAATTTTTCTTGAAATTTTATTAGATCTTTATCAGCCTCTAATTTTGTTTTGTAATTACCCACTTGTACTTTCCATTCTGGAGCGTAATAAACTAGTTTCGAGAAATTTCCGGGAAATTCTGCTCTAAAACGAGCCATAAACTGTCTTGCTTTTGATTCGTTTCCGTTGTAAAGTTGAATTCTATATCCAAACCCAAAAGTGCTATTGAAACTTCTTTTTTTAGAAACAATATCCTTTATTTCTGCAGATTCATTTGTGCTATTTTGTGAGAAAGAATTGTAACTTGTTGCTAATAAAACAATCAAAAACGAGAGTGTTGTTAATTTACTTTTCATGCTTAATTTTATTTTGTACAAAAATAACGACTAGTTTAGGAATAAATTAGATTAAACGCTTATTTAGAATAATTATAAATTATGTTTTACATTCTTTTAGCTTTTCAAACCTTAGGAAGAAGTATTACTTTTGTCAAACGGAAAAAAATGACTTTTGTCATTTTATATTAGATATTTTTAATCAAAGTTTAAATATGAAAAGTGTAGAACTGCACAATAGACTAACCACATTACTTCTTAAAAGTATTACTTTTCTCCTAATTTTTGCATTCAGTGTATCTGCTTATTCACAAGATATAGATGAGGCGCGCCAAAAAGAAGGGAAAAAATTATTTAAATCGTTATGTGCTTCTTGTCACAAGTTAGATAAGAAATTAATTGGACCAGCTTTGGCTGGTGTCGAGGAAAGAAGAGAAAATGATTGGTTACATTCTTGGATTAAAAATAATGCAGAATTAAGAGCTACTGGAGATTCAGATGCTAATGCAATTTTTGACGAGTACAATGGAGCTGCAATGTCTGCTTTCCCTCAGTTAACTGATCAGAATGTAGATGATATTTTATATTACACCACTGTAGGTGAGCTTAAAAAAGTAGGTGAAGTGGCGGCAGGTGATGCTTCTGCAAATGTTTCTTCTGCAGGTGCTCCAGGTTGGTTAATATATGTGCTATCTGCGGCTATTATTGTTGCTTTTTTAATGATTGCTAGTTTGTTAAAACAAGTTAGTGAATTAAAAGGTGATACTGCTCCAGGGGAAGATTCAAATCTTAAAAGAGATTTACATGAGCTTTGGGCGGGTATAATGAAAAATACTTTCTTAAAAGTTTTAACTACTATATTTTTAGTGTTAATTGGTATTTATGTCTTATTCGGATTCTTATTTCAAGTAGGGGTAGATGAAGGGTATCAGCCTATTCAGCCAATTGCATTTTCACATAAAATACATGCAGGAGATAATAAGATAGATTGTCAATATTGTCACTCATCAGCAAAACATAGTAAAACATCTGGTATACCATCAGTAAATGTTTGTATGAATTGTCACTTAAATATTTCTGAAGTTGCAGATGATACTGTTGTAGAATTAGGAGATGGAGTTGTTCTTGGAAAAGAAGAATTAGATCTTGAAATTGCAAAGATTTATACAGCCGCTGGTTGGGATGCAGATAACTTAGAGTATACAGGTGAAACGGCTCCAATTAAATGGGTGAGAGTTCATAATTTACCAGATTTCGTTTATTACAATCACTCACAGCACGTAACAGTTGCAGGTATCGATTGTCAAAAATGTCATGGACCTGTAGAGGAAATGGATGAATTGTATCAGCATGCTCCATTAACAATGGGTTGGTGTATAGATTGTCATAAAGACACTAAAGTGGATTTAAAAGGTAATGATTATTACAAGAAAATTCATGAAGATTTGGCAAAGAAATACAATGTAGATCAAGTTACCATTTCACAGTTAGGTGGTAAAGAGTGTGGTAAATGTCACTACTAATTAAAAAGAATTAAAAATTAAAAGATTACAAAACTGGGTGTTTTCTAGTTTGAATCTTTCAATCATTAAATAAAAAGTATAAATGGCTTCAGACAAAAAATACTGGCAAAGTGTTGAGGAACTTAAAGGTAGTTCTATTGTTGAAACGTTAAGTAAAAACGAATTTGTGGAAGAACTTCCATCAGATGAGTTTTTAGGTGATAAAGAAACTTTAGAGAATTCTTCTACTTCACGTAGAGACTTTTTAAAATATGTTGGTTTTACTACAGCTGCAGCTTCATTAGCAGCTTGTCAGGGACCCGTTAGAAAGGCTATTCCTTATGTTGTAAAACCAGACGATATCATTGCTGGTATTGCAGATTGGTACGCAACTTCAATGGCAGATGGTTATGATTTTGCAAATGTGTTGGTAAAAACACGCGAAGGGCGCCCTATTCAAATTATGCCTAATAAAGAAGCGGACGGAACAACAAGTGCGAGAGTACAAGCTTCTGTTTTATCTTTATATGATGAACAATTACGTTTAAAAGAACCTCAAGATAAAGAAGCTTTTTTAACTTGGGCAGATGCTGATTCTAAAATTGGTGCAAAATTAAGCGAGTTAAAAGAAGCAAATAAACCTGTTGTATTATTAACAGGTACAATGGCAAGTCCGTCTACGGATAAAGTTATTGAAGGCTTTATTGCTGCAAATCCAAATGTAAAACATGTTGTTTATGATGCAGTTTCAGAATCTGGAGCGGCAGATGCTTTTATGGCAATGTACGGTAAACGTGTGTTACCAAATTATCATTTAGAAAATGCAAAAACAATTGTTTCTTTTGGTGCTGATTTTCTTGGAGATTTCCACGGAGGTTTAGAGAAGAAATATATTGCTGGTAGAAAACCAGAAAAAGGATATATGTCTTACCATGTACAGGTAGAGAGTAATATGTCTTTAACAGGTGCTAATTCTGATAAAAGAGTGGTTGTAAAACCATCTGATCAGGTATTTGCATTGTTAAACTTATACAACGCTATTACAGGAGCAAATGTTCCTTCTAAAGCAACTTCTGTAGATGCAACTATTAAAAAATTAGCTTCAGATTTAAAGAAAGCTGGTTCTAAAGGTGTTGTCTTAACAGGATTGAATGATAAAAATGCACAATTAATCTCATTAGCGATTAATAAGGCATTAAATAGTGAAATTATTGATACAAAAAATACGCTAAACATCCGTAAAGGAAATGATGCTGAAGTTGCTCAATTAGTTTCAGATATGAAAGCTGGTAAAGTATCAGGATTAATTGCATACAATGTAGATCCTGTGTATTCATTATCAAATGCATCAGATTTTTCTGAAGGATTAGGTAAACTAGAAATTTCAGTAGCATTGTCTACAGAACATAATAGCACTACTGCTTTAATGGATTATGCATTACCAACTCCACACTTTTTAGAGTCTTGGGGAGATGCACAGTTCGATTCTGTAACGTATGGTTTAATGCAACCAACAATTCAACCATTATTTAATACACGTCAGGTTCAAGACACGTTATTAAAATGGTCTGGAGATACTACAAAATATTACGATTATTTAAAAACATACGCAGCTACCAATGTTTTAGGTGGTGCTTCATGGAACAAAGCTTTACATAATGGTTTTTTCAAAAAAGACCTTTCTTTAGAAGAAGAGGGAGAAGCTTTTGAATCTACTGTTGTAATTTCTGATATTGCATCAAAATTAGCAAGTTCAGCGAAGAAAGCTTCTGGTTTTGAATTAAACTTATATACTAAAACAGGTTTAGGAGACGGTAAACAAGCAAACAATCCTTGGTTACAAGAGTTCCCTGACCCTATTACAAGAGCTTCTTGGGATAATTACTTAATGATGTCTATGGCAGATGCCAGAGAATTAGGTTTTTCTAATCCTGTTAAAGATAACGGTGCTATTAATGGTGATTACGCCAAAGTATCTGTTAATGGTGTTGATGTTGTTGTTCCAGTAATGGTACAACCAGGTCAGGCTATTGGTTCTGTAGGTTTAGCATTAGGTTACGGTAAAACTTTTGGTTTAAAAGACGAAATGAAAGTTGGTGTTAATGGATATCCATTATACATTAACGGAAACAATATTCAGTACGGAGTTACAATAGAAAAAGTATCTGGCACCCATAAATTTGCTTGTACACAAGTACAAAAAACAATTGCAGGTCGTCATGATATTTTAAAAGTAGCTTCTTTAAAAGAGGTAGTAAGTAGTGTAGATCCAAAACATTCTTGGAACAAGCCTGCTTTTGTATCTTATGATCATCAGGAAGTTGAAGCAAAATCTATAGATTTATGGGAAGAGCACAACAGAGAAGTTGGTCATCACTTTAACTTATCAATAGATTTATCATCTTGTACAGGTTGTGGTGCGTGTGTTATAGCATGTCATGCAGAAAACAATGTACCAGTTGTAGGTAAAAATGAGGTTAGAGTTGGTAGAGATATGCACTGGTTGCGTATTGATAGATATTACTCTTCTGAGGTTGCAACAAGAGAAGAAGCGAAAGCAATGGGCTTAAGCGGTGGAGACTTGTATAAAGCGATAGAAACGGAAGCAGAAAATCCAGAGGTTACTTTTCAACCAATGATGTGTCAGCACTGTAATCATGCTCCTTGTGAGACTGTTTGTCCAGTTGCAGCAACATCTCATGGTCGTCAAGGTCAAAACCAAATGGCATATAATAGATGTGTTGGTACAAGATATTGTGCAAACAACTGTCCTTATAGAGTTCGTCGTTTTAACTGGTTCCAGTATTCTAATAACAAAGAGTTTGACTTCAATATGAATAATGACTACGGTAAAATGGTTTTAAACCCAGATGTTGTAGTTCGTTCTAGAGGGGTTATGGAAAAATGTTCTATGTGTATTCAAATGACACAAGCAACAATTCTAAAAGCTAAAAAAGAAGGAAGAGCTGTTAATACAGATGAGTTTGAAACAGCTTGTTCATCAGCTTGTACAACAGGTGCTATGGTTTTTGGAGACATAAATAACGAAAAAGACGAAGTAGCAGCATTAGCAGAAGACAAGAGAGCTTATCACGTATTAGATTACTTACAAACGAAACCGAATGTAGTATATCAAGTGAAAGTTAGAAATACAAACGAAGCGTAAGAAAATTTTAAATTGAAAACTCAAAGTTAAAGGACTTTGAAAGTTTAAAAACTATAATTAAACTAAGTAATAAAAATATGTCTCATTACGAAGCACCCATAAGGGAACCTTTAGTACTAGGTGATAAAAGTTATCACGATATTACAGAAGACATTGCAAAACCTATTGAAGGAGTTGCAAATAAAAATTGGTACATAGCATTTTATATCTCTTTGGCTGCAACGCTTTGGGGATTTGGATGTATTTTTTACACCATAGGTACTGGTATTGGAGTTTGGGGATTGAACAAGAACATTGGTTGGGCTTGGGATATTACAAACTTTGTATGGTGGGTAGGTATTGGTCACGCAGGAACACTAATTTCTGCAGTACTATTATTATTCCGTCAAAAATGGAGAATGGCAATTAACCGTTCTGCAGAAGCAATGACAATTTTCGCCGTTTTTCAAGCAGGATTGTTTCCATTGATTCACATGGGTAGACCATGGAATGGATACTGGGTACTGCCAATGCCAAATCAATTTGGTTCGTTATGGGTAAACTTTAACTCACCATTATTATGGGATGTTTTTGCAATATCAACGTATTTATCTGTATCATTAGTTTTCTGGTGGACAGGTTTATTACCAGATTTTGCAATGATTAGAGATAGAGCTGTGAAGCCTTTCCAAAAGAAAATATATGCTTTATTATCATTCGGTTGGTCTGGTAGAGCAAAAGACTGGCAACGTTTTGAAGAAGTATCTTTGGTACTTGCAGGTTTAGCAACACCATTAGTACTTTCTGTACATACAATTGTATCTATGGATTTTGCTACTTCTATTAACCCAGGTTGGCACTCAACTATTTTCCCTCCTTATTTCGTAGCAGGAGCAATCTTTTCTGGATTTGCAATGGTACAAACGTTATTAGGAATTATGAGAAAAGTTACTAACTTAGAAGATTACATTACACGTATGCACATTGAGTATATGAACATTGTAATTATCTTAACAGGTGGTATTGTAGCTGTAGCGTATGCAACTGAGTTCTTTATTGCTTGGTATACAGGTTCACCTTATGAGAACTATACCTATTTATCTGTAGGTGCTGCAACGGGGCCTTATGCTTGGGCATTCTGGTCACTAATATTATTCAATATTATTACACCACAGTTATTATGGATTAAGAAATTTAGAAGAAGTTTTGTAATTACTTTTATTATTTCTATTGCAATTAACATTGGTATGTGGTTTGAGCGTTTCGATATTATAGCAATTGTATTAAGTAAAGGTCATTTACCATCTACATGGTGGCGTTTTGAACCTACGTTTGTAGATGTTGGTATTTTTGTGGGAACTATAGGTTTCTTTGGTGTATTATTCTTATTATACGCAAGAACATTCCCAGTAATTGCACAAGCGGAAGTAAAAACAATTTTAAAATCTTCTGGAGAGTTTTACAAGAAGAGAAGAGAACAAGGTATACCAACTAAACCAGCTATTAATGTAGCAAACGTAGCAGGTACAACTGATAAATCTAATAAAGAATAATTATGGAATCATCAAAAGTTATTCACGCATTTTATAATGATGACGAAGTTCTAATGGACGCAGTGAAAGCTGTTAAAGCAGAACATCTTCATATAGAAGAAGTATTTTGTCCTTTTCCAGTTCACGGTTTAGACAAAGCAATGGGATTAGCACCAACAAGATTAGCAATTACTGCGTTCTTATACGGAATTACAGGATTAGCATTTGCTATTTGGATGACTAATTACATGATGATTCAAGATTGGCCACAAGATATTGGTGGTAAGCCAAACTTTTCTTGGTGGGCAAACATGCCTGCGTTTGTGCCAATTATGTTTGAATTAACAGTGTTTTTTGCAGCCCACTTAATGGTAATTACTTTTTATATGAGAAGTAGATTATGGCCATTTAAAGAAGCTGAGAACCCAGATCCAAGAACTACAGATGATCATTTTTTAATGGAAATCCCTGTAAACAACAACGAAGCTAAAATTATTGATTTATTAGCTAGTACAGGAGCTGTGGAAATTAATGTAGTAGACAAGCACTAATATATAGAAAATGAAGAATTTTAAATTAATTATCGCTTTATTTACGCTTACAAGTATCATTTCTTGTAATGATAAAACTAAGCCGCAATTACAATTTATGCCAGATATGTACGTATCTGTGCCTTATGATGTAAATGGAGCCAATGGTCTTAACGGAGAACCTGTAAACATTAAACCTGTTGCAGGGACAATTGCAAGAGGCGGACATGCTACTTATGATATCCCTAATACAAATGAAGGATATGAATTGTCTAAACTTACGGTTACTAATCCGTTAGAAACTACAGAAGAAAGTTTAGCAAATGGAAAAGCAATGTACGAGATCTATTGTGCAACGTGTCATGGAAAAGCAGGAGATGGTAATGGAGTTTTATCTCAAAGAGATAAATTTTCTGGTATCCCTAATTATAAAGATAGAGATATTAACACAGGGAGTATTTATCATGTAATTATGCACGGTAAAAACTTAATGGGTTCACATGCATCTCAAACAACGTATACAGAGCGTTGGCAAATAGTACAGTACGTAGAAAAATTACGTTCAGAATTATAATTTCAATTAGAAAGAATACGAAAAAGATATGTATCAATTCTCAGGTAAATTAAAAACATTCTCATTAGCACTAATACTTATTGGTTTAGTGGGAATTGGTTATGGTTTTTATTCAGCTCCTAAAACAGTTGAAGAAGCTAAAGAAATTATTGCACAACAGGCTTCACATGGTGATAGTCATGCTACTTCTCATGAAGAAGTTAGTGCTGATGGGCATAAAAGTGAAGCACATGGTGAAAGCCATGCTTCAGTAGATGGATCTCATGATGACGCACATGCTGAACATGTTTTACATCAGTTAAAAAATAAACCATGGTCTGCAGTATATGTAGCATTGTTTTTCTTTTTAGGAATTACTTTATTGGTATTAGCTTTTTATGCAATTCAAAGAGTTGCGCAAGCGGGTTGGTCTATACTTTTGTTTAGGTTAATGGAAGCAATTACTGCTAACTTAGTACCAACTTCAATTGTAATGGTTCTTATAGTAATTTCGGCTGTAATGAATTGGAATCATATGTTTCCATGGATGGCAGAAGGAGTATTTGATCCTACAAGTCCTAATTATGATCCTATTGTAGATGGTAAATCTTGGTGGATAAACGTACCAGGTTGGGCTATTAGAAGTATTATCTATTTAGCTTTATGGAATGCATACAGATGGTTCATCCGTAGAAACTCTATAAAAGAAGATACTGCAAATGATGGAGGAAAAACTTATAAATTGAGTTATAATGTTTCTGTAGGTTTTATCTTCGTATTTATGATTACTGAAACAATGATGTCTTGGGATTGGATTATGGGATTAGACCCTCACTGGTTCTCTACATTATTCGGTTGGTATGTTTTATCTAGTTTATTAGTAAGTGCATTAACAGTAATTGCGTTAGTAACAATATACTTACGTTCTAAAGGAGCTTTACCAGGTGTAAACGATAGTCATATTCATGATTTAGCAAAATATATGTTTGGTTTTTCTATCTTCTGGACGTACTTATGGTTTTCTCAATTTATGTTAATCTGGTATGCAGATATTCCAGAAGAGACCACTTATTTTGCGATGAGATTTAATGAATATAACTTTCCTTTCTTAGCAATGGTCGTAATGAACTTTGCTTTTCCAGTATTGTTATTATTAAACAGTGACTTTAAAAGTATTCCTTGGTTTATCGTTATTGGAGGTGTTGCAATTCTTTGCGGACATTATATAGATATTTTTGTAATGGTTATGCCTGGTACTGTTGGAGCCCAATGGTCTTTCGGTATCCCTGAAATTGGTGCAATATTGTTCTTCTTAGGAGTCTTTATATATGCTACTTTTAGTTCTTTTGCAAAAGCAAGTGCTATACCAACTGGTAATCCTTTCATAGAAGAAAGTAAACATTACCACTATTATAATATTGAACACAGAGGAGAAGGTTCAGGAGATCATCATTAATAAATAATTTGAATTAAAATAATTAAGACGAGATAAATATGCTAGCTCTATTTTATATTTTTATAGCTGTTGCAATCGGTGTAAGTTTTTGGCAAATAACCAGAATATTAAACTTAAGAAGCGTAATCGCTACTGATAAAGACAACGCAACCCAAGGTAGAAATGCCATTTACTTTATGGTTTTTTTATATGCAATGATGATTTATTGTTTAATCTTCATGAATGTTGTAATGTTACCAGAATCTGCTTCTTATGAAGGAGAACATGATGATAACCTTTTTGATATTACATTTTGGTTAATTGGTATTGTTCAATTTTTAATGCAATTCTTAATCTTCTATTTTACCTTTAAGTATAAAGGAGAGAAAGGAAAGAAAGCAAAATTCTATTCAGATAGTCACAAATTAGAGGCTATTTGGACTATTACTCCAGCTGTTGTTTTAGTTGTTTTAATTGGTTATGGATTATGGCAATGGAATAACATCATGGATTTATCTGACTTAGAAGATCCTGTAGTGATAGAAGTTTATGCTCAGCAGTTTAGATGGGATGCTCGTTATGCAGGTGAAGATAATACGTTAGGTTTAGGAAACGTAAATTATATTAAAGGTATGAACACTATTGGTGTTGATATGGATGATAAAAATGCTTTAGATGATAAACAAGTAACTGAATTGTATTTACCTAAAGGTAGAAAAGTTCATTTCAAGTTTCGTTCTCAAGACGTTTTACACTCAGCTTATATGCCTCACTTTAGAGCGCAAATGAACTGTGTACCAGGTATGGTTACTGAATTTGGTTTTACTCCAAAATATACTACTGCAGAGATGAGACAACAATCTGAGGTAGTAGAGAAAACTGCAGGAATCAATAAGATAAGAAAAGCTAAAGGAGAAGATCCTTATGAGTTTGATTATTTATTGTTATGTAATAAAATTTGTGGAGCTTCTCACTATAACATGCAAATGAAAATTACAGTTGTAGAGCAAGAAGAATATGACAAATGGATTGCAGAGCAACCAACATTATCATCAGTTTTAAATAATAATAATTAAAAGACACTACAAATAAATAAGATTATGTCAGAACATCATCATAAAGAAACATTTGTAACAAAATATATTTTTAGCCAAGATCATAAAATGATTTCTAAGCAGTTCTTAGTAACTGGTATTTTTATGGGAATTATTGGGGTATTTATGTCTATGTTATTTCGTATGCAAATTGCATGGCCAGAAAAATCATTTTCTATAATTGAAGCATTTTTAGGAGATCACCAAACAGACGGTGTAATGAATCCAGATATGTACTTAGCTTTGGTAACAATACATGGTACTATAATGGTATTCTTTGTATTAACGGCAGGTTTAAGTGGTACATTTTCTAACTTATTAATACCATTGCAAATTGGAGCTAGAGATATGGCTTCTGGTTTTTTAAACATGGTTTCATACTGGATGTTCTTTGTTTCATGCATCATCATGGTGTGCTCTTTGTTTGTTGAAGCTGGTCCAGCAGCAGCAGGATGGACAATCTATCCTCCATTAAGTGCCTTACCACAAGCAATTCCAGGTTCTGGAATGGGTATGACATTATGGTTAGTTTCTATGGCTATTTTTATTGCTTCTTCTTTAATAGGATCTTTAAACTATATAGCTACTGTTTTTAACTTAAGAACAAAAGGAATGAAAATGACAAGATTGCCTTTAACAATTTGGGCATTCTTTGTAACTGCCATTATTGGTGTAGTTTCTTTCCCTGTATTATTGTCTGCTTCTTTATTATTAATTTTTGATAGAAGTTTTGGTACTTCTTTCTATTTATCAGATATTTTTATTGCTGGTGAAGTTTTACATTATCAAGGTGGTTCTCCTGTATTATTCGAGCACTTATTTTGGTTCTTAGGTCACCCTGAGGTATATATTGTAATCTTACCTGCCATGGGTATTGTATCAGAAATTTTAGCAATCAATTCACGTAAGCCTATTTTTGGTTACCGTGCAATGATTGGTTCTATTATAGGAATTGCTTTTTTATCTACAATTGTTTGGGGACACCATATGTTTGTATCAGGGATGAATCCTTTCTTAGGGTCTGTATTTACATTTACAACGTTATTAATTGCAATTCCGTCTGCAGTAAAATCATTTAACTGGTTAACTACATTGTGGAAAGGTAATCTTCAATTAAATCCCGCCATGTTATTCTCTATCGGTTTGGTTTCTACATTCGTTACAGGAGGTTTAACAGGTATTGTTTTAGGAGATTCAGCTTTAGATATTAATGTTCATGATACGTACTTTGTTGTAGCGCATTTCCACTTAGTAATGGGTGTTTCTGCTATTTTTGGAATGTTTGCTGGTGTGTATCATTGGTTTCCTAAAATGTATGGTAGAATGATGAATAAAACATTAGGATATTGGCATTTCTGGTTAAGCATCATTTGTGCTTACGGAGTTTTCTGGCCAATGCACTTTATAGGTTTAGCAGGTTTACCAAGAAGATATTATTCTAACACAGCATTTCCTATGTTCGATGATTTATCTGATATTAATATAGTAATTACATTGTTTGCCTTAGTTGGTGGTTTTGCTCAAATATTTTTTATTGCAAACTTTTTTATATCTATTTATAGAGGACAAAAAGCAACAATGAATCCTTGGAATGCAACTACTTTAGAATGGACAACTCCTGTAGAGCATGTACACGGAAACTGGCCAGGGAAATTACCAGAAGTACATAGATGGGCATATGACTATAGTAAGCGTGTAGATCCAAATGATGATGAGAGTGACTATTTGCATGGTGAAGACTTTGTGTTACAAACTGTGCCTTTACTAGATGGTGAGCAACCTTCTTAGGATATAAAACACATCATTTAGTTTTAAATGATATTTAAGATATAAAACCAGTGAATTTATTCACTGGTTTTTTTGTTTTTATAAATGTTTATAGCATTCGTTAGAAAGTGTGGTTGTTGAGTGATTTTGTCTCTAATGAATTAATAAAGTATTTATATGTATAAAAGCATAACAACTGAAGTAGAACAAGTTATTGTTAGCTGTTTTAGAGTTTATGATAGCATTACTAATGCGGCGTTTTTACTTTTTAATAATTTCCTTTATGGATCAGAATAATAGGTCTTTAAAAGAGCTGTTTTAAAACTTTTCAAAACTTAAATAGTAGAATTTTTCACATGTAATTTAACATTAGTACTCAATTCAATGGCTGTTATTGTACAGAAATGGTATTCGTTATCATTAAAAAACTAAAGAGATTCAATTGATATAAATGTAAAGTATTATGCTTTTGATGTATAGTTGTATTTGAATAAATGACAATTTTAACTGATAAAATTATCTATTTTATCATTAGGTATAAACCCTTTTAGAATTAAGAATACACCACAGATAATTAATATAATTCCCATTATTCTCTTTAGTCGATAGATTACTAAAGGAGTCATTTTGCTTTTTAGCTGTTTTGCCAAGAATATTTTTCCAAGATCTGTAATTGCATAACCTAAAATTATGGTAGCAAAATACCAAAAGATACTGTTAGAATTCATGTTTAAAGTAGGTCCAATTACCAACACAGTACCTAACCAAAATGCTAACACACCAATATTTATAAAGTTTAAAAAGTAACCTTTAAAAAACAGTTTTATATAGTTGTTTTTAACAGGCACCACTATTGTTTCTGCAGATGCTAAAGCTTCCTTTTTGTTTTGTTTGTCAAAATAAGTTATTAGACCGTATACAATAAGAACAAGACCACCAATAAAGAATAGTCTAGGGTCATCTTTAATTTTTTCTAAAAAAGATCTACTACCAAAATATGCCATACATATAAAAGTAACATCACCCAAAAGTACACCAAGATCAAATGCAATTGCGGCTCTTGCTCCTTTTAATATACTGGTTTGAATAAGCATAAAAAAAACAGGCCCTATCATAAAAGCCATGAAAAAACCTATCAAAAAAGCATTCTTAAAGTCGTAAATATCCATTGGATAAAGGTAATTGTTTAATTACGATTTACCAATTATCAGTTTTTTAAATTGTCTTAGTAATGTATCAAGTTTAAGTAGAATAATGTTGTTAGTTTTATGAGACTTTTCTCTATGTTCCAAGTTACACTGTTGTGAATTTTGGGGCGTTTAAAACTTATTTTACCAGATGTTTTTGTCATTCCACAGTTTGTCTTTTCGATCCTTTTGTGAAGAAATCATATAAAGTTGTTAAACTTGGTGTGCTGACTGTTAATAGATTTTTTAATACTTTGAAGTGATATTCTTGCGATATGTAATACACATAACTGAATCCGCGTTAGGGATAGTAGCGACATCCTTTTTGTTTTTTAGCAAAAAGATATAGCGGAAAGCCCGCTCGAACGCCCAAAAAATAGTGGTAATTATAAAAGTTGATACCTACAAGGCTTTTGAAACCTTGCAGGTATCAACTAAATATTTTTAAACATCATCAAAATCTATAGAGATTTTTGAAGTTGTAGGGTATGCCTGACAAGCTAAAACTAATCCTTCTTCAATTTCGCTATCTGTTAAAATGGAATTCTTAACCATAATAGCATTTCCTTCTGTAACTTTACACATACAGGTGCTACAAACTCCTCCTTGGCAAGAATAAGGAGCATCTAAATTGTTACGTAAACTGGCCGATAAAAGATCGTCAGTTTGGTTCATCGTAAAGGTTGTTTCTTCATCATCTAGCATTACAATAACTTCTGTAGTACCTTCTTTTATCTCCGCTACAGCCTCTTCATCTATAGAGGTTGTAAATAATTCAAAATGAATATCCTCTTTAGCAAAACCACGTTCTGTAAGTGTTGCAGAAACTTCTTCAATCATACTTTCTGGTCCACATAAAAAAGCAGCATCAAAAGAAGTATTTTTGTAACTATTGTTAATGTAGAAATTGGTGTGTGCTTTGTCTATTCTACCAAATAAAGAACCTTCTAGCTGTTCTCTACTACAAATGTAATGTATATTAAAACGGTCTGGGTTTGCTTCTTTTAAAGCATCTAATTCTTCTTTAAAAATAGTATCTGCAACTGTTTTGTTACCATAAATTAATGTAAAAGTAGACGTAACTTCGTTTTCTAATACATCTTTAACCATAGATAGAATTGGTGTAATACCAGATCCTGCAGCAAAAGCAATGTAGTTTTTATTAGGTTTTGTTTCTAATGTAAACAAACCTTCAGGTTCAGAAATTTCAATAAAATTTCCTTCTTTTAATTCTGTAGTTGCATACGTAGAAAAAGTACCATTCTCTACTGCTTTAATTGCTACTTTTAAATAAGAATCGCTAGGAGATGAACAAATAGAATACGCTCTTCTAACCTCTTTGCCGTTAATTGTTTTTTTAAGTGTTAAGTATTGCCCTGCATGAAAAGCAAACTTAGACTTTAAATTTCCGGGTATTTTAAATACAAGAGAAACCGCATCTGCGGTTTCTCTTATCACTTCGTGTATATTTACTTTATGAAATGTTGCCATTAAAAATGTTTATTTTATACCAAATTATTTGCAATTAAATATTCGGCAATTTGTATTGTGTTTGTAGCTGCACCTTTACGTAAGTTGTCTGCAACGATCCACAAATTTAAGGTATTTTCTTGAGATTCATCCCTTCTAATTCTACCAACAAAAACTTCATCCTTATCATGTGCATTTATTGCCATCGGATACACGTTGTTAGCCAAATCATCCTCTACAATTACTCCAGGAGTTTCACTTAATATTTTTCTAACTTCCGCTAAATCAAAGGCATTTTCAAACTGAACGTTTACAGCTTCAGAATGTCCACCTGCAGTAGGAATTCTAACCGCAGTTGCAGTAACAGAAAAAGAATCATCACGTAAAATTTTCTTAGGTTCTTTTACCAATTTCATTTCCTCTTTAGTATATCCGTTCTCTAAGAAAACATCACAATGCGGAATTGCATTTCTACCAATTTTATGAGGATATGCCATTTCGCCATCAATACCAGCCTCTTCATTATCTAATTGTTGCACAGCTTTAACGCCAGAACCAGAAACAGATTGATATGTAGAAATAACTACACGTTTCATTTTATACTTTAAATGTAACGGAGATAAAACTGCTACTAACTGAATTGTAGAACAGTTAGGGTTTGCAATAATTTTATCGTCTTTTGTTAAAACGTCTCCATTAATTTCTGGAACCACTAATTTTTTTGTTGGGTCCATTCTCCAAGCAGAAGAATTGTCGATAACTGTTGTACCAACTTCAGCAAATTTAGGCGCCCACTCTACAGAAGTATCTCCACCTGCAGAAAATAAAGCGATATCTGGCTTCATTTTTACGGCGTCTTCTAAGGTTACTACGGTATATTCTTTTCCTTTATATGATAATTTCTTTCCAGCAGATCTTGCAGAAGCTACAGGAATTAATTCCGTTATTGGTAAGTTACGCTCTTCTAAAACTTTTAACATTACTGTGCCCACCATTCCAGTTGCACCTACTACAGCTATTTTCATCGCCTAAAAATTTAATATTATATTGAGTTGCAAATATCCTAAAAATAATAATTATATAAATCACTTAATCCCTTATAAATCAACCAAAGTTTAAAATTGAATCACAAATTTTTCTAATGTTTAAATTTAAACAGTTTGTGGTAATTTTTAAATAATAGGTTCTTTATTCTTTTGAAGCTATTTCCTGCTTTCCGTTATATCTTTTTTATGAAAAATAAAAAAGGATGTCACTTCAATCAGGGCTAACCTTGTTTGCTAACTTTTTTAATACCTGGCAAAGTCTCTCAAATCCATGATATAAATCATAAAATCTCTTTCTAAAATCAGTAACTTTGCGGCTTATAAAAAAAACTGAAACGAGTTCAGTTTAAAACGTTAACCTAATTAGTATAGCATGCAACTGTACAATAAGTTAAGCGCAATAGAACGCGCTGCATTAATAGACGAAGCTGGCAAAGACCGCTTAACAATTTCTTTTTATCAATATTTTAAGATAGAAAACCCACAATTATTTAGAGATAAGTTATTCTTAGAATGGAACGAACTCGATGTTTTAGGTCGAATTTATGTTTCATACGAAGGGATCAATGCTCAATTATCTGTTCCATCAGAAAACTTTTACGCTTTAAAAGACCAATTAGATAGTATTTCTTTTTTAAAAGACATTCGTTTAAATGTTGCTGTAGAGCAAGACAATAAATCGTTTTTAAAGTTAAAAGTAAAAGTTAGAAACAAAATTGTTGCCGATGGTTTAAATGACGAAACTTTTGATGTTACTGCCAAAGGTGTGCATTTAAATGCAGCAGAATTTAATGCAATGTTAGCAAACCCAGATACGGTTTGTGTAGACATGCGTAACCACTACGAAAGTGAAATTGGTCATTTTGATGGAGCTGTAACTCCGGATGTAGATACATTTAGAGATTCTTTAGATATTATTGAAGAAGATTTAAAAGACAACAAAGAAGATAAAAATTTGTTGATGTATTGTACTGGAGGAATTCGTTGTGAAAAAGCATCAGCCTATTACAAACACAAAGGTTTTAAAAACGTTTTTCAATTAGAAGGCGGAATTATAGAATACACACGTCAGGTAAAAGAAGAAGGTATCGAAAATAAATTTATCGGTAAAAACTTTGTATTCGATCATAGAAGAGCTGAACGTATTACAGACGATGTAGTTTCTAACTGTCATCAATGTGGTAAAGCTTGTGATGAGCATACAAATTGTGCAAACGAAGCATGTCATTTATTATTTATTCAATGTGATGAATGTGCAGAAAGAACAGAAAACACTTGTTCTGCAGATTGTCAAGAAATAATTCAATTATCTTTTGAGGAGCAAAAGGAATTAAGAAAAGGAAAAGGAAACAGCAACAAAATCTTTAAGAAAGGTCGCTCTGAATCTTTAAAATTTAAAAAATAAAGTCATGCAAAAAATCGAATTAATGGCGCCAGCCGGTAATTTTGAATCTATGCAAGCTGCTTTAGACAATGGTTGCGATTCTATTTATTTTGGGGTAGAGCAACTAAATATGCGAGCAAGAGCTTCTGTTAATTTTACTTTAGATGATTTAGAAGAGATTTCTAAAAGATGTTCAGAAAAAAATGTGAGAACATATCTTACATTAAATACCATAGTTTATGATCATGATCTATCAATAGTAAAAACCTTGATAAAACGCGCAAAAGAAGCAAATATTACGGCGGTAATTGCCATGGATCAAGCGGTGATTTCTATGGCTAGAGAACAGCAAATGGAAGTCCATATTTCTACGCAAATAAACATTACAAATATAGAAACGGTTAAGTTTTATGCACTTTTTGCAGATACTATTGTTTTAAGTAGAGAGTTGAGTTTACGACAAGTAAAAAAGATTACAGAAGCAATTGAGAAAGATCAAATAAAAGGACCTTCGGGTAGGTTGGTTGAAGTTGAAATTTTTGGTCATGGTGCTTTGTGTATGGCGGTTTCTGGTAAATGTTATATGAGCTTGCATTCGCATAATTCATCAGCAAACAGAGGTGCTTGTAAACAAAATTGCAGAAAAAAATACACGGTTATAGACCAAGAAACTGGTTTCGAAATGGAGTTAGATAATGAATACATAATGTCTCCAAAAGATTTGTGTACCATCGATTTTTTAGACCAAGTTGCAGATGCAGGAATCAAAGTTTTAAAAATTGAAGGTAGAGGAAGAGCACCAGAATATGTTGCCAAAGTAATTAAATGTTACAGAGATGCTATTGATAGTTTGGCAAACGGAACCTACGATAAAGCAAAAGTAATTTCTTGGATGCAAGAGCTAGAGAAAGTCTACAATCGTGGTTTTTGGAATGGTTATTATTTAGGTCAGAAATTAGGAGAATGGAGTAAAGAATCTGGTTCTCATGCAACGCAAAAGAAAGTCTACTTAGGGAAAGGAGAACATTATTTTGACAAAGCAAAAATCGGTCAGTTTAAAATTGATGCCTATGATGTTGCTTTGGGAGATACCATTTTAATTACTGGTCCAACAACAGGAGCACAAGAAATGGAAGTGAAACAAATGTTTGTAAATGATGTTGCGGCTGAAAAAGCAACTAAAGGAGATGAGCTTACCATGAAATTAGACTTTAAAATTAGAAGATCTGATAAGTTATATAAGATTGTAAAAACAGAATTCGCACAGAACTAATGGTGGTAATTACATTACAAAGAAACAAATGTATTGGTTGTAATTACTGTGTAGAAGTTGCTCCAAGTCAGTTTCAGATGTCAAAAAAAGACGGAAAATCTGTGTTGTTACATTCCATAGAAAAGAAAGGTTTTTTCACTATAAAATCTTTTGACGAATCTATTTTTTATCCTTCTTTAGAAGCAAAAAAAGCGTGTCCTGTAAAAATTATTGAAGTAAAGCAAGTTTAAGAATTACATAAGTTTTAAAATAAAGTCCTCATCTATTGAGGGCTTTTTTTTTGTTAAAAAAAGAGGTTTTTATACGAATACTAATTAAACCCATGCAAATACTAAACGGATTAAGAAGTAAACAATTTTTCAGACTACATTTGAAGTATCAATAAATTAAAAACTAGTTTTGTTAACTTTCATAAAGCTATTTTTTCATTCTTTGAGAATGCGTATATTTACGAATTAGTGAAGATGAGGCGGTGTGTTAGTATCTGCTTGATAATCAATTTATGAACCAAGAGGTTTTTAGGTTTTATAGCGATTTTTTTAGTGGATTTGCTGCTAATAATAAACTTTAAAGACTATCAACTATAAAAATATATATACTTACATGGCATGTGGAAGTTGTGGTACAACAGAAAATGGAGTACCAAAAGGTTGCAAGAGTAATGGTAATTGTGGGTCAGGAACCTGCGGAAGTGGTAGTAATAAACTAGCCGTTTTTGATTGGTTGTCTAACATGACGTTACCAAGCGGACAAGAAAGATTTAATATTTTTGAAGTCCGTTTTAAAAACGGAAGGAAACATTTTTATACAAACCCAGATAATTTACCCATCACTATGGGAGATATTGTGGCGGTAGAAGGATCTCCAGGACATGATATTGGTACGGTTTCTCTGGCAGGAGAGTTGGTAAAAGTGCAAATGAAAAAACGCAAAATTACCGCAGATCATGAAGATGTAAAGAAAATTTACAGAAAAGCGAGTCAGAGAGATATCGATATTTGGCAAGAGGCAAGAGGGAAAGAAGAAGAAACGCAAAGAAAAGGAAGAGAAATTCTAGGTCGTTTAGGTTTACAAATGAAATTGTCTGATGTAGAATATCAGGGTGATGGAAACAAAGCTACGTTCTATTATACGGCAGATACAAGAGTAGATTTTAGACAGTTAATTAGAGACTTAGCAAGTGCATTTTCTATTCGTGTAGAAATGAAACAAGTAGGTGCAAGACAAGAAGCTGCTCGTTTAGGTGGTGTTGGTTCTTGTGGTAGAGAATTATGTTGTTCTACCTGGTTAACAGATTTTAGAAAAGTAACAACCTCTGCGGCACGTTATCAGCAATTATCTTTAAATCCGCTAAAGTTAGCAGGACAATGTGGTAAACTAAAGTGTTGTTTAAATTTTGAATTAGACACGTATTTAGATGCTTTAAAATCATTTCCGAAACAAGATTTGGTATTAAAAACCGAAAAAGGAGATGCTGTTTTTGTAAAGATGGATATTTTTAAGAACCATCTTTGGTATACTTACAAAGAAGAACGTTTTAAATGGTTTAGACTTACGTTAGAACAAGTTTTAGAAATCATAGCGCTTAATAAAAATAATGAAAAATCTATTTCGTTAGAAGAATATGAAGCGGATGTAGAAATCCCTGTAAAAGTAGATTTCGAAGATGCTGTTGGGCAAGATAGTTTAACGCGTTTTGATGCTCCTAAAACAAGCAATCGTAAGAGAAGAAATAAGAAAAAACCGGTGGCAGTTGCTAATAATAATACCAATAAGCCAAGGACAAGGTCTAACCCAAATCAAAAACCAAACCCTAACCAAAAGGCAACAACCAGTCAAAAGCCGAACCCAAATCAGAAAAGAAAGCCACAGGCTAAGAAACAACCAAATACAAATCCAAATCAGAAGCCTAAAGCCAAACTGAATCCGAATGCAAATGCAAACCCAAATCAGAAGGCTAATGCAAACACTCAGCCTAAACCAAGGCCACAAAGAAAACCCAGACCGAAACCTCAAGGAGATGTAAAGAAACCTGAAGGAGAATCTAAGGATATAAAAAAGCCAGAAGGTGAAGTTAAAAAGGTAAATAAGCCAAGAAGAAATAATAGAAACCGTAAAAATAATAACCCTAAAAATGACAACAATTCTGAAAAGTAATCCTTTTTTAATTGTTTTAGGATCTCTTTTATTGCTGTTTTCTTGTGATGATAAATCAGATTTTAATCTATATAAATCAATAGATAATGATGGTTGGAAAGCGAATGAGAAAATATTTTTTGAGTTTGATGTAAAAGACACTATTTCTCCAAAAAATCTATTTATCAATATTAGAAATAATAATGAGTATGCCTATAGTAATTTGTACCTTATTACAGAGCTTGTTTTTCCTAATGAAACAAAGGTTGTAGATACTTTACAATACGAAATGGCAGATAAAACAGGACGTTTTTTAGGTGTTGGTTTTACAGAGATTAAAGAAAATAAATTATTTTATAAAGAAAAAAAGGCATTTCCAGTTTCTGGAAATTATACATTTAATGTGCGCCATGCAATGCGTAAAAATGGAGAAGTAAAACCAATTGAATTTTTAAAAGGAATTCAGGATGTTGGTTTTAGCATAGAAAATTAAATTAGAAAATGACACAGAAGAAAACGACAGATTTTAAAAAATATATTAAATGGTTTTGGTTGCTAGTCCTAGGTGGATTTGCATCAATATTATTATTGTTTTTAATTGCTTCTTGGGGTGGTTTAGGAAAATTACCAACGTTTGAAGAGTTAGAGAATCCAGAAAATAACTTAGCTACAGAAATTATTTCTTCAGATGGTAAAACATTGGGTAAATATGCTACAGAAAATAGAACACCTATTAAATTTACTGATTTACCAGATAATTTAATAAAAGCATTAGTAGCAACGGAAGATGAACGTTTTTTTGAGCATTCTGGTATCGATTTTAAAGGAACTGCAAGAGCTATCTTAAAACCCGGAAGTGGAGGTGCTAGTACAATTACACAGCAATTAGCAAAAATGTTATTTACTGGTAGAGCTTCTAGAAATATCTTTCTAAGAGTTGGTCAAAAAGTAAAAGAATGGGTGGTTGCTACAAAATTAGAAAGACAGTATACTAAAAACGAAATTCTTACAATGTACTTAAATAAGTACGATTTTATAAACCAAGCAGTTGGTATTCGTTCTGCAGCTCGTATTTATTTTGGTAAAGAACCAAAAGAATTAGAGGTGCAAGAATCTGCAATGTTGGTAGGGATGTTAAAAAATGCATCACTATTTAATCCTTTAAGAAGAGCTGAACGTGTAAAAAATCGTAGGGATGTTGTGTTAAAACAAATGAACCGTAGCGAATTTATTTCAGAACAAGAAAAAGATTCTTTACAGGCATTAGATTTAGGTTTAGATATTCATAAAGAAGGACATAGTGATGGTTCTGCAACTTATTTTAGAACGTATTTACAAAAATATTTAAGAAAATGGGTAGAGGAAAATCCGAAACCAAATGGAGAAGAATACAATATTTTTAGAGACGGTTTAAAGATTTATGTAACTATAGATTCTAGAATGCAAAAATATGCGGAAGAAGCTATTGAAGAACATATGTCTAATTTACAGTCTTACTTTTTTACAGAACAAAAAAGAAACAAAACAGCACCTTTTTATGATATAAAAGAATCTGAAATTAACAGAATTTTAGAAAGAGCTAAGAAAAACTCAGATAGATATAAGCGATTAAAAATTGCAGGAAAATCTAATAAGTATATTGATGAAGTTTTCAAAACAAAAACAGAAATGAGTGTTTTTTCTTGGAAAGGTGATATTGATACTATTATGTCTCCAATAGATTCTGTAAGATATTATAAATACTTTTTACGTGCTGGATTGTTATCTATTGAGCCACAATCTGGTCATATTAAAGCTTGGGTAGGAGGTGTTAATAACAAACATTTTAAATATGATGCTGTTGCGCAACAGAAAAGGCAAGTAGGTTCTACCTTTAAGCCATTTGTATATGCTGCTGCAATTAATCAATTAAAACTATCTCCTTGCGATGAGTTTCCAAACATACCTTATACAATTCCAAAAGGAAAATATGGAATACCTAAAGCCTGGACTCCAGAAAATGCAAGTAGAAAGTATGGTGGAATGCTAAGTTTAAAAGATGGTTTAGCGGGTTCTGTAAATACAATGTCTGCAAGATTAATAGATATGGTTGGTCCAGAAAATGTAGTGCGTTTAGCAAAATCTGCTGGTATAGAAAGTGATATCCCTGCAAACCCTTCTATTGCATTAGGAGCCGTAGATTTATCATTATTAGAAATGGTAAGTGCCTATTCTACATTTGCAAATCAAGGTTTACGAGTTGCACCAATGATTTTAACAAGAATCGAAGATAAAAATGGAACTGTTTTAGAAGAATTTACACCAGAAACGAAAGAAGTTTTAAGCGAAGAATCTGCTTACGTTGTGTTAGATTTATTAAAGGGAGTTACCCAATCTGGTTCTGGTGTTCGTTTACGTTTGACTTGGAAAAGAGCAGATTATATTACAGGTAATCCTTATGGATTTAAAAATCCAATTGCTGGTAAAACAGGGACTACTCAAAATCAATCAGATGGTTGGTTTATGGGGATTGTACCTAATTTAGCAACAGGTGTTTGGACTGGTGGAGAAGATAGAGCAACTCATTTTGCAGGTATTGCAAAAGGACAAGGGGCTACAATGGCTTTACCTTCTTGGGCATTATATATGCAAAAAGTATATGCAGATGAAACGTTAAATGTGAGTAAGGAAGATTTTGAAAAACCAGCTAATTTATCAATCAATATCGACTGTAATGATACATCTGATGATGAGGATACTCCTATAGATGTAGATACCGATTTTTAGTATAGAAAGAGTTTCCTAAGTTTTTAGGAGATTCTTTATTTCAATAAATTCTTTATTTTGTGCTAAATTTATTTTTTAGTAAATTACAAGAATGTCACTTCGCGCATAGTCGGGAAGCTCTAAAACACGAACATTATGATCAATAAAAAGGTAAAAAACGTAGAAGATGCTTTAAAAGGCGTTAAAAATGGAATGACTTTTATGTTGGGTGGTTTTGGTTTATGTGGAATCCCAGAAAATGCAATTTCAGAACTTGTAAAACTAGATATTAGAAATGTTACTTGTATTTCTAATAATGCAGGTGTAGATGATTTTGGTTTAGGCTTATTGCTTCAAAATAAACAAATCAAAAAAATGATTTCTTCTTATGTAGGAGAAAATGATGAGTTTGAACGGCAAATGTTATCTGGAGAGTTAGAAGTAGAGTTAACTCCACAAGGAACGTTAGCAGAAAAATGTAGAGCTGCACAAGCTGGTTTTCCTGCATTTTATACACCTGCAGGTTACGGAACAGAAGTTGCAGAAGGAAAAGAAACCAGAGAGTTTGATGGCAAAATGTATGTTTTAGAGCCTGCTTTTAAAGCCGATTTTGCCTTTGTAAAAGCTTGGAAAGGTGATGCAGCAGGTAATTTAATCTTTAAAGGAACTTCTAGAAATTTTAATCCGAATATGTGTGGCGCCGCAACAATTACAGTGGCTGAAGTAGAAGAGATGGTTGAGGTTGGAGAACTAGATCCAAACAATATTCATATTCCTGGAATATTTGTACAACGTATTTTTCAAGGTAAAGATTACGAGAAAAGGATTGAACAAAGAACGGTGCGTAATCGCGAATAATTATTCGTTTGTTATTCCTGCGTAGACAGGAATCGATACTGTATTAATTTTAAATTAATGATAAAGTTCTGTTTTTACAGGAATAACATGAGATCGAATTAATACATTTTCTAATTATCAAATCTATTAATCATCAAATTAATAATATGTTAGACAAAATAGGAATCGCAAAGCGAATCGCACAAGAAGTTCAAAACGGATTTTATGTGAACTTAGGTATTGGTATTCCAACCTTGGTTGCAAATTACGTCCGTGAAGGTATTGAGGTTGAGTTTCAAAGTGAAAATGGTGTTCTAGGAATGGGACCTTTTCCTTTTGATGGTGAAGAGGATGCAGATATTATAAATGCAGGGAAACAAACGATTACAACGATGCCTGGAGCAAGTTTTTTCGATTCTTCTATGAGTTTTGCTATGATTCGTGGGAAACATGTAGATTTAACAATATTAGGAGCAATGGAAGTTGCAGAAAATGGTGATATTGCCAACTGGAAAATTCCGGGTAAAATGGTAAAAGGAATGGGAGGCGCAATGGATTTAGTTGCATCTGCAGAAAATATTATTGTTGCCATGATGCACACCAATAAACGTGGTGAGTCTAAAATTTTAAAGAAATGTTCTTTGCCTTTAACGGGAGTTGGTTGTGTAACAAAAATAGTAACAAACTTAGCATTTTTAGAAGTAAGAGATAATGTGTTTCACTTGTTAGAAAGAGCTCCTGGTGTTTCTGTAGAAGATATTAAGAATGCAACAGAAGGAACATTGGTAGTTAATGGAGAAATACCAGAAATGAAGTTTTAAAATGAATTTATTTAAGAAAACATATTGGTTAATTTATCCAATTCTTATTGTAGTATTTATGTTCATTTTTGATCAATTATATACAATGGATAACTTCCTTTTAAAAGGAGGTATTTGTGCCGTTTTAGCATTTATAATATCGCCAAGAAAAAAAATAATTCTAACTCAAACAGGAAAAAAAAAGCAGATTACTTGGATATTTTTAAAGGATCCAATAGTGCTAGAACAATAAATTAAAAATAAGAGTGTTTTCCTTTATCAGGAAATTAAAAAGCATACATGAAGATAATATCATACAACGTAAACGGAATTAGAGCCGCATTAAAAAAAGGATTTTTAGATTGGTTAGAAGCCGCAAATCCAGATGTAATTTGCATACAAGAAACCAAAGCACATAAAGAACAATTAGATCTTACCGATTTTGAAAATGCAGGTTACCCATATCATTATTGGTTTTCTGCACAGAAAAAAGGATACTCTTCTGTAGCTATTTTTTGTAAAGAAAAACCAAATCATATTGAGTATGGAACTGGAATTGAATCTATGGATTTTGA
Organism: Polaribacter sp. 20A6; assembly: GCF_011378915.1. Taxonomy (NCBI): domain Bacteria; kingdom Pseudomonadati; phylum Bacteroidota; class Flavobacteriia; order Flavobacteriales; family Flavobacteriaceae; genus Polaribacter; species Polaribacter sp. 20A6. The sequence goes on from NZ_WTPZ01000002.1 coordinate 517,393, forward strand.
AGGTAGAAATTTACGTGTAGACTTCGATGGTGTTTCTGTAATGAGCTTGTATTTACCTTCTGGTACTAATTCTGAAAGATTAGACTTTAAGTTTAAATACATGGATGAATTTCAAGAATACATCAATAATTTAAAACTCGAAATTCCGAATTTAGTAATCTGTGGAGATTATAATATTTGTCATGAAGAAATTGATATTCACAATCCAAAAATGAAAAATGTTTCTGGCTTTTTACCAGTAGAAAGAACATGGATTGGTGAATTTATTAAGAACGGATTTATAGATAGTTTTCGTTTTTTAAATCAAGAAAAACAAGAATATTCTTGGTGGAGTTACAGGGCAAATTCTAGAGCAAATAATAAAGGTTGGCGTTTAGATTATGCGATGGTTTCAGAACCTTTAAAAGAAAAAATTTCTAGAGCCTATATTTTACCAGAAGCAAAACATTCTGACCATTGCCCAATTGCAGTAGAACTTGACATTTAAAACAAAACATGAATAAATTAATTATATTCCTCCTTTTTACTAGTACTATTTTTTCTCAAATAAAAAAAGACACCTTAAAAGAGCCTGTTAGAAAAAGTTTTTTTTCTGATGCTGATTTAGATGCAATTGATAGCTTATTAGTTGATGAAAAATTTAATTCGGCTTTAGTAGATTCGTTAAGTTATGTAATAAATGATATAGATATTATAGGAAACACAAGCACTGTTTTAACAACAGATTTATTAAAATTACGTCTTACTGCTTTAAATAATAAAACGCCTTTTAATTTAGCGTTTAATCCTTCTTTAGAACAAGTAATTAATAGTTATTTATTGCATCGTAAAAGATACTATCCAGCTTTAATGGCAAAAGCAAAATACTATTTTCCAATGTTCGAGCAATATCTAGATCAATATGATATTCCTTTAGAAATGAAGTATTTGGCTATTGTAGAGTCTGCTTTAAGACCAAAAATTAAGTCTGGAGCTGGTGCAACAGGTTTGTGGCAATTTATGTATGGCACAGGAGTAGAGTTCGATTTAAAAGTGAGTTCTTATGTAGATGAGCGCCAAGACCCGGTAAAAGCAACCATTGCTGCTTGTAAATATTTAAGTCAGTTATTTACTGTTTTTGGAGATTGGGATTTAGCTTTAGCAGCTTACAATTCTGGACCTGGAAATGTAAGAAAAGCAATAAAGCGTTCTGGAGGATATACAAATTATTGGAATATAAGGCCTTATTTGCCGAGAGAAACTGCAAGTTATGTGCCTGCTTTTTATGCAACGATGTATATTTTTGAATATGCAAATGAACATAATATTTATTCTGAACTTCCGCAGTTTTTTAATTTTCAGACAGATACAATTCATGTTAAAAGAACCATTAGTTTCGATCAAATTTCAGAGAAGATCGCTATTGATGAAGAGGTGTTGTCTGAGTTAAATCCGTCTTATAAATTGGATATTATTCCTTTTGTAGAAGATAAAAAATATGCTTTAATATTACCAAGTAACAAGATTATTGAGTTTTTAGATAAGGAAAAAGAAATTTATGCTTTGGCAGATACAGATGATGCGCAAAGAGAAAAACCTTTACCTAAGTATTTCGAAATGGATCAACGTATCCGTTACAGAGTAGTTAATGGAGATTTTTTAGGTAAAATAGCAAATAAATTTGGCGTTCGAGTAAGTGATCTAAAACGTTGGAATAGTTTAAAAACAAGCCGATTAAAAATAGGGCAAAGATTGTCTGTTTATCCTAAAAAGTTAGGGAAATAGTCTCTGTATAAAGAGACAGTAAAGTATTAAAACAGAACAGAAAAAATACATTGTAAACCTGCTGTAAAGTATTTCTGATAAACATTTTTGTTTTTCTTAGAAATACTTTAAAAGTGGAACAGTATTTGGAGTGTTAAACTTTTAGAAGTTAGAACCAACTTTATAACATAAAAATAACTAAACTCATGAAAAAAATATTTACGCTACTTGCATTTACAGTTTTATTTACCTCATGTGGTGGAGGTAATGATAAAATTACTTTACGATCATCTGTTGGTAAAGTAAACAAAGTAATGGTAGTTACTAAAGCTAGTGATTGGGCTGGTGATATTGGTAAAGAAATAAGAAATTCTTTTGGAGAATTGATGGTCGGTTTGCCACAACCAGAGCCTCTTTTATCTGTTTCTCAAGTGGCTCCTAATGGTTTTGGAAAGATGATGCAAGCTGGTAGAAATATTATGGTTATTGGTGTTGCCGATGAAGAGAAATATTTTGTTAGAAACAATGTTTATGCACAACCACAGACTATTGTTTATGTGTATGCTAAAGACAAAGAAGGCGTTGTAAACTTGTTTAAAAAACATCATGAAGAAATTATTAAAACCTTTATCGAGTCGGATGTTAAAATGCTTCAAAATTTGTTTCGCAAAAATAAATTAGATGATTCTCAATTTAAAACACTTCAAAATTTAGGAATTTCATTAACCATCAATAATAAATTTAACATCGTAGATGATACGGGAGATTTTTTATGGTTACGTCAGCATTTATCAAGCGGAATTGCAAAAACAGGAAGTAATAATATTTTAGTGTATTCTGTTCCTTTAGATGATGAAACACAAGTTTCTGATAGTATTGTAGCTGTTAGAAATAGAATTGGAAAGAAATACATACCAGGTTCAGATCCAGAAACCATGCACATGATTACAGAAAAAGCATATACTCCTTTTACCTTTGATGCAACTATAGATGGTAAAAAAGCGTATGAAACTAGAGGGAAGTGGGAAGTTAAAAACGATTTTATGGCAGGACCATTTTTAAACTATACAGTGGTGGATAAAAAGAACAACCGATTAATTATTTTTGAAGGGTTCACTTACGCTCCTTCTGTTAATAAAAGAGCATTTTTGTTTGAGTTGGAAGCAACTGCAAAATCTATGAAGATTAAATAAATAAAAGTACTTTATAAATATAAAAAAATCCGAAAGCAACTGCTTTCGGATTTTTTTATGTAATTCAACCCAAATTTAATTAAAAATGAATTCTCATATATTTTTTACGGATTTTATTCCGTTAGTAACCAATTTTTGCTCTCACTCTTTTTAGAACACCGTTAGCAACAACAGTTGCCTTTTCTGCTCCAATTTTTAAAGCCTCATCAAGTTCATGCTTATTTTCCATATAATGATTGTAGCGGTCTCTTATTGGAGAGAATTGCTCAAGAATCAATTCATATAAAGCTTGTTTTGCATGACCATAACCGTAATTACCACCTTCGTAATTAGCTCTCATGGTTGCTGTTTGTTCTTCGGTTGCAAGTAATTTATACAAAGCAAAAACATTATCGGTATCAGGGTTTTTAGGATCTTCTAAACCTAAACTATCTGTTTTAATAGACATTACTTGTTTTCTTAACTTTTTGTCTGGTAAGAAAATATTGATAAGATTATTTCTAGATTTACTCATTTTTTCACCATCAATTCCGGGAACTAATTTTGTGTTTTCTTGTATTCCTGGTTGTGGCGGAACCAATGTTTCTCCCACGATATTGTTAAACCTATTAGCAACATCACGGGTCATTTCTAAATGCTGTAATTGATCTTTACCAACTGGTACAATCTCTGCATCATATAATAAAATATCTGCAGCCATTAACATTGGGTAGGTAAATAAACCTGCATTAACATCTCCTAATCTATCAGCTTTATCTTTAAATCCGTGTGCTAAAGTTAGTCTTTGATACGGAAAAAAACAGCTTAAATACCACGTTAATTCTGTTGTTTGTGGTATATCACTTTGTCTGTAAAATATAGTTTTATTAATGTCTAATCCACAAGCAAGCCAAGTAGCAGCAACACTATACGTGTTTTCTCTTAATTCTTTTCCATCTTTAATCTGGGTTAAAGAATGCATATCTGCAATAAATATAAAAGATTCATTTCCTGGACTATTTGCCATCTTTATTGCTGGTAAAATAGCTCCTAATAAATTTCCTAAATGTGGAGTTCCTGTACTTTGTACACCTGTTAAAATTCTAGACATTATATTGTTTTTATCTTTTTTTTGATGGAGAGCTTCTCATTACTCTCTGCAATTACAAAAATAAGGTTTTGTTTAAGAAAACCTATCAAACAAAAGAATATTAGTATTTTTGTTTCTTAAGTAGCATTTAGGATAGTAACTTTATTCTCTTAAGTGATTACTATTTAAATAATCAAGCAACTTTTATTGATTCTATGAAGTACCTTAAAATTCCTTTTCTTTTAATTTGGCGCTTGTGGTTTTACCTTTTAATGATTGTAACAATTTTAGTGATGTCACCACTTTTATTGTTATTTACTTTTAAAGAAGAGCATTACCATATTTTTTGGAGAATCGCTAGAGTTTTATCTAAAGTGCTAATTTACGGAATGGGGTTTCGTTTAGATGTGCAATTTGATGAAGAATTAGAACCTAATAAAAGTTATATGTTTTGCCCCAATCATACTTCTTTAATGGATCCTTTTGTTTTGATTGCCATCAGTAAAAACCCTATTGTATTTGTTGGTAAGCAAGAGTTGGTTAAAATTCCTGTTTTTGGTTTTTTTTATAAACGAGTGGTTATTATGGTAGATAGAAATAATCCGGAAAGTAGAAGAAGAGTTTTTAGCATGGCTAAAAAGAGATTGCAAAACGGCGTAAGTATGGCTATTTTTCCTGAAGGATTAGTGCCTGAGGAAGATGTAATTTTAGCACCATTTAAAAAAGGAGCTTTTAGTTTAGCTATAGAGTTTGAGATACCAATTGTACCACAAGTTTATTACGATTGTAAACGGTTGTTTTCTTGGAACGTTTTTAAAGGTGGTATGGGAGTTTTTAGAGTGCGCCAGCACAATTTTATTGCTACAAAAGGATTGTCTATAAAAGAAAGAGATCAGTTAAAAGACAAAACATTCAATATCATTTACAACGATTTGGCAAATGATAAAAAGTTTATGAAAGATACAAATAGCACAAAATGAATGTAAAATTAAATCCCGGATATTCAGAAACAGAAGAACGCTTAAATGTTTGGTCTCATGGTTTAGGATTGCTTGCAAGTGTTATTGCTTTTCCTTTTTTAATTGTAAAAGCATCCAACTATACTAACTTTTGGGAGGTTACAAGTTTTGTGATTTATGGGTTGAGTTTAATTGTTTTATATGCAGCTTCTACATTTTATCATGCAGCAAAAAATCCGAAGAAAAGAAGACGGTTAAATATTTTTGACCATGCGGCTATTTATGCTTTAATTGCTGGGAGTTATACCCCTTTTTGCTTGGTCGCTTTAAATTCTGATTTAGGTTGGTATATGTTTATAGCTGTTTGGGTTTTTGCCTTAACAGGTATTATTTTAAAGCTATTTTTTACAGGAAGGTTCGATAAAATTTCTACAGCAATGTATCTTTTAATGGGGTGGCAAGTAGTGTTTTTCATAAAACCTTTAATGGTTGCTTTACCCACTTTTAATTTAAATTTATTAATTGGTGGAGGAGTTTTTTACACCATCGGAGCTATTTTATATTCCATTAAAAAGATACCATATAACCACGCCATTTTTCACGTATTTGTTTTATTGGGCAGTATCAGTCATTTTATAGCAATTTACTACTTGTAGTTTTTAAATCCAGTCTTTAAAAGGATGTTTACTAATGCTAGAATTATAGTATTTTACATCCCCAGTAACTTCTTGGTCTAACCAATTTGGTTTTATAAAAGTTTCAGTTTCTGAGTTTAATTCTACTTCTGCAACCGTTAAACCTTGGTTGTCGCCATAAAATTCATCCACCTCATAAGTGTGATCACCAACTTTAACCAAATATCTTGTTTTATCAATAATACTTGGTTCGCACAATAAAAGTAAACTTTCGGCTTCCGATTTTTCAATTTCCTTTTCCCACTCAAAACGGGTTGTTCCTGTAGCGTTAGATTTTCCTTTAATAGTCATAAAAGCTTTTTCATCGGATATTCTAACTCTTACAGTTCTGTTTTTATCAGAATTTAAATACCCTTGTTTAATACTTTTTTGAGCATAACTTTCACTTTTAAAATCGTCATTTTTCACTAAAAATTTTCTTTCTATTTCTAAACTCATAAAATGGATGTTTTTTGCTGTAATTTAAGTATTGTAATAAATAGTGTTATTTTTTATTCTGATAAATGCCAAACACAAAATCAGATTGGTTTTCTTTTAGATACTTGTCTTCTAGGGCAAAAAGGTTGTTTAAAACTTGTTCTTTTTCGGTGTCTAATTCGTAAAAGTGATGAGAAATATCTCTAAGTGTGCTCATCAATAAATTATTTCCATAAGGTCTTTCTATAAGGGTGTTATAATGTTTGTGAATTGCCGGAATAATACTCTCAGAATCTACGCATTCAGAAGGGTCTGCTATAATCATTCGAAGTACACCAACGCCTCGGTATTTATTTTTATGTTGCTTACTTTTAAACCGTGTTCTAAATTTCTTAGGAATAGATTTTAACGCTTCATTGATGGCTGTAATTTGTGTTTTAGAAAACTGATGCCTTGTTGCGCCTACAAATTCATTAATTATAAGCAATCCATCTGGCTTTAATACTTTTTGTATGCTACCGGATAATAAAGAGTCTATTTTATCAAAATGATGTAAAGAAGCTTTAAAGAATATAACATCAAAATCATTTTCTTTAAACTCAAAATCATCAATGTTTTTAGCAATAAATTTAATGTTTGTTAGACCATTTTTTGCTGCTTTTTTCGCTGCTTTTTGTAGTAAGTTGTCAGCAATATCTAAACAAACAACTTCTTTAAAAATAGTATTTTTTTTAGCCAATTCAATTTCTGGATTGCAAATACCAGAACCTAAAGAAAGAAGCCTTAGGTTGGTTTTGTCTTTCAAAAAATCATCCGTAATAAATTGAATATAACCTACATTTTTATCACCAGAAATTAAAAGATTCCACCGTTCTACAACCTTAGGTATAGACCAAAAGTTAGAAGAAATAGAGGCTGTATTATCAAAAGCACTTTTTGTTCGACCTTCTTTGTTAAACGTAAATTTAGAAAAGAAAAACTTGCTACCTCGTTGTATTGCTTTAAAATACGTGTCTATAAAGTCATCTAAAGTAATTAGTTTCATATTCTATTTTACAATTAGTACAAAAATACTTTTTTAAAATAAACTGTCATCCTCTATAAGTATTCTTTTAGATAGATTTTTTATAACAAATTAGAATATATCTTAGAAATAGGGGTAAAAAGTGTACTAATACTAGCATGTTTACGTTTAATGATAAAAAAGAAATATCTTTGGGATATTAAACTTAATCGATGAAAAAACTCTTTATACTTTCTATCTTATTTTTCTCAGTATCATTTTCTGCTCAGACAGATTATAGTGCTTCTTGGGAAGACTTTTATTCTTACAACAATGTAAAAGATTTTGTGAAGGTAGATGATGTAATTTATGCCTTATCAGACAATGCTGTTTTTACGTATGATGTGGTTACAAAAGAGATTGAAAAACTGTCTTCCGTACAAGGATTGTCTGGTGAAACTACAAGTTCTATTCATTATAATAGCGCTTTTAAAAGGCTTGTAATTGGTTATGAAAACGGATTGGTAGAGGTTGTAGATGAGGATGGTATTATAACAATTTCTTCGGATATTGTTAGTTTTAATCAATCTGGAGAGAAAAGTATCAACGATATTACAGAGTATAATGGCAAACTGTATTTGTCTACGCCATTTGCTATTGTAGTATATGATATTGATAGATTAGAGTTTGGAGACACCTATTTTATTGGTTCGGGTTCTAGTGCTATAAGGATTAATGCAACGACTGTTTTAAACGATGTTATTTATGCAGCTACCGAAGACGGAATTTATATTGCAAATGTAAATGATCCTTCTTTAATAGATTTTAATAATTGGAATCAACAATTTAACGGCAATAATTTTAAGGAATTAGTAACGTTTAATAATAAGGTATTTACAATTTCCGGATCCAAATTATATGAAATAAATGTAAGTGGTTTAAATGAAATAAGAGATTTTTCTCAACCCATTATTTCTATTAAAAATTCAGCCTCTTTTTTAACGGTTACTTTAGGTCAAAATTCTGTAATTTTTGATACTGCTTTAAATACCGCTTTTCAATTTAACACCACACCAGATTTCAACTTTACGCTTAACAATTCTTTTTTTGAAGATGATACCATTTTTTTAGCAACCACAGAGTTTGGCATTTTGCAAAGTAATACTATTAACGATGATTATTTAGAAATCCATCCAGAAGGTCCTGTAGAAAATGATGTTTTTTCTATTGCTGCGAATAATGATAATGTTTGGGTTGTTTATGGTGGTTATACAGATGTTTATGGACCTATTGGAAATAGAATAGGTGTTATTAGTCATTTTAACAGTAAAGAAACTGATGGATTAAAATGGAAAAATATAAATTTAAATTCAGTTGCTCCTTTTACAGATTTAAATCATATAACTATAGATCCAAATGCAGAAAACAAAGTATATGTAAGTTCTTTTGGTGATACTGATGTAACATCTATTAATAATAAGAATGCAACAGGAGGTTTATTAGTGTTAGAAAACGACGAAATAAAAACATTTTATAATGAATCTAATAGTACTTTAAAAGATATTGAACCAGGTGATCCAGTTAGAGTAACTATAAGAGTTAGTGCTTCTGTTCTCGATTCTCAAGGAAATTTATGGGTTACAAATGTTTTAGTAGATAATGAGTTACACAAGCTTTCTGCAAGTGGAAATTGGACTAGTTTTGATATGCGATCTGTAGAAACAGATGCTAGTAGGGCAGGTTTAAGTGAAATTGCTATAGATAAAAATAACAGTCTTTGGTATGGCTCAAGAGCAAACGGAGTCTATGTTTTTAATGAGAACGGAAATAGAAAAAAAGCATTAATTGCTACACCAAATTTAGGAAACCTTCCGGATGCAAATGTGGAAGCAGTGGCTGTGGATGGTAGTAATAGAGTTTGGATTGGTACTAGGTCTGGTTTGGTAATGTATAGTAATGCATCAGGTGTTTTTGATGATGCTACACCAAATGCAAATGCAGTAGTTATTAACGGAAACGCGGAAGGTTTTGGAGAAAGACTTTTAGGAGATCAACGGGTTAATAGCATTGTGGTAGATGGTGCAGATAATAAATGGTTTGGTACAGATAATGGTGGTGTAATTTATACCAATCCAAACGGACAAACAACCTTAGCCAATTTTAGTATGGACAATTCGCCATTACCATCTAATAAAATTGTAAAAATAGCGGTAGATGAAAGTACCGGTAAAGTTTATTTTGCAACCAACAAAGGTATTGTAGTTTATAATAGTAAGGTGGCGCCTTTTGGCGATGTTATTCCAGATATTTACGCCTACCCAAATCCTGCTTTAAAAAATCATGAAACGGTTACTATTGATGGTAGAAACGGTACACATTTACCAAAAGGAACCAACGTAAAAATAATTGATGTTGCCGGTAACTTAGTATATGAAACCAATGTGGTAGAAGGACAGGAGTTGCAAGGAGGAAAAGTAGTTTGGGATAAAAAAAACCTTGCAGGTACTAATGTCGCTTCCGGAATTTATATTGTGTTGTTATCTAATGAGGATGCAACGGAAACAGGGGTTACTAAAATTGCAATTGTAAATTAAAATGGCTGTTGTAACTACAAAAGCGATTGTTTTAAGTGCTTTAAAATTTGGAGACTCAAGCTTAATTGTAAAATGTTTTACGGAAGAAGAAGGGGTAAAGTCTTATTTAATTAGAGGTATTTTAAAAGCTAAAAAAGGAGGGTTGAAAGCAGCTTATTTTCAGCCATTAACGCAGTTAACAATTGTTGCAAGCCACAATAATAAAGGGACTTTAAATTCTATTAAAGAGGTTCAGGTTTCATACCCTTATCAAACTATCTATAGAGATATTGTGAAGCAATCTGTGGTGTTATTTTTATCTGAAGTATTGTCTTATGCAATAAAAGAAGAGGAAAAGAATGAAGGGCTTTATGAGTATTTAGAATCGGGACTTATTTGGTTGGATTTACATAATAAAATTGCAAATTTTCATTTGTTATTTTTACTGAATTTAACCCGTTTTCTTGGTTTTTATCCAGATTTGTCTGATGCTGATAAATTGGGGTTTGATTTAAGCGAAGGGGTTTTCTCTGATTTAACCTCTCAAAAAAACCTCATTTCTGGTAATTATTATTACCAATTCAAAAAACTGTTAGGAATTACTTTTGATGAAATAGAAAATGTATCTTTTGGTAAACAAGAAAGACAGATCGTTTTAAAAATTATAATTCAGTATTTCGAACTACACTTAGATGGATTTCGAAAGCCAAAATCACTTCAAATTTTAGAAACTGTTTTTAGTTGATACACCAAAGTGTTCAGCTAAAAAGACTCAAGACCACTTCGCTAAAAGATACAAGAAATAAGATTTTTTCAATCAACTATTTTTTAGTTTGAAAAAACTTTTAATTTTTCTTCTTTTTACCTTCTTCAGTAAAATTATCGTTTATTGCTCTTTCTGTTTTTATAACACTAACTAAAATAGACAATAGCGCTAAAACCATTGGTTGCCAAGTTAATTCTATAGTAGCAAAGTTTACAAGAGCTAAAGCACCTAAAAACGAAATACCAGAGTAGATTAAAAAACTTTTATTGAAATTAGCATTTGCAAAATCCCATATTTCTTGGTTTAGCATTGCTTTTGGTGTTTTGTAACCATAAATTCCATTCACTTTTTTTGGAGGGAATTTCCAAAAAAGAATACTGATTAAAAATAATAAACCGTTTGTGGTAAGTATATATATTAAAGTTTCACTCATAATTCTAATTTTTTAATTTTGCTACTACCTACTTTTTCAGAGGTCTTAACAATCCTTCTTGCGCTACAGAGGCAATTAATTTACCGTCTCTTGTAAAAATATTTCCTTTAGATAAACCTCTAGCTCCAAAAGCATTTGGTGATTCTACAGAATACAACATCCAATCATCAAAATCGAAATCTCTAAAAAACCACATAGAATGATCTAAACTTGCAGTTTGAGTATTTCCAAAATTGTAATTACTTGCATTCGGATTAAAAGCGGCGTTTAGTATGTTATAATCAGAAATATAGGCAAGAATTTCTTGTTTTGTTCTAAAATCCATTTCTTGCTTTTCACCTTTTAAGCGAAACCAAACTTGCTCATTGGGAGGTAAGTTTTCTGGTTGTAACGGGTTTGGTATTCTTACCGGTTTAAACTCTATAGGTCTTTCTATACTTAAAAAGTATTTCATAGATTTTGGTAAAAAATCACCAAATTTTTCCAACATATCATCCCAACTCAATAATTTTTCTGGTTGTTTTATGCTAGCATCAAATGTAGCTTGATGTTCAAAACCATCTTCTTCTTTATGAAATGAAGCCGCTAGAATAAAAATAGTTTTTTCATTTTGGCTTGCAGTAACTCTTCTTGTAGAAAAACTACCTCCATTTCTTACTTCTTGTACATGATAATTAATAGGAATTGTTAAATCTCCAGCCTCTAAAAAATAAGAATGTAAAGAATGTAAAAAACGATTTTCTGGTATGGTTTTATAAGCGGCATTAACTGCTTGTGCTATAACTTGTCCGCCAAAAACATTTGGACTACCAATGGTTACGCTATTTCCGCTAAAATTATGATTGCCTAAATCTTCTAAATTTAAAAGTGAAATTAATTCTTTAGTGTTTTTCATACTTAGTTTCTAAAGTTTTAAATGGAAATTTTTGTTGAAATGGAGTTGGTTGAACTCTTTGCAAAAATAACTTTAAAATTTTGTTTTTAATAGTTTTCTGATGACGAAGATACATGGTTAAATCTTGAGGAACTGCGCCAACAGAACTTTTTATTTCGCTGGCAGTTCTTCCAAAATTAATGGTTTTTAAATTTTTATCGATGGCAATTTCTATATAATCGTACAACATTCTTTGGTAAATAGCATGCTCTCTATTTAATTGATAATCGATGCCTACAAAATGTGCGTCTAAAGATTCTTGGTTGATAATTCCAGATACAAATCCTACAATTTTATCATCCAAACAATAAGATTTTAAAATATAATTTTCTCCGAACAGTTTTTTAAAATCTCTGTAAGTTTCTAGATTAAAAACACCTAAATTAAAATCTGCATTAGAGGCTACTTTTTCATACAGTGTAGTCATTTCTGGCAATATCTTATCAATGTTTTCTAAAGTGACATCTTTTATTATAATTGCAGCGCTCTGTTTAAAAGCTTTTTTAGCTTTTACCCTAAATTTGGTTTTCATAGCAGCTAAATAATCATCAAAATTTTGCCAATTTTCATGTAATTGAAGCTTCATATTTGGCTCTACAGAAAACGGATGATAACTAAATTTTTTTAAGGTATCTGTTATGTCTAACGATTCCTTTGTAAAATCTTTTACAAGGAGTGCATCAATTTGTTTTTTTAGTTTTTTATCAGAATTTACAAAGTGATTAATGCTTTCTGCTAATTCTTTTAGAATGGCTTTTTTATCTTGATTTTCCGCTATAAAAATACCATGTTCTCCACTCACAAAAGGATTTCCGCAGATAAGCAGTTGTAACGGTTTTTTATCAGGAAATACATGCAGTTTCTTTCCAATATCTTTTAAAACTTCGAAGTCGTTTTTTATAGAATTTAGTTCAAAATTAATTATTGTTAAACAAGCAAAAGCTGTTGGCTTATTTTTTTGATCAACCAAAACAATATATGAAAACGTTATTTCTGGGTGATTTTGTTCTAAATACTTTAAGAAATCTGGATGAAAATAACTGTTTTTTCTACAATTTAAAGCATCCCATATTTGGGAAGGAATTTCATCAATAGAAGAGAAAAATTTGGCAGTATTTGTATGGGTGCAACAAATCAAATTAATTATATAGTTTTAGTTTTCTAAAAGGACTTTCTTTAGGTGCAAAGTTCCGTTTTCTTTAGTAATAATATTACTTTTTCTAAGGTAAATTTAGGTATTAACAATTTAAACAACTGTTATCTGATTGTTTTCAGCATTAAAAAACAGCCTATTTTAAGATTTTTAATTCCTAAAACGATGGTACCTAAAAATGACATTCTAATTTATGTTTTTTTACTGGTAAGTAATAAGTCGTAATACAAGGGTAACTGCTTACTAATTGGTTTATAATCTTTAACTTTTAACTCAACAATTAAAAATTATAACGTTTCTTTAACATTCTTACTTGTAAACTATTTAACGTGCTGAACGTCTTAAAAGTATATTTGCAAAAATCCAATACTTTATAAGTATAAATTAAAAGTACAACTAACCAATTATGAGAAAGATTATTCTAGCGATCCTAGGTGTTTTAACAATTGTAGGTGCTATCTTATTAGGCAATTACCTTATTGATAAAAACCAAAAACCAAAACCAACATTTGAAAGACAAATAAAAACTGTTTTTGTAGAAAATGTAATTAATAAAAATATTCCTATTATTTTAACTGCAAGCGGAAGCTTAATTGCAAAAAATAAAATAGAAATCTACTCTGAAGTTTCTGGAGTTTTAAAAGTTTCTAATAAATTATTTAAGGCAGGTACAAAATATAACCGTGGTGAAACTTTATTAGGTATAAATAGCGATGAATTTTACGCGAGCTTACAGTCTCAGAAAAGTAACTTGTATAATTTAATTACAGCTATTTTACCAGATTTACGTTTAGATTATCCGGTTGAATTTAAGAATTGGGAAAATTATTTACAAGGTTTTGATATGAATAAATCAACACCAAAATTACCCGAATTCTCATCAGATAAAGAAAAGTATTTTATTTCTGGACGAGGAATTTTAACAGCATATTATAATGTTAAAAACCTAGAAGTACGTTTGTCTAAACATCAAATTAGAGCTCCTTTTTCTGGTGTTTTAACAGAGGCTTTGGTTAGCCCTGGTACTTTGGTTAGAGTTGGTCAGAAATTAGGTGAGTTTATAGATCCTAAAATATATGAAATGGAGGTTTCTGTAAATTCAGAATATGCAGACTTATTAAAAGTTGGTAATTCTGTTGACTTATCTAATTTAGAAAAAACAAAAAAATACACAGGAAAAGTGGTTCGTGTTAACGGAAAAGTAGACCAAGTTACACAAACTATAAAAGCATATGTAGATGTAATACATGCCGATTTAAAAGAAGGTATGTTTTTAGAAGCAGACTTAGTTGCAAAATCGGAAACTGATGCTATCGAAATTTCTAGAAAATTATTAGTAGATAACCAATCTGTTTATACAATTAAAAACGACAGTATTTTAACGTTAACAAATATTCAACCAGTTTATTTTGGTAGCGAAAAAGTGGTGATTAAAGGTTTAGAGAATAATCAAAAAATATTAACACAAGTATTGCCAGGTGCTTTTGACGGTATGATTGTAAAAATTAATAAACAGTAATTAGATGAAAAAAATAATTACATATTTTATTAAATATCCTGTTGCGGTAAATGTCTTTATTATTGCATTTGTAGCTTTTGGTTTAGTGGGCGCTCTTACAATGAAATCGTCTTTCTTTCCGTTGACAGATTCTGAATTGATAAACATATCTTTAGCATATCCGGGTGCTTCTCCTGCAGAAATGGAAGAAGGTGTTGTTCTTAAAATTGAAGATAATTTAAAAGGAATTGTTGGTGTAGACCGTGTAACCTCTGTTTCTAGTGAGAACTCTGCAACGGTAAATATAGAGGTAGAAAAAGGGAAAGATATAGATGTTGTTTTAACAGATGTTAAAAATGCGGTAGATAGAGTTCCGTCTTTTCCTTCTGGTATGGAGCCTGCTGTAATTGCAAAAGTAGAAAATATTAGACCAACCATTAGTTTTACGATTAGTGGAGACGATATTTCATTAGGTTCTTTAAAACAGTATGCTAGAAATATAGAAAATGATATTAGAGGGATTGAAGGAATTTCTCAAGTGTCTCTTTCTGGATTTCCAGACGAAGAAATAGAAATTGCTGTAAAAGAAAACGATTTACGTGCGTATAATTTGTCTTTTACAGATGTAGCAACGGCTATTCAAAACTCTAATCTTTTAATAACTGGTGGTAATATTAAAACTGCTCAAGAAGATTATTTAATTAGAGCAAGTAACCGTTCTTATTATGGTGTAGAATTACAGAATCTTATAGTTAGAACGGAAACAAACGGACATATAATTCGCCTAAAGGATATTGCGGAGGTTAAAGATACTTGGTCTGAAACTCCAGATAGGTTATACTACAATGGTAATTTGGCCATTGATATTTCTATAAGTAATACAAATAATGAAGATTTACTCTCTTCTGCTGATAAAATTAAAGAATACATCCACAAATTTAATCAGCAAAACCAAAATATTCATTTAGATATTACAGATGATAGAAGTGTTACTTTACAAGGTAGAACCAAACTTTTAATAGAAAATGGAGTTGTAGGTATTTTACTTGTACTTTTCTTTTTAGCATTGTTTTTAAATCTGCGTTTGGCAATTTGGGTGGCCTTTGGTTTGCCTATTTCATTTTTTGGAATGTTTATTTTAGCAGCACAATTTGATGTTACTATAAATATCTTATCGCTATTTGGTATGATTATCGTTATTGGTATTTTGGTGGATGATGGAATTGTAATTGGAGAAAATATTTACCATCATTATTATGATTTGGGTAAATCTAAAGTTCAAGCAGCCATAGATGGTACAATGGAAGTAATTCCGCCAATTGTTTCGGCAATACTAACGACTATTATTGCTTTTTCGACCTTATTTTTTGTAGATGGTAGAATTGGTAATTTCTTTAGTGAAGTTTCTACAGTTGTACTTTTAACATTAACAGTTTCTTTAATTGAAGCCTTAATTATTTTACCAGCACATATTGCACACTCTAAAGCTTTAGATAGAAAAAGGAAAGAAAATGGTGAAGTGAAAAAGAAGAATGTAATTGATGCTTTTTTTAATAAAATAAACAGATTTGCAGACGGATGGTTAACAAAAGTAAATGAAAAACTATACGTACCTTTTTTAAAGTTTTCTTTAAAAAATAAAATATTTGCTTTTTCAATGCCTATTGCGTTGTTAATCTTTAGTATAACATCTATTGGTGGAGGAATTGTAAGAACATCGTTTTTTCCTTCTATTGCAAGTGATAAAATACAAGTAACCTTAAAAATGCCACAAGGGACAAACGAGCAAATTACGGATTCTATAATTTCTAAAATTGAAGAAAAAGTTTGGTTGATAAATAAAGAATACACAGCAAAACAATCCGGAAACGAGCAGGTTGTACAAAATATCATAAAAAGAGTTGGTCCAGGAAGTGCGAATGCTACTTTAAATATCAATTTATTGGCAGGAGAAAGTAGAGAGTTTTCATCACCAGAAATAACAAATTCTATTAGAGAAAAAGTAGGAAAAGTGTACGGTGTAGAAAGTTTAATTTTTGGTTCTGGAGGTAATTTTGGAGGAAGTCCAGTTGCAGTTTCTTTATTGGGAAATAATATTGAAGAGTTAAAAGCTGCAAAAGCAGAATTAAAGCTAGAGTTAGAAAATAATCCTTTATTAAAAGATATTTCTGATAATGATCCGGCAGGAATTAAAGAGGTAAGCATTACTTTAAAAGACAATGCCTATTTATTGGGCTTGAATTTACAATCTGTAATGGCGCAAATTCGTAATGGTTTCTTCGGATTTCAAGCACAACGTTTTCAAAGAGGACAAGACGAAATTAAAGTCTGGGTACGTTATAATAGAGAAGATAGATCTTCTATTAAAAACTTAGATGATATGCAAATTGTAGCTCCAAACGGATCAAGAATTTCGTTTTCAGAAATTGGAACGTATCAAATTAAAAGAGGAGATATTGCTATAAATCACTTAAACGGAAAAAGAGAAATTCAAGTTTCTGCAGATTTAAAAGATCCAAAAGAAAGTGCAACTGAAATTTTAGATGATATTAAAACACGTGTAATGCCGTTAATAATTTCTAAATATCATTCTGTATCTCCACTTTACGAAGGTCAGAATAGAGAGGCCCAAAAAACCATAGATTCTTTAGAATGGTTAAAGTGGATTATTTTAGGCTTAATTTATATTGTAATAGCGTTTACATTTCGTTCTTACAGTCAGCCACTGTTGTTACTTATAATGATTCCTTTTAGTATGATTGGGGTCGTTTTAGGGCATTATATTCACGATTTTCCAATCAACATTTTATCTTGGCTAGGTATTATTGCACTGGTAGGTATTATGGTAAATGATGGGTTGGTTTTAATAGGTAAATTTAACGCTTATTTAAAAGAAGGAATGTTATTTGATGACGCTTTAGTCTTGGCTGGTCAATCTCGTTTTAGAGCAATTTTCTTAACTTCTTTAACTACAGTAGCTGGTTTAGCCCCTTTAATGTTAGAAAAAAGTAGACAAGCACAATTTTTAATTCCGATGGCAATTTCTATTTCTTACGGAATTGCAATTGCTACTATTTTAACCTTGGTGATGTTACCATTATTATTGTCTGTTTCTAATTCTATAAAAGTTGGACTTAAATGGTTGAAAACAGGAGATAAAGTAAGTAAAGAGGAAGTAGAAAGAGCAATTATAGAATCTAAATTCGACGAACATGAAGATCATTAGAAACACCATATTATTAGTCGGGTTTTTATCGACTTTACAAGGAATTTCACAAGAAATTTTAACGAAGAAAGAGGCACTAGAAATTACCTTAGAAAATAATTTCGGAATTAAAATAGCAAACAATAACTTAGAAGTTGCAAACAACAATAAAAGTATTTACAATACTGGTTTTTTGCCAACCGCAACCGTTACTTCGGGTGCAAATTATAGTAATAATAATCAAACCAACACACCACAAACGGGAGCGGCAACATCTACTACAGGTGCTGTAACTAAGTCTTATAACGCAAGTATTGGTTTAAATTATACTCTTTTTGATGGATTGGGAAGAAAATACAATTATCAGCAATTAAAAGAAACCTATAATTTAACCGAATTACAAGCTAGAGAAACGATAGAAAATACGTATTTACAATTGTTTACGGCGTATTTTCAAATTGCAAGGTTATCAGAAAATAAAACAAATTTAGACGAAGCATTGTCTATTTCTAAACAACGTTTACTGCGTGCAAAATATCAATACGAATACGGGCAATCTACCAAGTTAGAGTTGTTAAATGCAGAGGTAGATGTAAATAATGATAGCATAACATTAATAAGTGCTAAACAGCAGTTAAGCAATGCAAAACGTGGTTTAAACATTATTTTAGGAATTGAAAAAGTAGTAACTTATAATGTTGAAACGGAGGTTGTTTTTAATAAAATGATGAATTTAGAGGAACTTCAGCAAAAAACAATTGCTAATAATTCTACCCTTAAACAAAATGAAAAAAACATTGCAATTAGTGAGTTTAATATTAAAGTAAATAAGGCTAATTATTTACCTTCTTTAGCTTTAAATACATCTTATGGTTGGAACCAGAATGATAATGAAAACCTTGCCAATGCCTTTCAGCCAAAATCTACATCATCTAACGGGTTAAATGCTGGTTTAAGTTTGTCTTGGAATTTGTTTGATGGTGGAAGCACAAAAACGAAGGTTGCCAATGCAAAAATTGATTTAGAAAATCAGCAAATACTATTAGAGCAACAAAAAGTGACCATCAATAATAATTTAAAAAATACTTGGGAGAATTATCAGAACCAATTATTTATTATAAAAGCACAAGAAAAAAATGTGTCAACAACACAGAATAATTTCGATAGAAGTACAGAGCGTTATAAATTGGGACAAATAACATCTATAGAATTTAGGCAAGCACAAATTAATTTACTAAACTCTAAAACATCTTTTAACAATGCTAAATTTGATGCAAAACTGATAGAATTACAACTTTTACAATTAAGTGGAGATATTTTAAATGTCAATTTTTAAAAACTGATTTTGGTCATATTTTAAAATAATCTTATGTTTTATTTTTGAATTCAAAATTATATGAATATGAGCTTTTTAAATATACCACAAGTCTCTTGGGTAAACGGTACCATTATGATAGGCATTTTTGCATTGGTTGTTGTTGGCCTAGTTGTAGCCGTTTACTTATTAATGAGCACAGATAAAAAAGCAAAATAATTTTATTTTCCCCCTAATATTAATAAAAGCCTGAGTTTATCTTGGGCTTTTGTTATTGCAATAAACTAGAATATACTTTATTTTTACACTAGGTTTCACTATTTTTATAGGTAAAAAATAAAGTATAATGACAAGTAAGTTAGAAATTAATTTTGGTTACCTTTTTGAGGAAGATTTAATTTTAGAAATAGAAAAATTGGGTGTTTCTAAAACTTTTAAAGAAGATACAACCATTATAGAAGTTGGAGATTATATTAAATCGATGCCTTTATTAATTTCTGGAGCTATTAAAATTCTTAGAGAAGATGAAAAAGGAGATGAAATTGTTTTATACTATTTAGAAAAAGGAGATACTTGTGCCATGACACTTTCTTGCTGTATGGGACAAACAAAAAGTAAGATTAGAGCGGTTGCAGAAACAAATGTTGAATTAATTATGTTGCCAAAAGAAAAAATGGCAGAATGGTTAGGGAAATATAAAACGTGGCAATCTTATATTTTACAAACATATCATAATAGAATGGATGAGCTTTTAGAAGCTTTAGATACTATTGCTTTTTTAAAAATGGACGAACGCCTTTTTAAATACCTTAAAGACAAGGCAATGGTTACCCATAATGATGTTTTAAATGTTACCCATAAACAAATTTCAGAAGATTTACATACTTCTAGAGTTGTAATTTCTAGATTGCTTAAAAAGTTAGAAAACGAAAGTAAAATTCAATTATTTAGAAATAGTATTAAGGTTTTAGAACTGTAACATTAGTTACTGTGTAATTTAAAGTGGTGTCTTATTTTTGTAATAAAAAAGATGAAATCTCTTACATTAATCGTCGTAATTGTCTTAGTTTTTGGTTGTAAAGATTCTAAAAAACCCACATATTCTAAAGGAAACGATGTCTTAGAAACTCAAGAACATGACGGTAAAAAGTTACTAGAAACAAACTGTTACATTTGCCACAACCCAACAACTATAGAAGATAATAGAATTGCACCACCAATGATTGCTATCAAAAAGCGTTATTTAATGGGGAATAATTCTAAAGAAGCATTTATAAAGTCGATACAAGATTTTATTAAAAACCCAACGGAAGAAAATGCTAAAATGTATGGGGCTGTAAAACGTTTTGGAGTAATGCCAAAACAAGCTTTTCCTGAAGAAACTATCAAAGAAATTTCAGATTATATGTTTGAGTTTGATCTAGAAAAACCAGAGTGGTTTGATGAACATTATAATCAACAACATGGTAATGGAAATGGTGGAGGTAAAGGAATGGGAAATAGCAATGGAAATGGAAAACAAAGACAGCAGCAAGGAAATAATTTTAAAAATTTACCTTATAGCGAAAGAGGTTTAAAATATGCGCTATCCACCAAGGCTGTTTTAGGCAAAAACTTAATGAGTAAAATTCAAAAAGAAGGAACTCTAGCAGCATTAAATTTTTGTAATGTGCAAGCTTTTCCTTTAACAGATAGTATGTCTGTTGTACACAAAGCAACCATAAAAAGAGTCTCTGATAAACCAAGAAATATTAAAAATGTTGCAAACACTTTAGAAAAAGGTTATATTAATATTTTTAAAGAAGAGGCTAAAAAAAATAAAGAGTCAGAACCAATTGTAGTAGTATCTGCCGAGGATGTAAAAGTATATTATCCTATCAAAACAAATAGTATGTGTTTACAATGCCATGGAAAACCAACTTCAGATATTAAAAGCACTACATTAGCACAAATAGACAAGTTATATCCAAAAGATTTGGCATTTGGATATAGTGAAAATCAAGTAAGAGGAATTTGGAGTATTACCTTTAATAAATAATCATATAAAGTTCTTAGGCATGAGCAATTTTTCAGAAATTATAAATCAAGATAAACCTGTTTTAGTAGATTTTTTCGCAGAATGGTGTGGACCTTGTAAAACCATGAGTCCAATTTTAAAAGAAGTAAAAGACGCATTAGGTGATGCAGTTTCTATTGTTAAAATAGATGTTGATAAAAACCAATCGTTAGCATCAAAATATGAAGTTAGAGGTGTACCAACCTTAATTTTATACAAGTCTGGCAAACAAGTTTGGAGACAATCTGGTGCAGTACCTAAAAACCAGTTAATCACTATTATAAATAACAGTGGTAAGTAATTTAATACTAGGTTGATTAGAAATAGTTTTCTAAAAAGGACATTTTTGTCAATCTAAATTTATTTCAGATTCTTATGAAGGTAGAACTTGATTAAGTTGATGTTCTATAATAAGATTAGTCTTTTAAACCTTTTTTAGACAGCTTCTTTTATTTAGAAATACAATCTAAACTATAAAAACCACCACAATTTTCGGTTCTCTTTTTAGAAAATTGAGTAATTAAATATGCCGTAGTAATTAAGTTTCTTAGCTCGCATAAATCTATAGAAAGTTCAGAATGGTCATAAAGGCGTTTGTTGTCTTCATAAAGTACTTTTAAACGCTTTTCTGCACGTAGCAAACGCTCATTAGAGCGTACGATGCCTACATAATTGGTCATAATAGTTTTTACTTCATTTCTATCATGCGTAATTAATACTTTTTCCATGTTTTTAATAACACCATTATCATTCCAAACAGGAATATCTTTTGGTGTTTTGGCTTTATTGTATTTTTTAGAAATACTTAAAAAGGCGTTATGCGCATATACCAAACCTTCTAATAAAGAATTAGAAGCCAATCTATTTCCGCCATGTAAACCAGTTCTAGTAACTTCGCCACAAGCGTATAATTTTTTGATAGATGTTTTTGCTTTTTTATTCACATTTACACCACCACAAATGTAATGAGACGCTGGTACAACAGGAATATAGTCTTTGGTTACATCAATATTTAAAGACGCACATTTTTCTGTAATATTAGGAAAATGCTCTTTAAATTTAACCATGTCTAAATTAGTACAGTCTAAATATACATGAGGTTTTCCACTCTTTTTTAATTCATTATCAATGGCTCTTGCAACAATATCTCTAGAGGCTAATTCTTCTCTTTCATCATATTTATGCATAAAAAAATCACCATTGTAATTTCTTAGTTTTGCACCAAATCCTCGCACAGCTTCGGATATTAAAAAGGCAGGATATTCGCCTGGGTTGTACAACGCGGTTGGGTGAAACTGTATAAATTCCATTTCAGAAATTTCTGCCTTTGCACGGTATGCAATTCCTATTCCGTCTCCAGTTGCCACAGTCGGGTTTGTCGTAGTTTCGTAAACTTGCCCATTTCCTCCAGAAGCTAAAAGTGTAAACTTACTTACAAAGGTTTTTACTTTATCTTCATTAATATCTAAAACATAAGCACCATAACAAGAAATTTTGCCATTTCGCTTTGTTTTAGTCTTTTTAGTTTGATGTTCTGTAATTAAATCTATCGCGTAATGATAGGTAAGAAATTCTATATTTGGTTGTGCATTTACTTGTGCTAATAAAGCACGTTCTATTTCTGCACCTGTAATATCTGTATGATGTAAAATTCTGTTTTGCGAATGTCCGCCTTCTCTACCTAAATCGTAATTTCCTTTTTCGTTTTTATCAAACTTTGTTCCCCAATCTATTAATTCTTGTAATCTTTCTGGAGCATCTCTAACCACCATTTTAACAACCTCTTCGTCGCACAAACCATCACCTGCAATTAAAGTGTCTTCTATATGTTGCTTAAAGGTGTCAACAGTTTTATTATAAACGGTAGCAATACCACCTTGGGCATATTTTGTGTTAGATTCGCTTTGTTTGTCTTTAGTAACAATAACAACTTTGGCGTCTTTGTGTTCAAGAGCAACTTTTAAAGCAAAAGTTAATCCAGAAACTCCAGAACCGATTATTAAAAAATCGGTAGAGATTATGTTTTTATCAGGTAACATTTTAAGGCGTTATTTAGAAAGTTCTAGCATTCTGTTGATAGGAATTATTGCTTTTTCACATAATTCTGCTTCCACTTCTATATTTGGTAATTCGTGTTTTAAACATAAATACAATTTTTGCATTGTATTCATTTTCATATAAGCACATTCGCTACAAGCACAAGTATTATCTTCTTTTGCTGGAGCCGGAATTATTTCTTTATCAGGATTTTCTTGTAACATTTGAAACAAAATACCAGCTTCTGTAGCAACAATAAATTTCTTTTTATCGCTGTTTTTTACATGATTTAGAAGACCAGAAGTAGAGCCAATATATTTGGCTACTTTAAGCATATGCGCTTCAGATTCTGGATGCGCAATTAATTCTGCATCAGGGTGTTCTTGATATAAGTCAATTAACTTTTCCATAGAAAAAGCTTCATGAACCATACAAGCGCCATCCCAAAGTAACATATCTCTTCCTGTTTCTTTATTTAAGTAAGCTCCTAAATTTCTATCTGGAGCAAAAATAATGGGTTGATCTTGTGGTATAGAATCAATAATTTTTCTAGCGTTAGAAGAGGTACAAACGTAATCGCTTAATGCTTTTATTTCTGCTGAACAGTTTATATAAGTAACAACTAAATGATCTGGATGTTTCTTTTTAAATTCTGAGAATTGTTCTGGCGGACAAGAATCTGCCAAAGAGCAACCTGCTAGTAAGTCTGGTAATAAAACTTTTTTAGTAGGGTTTAATATTTTTGCGGTTTCTGCCATAAAATGAACTCCTGCAAAAACAATAATGTCTGCATCTGTTTTTGCTGCTTGTTGTGCTAAGGCTAAACTATCACCTACAAAATCTGCAATTTCTTGAATCTCATCTATTTGATAATAATGCGCTAAGATAACTGCATTCTTCTCTTTTTTTAGTTTCAAAATCTCCTCAACATAATCAATATTAGGAGTTTCAATATCTAAAAATCCTTTTTTGTTGAGGTTTTTTTTTGCACTAACTAAAGTTTTCATAAAAAGTGTTTATTATTAACTACGTTGCAAATATAAACTCTATTTTGTTGGTAGGAAAATGATTGTCATCATTCTGTTAAATTATGATTATAATAAGCTAAAAAATGAACTTATCTGAAAAATTTTGGGAAAACAAGTACCAAACAAACAAAGTTGGTTGGGATTTAGGAGTGGTTTCACCTCCATTAAAAACATATTTCGATCAATTAACAAACAAAGAATTAAAGATCTTAATACCTGGAGGAGGAAATTCTTACGAAGCAGAATATCTTTTTAATAATGGATTTACCAATGTTTATGTGGTAGATTTAGCTAAAAGTGCCTTAGAAAATATTAAAAATAGAGTTTCAGGTTTTCCAGAATCACAATTAATTTTAGGAGATTTTTTTGATGTAGATCAAACTTTTGATTTGATTATTGAACAAACTTTTTTCTGTGCAATTCATCCTGATTTAAGAGAAAAGTATGCATTGAAAATGAATCGTCTGTTAGGCGAAAACGGGAAATTAGTAGGCTTGCTTTTTGATGCAAAACTAAATGAGGATCATCCACCTTTTGGTGGAAGTAAAACAGAATACATAAAGTATTTTGACTCCCATTTTACAATGGATGTTTTTACAGCATGTTATAATTCTTACCCTAAAAGACAAGAGATGGAGTTGTTTGTGAAGTTTTTGAAGAAGTAATAAGTGCCTTTTACAAATCAAAAAAAATTAAATAGATATTTAAAGTGTATAACATCTGCCTACTCTTGATGTTTAAAAATAATCTATTTTAAGTTTTCAAGAAATACTTTAAATTCATCGGTATTATAATTAGCCATTCCCTCATGTGTTAATACAATATTTTTATCAGCATCAATGATGTAGGTTGTTGGTAATGCGGACGATTGTAACATTGCGGGTAAGTTACTGGCAAGTGTATATATTGGTAAATTATATCCTTTTTTCTTATTAAAAGCCTTTGCTGTTTCAAAATCTTTATCAAAAGACAGCAGTATAAAAGCGACATCATTACCCATTTCTTTATGTAATTTACTAATACTTGGCATTTCTGCAATACAAGGAGGACACCACGTTGCCCAATAATTTAGAAATATTACTTTGTCTTTTAAATCTGATAAAGATGTAATTTTTCCATCGCCATCTATCAACTTTACATTTAAATCAGCTTTTGTGTATTCAGAAATGGTTTCTGAAGCGTTCTTATTTGTAATTTCCTTTACATCAGGGTTCATTAACCCAGTAGCCAATACTCCTCGTTGTACGAAACCAATAACTTCTGTATGCAAACCTGTAGCATAAAGTGTAATTATTATGAAGACAAAAACTCCGTTCTTAATCCACGTTTTCTTGGTGTTTTTATCTTTCTTCATTTTATTATTTTTAATGAAATTGTATCTTTTTTTAACTTTTCTATTTATAATATCAATTTATGTAGGATGTTTTATAATTGGTAATTATAAAGTTGTCCCATCAATATCCTTAATTTTTAAGAAAATTAGAAAGCAATATAATTTCTAATTTATTTTACATTTTTATAAGGTACAAACATAAATAAAATAAGACTTTACGTAGGTAACACTAGTTACCAAACTTGTTAAAGTAATATTAAATAATAGCACCTCTATGTGTTCTTGTTTTATTAAATTTACCAATGCAAAATATGGTTTAGCTACTTATGTTACATAGGGAGTGTAAGACAATGTATATTTTTGTAGATATTAATAAGTATAACAAGTATTTTTAATATGGAAGACATGATTTTTTATGATAGACTGCAGTTTGCATTTACTATCACCTTTCACTACATATTTCCGCAATTGACAATGGGACTTTCTTTATTGATTGTTTTTTTAAAATGGAAATATTTAAGAAATAATGATGAAAAATATAATAATGCTGCAAAATTTTTGATGAAAATTTTTGCAATTAACTTTACACTGGGTGTTATTACAGGAATTCCGATGGAATTTCAATTTGGTACCAATTGGGCAAAATTTTCTGAATTAACGGGCAGTATTATTGGGCAAACCTTAGCCATGGAAGGCATGTTTTCTTTCTTTTTAGAATCGTCTTTTTTAGCACTCTTTATTTTTGGTGAAAAATTAATGGGACAAAAACTACATTTTTTAACTGGTTTCTTGGTCTTTTTAGGTTCTTGGGCAAGTGGTTGGTTTATTTTAGCAACCAACGCTTGGATGCAACATCCGGTAGGTTATGAAATTTTAGAAAACGGAAAATTTGTATTAGAAAACTTTTCAGCATTATTTACAAATCCTTGGTTGTTACCTGCTTTTTTACATAATCAAATGGCCTCTGTTGTTACTTCCTCTTTTGTGGTAGCAAGTATTGGTGCTTTTTATGTTTTAAGAAATAAACAAGTAGAATACGGAAAGCTATTTTTAAAAACAGGTGTAATTTTCGGATTAGTTTCTAGTTTGTTAGTGGCTTTTCCTACAGGAGATTGGAACGCTAAAAATGTTGCCAAATATCAACCAGCAGCTTTCGCAGCGATGGAAGGTATTTTTGAAACAGAAGAAGCAGGAGCAGAGATTGTTTTGATTGGTCAGCCAAATATGGTTGAAAAAAAGTTAGATAATAAAATTGCAGTTCCTAATATTTTAAGTTTTTTAACGCATCAAGATTGGAATAAGCAAATTCCTGGAATGGATCAATTTAAAGAAGAAGAATTGCCAGATAATATTCCGGCACTTTATTATTCATATCATATAATGGTTGGTTTAGGTACTATTTTTATTGGTATTATGGCGTTAGCACTTTTCTTTTTATGGCGAAAAAAACTATATACTTTTAAACCATTGCTTTGGTTTATTCTATTTTTAGTTCCGTTTCCATACATTGCTAACCTTACAGGTTGGTACACGGCAGAATTGGGGAGACAACCTTATTTAGTGTACGGATTGCTAAAAACAAGCAATGGTGTTTCACCAACTGTGTCTTCGGGAAATACTTTATTTACCTTATTGGGTTTTGTTGCTTTATACATGCTGTTAGGACTATTATTTTTAGTTTTAGTTGGCAAAACGATAAACGAAGGTCCTAAACTTCAAAAACATTAAACGATGGAAATATTTTGGTACATTATAATAGCAACTGTTTTAGGGATCTTTTTTGTTTTAGACGGATATGATTTCGGAACAGGAATTATTCATTTATTTTTTGCTAAAAAAGAAAAGGATAAAGAAGTAATTACAAAATCTGCAGGCTTATTTTGGGATTCTAATGAGGTTTGGTTAGTAGCCGCAGGAGGAATGCTTTTTATGGCTTTTCCTACATTTTATGCATCTGTATTTAGCGGATTCTACTTGCCCTTAATCATCGTTTTATGGTTGATTATTTTTAGAGCAATTGGACTTGAATTTAGAAGTCAATTTAAGTTTCAAATGTGGAAAGATATTTGGGATGTTTCTTTTGGAGTTTCTAGTTTATTATTAGCCTTATTTTTTGGAATTGCGCTAGGGAATATTGTGAGAGGTGTAAATTTAGGTGGCGTAGAAAACGGAACCTCTGTTTACGAAGGACATTATTTTTTCTTACCACTTTGGGATAGTAGTTTTAGCCCTTTAACAGAACATCCAGGAGTTATCGATTGGTTTACGATTATTATAGGTTTAATTTCTGTAGTAACTTTAGCAATACACGGTGCTAATTGGATAATTTTAAAAACTAATTCGTCTATCAATTTAAAATTAAAAGGTGTTATTTTTAAGTTGAATATTGTTTTAACAATTCTTACTATTTTTTCGGTAGCAGTTTGGCAAATTGTAAATCCAGACTCTTTAAATAATTTTGTTGATAAACCTTATTTATTAGTATTCCCAATGCTGTATTTTACAGGATTAGTTGGTTTGTTTTTTATCAAAAAAATTAAAAAAGATGTGCATGCTTTTTGGTTATCAACGTTATTAATATTAGGAGGAATTACTTCTTCTTTGGCTTCTTTATTTCCAGTTATTTTACCTTCTGTTAACGATGTTCACGAGCCACTTACTATATACAATACTGCGGCACCAGAATACGGTTTGTCTATTGCATTTATTTGGGGGATTATTGGTATTATCTTAGTTGTGATTTACGCAATTATCCAAAAAAGATTAAAGGGTGGTAAAGTTGATAAAATGGATTACGGTCATTAGTCTAAATCTAATATTATGACAGAAACATTAATTTCTTTACTGAGTATTTTGTTAGGAATAATTGGAGCGATTGGTTTTGGTATGCTGTTTAAAAAATATTCATTTGGTATTGTAGGCAATACAATAGCGGGTGTTTTTGGAAGTGTCTTTTTCATTAAATCATTTGGG
Source organism: Polaribacter sp. 20A6 (assembly GCF_011378915.1). Lineage (NCBI taxonomy): Bacteria > Pseudomonadati > Bacteroidota > Flavobacteriia > Flavobacteriales > Flavobacteriaceae > Polaribacter > Polaribacter sp. 20A6. The sequence continues at coordinate 545,776 of NZ_WTPZ01000002.1, forward strand.
CGATTAGGCTTTAATCCGCAATCGATAATGCAACATGGTACATTTAATACTTCATTATTTATAATTAACTGCATCGTCTCCGTTTTAGGAGGTGTTTTAGGGTTGATTATCATTAAAAAAATCTATAATAAGCTTAATAAATAACTGTTTATATAGCTTACATGATATAAGTCATCTTATCTAGTTTCAATTCATTATACATTTGTTAACCAATTGGTTGAACTAAATAGTTAATGAGCGGGACTAAAAACGAAAATACAGAAGAACAAATTTTAAATGCAGCAAAAAATGTATTTCAATCTAAAGGAATGGATGGTGCTCGCATGCAAGAAATTGCCAATGAAGCTGGCATAAACAAAGCGATGCTTCACTATTATTATAGAAGTAAACAATTACTTTTTGAAGCTGTATTTAAAAATGCATTTTCATTATTGGCGCCTCAATTAAATGCAGTTTTAAATGACGATTCATCCATAGAAGAAAAGGTACGAAATTTTTCATCAAACTATATTTCCTTTATTGAGAAGCATCCTTATTTACCTAATTTCATTATTCAAGAATTGAATAGAAATCCTGATTTTATGTTAAAAATGAAGGGAAATAATGGATTTCCAAATCTAGAAAAATTCAAAAACCAAGTAGCTGTTGAAGTCGAAAATGGCACTATCAAAAATGTTAGTGCAGAGCAATTATTTATCAATATTCTAGCCTTAAATGTATTTCCTTTTATTGCGAAACCATTAATCCAAGGTTTAATAGCAGTTGAAGAAGACGGATTTCAGCAACTCATAGAAGATCGTAAAACTGAAGTTGCCGATTTTATCATTAATTCAATAAAAAAATAAGATGAAAAAAGTAGTATTCATTTTAATAACAGTACTAAGTTTCTCAGCATTTGCGCAAGAGCGTTTAACGCTTAATGATTGTTATAATTTAGTAGAAACAAACTATCCTTTAATTAAGCAACATGAGTTGTTAAAGAAGCAACATCAATTAGATACAGAAATTATTTCGAATTCGAAATTGCCACAAATTAACTTAGATGCACAAGCAACGTATCAATCTGATGTTATTGAAATTCCGATTCCGAATGCGAATATAGATCCCTTAAATAAAGATCAATATAAAGCAAGTTTATCTGTAAATCAATTGATTTATAATGGTGGTTTAACAGCGGCGAATTTAAAGGTTAAAAAAGCGCAATTAAAAACAAAACAAAAACAAGTTGATTCCAATATCTATCAATTAAAAGCACAAATTAATCAACTGTATTTTTCTGTTTTATTAACCGAAGAAACGTTCAACTTATTAGAAGCTAAAAAAAAGCAATTAGAATCGAAATTAAAGGAAGTACAATCGGGTATAAAAAACGGCGTTTTATTGCCTTCTTCGGATAGTGTTTTAGAAGCAGAATTATTAAAAATTAAGCAACAATTTATAGCAATTGAAAGTCAGAAAACAACTTTAATTAATACTTTATCGAGTTTAATTGGAAAAACTATACATAAGGCTATAAAGTTTGAAAAACCGATGGTTGAAACACAATTACAAACGGAAATATCAAGACCAGAACTCGCATTATTTCAATTGAAAAAGGAAGAAATAAACAGTCAGGAAGCACTTATTTCTAAACAAAATTCGGTAAAATTAAATGGCTTTGCAACTGGCGGTTATGGAAATCCTGGGTTGAATATGTTAGATAATTCTTTTCAGACATATTATATAGTGGGCGTTAAATTACATTGGAATGTGTTTGATTGGAACACCAATAAAAAGCAGCAAGCAACAGTGGCAATTAACAAAGATATTATTGAAAATGAAACTGAAATTTTTAAACTAAATACCAATATAGAACTCAACAAACAGCAACAAGAAATTGAAAAGATTTCTGCTTTTATAAATTGGGATGAAGAGATCATCAATCTTCGTAAGAAAGTCTTGAAAACATTAGATGCTCAACTTAAAAATGGTGTCATCACATCTTCGGTTTATATTACAGAATTCACCAATTTATTTGAAGCAGAAAACACCTTGTTAAGACATAAAATACAAATACAATTAGCAAAAGCGAATTATAATACGATAAAAGGAAAGTAAATATTTTCTGCAGATAACGCAGATGTGCGCAGAGAAAAAACAAAATAAAAATCTGTGGTAATCTGCGAGATCTGCGGGAGAGAAGTAAAAATAATTAATAATGAAAAAACATCAATATATATTAGGAGTAAGCATTATGGTTTTGAGTCTGTTTTCTTGCGGAAAAGACAATGGAAAAGCAGATGGTTATGGGAATTTTGAAGCAACAGAAATAACGATTTCAGCAGAAAATAACGGGAAATTAATTCAGTTTTCTATAGAAGAAGGCGATCAATTAGAAAAAGACCAATTTGTAGGTTTTATAGATACGGTACAACTCGCTTTAAAACGAGAACAATTAATCGTTTCAAAGTCTGTAATTAGCTCCAAGTCTAAAGGAGTATTATCACAGATTTCTGTGTTAAATTCAAAATTAAAAACTGCCAGAATTAATAAAAATAGAGTAGAGAATTTAATTAAAGACAATGCCGGTACGCAAAAACAATTAGATGATGTTTCTGGTGAAATAGATGTTATTAATAGTCAGATTAGAAGTGTAGAAATACAGAATGCGCCTGTTGTAAATGAACTAAAAAGTATTGATGTTCAATTAAAACAAATTGACGATCAAATTAAAAAAAGTAAAATAATAAACCCTGTAAACGGAACCGTTTTAACCAAGTTTGCAGAACCAAATGAAATTACTGCTTTTGGAAAACCTTTGTATAAAATTGCAGATTTAAGTACTATGGAACTACGTGTTTATATTAGTGAAACACAATTGGCAAACATTAAAATCGGACAAAAAGTTACGGTTAAAATTGATGCTACGGAAGATATGAAGTCTTTTGAAGGTACTGTGAACTGGATTGCTTCTGAAGCAGAATTTACGCCTAAAATTATTCAAACTAAAGAAGAACGTGTTGCTTTGGTATATGCAGTAAAAGTTAATGTGGTTAATGATGGTAGCTTAAAAATAGGAATGCCAGCAGAAATGTGGATCAATTCAGTAAGCAGTTCTCAGTAGCAGTTGGCAGTTAAAAATTTACGAATTTGAGATAATAGTTTAGTTGTTACCAAAATACCTCTGTGAAATTCATTTTACGCGGCGAATCTCTGTGTAATAACTCATAAATCGTTATGACAGAGTAACACATAGAAAAAAAAGAAAATGTCTATAATTATAAAAAATATTAGCAAATCTTATAAAAAGGTAAAAGCTTTAGAAGACATTTCTTTGGAAGTAAAGCCTGGAGAACTTTTTGGCTTGATTGGTCCGGATGGAGCAGGTAAAACCACTTTGTTTAGAGTGTTAACCACGCTTTTAATTGCTAATGAAGGTGTTGCCACCGTTGCTGGTTTTGATGTAATTACAGACTATAAAAGTATTCGGAAAAATGTTGGCTATATGCCTGGGAAATTTTCATTGTATCAAGATTTAACAGTAGAAGAAAATTTAGATTTTTTTGCCACTATTTTTGGGACAACGATAGATGAAAATTACGATTTAATTAAAGATATTTATGTTCAAATAGAACCGTTTAAGAATCGTAGGGCAGGAAAATTATCTGGCGGAATGAAACAAAAACTAGCCTTATGTTGTGCTTTAATTCACAGACCAAAAGTGTTGTTTTTAGATGAACCAACAACAGGAGTTGATCCCGTTTCTAGAAAAGAATTTTGGGAAATGTTAAAACGTTTGCAGAAAAAAGACATCACCATTTTGGTTTCTACACCGTATATGGATGAAGCTGCTTTGTGTGATAGAATCGCCTTAATTCAGGATGGAAAAATTTTAGAAATTGACACACCAGAAGCCATTGTAAAACATTATCCGTATCAAATTTATAATGTAGGTGCAAATAACATGTATCAGCTTATTAATAATTTAAAGGAGTATGAATTTAACCATAGTGTATATCCTTTTGGAGAGTTTGTGCATTATACAGATACAAGAGCAGCTTTTAATCCAAATGATTTAAAAACATATTTAGAATCGAAAAATTTATCTAATGTTTCAATAGAAAAAACATCAGCAACTATTGAGGATACTTTTATGGAATTAGCAAAATAAACAGCGTATTAGACCTCACAGGTTTTTAAAACCTGTGAGGTCTCTAATAAAATAAAATGAACAATAACAAAGTCATACAAGTAGAAGAATTAACCAAAATGTTTGGAGATTTTTCAGCCGTAAATAAAATTACTTTTGAGGTTGAAAAAGGCGAAATATTTGGTTTTTTAGGCGCAAATGGTGCTGGAAAAACAACGGCTATGAAAATGCTGATTGGTATTTCTACTCCCACTTCTGGTAAAGTAAAAGTGGCGGGTTTTGATGTGTTTACACATGCAGAGGATATCAAAAAAAACATTGGTTATATGAGTCAGAAGTTCGCTTTGTATGACGATTTAACAGTGAAAGAAAATATCACCTTTTTTGGTGGAATTTATGGTTTGTCAAGAAAACGAATCAAAGAAAAATCGGCAATTTTAATAGCAGAATTAGGCTTAGAAAGTGTTGCTAAGAAATTGGTAGGTTCATTACCATTGGGTTGGAAACAAAAATTATCATTTTCGGTGTCTCTGCTTCACGATCCAAAAATTGTTTTTTTAGACGAACCCACTGGAGGCGTAGATCCAATTACCAGGCGTCAGTTTTGGGAATTGATTTACAAAGCTGCTCACCAAGGAACCACCGTTTTTGTGACCACACATTATATGGATGAAGCAGAATATTGTGACAGAGTTTCGATTATGGTAAATGGAAAAATTGAAGCTTTAGACACGCCAAAAAAATTAAAAGAACAGTTTAAAGTAGATAATATGAATGATGTGTTTTTAAAACTTGCGAGGGGTTGAAAAATAGTTTTCAGTCACAGTCACAGTATTCAGTAAAAAAAACTCAGCGAATCTCTGTGAGTTCTCTGTGAATCTCAGTGTAATAATTTAAAGAAAATGAAAAGGTTCATAGGTTTTATAAAGAAAGAATTCTACCATATATTTAGAGATAGACGCTCGTTGTTTATCCTCTTTGGAATGCCAATTGCTCAAATTATGCTATTTGGTTTTGCTATTACAAACGAAATCAATAATGTAGATATTGCTATTTTAGATCATTCTAAAGATGCCACTACAGAAGAAATTATTAATAAAATTGCAGCTTCAAAGTATTTTAGTATCAAGCAAATTATTGAAAAAGAAGCTGATATTGAAACTATTTTTAAAAAGGGACAAATAAAAGCCGTTTTAAATTTTGAAAAAGATTTTAGTAAAAACTTGATTAAAGAAAACAAAGCAACAGTTCAGATTATTACGGACGCTACAGACCCAAATACAGCCAATACCATTAGTAATTTTGTAAATGCGATTCTACAAAAATACCAACAAGAATTAAATAAAGAAATTACAATTGCATATCAAATAATACCAGAAACACGCATGATGTACAACCCTGAACTAAAAAGTGTGTATATGTTTGTTCCTGGTGTTATGACAATTATTTTAATGCTGGTTTCTGCAATGATGACTTCTATTTCCATTACCAAAGAAAAGGAATTAGGTACTATGGAAATACTTTTAGTGTCACCAATAAAACCATTTCAAGTAATTATAGGAAAAGTATTTCCTTATATTTTTCTGTCTATAATTAATGCGGTTGTTATTGTGTTGCTGAGTATTTTTATCTTTAAAATGCCGGTTCAGGGAAGCTTATTGTTGTTAGGATTAGAAAGTGTTTTATTTATCATTTCAGCCTTGGCTTTAGGTATTTTAATTTCCACTATTTCTGCTACACAACAAACTGCAATGATGATTTCTTTAATGGGGTTAATGCTACCAGTAATTTTATTATCGGGTTTTATATTTCCAATAACAAGTATGCCTCTGCCATTGCAAGTAATCAGTAATATTATACCTGCTAAATGGTTTATCATCATTATAAAGGGCATTATGTTAAAAGGTGTTGGATTGCAATATGTGTGGAAAGAAACCTTAATTTTATTAGGAATGACCGTGTTTTTTATTGCCTTAAGTATTAAAAAATATAAAATTAGATTAGAGTGAAACAGTTTGCAGTCTCAGTAATCAGTAGCAGGGGACAGTAGCAGTATTCAGTTAAACAAAAAAGTGAAATTTAGATAAGAGTAAATAAAGTTAAGAGAAAAGATAGGCTAAACTAAAATGTCTTTTTTCTTTATTCTATTCTCTTTATTCTTTTATAAATATGAAAACTATATTATACATCATACAGAAAGAATTTAAGCAAATCTTTAGAAATAAAGGAATGCTTCCAATCATTTTTGTTTTACCGTTATTACAACTCGTTATTTTATCTAATGCGGCTACTTTTGAAGTGAAAAACATCAAATTTGGCTATATAGATCATGATCATACATCAACCTCTAGAGCGTTAATAGAAAAATTTAATGCTTCTACCTATTTTGATGTATTAACCGATTTTCCATCGGAAGAATTAGCAAGTTCAGAAATGCTAAACGGAAAAGTAGATGTGGTTTTAGAAATTCCGCATTATTTTGAGCGCGATTTACAAAAAGAAAAATACAATAAATTAGGAGTAACTATTAACTCTATTGATGGTGCAGCAGCAGGTGTAGAAAACGTATATGTAACACAGATTATACAAAGTTTTAATCAGCAAATAAAAACAGATTTAATACAAATTTCCGACAAGCAAATACAACCAGTTAGTATTGCTACCATTCCTTTATTTTGGTATAATAAAACATTGAACTACAAAACATTTATGGTTCCAGGAATTCTTGTTTTACTCGTTACCATGATTACTTTATTCCTTTCGGGGATGAATATTGTTCGAGAAAAAGAAATAGGAACTTTAGAGCAAATAAACGTGACACCTATTAAAAAGAGTCAGTTTATAATTGGTAAACTTTTTCCGTTTTGGGTGATAGGAATGGGGCTATTAACAGTAGGATTAACTTTAGCAAAACTGATATTTAACGTTCCTATGATTGGTAGTTTGGCACTTCTATATTTATACACATCTATTTATATTTTGGTGATTTTAGGCATCGGGTTATTCATTTCTAACTTTACAGACATACAGCAGCAAGCCATGTTTATTGCTTGGTTTTTTACTGTTATTTTTATTTTGATGAGCGGCTTGTTTACACCCATTGAAAGCATGCCAGAGTGGGCACAAATAGTTACAGAATTCAATCCAATAAAATATTTTGTTGAGGTTATGCGTATGGTAATGCTTAAAGGTTCTGGTTTTACAGATATTCTTCCGCAATTAATAAAAACATTACTTTTTGCCATTGTTATGAATGGTTTGGCAGTTTGGAGTTATAAGAAAACATCATAATTACTATCGTATATTATTAGAAAATGCAACATTAACTAAGTTTTTAGGCTGAGTAATTATTAATATCTTGCAGTTAGAGAATATTGATGAATTCAAAAAATCGTATTCAGAGCACTTTGTTTAAATAAAGAGGATTTAAGAAATGTCTAAAACTAAAAAATTCGGCACATTTGCAGGTGTTTTTACACCATCAATACTTACCATTTTAGGTGTAATTATGTATATGCGTCTTGGTTGGGTAGTTGGAAACGCAGGCTTATTAGGTGCTATTCTAATTATTATAATTGCACATGTTATTTCTATCTCAACAGGTCTTAGTGTGTCTTCTGTTGCCACCGATAAAAAAATTGGTGCAGGCGGAATTTATTATGTCCTTTCTAGAAGTATGGGTGTTCCAATTGGTGGTTCTATTGGTATTGCTTTGTATGTAGGTACTGCTTTTTCTATTGCATTATATTTAATCGGTTTTGCAGAAAGTTTTAATAGTTATTTGGGCTTCGGAATGGAAATAAATGACTTTAGAATTACGGGAACTATTGCCTTAGTTTTACTTACTGCTTTGGCTTTAATAAGCACATCCGTTGCCTTAAAATCTCAATATTTTATTTTAGGAGCCATTGTTTTATCAATAGTTTCTATCTTCTTTGGGTCGCATGATTTTACACCACAAACGGTATCTATGTTTTCTACGGAAGATTCGGTTCCTTTAGAGGTTGTTTTTGCCATATTTTTCCCCGCAGTTACTGGTTTTACTGCCGGAATAGCAATGAGCGGAGATTTAAAAGACCCTAAAAACTCTATTCCTAAAGGTACTTTACTTGCCATTGGGGTTGGTTTAATTGTGTATTTAGTTTTGGCTGTTTTTATAGCCTACACCATAGATTCTGAAGTTTTAAAATCGGATTATAATATTCTAATGAAAATAGCCTTTTTTGCTCCTGCCGTAATTGCTGGAGTTTGGGGTGCAACATTATCATCCGCTTTAGGCGGAATTTTAGGTGGTCCAAGAATTTTACAAGCCATGTCTGTAGATAAAGTTACGCCTCGTTTTTTTGCCAAAGGAAGAGGTGAAAATAATGAGCCCGTAAATGCATTATTATTGGTATTTTTAATTGCAGAAGCCGGAATTTTAATTGGTGAATTGGATGTTATTGCGCGAGTGGTTTCTATGTTTTATTTAACCGCTTACGGCTTTATAAATCTGTCTTATTTTTTAGAAAGTTGGGCAAATCCAGACTTTCAACCTACTTTTAAAATTAAAAGATGGATTGGTTTGGTGGGTTTTGTAGCTTGTTTTGGAGTGATGTTTAAATTAGACATGATTGCAATGATTGGGGCTTTGGCTGTAATTGGAGGATTGTATTTTATGTTGCAACGAAAGGAAGTGAAAATAAATTCTACAGATATCTGGAAAAGCGTTTGGGAAAATGTGGTGAATAAAGGCTTGATGAAGATTGATACAAAACATGATATTGACACTAATTGGAACCCAAATATTATTCTTTTTAGCGGAAGTAGTGAGCATCAGGGGTATTTATTAGAATTAAGTAAAGCCGTTTCTGGTAAAACGGGTGTGGTTACTAACTTTAAGTTGATTATTGATAAAGAGAATAAAATTCCTTTAAAGAAGAGAGATCAGGTTGTTAGAGAAGACATCTATAATGAATTAGGTATTTTTGCTAGACAAGTTAAGGTTGATAATTTATATAAAGGAATTACCAATATTGCTACTACTTTTGGTTTTTCCGGAGTGGAACCGAATACGATTATGATGGGTTGGCCAAAAGGGTTAGAAGGTTCTTCGGAATATGCAGAAATGACGGAAACCTTGCTTTATTTGGATTATAACTTATTGTATTTAGATTTTGATAGAAAGTCGAAATTTGGTAGGTATAAAACAATCGATTTATGGTGGCGAGAAACCGATAGTAAGAATGCTGAAATGATGCTAAATATTGCCCGTTTTATCATTGCTGCCCCAAAATGGAATCAAACTTCTATTCGTGTTTTATTTGTTGATAATAATAATGTGAGTCCGGATGTTATTCATGCAAAAATATCTGAATTAGTAGAAGATCTTAGAGTGCTAGTAGAAATTGTAATTGTAGAAAACGTTGTTGATCAAATTCCTTTTTACAGTTTGATAAAAAAATATTCTAAATCTACAGATTTAACAATTGTTGGAATTCCTAATTATAAAATTGAAAAACAAGCTCAATTTATTCTTAAAACAAACGACTTATTCGAGACGATTGGCTCTACTTTATTAGTTAAAGCAGCCAATAATTTTAATGTGCTAGATTTAGATTTTGTAAAGGGTGAATAGTTGGTTTAGGTGTATGTTTTACTTGTTTTTTTTAGTAATTTAAGTTTAGATATTTACCTTATTTAAAAGTATTAAAATCTGTTAGTTTGCTAGGCAAGTAACCATAAATCTTTTTAAATGCAACCGTAAAATGTTGTGAATGTTTGTAGCCTACTTTATATGCTGCTTCTGTTACATTGTAATTTTTTTCTAATATTAATTCTTTTGCCTTTTCCATTCTAATTTTAGTTATATACTTAAAAATTGTGGTAGCATATATTACTTTAAAATCATGTTTAAGTTTAGATGTATTTACTCCTATTGTTGCAGCTAATTCAGTAATTGTTAAAGATTTTTCTAGATTTATATGTATGTATTCACTTATTTTTAGAATATTCTTATAATCTTCTATAGGCAAAAGACTATTTTCTTTTTCATAATTATCTTCATTAGTTTTAGCTAATAACTGTATCAGCAATTCGTTGATTTTTGCTTCTAGATATGCTTTTTTTAAATCATCAGGATACTTGCAGTTAATAATTTGATTAATGTGGTTTTTTAATTCTATGGATATTGGCTTACTTTTTTTCCACATTAAAAAAGGAGTTTTATTAGAGATGGCTGTACCTAATTTATGTAGTATTTGTTTAAAATTTGTGCCAATAATATCCTTCAGATATTGTTCTGTAAAAAGTATTTCTAACGTCTTTCTACTTTTTGTTTTATAATTTAGATTTCCATTAACCTCTGGTAAGTAAAATAAGTTATAATGCGCATTTGGAATAAAAATTTCTGTTTGTGATGCATCTGAAGGTACATAGTGGCTATAACCTTCTATTTCAAATTGTAATTTATATAACGGAAAATCATGCTGTACGTCTATATTATAATCTTTTGTTTTAAGATCTCTTATTATAATTCTTAAACCATTAATACAGATTTCTGTTTGTGTTCCTTTTATACTATTGTTATTTATTTCAGTTGTTTCCTCTGTGTAATTAGACGTTTTAAAATTTTTTTGAAATGATTTTACTAATATGTTTTTATCAAAAATAGCACTTTTTAGTGTTGTTTTCATTTCTTCTTTTCTCGTTGATTAAAAAACCTTTTGCGTTATAATAATAGATTTTTACTTATCTAGATTTGCACAAAAATAAAACATTATTAATAATTAGTCTAAATAAGAACAGTAAAAGATTAAGGTATCTAATTTTATATTAAAAATTACACTTTCATTTTTAAATCTTAAAAAATAAAAATCAATTAATATTATGCAAATATCAAGAATTCTAAAAACAATTATTGCGTTGTTTTTAATAAGCTCAACCTATGCTCAACAAAGTACAGGTAGTGTTTCAGGTAAAGTAATAACATCAGATGGTAACCCAGCATCTTTTATAAATGTAATTATTAAGTCGACTAAATTTGGTACTACTACAAATTTTGATGGAAAATATTCTTTAAAAAATATTCCTTACGGAGATTATACTTTAGAGTTTTCATTAATAGGAATGCACAGTAAAAGCATTCAAATTCAAGTAAATTCTCTACAAACTAAAATAAATGATGTTCAGTTAGATGAAAATCAAGAGCAATTAAATGAAGTTGTAATTATTGCAGAACGTTTAAATCAATTTGCACATAAGGAATCTGAATATGTTGCAAAGGTTCCGTTAAAGAATAGTAACAATCCACAATCTTATTCAGTAGTAACAAATGCGTTGTTAAAAGAACAAGTAAATACAGATTTAGCTTCTGCTTTTAAAAGTATTACTGGTGGAGGTTATGTACAATCTAATGATGGTAATGTGAGTGTATTTTTAAGAGGTTTTAGATCTGATGTTCATTTAAGAAATGGCGGAATTGCTTGGGTAAAAGCTCCAATTGATCCTCAAAATATAGAAAGAATAGAATTGATAAAAGGTCCTGCTTCTTTATTTTATGGAGCTAATGTTAATAACATTGCCAACTTTGGTGGTGTTGTAAATAAAGTAACAAAACAAGCTTATAATGGTGAGAAATTAGATTTAGGTTACATCGCAGGAAGTTACGATTTAAATAGAGCAACCATAGATTATAATACTGTTTTAAACAAAGAAGAAAATGTTTTCTTTAGGTTTAATGGGGCTTATAATAATGAAGCTAGTTTTCAAGACCAAGGAATTATAAAAGAGTTTATGTTGGCGCCTTCTTTAACTTTTGAGTTGTCAGACAAGTTAACAATTAAAGCAAATCTAGAGTACAACCAAAGTAAACGTAATTTAAACTTTGCAAGAGGTGTATCTGGAGCCTTAATTTCTGATAGTGTAAATTCTTGGGATGATTTAAACTGGGACTTTAATACCAATTATGGTACAAATGAAATGGCTGGTTATTTTTCTTCTTTAGTATCTCAAATAAACATGAATTATAAATTGTCTGATACTTGGACATCAAAAACGAACTTCACAAAAGCAAGTTCGTATACAGATGCCAATTATTTAAGAGTTGTAATGGGAGATGTAACAACCGTTAATAGATTTTACTTACAATTAGATCCAAGAGAAACTCAAAATACACATATTCAACAAGACTTTTTAAATGTTGTAGAAGGTAATAAAGTTGATAATAAATTTGTTGCAGGTATTAGTTATTTAAATAATTTAGATGATACACAACGTACCGGAGTTTGGAATGCTATTGATGCCGTAGATACTACAAACCCTGTTATTACAGGTTTAACAAACGATCAATTTGAAGCAAATTTAGCTGATGGAACAAAAAATAAAACAATTACTAAATTTCAAACTTTAGGTTTTTATGCTTTTGATGCCATAACTATAAACAAACAATTAACGCTTACAGGAGGTTTACGTTTCGATCGTTTTATGGCAAGTAATACCATAGCAAATGGTGTAGATAGAGATAACGGTTATAATCAAAATGCATTAAGTACAAAATTGGGTGTCGCTTATAATCCGTTTGAAGATAAAGCCTCTTTATTTGTAAATTATATGGATGGATTAAACAATAATGCGCCTTCAGATAACGGAAATGGAGAAATTATTTCTTGGGATCCAGAAAGAGCAAAACAATTTGAAATTGGTACAAAACTAGATTTCTTTAACGGTAAATTATTAAGTACAATTAGTTACTACAACATTAATATCGATAATGATATTATTGTAGATGAAAACGGAATTAGCTCTCAAACAGGAGAAACCTTAAGTAAAGGTTTCGAAATTGATTTAATTGCAAATCCATTACCAGGTTTAAATATTGTTGCAGGATATACTAAAAACAATGCTACTTTAGAAAAAGTGAGTTTTGGTAGTGAAGCTGTTTTAGGAAACAGCTTAAGTTACACACCAGAAACAGTTTGGGACTTTTGGTTAAGTTACCAAGCTTTAAAAGGAAGTGCAAAAGGTTTGGGCTTTGGAGTAGGAGCTAATCATATGAGCGAAATTTATAACAGTACAACAAATAACTTTGGTTCAGAAGCGTATACAACGGTAGATGCTACTGTATTTTACAAAAAAGATAATTACAAAGTAAGTTTTAAGGCAGATAATATTTTTGATAAAGAATATTACAATGGTTACGGAATACCTCAAAAACCTTTTAACTTTAGACTAGGTCTTACGTATAGTTTGTTTTAATTATTATTAAATGTTGAAAAGAGAGCGTTGTTGTTTGTGCGTTCTCTTTTCTGTTTTAAAATATCATAGATATGAGAAATATAATTGTTTTTGCTTTTTGTTTGATGTCTTTTTTATCTCAAGCTCAAAAAATTGAGATCGGAGAGGTAAAAACCATACAATCAAAAATATTAGATGAAGAAAGAGAATACTTGGTGTCATTACCAGAAAATTATTCAAATAAGAATTTTGCCAATCAAAAATACCCTGTTATTTATCTTTTAGACGGAGAAAAATTTTTTAATGTTACCACAGGTATTGTTCAAAAATTATCCGACGGATATTATCCATTAATGCCAGAATGTATTATTGTGGCAATAAAAAACACCAATAGATCTAGAGATTTAACGCCTACAAAAGTTACGAGTTTATCTTATGAAAATGGAGGTTCTAAAAAATTTGAGTCTTTTATTACAGAAGAATTAATTACTAAAGTTAATCAGACTTATAGAACATTAGATTATAAAATTCTTATAGGACATTCATTTGGAGGCTTGTTTGCGTTTAATACCTTGTTAAAAAATCCTTCAGAATTTAATGCTTATTTAATTATAGACCCAAGTTTATGGTGGGATGATAATGTACTTGTAAAAAAGTTAGAAAGTAATTTAGAAACAATAGATTTTAAAGGAAGCACTTTGTTTTTTGCAAATGCAAACTCTAAAGGAAATCAAAAGGATCCTAGCAAACAGCATTTTGCTCATTTTGAAGCTAAAAGGAAAGCACTTCAATTAATGGAAGTTACAGCACCTAAAAATTTAAATTATCATGTTAAGTTTTATAATGACGAAGATCACGGAAGTGTTGTGTTACCATCATTAATTGATGGATTAAGAACGATATTTAATGGTTTTAGAATTAATGTAAAAGAGCTAGTAAAAAATCCTTCAATATTAGAAACACAATATAATTTGTTGTCAAAAAATATTGGTTTTAATCTAAAACCTCAAGGAGCTTATATAGACAGAGTCGTAGATTTAGCAATAAAATTAAAAGAAAAAGAGAATGCGATAATTTTAAATACGATCCATCAAAAACAAGATCCAGATAATGTTTATTTAAAAGAGAAATTAGATTAACGTTCTAGATGAATAAAGAAAAAAAGTTAAGTTCAATTAAAAAATATAAACATGAAATTAATAAGTAAAATTTTAATAATAGCAATCTTAACAATTGTTGTTGGTTGTAGTGAAAAAGAAAGTAAAGGCAGGTTTAATTTCCCAATGATAAAATCTAAAATTGCATTGACAAAAGAACAAACTACAAAGTTTGATAAAATTGCAACCGCATATACAGCACAAGCAAAACAAGCTTGGATTGATGCAAAAGGAGATAGAGATGCTGCTTTAGCTGCTCAGAAAATAATTTTTGCAGAACAAGATGCAAAAATAAAGGAAATTTTAGATGAAAAGCAATATGTAACGTACTTTAAAGAAGTAAATATTGAAAGATCTGGAAGAGAAAAACACAATATGGCATTAATTAAAAACGAGTTAGATTTAGATAGTTTACAATCTGTAAAATACGATTTAGCAAACGAAACCTTCTTTACTGTTTTAAGAGAAAATCACGATAATTATCATGGGAAACTAGATGTTTATGTGCAATATCATAAAGAAATTGATGTAAGTAGAAGAGTAGCTTTTAAAAAAATGATGACAGAAGAACAGTTTGATACGTATCTAAAATTGATTGATAAATATAAGGTTGGTAAAATCGAAGAATAAGCGTTTTTACAATTTTTTTGAAGGTAATAAATGAAAAAACAGTTGCTTCGTAAAAGAAGAAAGAAGGAATCCTTATTTAAGTATATCATGTCCGTACTGCACCTGTTGCTCGGACTTTTATCATCTATAATAATTTTTATTGTTTGTCTTTCTGGGAGTATTTATGCGTTTAAAACACAAATAGAAAATCTTATAGATCGTGATGTTGTTTATGTAAAATTAGATAATAACAGTTCTAAAATAGCGATTGATACTATTTTAAATAATTTTGAAAATCAGTTTGGTGGTGCAACTAATATTACTGTTTTCAAAGAAAATAATAAAAGTGTTTTAGTTTCATCATTCAGTAAGGATAATACTGGAGTTTCTGCATATTACAATCCTATTTCTGGGGAATTATTGGGTGTTAAAAATACGACTTCAATTGCCTTTTTTGATTTTATTTTAGAAGTCCACCGATTTTTGTTGGCAGGTGATGTTGGTAAGTTTATAAACGGAGTGGCTGTTTTAATTTTTATTTTTCTGCTGTTTTCTGGATTTATAATTTGGTTGCCTAAAAAGATAAATCAACTTAAAAAAAGTTTAAAAATAAAGCTAGACGCCAAGTTTCATCGTGTAAATTATGATTTGCATAGAGTTTTAGGGTTTTATTCCATTTTGTTGCTGTTTTTTATTTCAGTGACCGGTTTGTATGTTTCTTTTCATTGGGTAAAAAATGCTGTTATTATTGGCTTAGGAGGAGATTCTATTGTAATATCTGACACTAATATTGCATTAAAAGAATCCTTATCAAGTTCTTTTGATGTCTTGTTTGATGATTTATCAGCAAAAGAAAATACTGTTTTAAAAAAGGAAAGTAGTTTGCAATCAATTCTTTTAAAAACAGATAGTATTTTAAAAAATGAGGGAACAAAAGTAATTCTGTTAGCAAAAGAAAACACTAAAAGCATCAATATCACTAAAATGAATACTGACAATTTGTTGAATTTTTATGTGCCAGATAAAATAGAATTTTCAATTGATGGTAAAGTTAGAAAACAAGAACTATTTAAAAATTTAGCATTACATGAACAGTTTAAGTTAATTGCAAAACCATTGCATACAGGAGAAATTATGGGGCTACCAACTATCATTATTTATTTTCTAATTAGTTTAGTTGGATGCTCGTTACCAGTAACAGGTTTTATTATTTGGTTTAAAAAAATAAGAAAAAAGAATGTGTAATATCCTTTTTTATGGATTTTAATCACTTGTAAAACAGGTGTTAATGTTATAAATTTAAAGAGTGTGATTTTCTTAAGAAAAGGCGTTATATAAATTCCGAAGAAATTATTTTAACTCCCATATCAATCATATCTTCTTTAATTTTCTTAAAATCTTCATTGTCTAGTGCTTCGGAAGCGTCTTCAATAAAAAAACAATCAAAACCTTCTTTAACTGCATCACGAATGGAATAATAAACACAAATATCTGCGGCTAATCCGCATATAAAAAGTTGGCTAGTCCCTTTTTCTTTTAAATATCCAGCTAATCCTGTAGATTTTAGGTGTCCATTATCATAAAAGGCACTATAGCTATCAATCTCCTTATCAGTTCCTTTTCTAAAAATGCTTTCACATTTTAATGTGTTTAGTTTAGGATGTAATTTTGCTCCTTTAGATCCTTGTACACAATGATTTGGCCATAAGGTTTGTGGTTGTCCTTTTATTTCAATTTCATCAAAAGGAGATGCTCCATTATGATTGGAAGCAAAACTAATATGATCCTCAGGATGCCAATCTTGGGTAGCAATCACTAAATCAAATTTAGGTTGTATCTCATTGATAATTGAAACTATTTTATCTCCATTAGGAACAGGAAGCGATCCAATTGGCATAAAGTCGTTTTGTACATCGATTATAAGGAGTGTTTTCATAAATCGTTTTTATTTAAAATTAATATATAATCATGCAAGACACAATAGTCTCCTGAATATTCAATTTAAAATTTATGTTCTTGTATCAATTGATCACGGTCTTGTTTTAGTTTTAAACTCAATCCTATTTTGTAAATATGCGGATTTTGAAAACGTTTGTATTCATTAGGAAGTTGTGCTAAACGCGATTTAGAATATGCAGCAATTTCAGAAACAGATCTAGAAGAGACTATTTTTTTTCCATTTTCCATAACTTTCTCTAGCAATGGTTCTTGTTTAAAAGCTTCTAAATTTAAACTCTTTGTAGCATCAAAAGGGTGTTCTATTTTCGCTACTTCGCCTTCTTTATATAGTACTACAGCATCCGCACCATAAAACATGCCTTTATCATCTAACATTCTATAAACCTGTTTTTTGTAAGGTAATGATACTTTTATAATGTTTTCGGAAAGTTTAATTCTTGGCTCTCCATTGTATTCTGATAATTTATAAACACCATCCATGGCAGCATCAGGATTTCCTGTAACTAAATTAGTTCCAACACCAAAAATATCAATAGGAGCTTCTTGCTCTTTAAGACTTTTTATAACATATTCATCCAATTGATTAGAGGCTACAATTTTTACATAATCTAAACCGGCTTCGTCTAAAATTGCTCTCGTTTTTTTAGATAAATATGCCAAATCACCACTATCTAAACGGACTCCAAGTAATTTTTCTCCTCTAGCTTCCATTTCTTTGGCTACCGTAATCGCTTTTGGTAATCCACTTTTTAAACTATTGTAGGTATCTATTAAAAGTACACAGCCTTTTGGTCGTATGCTTGCAAAATCTCTAAATGCTTGTATTTCTTCTTTATAGCTCTGAATGAATGAGTGTGCCATTGTACCCGTAGACGGAATGTTATAATCTTTGGCAGCAATGACATTACTTGTACTATCAAAACCACCAATTATAGCGGCTCTCGAGGCATAATATCCTCCAGTAGCATGAGCACGACGTAAGCCCATATCTAGCAAAATCTCTTTTTCTGTGCTATATTTAATTCTGCTTGCTTTGGTTGCTATTAAGGTCTGAAAATTAAGAATATTTAGTAAAAAGGTTTCTATAATCTGTGCTTCAATAATATTAGCTTCTACTTGTAAAATAGGGCGATTTGGAAAAACGACATCACCTTCCTTACTTGAAAAAATAGTTCCTTTAAAACTAAAATTCTTCAAGTATTCTAAAAAATCATTCTGAAAACCATGTTGTTCTAAATATACAATATCGGAAGCTGAAAATTTAAAAGTTTCTAAAATATCTAATACATCTTCTAACCCTGCAAAAATAGAATAACCACCATTAAAAGGGTTGTGACGGTAATAATAATCAAAGACAGCGAGTCCATCTGGTTTCGTCTTAAAATAAACTTCGGCCATAGTAAGTTGATAAAGGTCTGTGTAAGATGCTGTAATATTCATGCCAATTTGGTTTTAAAATTGTGAAGGTATTTAAAAAAAGAGATATTATTCCTAAGCCTTCAGAAAAAAAGTGCATTCCTTTATTTTAAACATTTCTATAACTCCCATAATCGTTCTTTTATTTGTGAAAATTTTTATAATAGTTTATCCTAGAACTACTTTTAATTCTATTTGTGGTAGTGAATCCGTGTGTTTCGTAAAAATAAGTATGCAACTATAGCGAACTATCATTCTTTGCTCGGTAACTTATGTTACTGACTAGAGAAATAGTCTAATGTACATTTGCCACAGATAATTAAAGAATACATGAAAAACACAATATACATAACCATACTCTGCTTATTTACAGTTACTTTTCTGGTAGAAGCGCAAGAAATAAAACCAATATCAAAAGCAGAAGTCTTAGCTAAAGTTGCGGAGAAAAATACAACGATTCAGATTTCAGAGGAAGAGTTTAATGCTTCTAAAGCAGATTATAGACAAACAAATGCGGTGTTTTTACCAAACATTACAGCAAGTCATACAGGTATTTCTACAACAAACCCTTTAATGTCTTTTGGTTCTAAATTGAACCAAGAAATTTTAACAGCTGCAGATTTTAATCCAGATTTATTAAATGATCCAACAACTACTAGGAACTTTGCAACGAAGATAGAAATACAGCAACCATTAATTAATTTAGATGGCTTTTATCAAAGAAAAGCTGCCAAAACTAAAATGGAAGCGATGTCTTTAAAAACGGAAAGAACGCAAGATTATTTAGCCTTTGAAGTTGAAAAAGCATACATGCAATTACAATTAGCATACAAAGCAGTAGCTGTTTTAGAAAAAGCGTTAGAAGCTGCAAATGCAAATAAACAAATGGCAGACAATAGTTTTAAACAAGGTTTTTTACAGCAAGCTGATGTTTTAAATGTTGAAATAAGAGTTACAGAAGTTAAAAACCAATTGCAAACAACTAAAAGTAATGTGCAAAATGCCTCTAATTATCTATCATTTTTAATGAATGATGAAAGTTACATAGTTTACAAACCAACAGAAAGTTTAGTTGTTGCTAGTTTTAATGTTGATAACAAAATAATTTCTGAAAATAGAGCAGATATAAAAGCGATGCATTTGGCTTCTAAAGCATACGAAGCAATGAATAAAGCAGATAAAATGGCTTTTCTACCGCGTTTAAATGCCTTTGGAAGTTATGAAATGTATGACAATAAAATTTTTCAGGGTGATGCAAATGGGTATTTAATTGGTGCTCAACTAAGTTGGGATATTTTTCAGGGTTCTAAACGTTTTGGAAAAGCACAAAAAAGTAAAGCCGAATTAGAAAAATCGAAGTTAGAATACAATCAATATATGTCTAAAAGTAATTTAGAGTTGAACAAAGTAAAACGTCAATTGGTAGATGCAAAAAACAGTTTAGAATTAACAGATTTAGCGGTGCAACAATCTGAAGAGTCTTTAAGAATTAGAAAAAACAGGTTTAAAGAAGGTTTAGAAAAAACGTCTGATTTATTAATGGCAGAAACGCAATTTGCACAAAAACAATTAGAATATTATCAAACAATTTATCAATTCAATTTTACACAAACCTATTTAAACTTCCTAACCAAGAAATAAAGAAAGTTGACAGCAAGCAGTCGCAGTTTTTAGTAAAAAAATAAAACCAAATTCAATGAAAAAATACATACACATAATAGCATTATTTACAGCTTCATTAATAATGACGAGTTGTGGAAGTGAAGAAAAAAAAGCTACAGTAGATAATACACCTGCAATTAAAATTTCAGTTAGCAAAGTTGCTGTAAATAGTAACAGTCCGTTTTTGTCTGTAAGTGGAAAAATTGAGGCAACGAATAGTGCCGATTTAAGCACAAGAATCATGGGTTTCGTAAAAAAGGTACATGTAAATGTTGGTGATAAAGTTAGAAAAGGTCAGTTGTTAATTTCTATTAATAATGCTGATTTACAAGCTAAAAAAGGACAAGTAAACGCAGGAATTACACAAGCAAAAACTGCTTTTAACAACGCCGAAAAGAATTACAATCGTTTTAAAAATTTATTTGAGAGTAAAAGTGTTACTCAAAAAGAAATGGATGACATGACTGCAAATTACGAAATGGCAAAAGCAGGTTTAGAATCTGCAAATCAAATGAAAAATGAAATTAATGCACAGTTTGCGTATTCTAACATAACAGCGCCTTTTAGTGGTGTAGTTACAAGTAAAAATATTGAAAGTGGAGATATGGCAAACCCAGGAATGCCTTTAATTAGTATAGAAACTCCTAAAGAGTTTGAAGTAATTGCCATGGTTCCTGAGACAGAAATTTCGCAAATTAAAAAAGGAACAACTGTAAGTGTACTTGTGAAATCTATGGATAAAACATTAACAGGAAAAGTTACGGAAGTAAGTACTTCTGCTAAAAATACAGGTGGACAATATTTAGTAAAAATCAATTTAGATAAAACAGATGTACCAGTTTTATCTGGGATGTTTGCTACAGTTCAGTTTCCGGTAGAAAGAAAAGTGAAATCGGAATTGGTTTTAATTCCTAATGAAGCAATTGTAACTAACGGTCAATTATCTGGTGTGTATACAGTAAGTGAAAGTAATACAGCAATGTTGCGTTGGTTGCGTTTAGGTAGAACGTATGGAAATAATGTTGAGGTTTTATCGGGTTTAAATGCTGATGAATCTTACATTGTTTCTGCGGAAGGGAAGTTATTTAATGGGGCTAAAGTTAGTGTTCAGTAGGCAGTATTTATTCATCAGTAGGCATATACAGTAAGGAATACTCCTGCAAGGTTTCAAAAACCTTGTAGGTATAAATAAAATAACAAATTTAGTTAAGAATAAGAATTGTCGCGTTAAGGATAGCAGTGGAAATCCTTTTTCTGCCATATATGGCAAAAAAAGATTGTAACGGATAGCCTGTTAAAACGCCCAAAATATAAGAAAATATGAAAGAAGGTTTAGCTGGAAAAATTGCAAAAGTCTTTATTGGATCGAAATTGACCGTGTTGCTAATGATCGTTTTTATGGTGGTTGGTGTGTATGCTTCGTTTTTGATTCCGAGGGAAGAAGAGCCGCAAATTGATGTGCCAATGGCAGATATTTTTGTGGGTTATCCGGGTGCGAGTCCTACAGAAGTAGAAAGTAGAGTTGTAAAACCTTTAGAGAAATTAATTTCTAATATTAAGGGTGTGGAGTATGTGCATTCTACTTCTATGAACGAAAAAGCAATGGTAATTGTGCAATTTTATGTGGGCGAAGATATTGAGCGTTCTTTTGTGAAGTTATACAACGAAATTAACAAACACATGGATCAAATGCCTGCGGGTGTTACGTTTCCGTTGGTTAAAACTCGTGCTATTGATGATGTGCCAATGTTGGGGTTAACGTTGTGGAGTGAAAACTACAGCGATTATCAATTAAGCCAAATGGCGCAAGAGTTAGAATCGGAAATTAAGAAGGTAAATGATGTTTCTATTACGCATAAAATTGGTGGAAGAAATCGTCAGTTACGTGTGGTTTTAGATAAAGATAAATTGGCTGCAAGTGGATTGGATTTCTTATCGGTTTCTGAAATGATAAAAGCCAATAATACCCAATTAATTTCTGGTAGTTTTGATAAAAATGATACTGAATTTTTAGTAAATACTGGTACCTTTTTAGCGTCTGTAACAGATGTAGAGAATTTAGTGGTTGGGGTACAGCAGAACAGACCTATTTATTTAAAACAAATTGCCAACATTGTTGATGGGCCTGAAATCCCTCAAAATTATGTGTCTTTAGGTTTTGGAAAAGCGAGTGATAAATCTGCTGATTACAAATCTGAATATCCTGCGGTTACCATTTCGGTAGCGAAAAGAAAAGGTGCAGATGCAATGAAAATTGCGGAAGTTATTTTAACAAAAGTAGACCATTTACGAACTACTTTAATTCCGGATGATGTTCATGTAGAAATTACAAGAAATTACGGAGAAACTGCTTCTCATAAAGTATCTGAATTGTTATGGCATTTGATCGGTTCTATCTTTGCGGTAACATTGGTTGTTATGTTGGCAATGGGTTGGCGTGGTGGTTTGGTTGTATTTTTATCTGTACCAATTACGTTTGCTTTAACGTTGTTGAGCTATTACATGATGGATTACACGCTAAACAGAATTACTTTATTTGCATTGGTGTTTGTAACGGGTATTGTGGTGGATGATTCCATAATTATTGCAGAAAATATGCATCGACATTTTAAGATGAAACGACTGCCTTTTAAACAAGCGGCTTTGTATGCAATTAATGAGGTTGGTAATCCAACAATATTAGCAACATTTACAGTGATTGCTTCTGTTTTACCAATGGCTTTTGTGTCTGGTTTAATGGGGCCTTATATGGCGCCAATGCCAATTGGAGCATCAATTGCAATGATTTTATCATTATTTGTTGCGTTGACAATTACACCTTATTTAGGATATATTTTCTTAAGAGAAAAAGACAAAAAAGGAGGTGTAGAGAAAGTTGAAAAACCTTTAGAAGAAACTTTTATTTATCGAATTTATAACAAGTTTGAAAGACCTTTGTTAGAAAACGGAAAGTTACGTTGGTTGTTTTTAGGTGGAACATTTGTGGTTTTAATGGCAACAATGGTATTGTTTTTCACCAATTCTGTAGCTGTAAAAATGTTACCTTTTGATAACAAAAATGAGTTTCAGGTAGTAATAGATATGCCAGAAGGAACTACTTTAGAAAGAACAGGCGTTGTAGCACAAGAAATTTCGCAATATTTAGCGACAAGACCAGAAGTGGTGAATTATCAGAATTATATTGGTACTTCTGCTCCGATTACTTTTAACGGTTTGGTACGTCATTACGATTTACGTGGTGGATCTAATATGGCAGATATTCAAGTCAATTTGGTTGATAAGGGAGAACGAAGTATTCAGAGTCATGGAATTGCAAAATTATTAAGACCAGAAATACAACGTATTGCTGCTAAATATAATGCAAATGTAAAGTTGGTAGAAGTTCCACCAGGACCTCCAGTTTTATCTACCATTGTTGCTGAGGTGTATGGACCAGATTATAATGAGCAAATGAGAATTGCAAATGATGTTCAGAATATCCTAAAAAACACTGCCGATGTTGTAGATGTAGATTGGATGGTGGAAGCAGACCAAACAGAATATCAATTTGAAATTAACAAAGAAAAAGCAATGTTATATGGTGTTGCGCCACAACAAATTGCGTATACCATGAATATGGCGTTGTCTAACAGACCTGTTACTAATTTGTATGATGAAAATGCTGTAAATCAAGTTGGGTTGGTGTTGAGTTTAGATGAAAAAGAAAAGTCTACTATTTCTGATATTTCTCAATTAAAAGTAAAATCTAAACAAGGAAATATGGTGCCAATTGCTGATTTGGTTGAAATTAAAGAAACGATTGCTGCAAAAAGTATTTATAGAAAAAACCAAAAACGTGTAGTTTATGTAACAGCTGATATGGCAGGAGAATTAGAAAGTCCGGCGTATGCAATTTTAGGAATGGAAGAAAAATTGAAAGAAATAAAACTTCCTGAAGGCTTTAAATTAGACGAAATGTATTTAGGTCAGCCAGATTTTGAAGACAATTATACCGTGAAATGGGATGGAGAATGGCAAATTACCTTAGAAGTTTTTAGAGATTTAGGTATCGCCTTTTTAGGCGCTATTATCTTAATTTATATTTTAATTGTTGGATGGTTTCAAAACTTTAAAGCACCCATTGTAATGATGGTTGCTATACCGTTATCATTAATAGGAATTATTTTAGGACACTGGATTATGGGTGCCTTTTTTACAGCAACATCATTTATTGGAATGATTGCCCTGGCGGGAATTATGGTTCGGAACTCGGTTTTACTGATTGATTTCATCAACTTAAGAACGGATGAAGGAATTCCTTTAAAACAAGCTTGTATTGAAGCAGGAGCTGTAAGAACTACTCCTATTTTATTAACTGCAGGAACTGTTGTAATTGGAGCATTTGTTATTTTGTTTGATCCTATTTTTCAAGGACTAGCAATATCATTAATGGGAGGAACCATTGTTTCTACGGTATTAACGTTGTTAGTTGTGCCGTTAGTATATTATATGATAGAGAAGAAAAATTATAAATAAAGAACTTTTTCCCGCAGATTACGCGGATTTATGCAGAAGAGTTAAATAAAAATCTGCGATTATCCGTGAGATCTGCGGGAAGCAAAAAAGGAAAAACTCATGAAATTAGTAATAGTTACAGCAGTCGAAGAATTTCAAAAGGAGGTTTTAAAAATCTTCAAGAAAGCAAATATTGAAAACTTTAGTAGTTCTGATATTGATGGACATAAAAATGTACCTCAATTATTAAAGGCTTCTAATTGGTTTTCTGCAGAGAAGAATGGCAATGAATCTATCATGTTTTTCTCTTTTACGGAAGCAGAAAAAATAGATGGTTTGTTTGTATTAATAGAAGATTTTAATAAAAAAATTAAAACAAATAATCCTTTAAAAGCAATTGTTCTGCCAATAGAAAGATATATATAATTAAAAATTAGAGTAAGAAATGTTAAATAAATATTTTAGAGTTATAGTAGGAGTAATGGTTTTGTTAATGGTTGTACTAACCTATTATGTGAGCGTAAATTGGTTGTGGTTCGGAGTTTTTATTGGACTAAATTTAATACAATCTGCATTTACAAAATGGTGTTTATTAGAAACCATTTTAGTGAAATTAGGCGTTAAAAAATAAGAGCCGATCTTAAAACTGAGACTTATTCGATAATTTTTTCTGGTTGTTTTAAAAGATATTTTATTGAATAAGCTCTTGTAAAATGTGCGCCATAGAAGAGAATTAAACTAGTGTAAGAAACCCATAGCATTACTAATATTATAGAGCCAGCGGCACCATAGGTAGAACCTGGTTCTACTTCGCTAAAGTAAATTGCAAGTAAATATTTACCAACAACAAAAAGAATTGAGGTTAACAAAGCACCAATTCTAACTGCTCTCCATGGTACATTTGCATTCGGTAAAATTTTAAACATTGCTGCAAAAACAAAATAAATAGAAGCTAAGGAAATAAAAATATCCAACGTAAAAATAGAATTTACCAATTCACTAGAAATAATATTTTTTAAATTTTCTCCAAAAGTACTAAGTAGTGAGGTTAAAACGAGACTTATTAGTAGTAAGAAAACAATAATTAAGATAAAACCAAAACTTTTTAATCTTACAAAAACAGTTTCTAAAACACCATTTTTAAATCTAGGTTTTGCATCCCAAATGGTGTCTAAAATATTTTGTATTTGAAAAAACACACCTGTAGAACCATATAGTAAAGTTGCAATACCAATGATGGTTGTAAATAATGACGTTTTTTTACTTCCATCATTAACCATCATTCCTTTTATTGTTTCTGCCGTTTCGGCACCAATAGCGTTAGATATTTCGTTTAAAATTTGTCCTTCTACTATTTCTTTTCCCCAAATAGAACCAACAAGGTTAAATATAATTATTAGTAGTGCAGGTAAAGACAGTATTGCATAATAAGCAATAATTGCAGCTTTATTAAAAGGGTCATCTTTAAACCAAGCTTTTGCACTTGTTAACAATAATTCAGGTAAATGTGTTAGTTTAAATTTTTTTCTTTCTGTATTTTCTTTTTTATCTGTCATACATAGCAAAATTACAGCAAAATTATAGATCTATAATTTCTTTTTTTAAGATGTGTGTTTTGTTACTTTTAAAATTCTTAGTAAAATAAAAGTATTAAAATTTATATTTTATCCTCTATATCTTCTTTTTCTTGATGGTTCAAACTTTTTTCCTTCACCTCCTAGGCTATTAAACTTCCAAGTAAAGGTTAACATTGCGTATTGTTGTAAAACGGTACTAGAAGAATCTTGAATATAATCTTCTGTAGCTACTCTTCTTGCATTTGTATTTTGATTTAAAATATCATATACTTTTATACCAACTGCTCCTTGGTCTTTTAAGATTGAATAACGCAAGGTCGCATTCCAAAACCAAGCACTTTTTTGAAATCCATCAGCAATATTTGGATTGTAATTAAACTTTACATCATTTCTCCATTCTAACTTTTTAGGTAGAAATGTAGAGGTGCTTATTAAAACATCATGACTTGTAAAGTTTTTATCACTAAAACTATCAATGTCGTAGGTGTTTCTGTTGAAAGAAACAGCATAAGAAGGTCTAATTTCAAATACATCATCCCACATAAAATCAAAACCAATTCTTGGAGAAATTGACGTTGCTTTACTAGAATATTGTACTCCATTATTAAAGTTAATGTTTTTATTAAGATTTCCAAAAACCGTAAATTCTGATTTTAAACTACCAAAATCTTCCCATTTTTTTGTTACACTATAACTTCCACCACCTTGTATGCTATAAAAACCATCTACGTTGGCATAAGAAGTTTCTCTAATAAGTGTATTTTGATCTATTATAGTATTTGCAATTACTCTATCGTTTGTAAAAGAAGCATTACCAAAAGCCCAAAAACCAGTTCTGTCTTGCCAATTAAAATTAGAGACTCCAAAACGAATACTATGTGTTTTAGTAGGATCTAATTCTGGGTTACCGGTTACAATATTTAAAGGATTAGATTCATCTCTAAATGGTTGTAATTGATATAAAGAAGGTGTTCCGTTTCTAAAGTTATATTTAAGTCGATAGCTGCTGGTTCTGTTTTTTCTAAAACGAAACCCTAATCCGTACTCTAAGTTGTTAAATTCTCTTTCTAAATTGGTTTCCGGTCTTAAAAAATCTGTATTTTTTAAAGTTCTGTTTACGTAAGCAATATCTGCAGATGTAGACCATTTTTCATTTCGGAAAGATAATTTTGCACGTGGTTTTTTAACGTTGTCTTGGTATTCGAAATCGGTACTTAATAGGTTGCTGAAATCTGTGTAATCGTTGGTGTTTTGATCCAAGTTAAACGTACTTCTTATTTTTGTTGTTTTTGTGTTTGAATATTCATAACCAACATCAAAATATAATAGTCTTGATATTATTGGAAAACGATAGGTAACCTCACTACCAATTTCCGTTTTGTCTGTATTTCCATCTGAATACTGGTCTCTAAGTATTTGATTTGGGGTATCACCATAAATATTGGTTTCAGATTTTACCAAATCTTCTGTTTCAGATTTATCAATATTTGCTGTCAGTTCTACTCTTAAAAAAGCACCTCTACTGCCAAACATCTTGGTTAAATTTACTTCATTATTAAACTTTTTGCTATTAGAATCTGCAATTGAGTTAGAGTTAGAATCGTTTGTAAGTGTATTACTGTTATTAAAACTTTCTGAATTACTTGTATAAGTGTTTTTGTTAATATCAGCATTAAAATCAGATTCTATGTCAATTCTAAAAGTACTGTCAATTTCAATTTCAAAATCGACACTTGCATCATGACTGTCGCTTTCATTAAAAGAAGTGTTGTAAGAATTTGTAGAAAAGCTTGTTCCGTCGGCTAAGAATGTTTCTCTGTTGCTCGTTGTTTTATTGTCCGATTCACTATTTTTATAGAAGTAATCACTAGAAAGTTCAAACATTTTGCCAAAAGCATTTATGTAATTTAAACCATAATTGTTAGAAGTAACAATACCTTGTCCGCCTCCAAAGCTTCTATTATTTCCACCAAATTGCATTCTTTGATTTCCAAAACTAAAACCAGGAGAGTTTATATTATTACCACCGGCTAAAAGTCCTATTCGTTCGCTTCCTTTAAAACGGGTTGCCATACCTGCATATTCATATCTGTCGTCTGTACCGATTCCTGCAGCAGTTTTACCAAAATAGCCTTTATTGTTTTCTTTTTTTATGGTAAGGTTTATGGTTTTGTTTTCTCCATCAGAATCTTCGCCAGCAAAGGCTTGAGCATTGGTTTTTGTATCTGAAATTTGTATTTTTTCAATAATATCTTTGGTAAGGTTTCTTGTTGTAATAGTTGGGTCGTTTCCAAAGAAAGGCTTTCCGTTAACAAGTATTTTATTTACAGATTTTCCGTTTACCGTAATTGCTCCTTCATCATCTACTTCTACTCCTGGTAGTTTTTTTAATAAATCTTCTACATTGGCATCCTTCTTTGTTTTAAAAGATTTTACATTAAATTCTACGGTATCTTTTTTTATGGTGATAGGAGCACTAGATCTAATAACAACAGCATCTAATGCATTAGCGAGTTCTAAGTTTAAATTACCAACATGCTGGTTTTTTGTATTAATTATTTTTGTGTACGGTTTATAACCAATATATGAAACTACTAATTTTATTTGGCTATCTGCTGTTTTACCTTCAACATTAAAATAACCTTTAGCGTCGGTTATTGTATAAGAAATAATACTGCTGTCTTTTAAACGTTCTGCATGTACGGTTGCAGATTCTAGCAATTCATTATCTTCTAGAGATGTTATTGTACCAGTAATTTTAAATTCCTTAGTTTGAGAATAGGTGATACAAGTAAAAATTAAGCAGATGAGTAAAAGAACTTTCTTCATTATTATTGGTTGATTAAATGAGGTGTGAACAAGTGTAACTAAATAAAGAAACAAAGGTTTAATTAAAGAATTGATAAATAAGGGTTTTTAACAAAACTTTAGGTTTTAGATGGTGTCTTCTTTTTCTCTTTTTTAAAAATGGTAAGCCTATTTTATTAGGGTAAAACGTTGAAGGTGATGTGATAAAAAGTTGGTAAGTATGATAAATTAGTAATTTTATCGTTTTGTTATATTTATTTATTCTAAATAAAGACTATATTTGTCGCATAATTATTTAAGATGATTGTTTTTTATACTGAAAGTAAGCCCGTAGTTTCTATGTTAAATACATCCGTTTGTGATAGTGTTTGTTCGTCTAATTGCATAAAACCAAAGAGTAGCTGTTGTAATAAGTATAAAAAAAAGGGCATCAACTGTAAGCGATGCCCTCATATTTTGCTAAAAGCTTCTTAGCTTAATTTAGTTATTATCCCTTTCTATATAAAGGATCTGTACCAATTGTCCCCATTAAACTCTCTAAATATTCATTAGAAATTACATGTTTGTATTGTAGTTTTAAGTTTTCTAATCGTGTATTGATATCCATTTCTGAAGCAATAGAATTGTTATAAGGATTTGCAATAAAATCTTCAGAATATTTTATTTGATTATCATAAAAAGCAATGTCTTTTTGCTGTTTTAATTGTAATCTCTCTTTGTACCAATCGCTGTTAATTACATACTCTCTTTCAAATAATTTACGTAATTCTGGATCACTAATGTCTTTTCCTTCATAATTACCATATGCCATAATATGTAACAGCACTTTTAATGGCGGAATAGCAGCAGTTATGCTTCCATCTTCAAAATAGTTTAAAGCCACCTTTTGTTGTGCTTCAGTAATATTTTTAATTCCATCTACAAAATCTTCTAAACCTTGTAATTCTGGTTTTAACATTCTTTCGCTAAAAACAGCTGTAGGTTCATCAAAAATTCTATTTAGACATCTGTAAGAAAATGTTTTTGTAATTCTGTATCCTAATCTACTTGCTAAAATAGTTTCTCCTTCGTATTCAAAATCATTAATTTTTTCTAAAGAACCATTTTTAATTAACTCTTTAGGATCCCTGTCTTTAGGTTCTAGTCTTGCCCAAATTTCAGGGATTAATAAACTAACATCGTGGTCTATTTTATTTTCTGCACCTACATAACCTGCAGCAGTGCTAAATCCATTAGATTCTGTTAAGATATGAGACAACAATGCGTTATTTAAGTCTGTTGTTGGAGTAAGCATGTTAAATGGTGCTTTTGTTAAAGCTCCTTCTGTACCAGCTCCAGTAGTAGATGGAGATTTCCCTGTTAAACTACAGATAAAGTCCATAAATAATTCTGGCGCTTCTTGGTAGTGAATTGGGTTATAAACTGCCAAAGGTCTTATTCCTGCAGCTTTATCAACAGGATTATTTCTTCTACCAGGTAAAACAGCATTTACAACATGATATACAGGTTCGTTTAAGTTAATTTTTCTAACTAAACGAACACCAATATCCGCTAAATAAGTATCTTCAGTTTCTACAACATTTTTACAAGGCTCTAAATAACGAGGGTTTTTGGTAGGTTCACCATTTACAATTCTCGTATGAGAAGGCAGAGCAAAAAACTGTTCTTTTTTATCACTTTTAACAATACTTTCAATAAAATCTTTAACTGGTTTTGTATATTTATCAAAGTTGATAGTGTCTTCGTATAAAGCAATGGCATCTTCTTTTTTAAGTAACTCGTAGTTGGTTAAAAAACGGCCGTTTGTTACCAAATCTAATTCGGCAGCTTTATCATAACCTCTTACTACCGCTTCATCTGGTCTTTGAAAAAGATGTGCCTCGCAATTAGTTAATAATTTTAAACTTTTATTGGTGAATTCAGGGTTTAAGTTTTTTAATTGATTTCTAGGTATGGTAATAGAAGCTGTAATATCATCTTCTGTTTGTACTTTTTCTGAAGGAGAGAAATCTGAACGTAATTTGTTTAACATCCAATTTCCTTGTTCATTAAAACCAATACGAACATAACTACCAACAACTGGTGTGTTGTTGTATAATAAACTCGTTCCTTTTTTTCCGTTGATAATTTCAACAGACATGTACTCTTTCCAATTTAAAGTTCCGTGTGCTTGTCTGTATAACCTTTTTACAAAAAGCACTAAAGAACGAATGTGTACAGGAATTTCTTCTAAAAATTGATTGAACTCATCAGAATTATGTTTCGACGGAATTAATAATTTAACAGCAGAACTTAACGTTCTTTTTTCACTTAAAAAAGATCTAGAAATTGGTCTGTTTGGGTCTTTTACTTTCCATCGATTAGAATATACATACTCTATAATTTCGTCGGCCTTTTTAAAGTCTTCTTCTATATTATGAATGTTAAAAGTACTATACGTAATAGCATTTTGCATTGGTTTAGAAATCTCAGATTTACCACCACCAGAAACTGTACATGGTTTGTGGCAAAAAACACCTTCTGCAAATGTTTCTATAATTCTCCATAAATCGATAGATTTATGTTTTTCTAATTTTAATTTACTTCCCGTAGGGTGTATGTAAGTTTTGTAAGGAGACAATGTTAATTTTTGCTCTTTACTTTTATGCATCCAAGTAATGCTGTTAGTATTGGTGTTTATGTATGCAAACTCCGGGATGTAAACAATGTTTGGGTATTTTTTATCTACCGCATAGTTTTCTGGTTTTACCTCTATGGTATCTCCTAAAAGTTGTTTTACACCTTCAAAAGTATGTTTAAAGTTATAGAATTCAGATTGCACTTTACCATCTACGGTATCGCCCATAACTCTTCTAGCAAATGCAATTGCACCACCTGCATGTTCTTCTTCTACCAAACCAAATAGGTTGGCAGAATAACTAATTTGAGTTTTTATTTCTTTTTTGGAATATCCGTAATAATTATCTGCAATTAGGGTAACTACAACACCTCTATCATCTCTACAGGTAATTTTAAAAGCACCACCTTCATTATAAAGTTCCTCTTCATTTTCCCAACACATTCCGTCTTTTTTCTGACGTTCTGTAGCATCATCAAAATGAGGTAAGCCAACATCTTTCTTTTTTAATTCTTTTAATTGTGGAGCTAAAACAATACAGCCAGTATGTCCTGTCCAGTGTTCTGTATCTAAAGCAGCATCATTTTGTGCTAAGTTATGGTCTCCGGCATTGCCGAAAATTGACTCTACAAAATCTAAATTACTTACTAAGTTTCCTGGTACAAAAAAGCGAACCTCTAATGATTTTTCTGAGATTACTCCTTTAACTTCCGGACAAACCACAGGTCTTAAAAGTGAAGAAACCATTACTTTGGCTTGTTTATCTTGACTAGAGGTAAACGGAAGTGTTTTTAAATCATCCGAAGGATTAAAAGCTGAATGCAATAAATGCGCAAAAGTTTCTTGCGGAACTTCTTTTTTGTCTAATGGTACAGGTAAGCTGCCTTTTACAATATGAAAAGTTCCTTTTGTTGTCCTTTTATCGTTTAATGGATTGTTTAAAATACCTTGTTTTATTCTGCTAGTAGTAACTAAATTACTTTTAAAAGAATCACCATCTGGAGGTAAACTAAGTTCTCTTGCTTGTCCTTTTTTAGTTAATACCAACGTGTTGTTTGGTATTACAAGAGATTTATTAATAGACACTTTTTTTAAATAATCATTAATAAATGCTTGTATTCTTGAATCTGCAGGAGAAAGATGGTCCGATAATAATCTAGATCTTTGCTTGATACTTTTAATAAGACTGCAAGTTAATTCCTCAAATTTCGGATCTAAAAATTGAATAGAATTTTCTGGTTTGTCCTTAAAAGTAGGTTGTCCTAATGAAGCTAATTGTAGGTTAATAAACTGAATAATGTCATTTCTAGTTTCTTGCATAATGATATTTTTAAACTCATATAAAAATACCATAAAATTTTCATTGCTAAGTTACTGAAACACTAAGTATTTAACTCTTGTTGAAAATAAATCGTTTTATTGATTTTTGTCTTAATTTCAACATTTGTTAAACGTTTAACCAAACCATAAAAAACACTACTTAAAAGCACTTAAACCAGTTACATCTAAACCTGTAATTAATAGGTGAATGTCATGCGTTCCTTCATAGGTAATTACACTTTCCAGATTCATCATGTGACGCATTATAGAATACTCACCAGTAATGCCCATTCCACCTAACATTTGTCTCGCTTCTCTTGCAATATGAATAGCCATGTCGACATTATTTCTTTTTGCCATAGAAATCTGAGCAGAAGTTGCTTTTCCTTCATTCTTTAAAGTACCTAATCTCCAGGCTAATAATTGTGCTTTGGTGATTTCAGTAATCATTTCTGCTAATTTTTTCTGTTGTAATTGAAATTGGCCAATCGGTTTGCCAAACTGTTCACGTTCTTTACAATAACGTAAAGCGGTATCGTAACAATCCATTGCAGCACCAATTGCGCCCCAAGCAATTCCGAATCTTGCAGAATCTAAACAACCTAAAGGTGCTCCGAGTCCAGATTTATTTGGTAATAAATTTTCTTTAGGCACTTTTACATTATCAAAAATAAGTTCTCCTGTTGCAGATGCACGCAAAGACCATTTATTATGTGTGGTAGGTGTTGTAAAACCTTCCATTCCGCGTTCTACCAATAAACCATGAATTCTACCTTCTTCATTTTTTGCCCAAACAACGGCAACTTGCGCAAAAGGCGCGTTAGAAATCCACATTTTTGCACCATTTAAAAGATAGTGATCTCCCATATCTTTAAACTTGGTTTCCATACCAGACGGATTAGAACCGTGATTTGGTTCTGTTAATCCAAAACAGCCCATCCATTCGCCAGAAGCTAATTTTGGTAAATACTTTTTACGTTGTGCTTCATTTCCATATTTAAAAATAGGATACATTACTAAAGAAGATTGCACAGAAGCTGTAGAGCGAACTCCAGAATCTCCACGTTCTATTTCTTGCATAATTAATCCGTAAGAAATTTGATCTAATCCTGCACCACCGTATTCTTCTGGAATGTAAGGGCCAAAAGCACCAATTTCTGCCAAACCACTAATAATTTGAGTTGGAAACTCTGCTTTTTGAGCATATTCTTCAATAATAGGAGAAACGTCTCGTTTTACCCATTCTCGAGCTGCACTTCTTACTAGTTTGTTTTCTTCGGATAATAAATCATCTAGATTATAATAATCTGGCGCTTGAAAAAGATCTTGTTTCATAAGTTTATATCTAAAAGTGGATTCGAATTTAATCTTATTTTTTGAACAATATGTGTGTTTTTAAACAAATATATTGATTGTTGTTTAATATTTATATTTTTATTTGTCAGAAATTAAACTTTAATAAAGCAATAAATATGAAAGTTAAAGATACAAAATCTATAAAAAGTAGATGATTTCTATTAAGTTTGTATGCATGAAGCATACCTTAGGAAAAGAAGAGCGTTTAAAAAGTAAAAAGCTCATAGAAAAACTTTACGAAGAGAGAAATTCTGTGAAAGCGTATCCTCTTAGAATGATTTTTTTACAAACAGATCATACCTCAGAATTCCCAGCTCAAGTAGGGGTTTCTGTTCCTAAACGTAATTTTAAACTGGCTGTAGATAGAAACAGAATAAAGCGGTTAATGCGAGAATCCTATCGTTTGCAAAAAGAAATTGTCTACAATAATTTAGAGCAACCTTATGTTTTTATGATTTCGTATATTGGGAAAGATAAATGTACTTATGACGAGATATTCTTAAAAATGGAAAAATTACTAACTCGGTTTGTTAGTGAAGTAAAAAATAAAAAAAATGAAGAGGTTTAAGTTTTCAAAAAATACAATTATTGTTCTTTTAGTAGGAACAATCTTTTTATCGTTTGCATTTAAATCGAAATTTTTTGAGGTTGCAAAACAAATTGAAATTTACAATACATTATTTAAAGAGTTAAATATGTATTATGTAGATGAAATTAATCCTGCAGAATTAACAAATAGCGCTATTAAAAATACGCTTAAAGATTTAGATCCTTATACCAACTTTTACAATGAGCAAGATGTAGAAGATGCAAAAATATTAAGAGAAGGAGAGTATGGCGGTATTGGTGTTTCTGTTTATTATGTAAAACAAGGAATTCAGATTAAAGAAATTTTTAAGGGATATTCGGCAGATAAAGCAGGTTTAAAACCAGGAGACATTATTGTTTCTATTGATGGCCAATCTGTAAAAGATATGGAAAGTGAGCAACTTTCTATGTTGATAAAAGGAACACCAAATAGTAGTTTTTCTGCAGAGATAGAAAGACAAGGAAAAAGGATTCAGAAAGAAATAACGAGGGATAAAGTAGTGATAAATCCAGTGCCTTTTTCTGAAATGATCGATGAAGAAACGGGATATATTGTATTAACACGCTTTAATGAAAAAGCATCATCCGAAGTAAAAAAAGCATTTAGAAAATTAAAGAAAGCGGGTATGAAGCAACTGGTTTTCGATTTAAGAGGGAATCCTGGAGGTTCTTTGCTAGAATCTATAAATATTTCTAATTTTTTTTTACCAAAAGGAGAGGTGATTGTTTCTACAAAAGCAAAAGTTAAAAAATGGAGCAATACGTATAAAAGTACAAATGATCCTTTAGATTTAGAAATACCGATTGTAGTTTTAGTAAACGGACGTTCTGCTTCGGCATCAGAAATTGTAAGTGGTTCTTTGCAAGATTATGATAGAGCTGTAATTATGGGGCAGCGTTCTTTTGGAAAAGGATTAGTGCAGCGTTATAGAAAATTGACATACGGTACCCAATTAAAATTAACAATTTCTAAGTATTATACGCCAAGTGGTCGATGTATTCAAGAGTTGGACTATGCTAATAGAGATAAAAACGGAAAAGTTCCTAAATTTTCTGATGCAGGAATAAATGAGTTTAAAACGGCAAACGGAAGAAAAGTATATGATGGTGGCGGTGTTTTGCCAGATGTAGTTATTAAAACATCAGAAAAAACAGAAGCAACTGAGATGATCTTAAACTCTAAAGCTATTTTTAATTTTGCTGTAAATTATTATTATCAGCATCCATCAATAGAAAGTGCTCTTAATTTTGAATTTAAAGAGGCTGATTTTAATAAATTCACTAATTATTTAGAGTTAGATACCACATTTGTTACCAAGCAAGAAGCTTTGTTTAAAGAAGCGTATAAAGCTATAACAGTAAATAATATTTCTAATGAATATGAGAAAATTCAAGAAAAATTATTTAAAAATAAAGTAGATGAAATCACTAAGAATAAAGATATTCTTAAAATAGTTCTTGAAGAAGAAATTCTAAATAAATACTATTTTGATGAGGGAGTATATAACCATAAATTAAAGAATGATTTGGTTATAAGAGAAGCGGTTAACGTATTAAAAAACCAAGAAAAATATAAGCAAATTTTATCCGCTAAATAATTTTATATTTGAAAATTAAAATTGAAAATGACAAAAATAAATAAAACAGATAGAACTAGAGCTCACGAGTCTACAAATGCAATAGAAAAATTATATATTTCTATGCGTCATTTATTTAGTAGAGGTTTTTACAAGCCAATGGGTATTTCTGGAGAAACTTTACGTAAATCTTTACTTTTATTAAGACCAGAAATTTATGGTTCAATTGCAGAAGAAAGAATTGAGTTGAATGGTTTAATATATGTAATTGAAAGGCTTCCAAGAGGAATTGAAGAATGCCAATTTATAAACTTAACTGCAGATGAAGGTTATAGTGATTCTCATTTTGAAACAATAATTCCTCCAAAAAGAAGAAGAAATTGTTACAGAATAGACAAAGACCAAATGAATATAGAGATTACACGTGGTCGATCTGAAATCTATGATATTCTTACACATTTAACGTTCTTATTTATAGAATCTCATAAAATTCAAAAAAGAGTTACTATAAGTGAAGGGACAGATTTTATTAGAGAATGGAAATATTTAGAAGATATTGTAATCTATAATAAAGAAATTACAGACCAAGAAAGAGAGGTTGCTACTGCTCATTTAAGTAATATTTTAGGAAGAACTTTTGAGGAAGTAATAGATATTCATAAAGCATTTGCAACATCAGAAAAAAAGGATCGATTTTTTCATTTAATTTATTGGTTGGGTAAATTAGCGATTGATGAGGTTTTAGATAATAAAAAGAGAAAAGTTACTTTTAGCTCTGTTTTAATTGAAGAAATAGGACACCATATTTATGGAGATATTTGGGCTAATAATATTAAAAAAGTACTAAAAGAAAATAGTCTACTAAAAAGACCAATTCATATTATTAGTGCCAACATGCACAGTGTCTTAAATTCTATTTATGCCAAAGGTGCGTTGCCAAAAGAGGCTGAAGAGCATGAAGGTTTTGGGCTGTTTCAAT
This sequence comes from Polaribacter sp. 20A6, assembly GCF_011378915.1. Taxonomy (NCBI): domain Bacteria; kingdom Pseudomonadati; phylum Bacteroidota; class Flavobacteriia; order Flavobacteriales; family Flavobacteriaceae; genus Polaribacter; species Polaribacter sp. 20A6. The sequence goes on from NZ_WTPZ01000002.1 coordinate 583,237, forward strand.
TATTAAGTAATTCTAATAGCAAGCCTTTGCAAAAGGCAGTTAAGGAATATGCTTCAGAAAATGGATTAATCTATATTAAAGATACTTCGGGTACCAATATTAATGTTCAAGTAATAGATACAGAAAAAATTAATTTTGAAGATTCTCCGTTTGATAAAGTAAATTCTGTGAATAAAAAGCCTGTTATCATTGTAATGGATTATGCTTTTGGAGAGCAAGCTTACGAAACTATGGATGAGCTTTTAAAACCGTATAAAAATACAAAGAAGAAAAATCATTTAGATGTGAAATCTGTTTCTATAATGGGTAAAGCAGGTATTTTAGAAGGTGGAAAAGGAGATATTATGATTCCTACTGCACATATTTTTGAAGGTACTGCAGATAATTATCCGTTTAAAAACGAGTTGTCTAAAGAAGATTTAGAAGGTTTTGGAGTAGAAGTTTTTGATGGTTCTATGATTTCTGTTTTAGGAACTTCATTACAGAATAAAGATTTGTTACAGTTTTTCCATGATTCTACATGGAATGTTATTGGTTTAGAAATGGAAGGTGCTCATTATCAAAAAGCAATACAATCTGCCTCTAAAATTAGAGGGAATATTTCTAAAAACGTAAAAGTAAGATATGCCTATTATGCATCAGATAATCCGCTAGAAACAGGAGCAACATTAGCTTCTGGAGGTTTAGGGATGACAGGTGTTACACCAACATACGCGATTACTCAAAAAATATTAGAACAAATTTTTTAATAGTCTAAGACTAAAATATTATATCAAAAAAGAATGTCAACAAATCAAAAAAATAACGAAGAAGAAATAGATTTAGGTTCATTATTTGTGCTTATAGGTAAAGGTTTTTCTAAGTTTTTTAATTTTATTGGAAGTATTTTTAAAGGAGTTTTTAATTTTCTAATCATCATTTTAATCTTCTTTAAACAACACTTTATTAAGATTGCAATTGCAGCATTAATAGGTGTTGTTGCAGGGATTTTTTTAGAGGTAAAAAAGAAAGATCTTTATGGATCTGATTTACTTGTAAAACCGAATTTTGAAAGTACAAGGCAATTATATAATAATATAAATTATTATAATGACCTTGTAAGACAGAAAAAGACGGCAGACTTAGCTGAAATATTTAATATAGATGAACCAACAGCTGCAAGTTTTAAGAAATTTACAATCACTTCCGTAGAAACTGAAAATGATATTATTGATTCTTATAATAAATTTATTTTGGCAGTAGATACAACTACGGTAAAGAGTTATAAATATGAACAGTTTAAAAAAGCCTTCTCAGATTATGACTATAAAATTCATGAAATTCACGTAGTTTCAGAAAAAAATGATGTTTTTAATAATTTAGGAGATGTTATTATTTCTTCCGTAGTAAAGAATAAATACTTTAACAGATTAAAGGAATTAAGTAATGAGAACTTAAACAGAACCGATTCTTTATTACGTCAAAATTTAGGTCAGGTAGATTCTTTAAGAAGGGTTTACATGCAGGTAATGGTTGAAGAGGCAAAAAAACAAAGTAACGGAACAAATATAGATTTAGGAGGTGTTAAGAGCACAACCAAAGAGTTAGAGCTTTTTGAAACGAATAGAAAAATTAATGCAGAATTAAAGAGTGTTGTTAGTGATAGATCTGAAAAATATGAGGTGATTAATGTAGTTTCTAATTTTCAGTCCGTAGGATATAAAGTAAGTGGTGTTGCGCAAAATTATGCCTTTTTATTAGCTGTTTTAGGTGCAGGTCTTATGGTTTTATTTTTAATGATAAAACAATTAAATACATTTCTAAATAACTACAAAAAATAAACAATGCAAACAATTCTTATAACAGGTGGAGCAGGGTTTATAGGCTCTAATTTTATCCCTTATTTTTTAAACGAACATAAAAACTACAAAGTAGTAAATTTAGATGTGCTTACGTATGCAGGAGATCTTTCTAACTTATCTGAAATAGAAAATAATGAAAGATATACTTTTGTAAAAGGAGATATTTGTGATAGAGATTTGGTAGAAAATCTTTTTAATGAACATAAGTTTACAGGCGTTATTCATTTTGCAGCAGAATCTCATGTTGATAATTCTATTAAAAATCCTGATGCATTTGTTAGAACAAACGTCTTTGGAACTTTTAATTTATTAGATGTAGCAAAAAAATATTGGATGGAAAGTCCGAATGTATTTATAGAAGGTTTTGAAAATTCAAGATTTTTACATGTTTCTACAGACGAGGTGTATGGTACTTTAGGAGAAACAGGTTTGTTTACTGAAGAAACACCTTATGCACCAAACAGCCCTTATAGTGCTTCTAAAGCATCATCAGATTTTATGGTGAGAAGCTATTTTCATACATTTGGGATGAATGTTGTAACCACCAATTGTTCTAACAATTATGGACCAAAACAACATGACGAAAAACTGATTCCTACAATTATAAGAAAAGCTATTTCTGGGGAAAATATTCCCATTTATGGTGATGGGAAAAATATAAGAGATTGGTTATTTGTATTAGACCATTGTACAGGTATTGCGCTTGCTTTTAAAGAAGGTAAATTAGGAGAGACCTACAATATTGGTGGTAAAAACGAACGAAATAATTTATATATAGCAAATGCTATTTGTGAAATTTTAGACGAAGAAAAACCAAAAGAGAAACCGTACAAAGAACAAATTAGTTTTGTAGAAGACAGAGCGGGTCATGATTTTAGATATGCAATTGATGCATCGAAAATAGAAAATAAATTAAACTGGAAAGCTAAAGAGAATTTTGAGACTGGTATTAGAAAAACCATTCAGTGGTATTTAGAAAAATATAGTTAGATATGAAAGGAATAGTTTTAGCAGGAGGTTCTGGTACAAGATTACACCCACTTACATTGGCAGTAAGTAAACAGTTAATGCCAGTGTATGATAAACCGATGATTTATTATCCACTTTCCACTTTAATTTCGGCTGGAATAAGAGAAATCTTAATAATTTCTACGCCGCAAGATTTACCCTTGTTTAAAAAGTTATTAGGTAACGGAAATCAAATTGGTTGTAGTTTTGAGTATGAAGTGCAAGCAGAACCAAATGGTTTGGCAGAAGCATTTATTATTGGTGAAAAATTTATAGGTAAAGATAAGGTTGCTTTAATTTTAGGAGATAATATCTTTTATGGTTCTGGGTTATCTAATTTGTTAAAAGCGAATAACAATCCCAATGGAGGTATTGTGTATGCTTACCATGTAAATGATCCAGAAAGATATGGTGTGGTAGAATTTGATGATAATCAAAGAGCAATTTCAATAGAAGAAAAGCCAGAAAAACCAAAGTCTAATTATGCGGTTCCTGGTATTTATTTTTATGATAATGAAGTTGTAGAAATTGCTAAAAATATAAAGCCAAGTAAAAGAGGCGAGTTAGAAATAACAGAAGTAAACAACGTGTATTTAAAAAAAGGGAAACTATCTGTAGAAATTTTAGATAGAGGAACTGCATGGTTAGATACAGGTACTTTTGATTCTTTAATGCAAGCAGGCCAGTTTGTACAAGTAATTGAAGAAAGACAAGGCTTAAAAGTTGGTGCTATAGAAGAAGCAGCTTACAGAGCAGGTTTTATATCAAAAGAACAAATGATAGAAATAACAAAGCCTTTATTAAAAAGTGGTTATTCTAATAATTTATTAAAAATATAATGAAAGTTACAGAAACAAGTTTAAAAGGATGTTATGTTATAGAACCTCTTTTTTTTAAAGATAATAGAGGGGGTTTTTTATTAGAATATAATAAAAAAGAGTTTGAAGAAAAAACAGGATTTAAAGGAGATTTTGTTTTGGGAAATCAGTCTACTTCTCAATATGGAGTTGTAAGAGGTTTGCATTTACAAAGAGGAGAATTTGCACAAGCAAAATTAGTAAGAGTGGTAAAAGGGAAAATTTTAGATGTTGCTGTTGATGCTAGAAAAGATTCTGAAACTTTAGGTAAAGTCTTTTCTGTAGAATTATCGGCAGAAAATAATAAACAATTATTTGTTCCAAGAGGGTTTTTACATGGTTTTTCTGTTTTAGAAGATGATACAATTGTATCTTATAAATGTGATAATTATTATGAACCAGAAGCAGAAGATGGTGTTTTATTTGATGATAAAGATTTAAATATTGACTGGAAAATACCTATGGATAAAATTACACTTTCAGAGAAGGATAAAGTGTTGTTTGATTTTTCAGAATTTAAAAATATTTAATAAGTATTTTAAAAATAGTTCTCTTTTAGGAGAAGATTTTATGAAAGGTATTTTTAAAAAAATTACTAATTTAGACGAACATTCAAAAGAAGTTTTTTTTAAATCTTCATCAACCGTATTAATTCAAATTGTTGGTATTTTAGCGAGGTTGTTAACTAGTGTGTTTCTTGGTAGAACATTAGGAGCTGCTGGTTTGGGAGATGTTAATTTGATAAACCAAGTAATTACTATTGTAATGGTTTTTTCTATGTTTGGGATGGATCATGTGATTTTAAAGAATACAGCAATTGGGTATGGTGTAAAAGATTTTAAGCTTATAGGTGGTACTCTGTTTACTGCTTTAAGGGTAAATGTTTTAATAGCTATAATTCTGACTGTCTTAGGAGTTTTATCTTCAGGTTTTATTTCTCAAATTTTTAAGAATCCCCAACTACAAACGCCAATTATAATTGTTTTTCTTGTAATAGTTCCCCAAACCATTGGAAACATATTTTCTTCGAGTATTAATGGTTATAATAAAGTATGGCAAAGTAGATTGCTTAAAGACTTTTTAACTTCATTAATTGTTTTTATAGGGGTTTGTTTGTATTGGTTGTTAAGTATAGACGTAAATTTATATTCTATTATAATATTATACGTTGTAGGTAGATGTATCACATTTATAGCTGCTACGATTTATTGGAAATCTCTGTACAAGCCTATTTTTTTAAAAAGTGTATTTGATAAGTCAATGTTAAAGATGGCTGTTCCTTTACTTTTTGTATCTGCAACAACATTACTTGCGTCTTCTATAGATGTATTAATGTTAGGTTGGTTAAGTGGTTCAGAAAAAGTTGGTTTATACACCGTGGCAGCCAGATTAGTATTGTTTATTGCTTTTTTTTTACAAATAACGAATTCTGCTATTTCTCCAAAAATTGCAACTTTTTATTCAAATAAAAATTTTACAGAAATGTCTGTAATGGTTAAAAAAGTTACATTTTGGTTAATTATAATTGGTTTATTATCTGCATTGTTTTTTGTGGCTCTTGGTAAGCCTATTTTAGGTTTTTGGGGTGATGGATTTGTGGAAGCATATACTTGTTTAATAATTCTATGTATTGGTCAGTTTGTAAATGTTTCTACAGGTTGTTCTGGTGTATTGCTAATTATGTGTGGTCATGAAAAAATTTTTAGTTATATTTCTACATCTTTTTTAATTTTAAACATCATTCTTAATTATTTTTTAATAATTGAATATCAAGAAATAGGAGCAGCAATTGCAACTACAACAGCTATTGTAGGAGAGAATATTGTTAGAGTTATAGTAGCAAAATATAAAACAGGAATTTTAACACTTCCTTTTGGACTAAATTAAGTAAATAAAAAATAATGCATACTACCGTTATTATTGTAACATATGGAGATAGATTCCACTTATTAGAAAAAGTAGTAAGATCTTGTTTTTTAGAGGATGTTTCTAAGATTATTGTAATTGATAATAATTCTGAAGAAAAAAGCAAAACAAAACTGTTAGCTCTAAGTAAGGATTATAAGGAGAATATAAAAGTTATTTGGAACGAAGCAAACTTAGGGTCTGCAAAAGCTTTTAAACAAGGATTAAATGAGGCAAATAGTAGAAAAGAAAGTGAATATATTTGGTTGTTAGATGATGATAATAAACCAAATAAAAATTCACTTAAAATTTTAAAGGATTACTGGGCTGTAAAACCTACAAATGTTCATGCTTTATTATCATACAGACCAGATAGAAGCCAGTATAAACAGGCAATAGAAGAAGATAATCCGGAATTGGTTTTATCTTGGGAAAATAGTTTTAGTGGTTTTCATTTTTTTGAAAAAATTTCTAGACCTTTTAAAAGAAAAAAAGAAAAATTAAACATACAAATTGGAGAAATAGCATATGCACCTTATGGAGGTATTTTCTTTCATGTATCTATTTTAGAATTGATAGGGTATCCTGATGAAGATTATTTTTTATATTCTGATGATCACGATTGGACTTATAGAATAACTAATAAAGGGATGAAAATTCACCTTTTATTGGATAGCGTTGTAGATGATATAGATACGTCTTGGGCAATTAAAGATGGAGGTAGTTCTATCTTTGCAAAAATTAAAAAAGCTCCTTCTTTAAGAGTTTATTATACGATTAGGAATAGAATAGTCTTTGAAAAAAAATATTTAATTTCTAATAGATTGGTTTATAGTCTCAATCGTTTATTATTTACTTTTTTTATAACTATCTATGCATATAACACTATCAATTATAAAGTTTTTTTAAGGGCGGTAAACGATGCAAAAAATAATAATCTAGTTAAGTTTTAATGAGGATTTTAATAACAAACACCCTTTATGCTCCAAATAAAGTTGGAGGTGCCGAGAAATCAGTACAAATTTTAGCCGAGAAATTTGTTCTTTTAGGACATGTTGTTAAAGTTGTTTGTTTAGATAAACAAGACTCAAATTATGAAATAAAAGGAGTTAGTATTACTGCTTTAAAAATTAAAAATATTTATTGGCCTTTTAATAATAGTCCTAAAGCTTCATCTCAAAAGTTTTTATGGCATTTAAAAGATTCTAAAAATGTTAATTATAGTAACGAATTTCATAAAATATTTAAAGAATTTAAACCAGATGTTTTATTTACAAATAATTTAAGCGGGTTTTCAACTAATATTTGGTCAATTGCAAAAGGTTTAAATTTACCAGTAGTTCATACTTTAAGAGATTATTATTTACAATGTCCAAAAATAACAAAGTTTAAAAATGAAAAAAATTGTAAAACTCTTTGCGTAGATTGTAAATTACTTTCTATTACAAAAAAGAAAGATTCAGCTAAAGTAGATCATGTAATAGGTATTAGTAATTATATTTTACAAGATCATTTAAAAAATGGATATTTTAAAGATGTGCAGAATCAAGTAATTTATAATGGTTTTAATATTAAGAGTAAACATAATGCTATAGATAATGATAAAATTGTGTTTGGTTATATTGGTCAGCTTAATAAATCGAAGGGTGTTGAGCTGTTATTACAAAGTTTCTCAAATATAAAAAGTAAGAATTGGCAACTTTTAATTGCAGGAAATATAGAGGAAGAATATCTTAATTATTTAAAAGAAATTAATAATTCCAATCAAATAAAATTCATAGGTTTTACAAATAGCAATGATTTTTTTAAGAAAATAGATGTATTAATCGTGCCTTCATTATGGCACGAGCCTTTCGGAAGAGTTGTTTTAGAGTCTATAATACATAAAAAACCAGTTATTGGTAGTAAGAGAGGCGGCATCTTAGAACTTTTGTCGAATAATAAAGCTTTTATTTTTAATCCAGATGATGAAAGTTTAAATCTTCTTATCGAAAAAATAATTTTAGATAAGAATTTTTTAAATAGTTTTAATTTTGATGAGGAATTTCTGAACCAGTTTAAAATAGAAAAAGTTGTAGAGGAGTATTTAAATGTGTTTCATAAATTATTGATGAATGAGGGTAAAATTAAATAAGCTTTTTTTTTGGTCTATTATTTTGACAATAATTTCTACACAAGGTGTTTTAACTTTTGTTGTTTTTAAATTTCTTGGTAATTGGGAATTAAAGAAACTTATTCATCCTCTTTCTTTTTTTTTAATTTGTTTTCTGTTCCTTTTTAAAGCAATAAAAAAAATAAAAGTTACCATTATAGACTCACTTTTTATTCTATATTTTTTTGGATTATTTATAGTGTTGTTGTTTAATAATAATGGATTACAATCTTTATATATTTCGTTTAGAGAATTCTATTTTTTATTTATACTTATTTTTATATTTCAAAAAATAGAAATAGAAGAAAGAGAGTGGAATAAAATATTAAACCTTCTTTTTTATTTGCTAATATTAAATACAGGGTTTATAATATTAACCTATGCTTTAGGACCAAAGGGTTATATGGAATTAATGACAGGACGTTATAGATGGGGAGTTGACCCTGAATATGGTTTTAAAATGACAAATTTCTCTAAATTTTGGAGATCTCCAGCTCTTATTGGTAATCCTGCATCTGTAGGTTATTTTAGTATTTTAACTTATCTTTTAATGGATCAAAATGAAAAATTTAGAAAGAAGAAATACTTTGCATTAATACCTTTAATTTTTTCATTTGTAAGAAGCCCATACTTGATTTTTATAGTATATGAGTTTTTTAAGTTTTTTACCAAAAAGAAAAATTTGAAGAAGTTAGTTTTACTTTTAAAGGTTGGGATACCTGTTGGTGTTTTAACATTTATTTTTTTAGCTAAAAATAATATTTTATCAACAGCATCTTTATATGATAGAGTTCATTTATGGACTACTCAAATTAATGTAGATTATAATTTTCTTTTTGGAGGAGCAATAGGTAATGTAGGAGGAGGTGTTAGAGGGGCAGGTAGTTTTATAGAGACTATAGATAGTTCTTGGTTCTTTTTTTTATTTTCATCTGGGCTTATAGGAATTGTTTTAATTATTCTTTTTATTCTTCAAAAAATTAAAAATAATAATAAGTCTTTTTTTATTTTAATAGCCTTTTTTTTAGCTGGTTTTCTTGTTCATTTAACACAAAGCATTGTGTTTTTAGCAATTTTTCCGTTATTGTTTATAAAAATAAAAAAAGAGGAAGTAATACATAATTTAGAAAAATGAAAATAAGTATTTTACATAAGTTCTTTTTAGGTTTCACTTTTCTATTAGCAACCTTTCCTTTACTTCCTTTTGTACTTAGAAGTGTCGTAACTATAATCTGGTGTCTTTTAGGTATTCTATTTTATTTTAAAGAAAATAAGATTCATGTTAAGTTAAATAAAGAAATATGGGTGTTTTTAATTCCGTATTTAATATTAATACTTTCATTAATTTATTCAAAAAACACAAATGTTGGGGTAAATCTCTTAACTAAAATGTTGTCTTTTGTAATTATTCCAATTCCTTTTTATTTAAATAGGAATATTTTTAATACTAAGAACCTGTATAGAATTATAGCTGTTTTTTCTATTACTGTTGTTCTATTTGTACTTTATCAATTAAGTGTTGTTTTTTTTAATAAGGACTTTTTATTAGAAGGATTATCGGCAACAGAAATAAAAATTAATGGTTATACATCTATTCGTCAGATTTCTGAAGAAGCTGTTTCAAGAATTAAACTTAGACGATTTAGAGGGTTTATAACTACAATTTCTAATACACATACAACTTACCAAGGTTTATGGATTTCTTTTACCATTTTTATGTTTTGTGTAGCAATTTATAAAAGAAAGAAATGGGTAGAAAAACTTGTGTTACTCGTTTTAGTAGCTGTTTTATTAATTTGGTTGTACCTTATTTCTACAAGAATGCCTTTGCTAGCACTTTTAGTATCGGGTATTATAACTACAGTTGTTTTTGGTGGATTTACTAAAAAGAAATTAATGTATTTTGGGCTTACTATTTTAACGATAAGTATGCTTACGTTATCATTTAAAAACCCACTATCTATAAGAGTAAAAGAGTATTTTAATACAGGTTTTCAGGTGCTAAATAAAAGCTCTAAAATTAACGATTACAACTCGTCAAATGTTAGAAACGGAATATATTATTGCTCGTTAAATTTAATTCCTAATAATTTATTTTTAGGTGTTGGTGTTGGTGATGTACAAGAAGAGTTAAATAATTGTTATGCTACAGAATTACTTTCTGATATTTATACATGGACAGATTATAACACCCATAATCAATATCTTTTCTTCCTTGTTTCCACAGGGTTTATTGGTTTTGTAGCTTTTGTGTTTTTCTTGTTTTACATGATGAGAAAATCATACAGAGATAAAAAATTTATATTTTTTTATTTTATAATTTCTGTTTGTTTGATGTTTTTAACTGAAAATATTTTACAAAGATCAGATGGTGTTATCTTTTTTTCTTTCTTTAATTCGCTTTTATTTTTTAATACCCTAAAAAAGAAAAATTCGTATGATTATAATTAATTCAAGATTTTTAACTCAAAGAATTACAGGGGTTCAAAGGTTTGCAATTGAAATTTGTAAGGAGTTAAAAAAAAGTAATTTAGAAATTGAATTTGTTTCTCCAAAAAATATTATAAATTCTGAGATTGCAGAAGAATTAGATATAAAAAAAATCGGTAATTTAACAGGTCATTTATGGGAGCAAATAACATTACAATTGTATGTTAGCAAAAAAGATGCCTTATTAATTTCATTAGGTAATACTGCTCCTCTTTTTTTAAAACATCAAATTGTAACAATCCATGATCTAAGTTTTAGGTTATTTCCAGAATGGAATTCAAAAATGTTTTCATTGGTATATAATTTTATGATACCGATTATAGCTAAAAAAGCAGACCATATATTAACAGTTAGTAATAGTTCTAAAAAAGAACTGATTAGTGAATTAGAAATACCTGAAAATAAAATTAGTGTTATCTACAATGCTGTAAGTACCATTTTTTTAGAAAAAGATGCACAAGAAAAAGAAAGTTATAAAAATGAAGAAGAGTATATTTTAACTGTTTCATCTTTTCATCCTAGAAAAAATTTAAAGAGATTAATAGATGCGTTTCTTAAGTTACCAGACAAAAACGTACACTTATATATTGTTGGTAATTTTGATAAAAACTTTGCTTTTGAAACTTTAAATATCGAAGAAGACGGCTCTCGAATAAAAATATTAACAGGTGTAAATGATGTTGATTTAAAAGAGTATTATAAAAATGCTAAGCTTTTTGTATATCCGAGTTTGTATGAAGGTTTTGGTATACCAATAATAGAAGCAATGAGTTGTGGTCTGCCTGTTTGTGTGTCTAATATTGATGTTTTTAAAGAAATTTGTGGTAATAATGCAGAGTATTTTGATCCTAAAAATACAGATGATATAAAAGAAAAAATAATGTTATCATTAGAAAAACCAAAACAAGAATTTAAGCAATTAGAAGCATATAGTTGGTCTAAATCTGCTAGTTTAATAGAAACAAAAATTTTAGAAATAGAGAGTGTAAGTTAGAATCTATACTCTTAGGTATTCATAATTATGAAAAATAAAATTGACTGGGTTGATAATGCCAAAGGTATAGGAATTGTTCTTGTAGTTTTTGGACATGTTTTGCGAGGTATTTTTGCAAAAGGTTTATCAATTAGTAATGATACATTTATGTTTATAGATGATATTATTTACAGTTTTCATATGCCTTTATTTTTTTTAATTTCTGGTTTTTTTATTAATAAAAGCCTTTCTAAATATGGAGGAAAAGAACTGATAATAAATAAGGCGAAAACAATAATGTATCCTTATTTTATATGGTCTGTAATTCAAATATTAATTAATGTTTTACTGAGTAAATTCACAAATAATAATTCAGATCTTTGGTCTATTTTAAAAATAATTTACGAACCTATTGCTCCTTTTTGGTATTTGTATGCTGTTTTTTTAATGTACATATTGTCGGTAATATTTATAAAAATTGATATAAAATTAAAGATTTTTTTTGCAGCTATTCTATACTTTTTGCCAAATACAAATATTATTTTAGTAGATAATTTATTCGATTTTTATATTTATTTTATTCTAGGCTCTTTTCTTTTTAAAGAAATTAATCAACTTAAAAAGAACGTTTTAATTTTGTTTTTAAGTGTTCCGTTTTTTTTAATATCCTTTTATTGTTATAATGTTCTTTTTAAGATTAATGAGATAAGACTTTATTTAATACCAGCTTTAATTGGGGCTATTGTAGTTTTTAGTTTCAGTAAAATTATGGTGCAAAATAAAATATTTACATTCTTAGGAAATCAATCTTTAGTTATATTTCTTCTACATATATTTTTTACTGCAGGAACAAGGATTTTTCTATACAATGTTTTAGGAATATCATCTGTTGTATTACATGTGTTTTTAGGAGTAACAATAGGTTTATTAGGTCCGTTATTGTTTAATTACTTCTATAAAAAGTTCAATTTAAAAGGCTTATTTGTTTGTCCTTTTTAAGTTTAGAGCAATTCCCGTAATTTTTTTGTTTTTATACTCTTTTATAGAGCAACATTCCATATTTTTGGTGAAATTAGCCTAATAAGTCTATGAAAAAAGCACTAGTACATGACTGGTTTTATACAAATGGAGGAGCTGAAAAAGTAGTTCATTCTATTGCTAATATTTGGGACGATTTAGAATATCACTCACTTATAGATTTTTTAGATGATAAAGACCGAGCTTTTATTTTAAATGGGAAGAAAGTTAAGACTAGTTTTATTCAAAATTTACCTACTGCAAAGAGTAATCATAGAAAATTTTTAGAATTTTTTCCAAAAGCGATAGAATCTTTTAATCTTAATGAATTTGATTTAGTTATTTCATCATCATCTTCTGTTGCTAAAGGTGTTTTAACCAATCAAAATCAATTACATATTTGTTACTGTCATTCTCCAATGCGCTATGCTTGGAACTTGTATCATGAATATTTAGAAGATAAAAACCTAACAACAGGTTTAAAAGGTTGGTATGCTAAAAGAGTTTTACATAAACTAAGAACTTGGGATGTTATTTCTACCAATAGAGTAGATCATTTTGTTGCCAATTCTAATTATATTGCCCAAAGAATAAAGAAAATTTACAATAGAGAAGCCACTGTTATTTATCCACCTGTAGACATACAAAATTTTCCGTTAGAAGAAAATAAAGAAGACTATTACGTAGCTGCTTCTAGATTAGTTTCTTATAAGAAAATTGCTTTAATTGTTGAAGCATTTAATAGAATGCCAAATAAAAAATTAAAAGTTATTGGAGAAGGGCCAGAGATGTCTCAGATTCTTAAAATAGCCAAAAGCAACATAGCCGTTTTAGGAAGAAAAAATCAGGATGAGATGGTTAAAATTCTGCAAAAAGCAAAAGCATTAGTTTTTGCAGCTGATGAAGATTTTGGAATTTTACCTGTAGAAGCTCAAAGTTGTGGTACACCAGTTATTGCACTAAATAAAGGAGGATTAAAAGAGACCGTTATTAATAATGAAACTGGTGTTTTTTTTCAAAAACAAGAAATTATTGATATCATTGAAGCTGTAAATAAATTTGAGAAATTAAAATTTGATGCTAAGGTAATTAGAAGAAATGCAGAGCGTTTTAGTAAAGAAAGGTTTGAAAGAGAATTTAAAGAATTTGTAGAACAAAAAACAAAAAATCTTTAATTTGAGGAAAAGATATTCAAAATATATAAAACCTTTATCAATCTTTTTTGATTTATTAATACTAAATTTAGTGGTCTTTTTTGTCTATGATACAGAGTTCCTAAATAGCTTTTTTCTAATTTATATTTCACTATTTTGGTTAATATCTTCACTCGTTTTGGGGTACTATAATACTTATAGAAATACAAAACTTTATCAGCTTGTTAAAATATTAATATCTCAAACGGCTATTTTTACTTTAGGCTATTTTACTTATTTTGGTTATTTCAGAGAAGGAGTTGTTATTAATAATCAAGCAAAAATTTTAACAATAATTATAGCCCTTTTATGGATATTCAAACTTTTTATTTTTTATTCGATAAGGTTATATAGGTCTAAAGGAAATAATTATAGAAAAGCTATTGTTTTGGGTAGTGATAGTTCATCAAAAAAAATTATACAAACATTAATAGAGGATAAGGGGTTAGGATATAGATATCTAGGTTTTTTTTCTGATAAAGAGAGAGTTGATAAGCTATATTTAGGTACTATTAAAGCTAGTTTTAATTTTGTGTTACAAAATGAAGTTGATGAAATATTTTGTTCTTTAAATGAGTTAAAAGAATTAGAATTAAGAAAAATAAGAAAGTTTGCAAATAGAAATAACTTAATATTAAAATTAATACCAAACTCAAGAGAAATATATAATAAAGATTTAAATACAGAATATTTGGGTAATTCTTTACCTGTTTTAAATGTAAAAAAATTACCACTTGAAATTTTTGAAAATAGAAGTTTAAAAAGAGTTTTTGATATTTTTTTTTCTTTTTTAGTCTGTATACTTATTTTTTCATGGTTATTTCCTATTATTATTTTAATTATAGGAATTGAATCTAAAGGGGCAACAATCTTTAAACAAAAAAGAGAAGGTATTAATGGAGGAGATTTTATGTGTTATAAATTCAGGTCTATGTATCAAGAGAAGTCATTAGATGCAGGACACACAAAGAAAAATGATGCTAGAATTACAAAAGTTGGTGCTTTTTTAAGGAAAACAAGTATTGATGAATTTCCACAATTTATTAATGTATTTTTAGGTCAGATGAGTATTGTAGGGCCAAGACCACATATGAATATTCATTCTTTAAAATTTGATAAAGAAGTTACTAATTATATGAAAAGGAAGTCTGTAAAACCAGGAATTACTGGTTTGGCTCAAATTAGTGGTTATAGAGGTGAAATACAAAAAAAATCAGATATAGAAAATCGAGTTCGTTTAGATGTTTTTTATATAGAAAATTGGTCATTTTTATTAGATATAAAAATTATATTTAAAACCTGTATAAATATTTTTAAAGGAGAAGAGAAAGCATATTAAATAAATGAGAGAGAAATTAGACATATCAGTATCTATTGTTCTTTATAATGAAAATTTAGAGGAGCTTACAAAAACAATAAATTGTTTTTTAAGTATTCCGCTAAAAAAGAAACTTTATTTAATAGATAATACACCTCAGAAGTATTTTAATGATGTTTTTAATCAAAATGAAATTGAATATGTTGCTATTGGTAAAAACATTGGGTTTGGTTCTGGTCATAATAGAATATTAGATAAAATAAATGAAACCTCTAAATTTCATTTAATTTTAAATCCAGATGTACTATTTAACTTAGGTGTTATTTCTAATTTAATTAAAGAATTAGAAAACAATAAAGATGTTGCAATGATTGCTCCTAAAGTATTGTTTCCAAACGGAAAACATCAATATTCTTGCAGAAGATATCCATCTGTTTCAGAATTAATTGCTAGAAGGTTTACGCTTTTAAAACCAATGTTTAAAGCTGTTATTTTTAAAGGAGAATACAGAGAAAGAGATTTAGAAATTCCTTTTTTTGCAGAATATATTACAGGCTGTTTTCAACTATACAGAACAGAAGATTTTATAGCATTAAATGGTTTTGATGAGCGGTATTTCTTGTATATGGAAGATGTTGATATTTGTAAAAAAATAGATTTATTAGAGAAGAAGAAATTATATTTTCCTCAAGAACAAATCATACATGTTTTAAAACAAGGCTCTTCTAAAAGTCTGGAATTATTTTTACGTCATACTTCATCTGCATTTAAATATTTCCATAAATGGGGTTTTTAAGAACATAAAGTTCTTAAATAGAATTTCTTTTTCCTTTAAATTGTCTTTATAATCAAAGTGGAATCCAATATTTTTAAAATATATTTGCAATAACAACAACACAACAAACAATGAATGTACTTATTTTAGGTTCTGGAGGTAGAGAACACGCTTTTGCAATTAAATTATTAGAAAGTAAAAAAATTAATAAACTTTTTGTAGCTCCAGGAAATGCAGGAACAGATAAAATAGCCACTAATATTAATATCGATGCTACAGATTTTGAAGCTGTTAAAAAGATTACATTAGAAAACGACATTAAAATGGTTCTTGTTGGACCAGAAGTACCTTTGGTAGCTGGAGTTCACGATTTCTTTTTGGCAGATGAACAGTTGAAAAATATTCCAGTAATCGGACCTAAAAAAGACGGAGCATTGTTAGAAGGATCTAAAGATTTTTCTAAACAATTCATGCAAAAGCATGGCGTTCCAACAGCAAGATATCAATCTTTTACGAAAGATAATTTACAAGAAGGTTTTGCTTTCTTAGAAACCTTAGCACCACCTTTTGTATTGAAAGCAGACGGTTTAGCAGCAGGAAAAGGAGTGTTAATTTTAGACTCTTTAGAAGAAGCAAAAACCGAATTAGAAGAAATGGTTTCTAATCAAAAATTCGGAACAGCATCTACAACTGTAGTTATTGAAGAATTTTTAAAAGGAATAGAATTATCTGTCTTTGTTTTAACAGACGGAAAAAGTTATAAAATTTTACCATCGGCAAAAGATTATAAGAGAATTGGCGAAGGTGACGCAGGTTTAAATACTGGAGGAATGGGAGCAATTTCTCCCGTACCATTTGCAGATAAAGCTTTTTTAGATAAAGTAGAAGAATTGGTTGTAAAACCAACAATTGCAGGTTTACAAAAAGACGGAATAGATTATAGAGGATTTATCTTTATTGGTTTAATGAATGATAATGGAAATCCTTCTGTAGTTGAGTATAACGTAAGAATGGGAGACCCAGAAACGGAAGTTGTTTTACCAAGAATTGAGTCAGATTTATTTGAATTGTTCGAAGGAGTTGCAAACCAAAATTTACATGAAAAATCGTTTTCTGTAACCGATAAAACGGCAACAACGGTAATGTTAGTTTCTGGCGGATACCCAGAAACGTATGAAAAAAATAAAGAAATTACAGGTTTCGATACCGTAGAAGATTCTTTCGTTTTTCATGCCGGAACTACCATTAAAGACGGCAAAGTTGTTACAAGCGGAGGTAGAGTTATCGCGGTAACCTCTTTTGGCGACACCATTGAAGAGGCTTTAGAAAAGAGTTATAAAAGTATAGATAAGATTCATTTCGATAAAATGAATTACAGAAAAGATATTGGTTTCGATTTAGTGTAAATTTATTTTTATTTGGGCGCCTTCCTGCCGCAGGCAGGTTTTAACAGGCTTGAAATTTATCTTGAGCGAAGTCGAAAGGTTATATCTTTTTTTCAGAAAAAGAAAAAAAGGATGCCATTTCAATCCTTAACGCACTTGTTTAAAATCAACTGTTTTATCCGAGTTTTTTAGTGATTATTAAAAAATGAAAGCGAGCCAAAAGAAAATAATAATTACACCCTTAAACTGGGGTTTAGGCCATGCAACTCGTTGTGTGCCTATTATAAATGCATTATTAGAAAACAATTTTACACCCATTATTGCATCAGACGGAAACGCTTTAAGCTTTTTAAGAAAAGAGTTTCCGAGCTTAGAATATATAGAAATCCCAGCTTATAATATTTCTTATCATAGAAATTTAAAGTTGGGATTACTTTTGCAAATACCTAAAGTTTTAAAAGCAGTTAGAGAAGAGCGTAAAATTATCAATAATTTTATACTTAAAAATACAGACGTTGTTGGTGTAATTTCAGATAACAGATTCGGAGTAAGAAGTTCGTTGGTTCCTTCAGTTTATGTTACGCATCAAGTAAATGTTTTGTCTGGTAGTACTACTTTTTTTACCTCTTATTTTCATCAACAAATAATAAAAAAGTTTGATGAATGTTGGATCCCCGATAAGAATGGTTCTGAGTTTTCAGGAAAACTATCATCAACCAAAAAAAATCTGAACACAAAGTTTATTGGAGTTTTAAGTCGTTTTAAAAAACAAGAATTAACTCAAAATATAGACGTTTTAATCATTCTTTCTGGTATTGAGTCTAACAGAGTGTTTTTAGAGAATAAATTGATTTCAGCCTTTAAAAACGATACTAGAAACATTGTTTTTGTTTTAGGTAAAATAGAGCCCGCCCAAAAAAGTTGGAAAAAGGAAAATATTACTTACTATAATTATGTATTATCAGAAGAACTTCAAAATTTAATCAATTCTAGTAAGATTATTATTTGCAGATCTGGTTATTCCTCTATAATGGATTTAGCTGTTTTAGATAAAAAAGTGTTTTTTATTCCTACCGAACATCAAGATGAACAAGAATATTTAGCTTCGTTTTTAGAAACTAAAAAATTAGCTCCATTTTCTAAAATGAAAGATTTTGTAAAAGAAGATATTTCTAAAATAGAAAATTATAAAGGTTTAAAAACTACTGAAACAAAATTAGATTCCGATTTATTTAGGCTTTTCGAGCGTAAAAGAAAACTCTGATCCTTCTCCGTAAGTACTCTTTAATAAAATGGTTTCGTTGTGTGCTTCTATAATGTGTTTTACAATAGACAAACCTAAACCAGAACCGCCTTGTTCTCTAGATCTACTTTGGTCTACTCGGTAGAATCTTTCAAAAAGTCTAGAAAGATGTTGTGGTTTAATTCCTTCTCCATTATCTATTGTTTTAACAATAAACTTAGCTTCATTATAACTTTCTATAGCAACAATAGTAGTCCCGTTTGGTTTTCCGTATTTAATAGAGTTTACAATTAGGTTGATTAAAACTTGTTCAATTTTTTCTGCATCTCCTTTTACAAATACAGGAAATTCATGAATTCTATCAAATTTTAAGGTAATGTTTCTTTTTTTTGCTCTCATTTCAAACATGTCAAAAACATTTTGTACCAATTCTAAAATGTTAAAGACATCCTTATTTAGTTTCATACCATCATTTTCTAATTTAGCAATCATGTCTAAATCTTTAATAACGGCAACCAATCTTTCTACTCCTTTATTAGCTCTTTCTAAGTATTTTGTTCTAATTTCTTTGTCGTTTACGGCTCCTTCAATTAAGGTTAAGATATAGCCTTGTACTGTAAATAAAGGAGTTTTAAGTTCGTGTGCAACATTTCCTAAAAAATCTCTTCTAAAAGAATCTCTTTCAGTTAAACTTTTTATTTCTAGTCTTTTTCCTTCTACGAATCTTTGCATTCTTTTAGAAAGTTTATCAATATCTGTAGTTACAGAGTCTCTTCGTAAATCGTTTACGTCTAAGATAGAAACATCTTCGTATATTTTTTTAAGGCGTCTGTATATAAAGTGTTCTGTTCTATACTGAATGATAAAAAAGGAAATTACAAAAAGAATTGCAATAGAAAAAAGGACAGAACCAATACCAATATGCTTAGAAAAAAAACAATAGGATAATGCTGCGATTACAACTGTAAGCAGTGTTAAATATAATGCAGACCAAAGTGCGTAAGAGTATGTTTTTTTAATTTTCATTAGGGCAATTTTAATGCTCTGCGCCTTCTAAAACAAACTTATAGCCAACTCCTTTTACGGTTTTAAAGTGGTCATCACCAATTTTTTCACGTAGTTTTCTAATGTGTACGTCAATAGTTCTACCGCCAACAACAACTTCGTTTCCCCAAACAGTGTCTAAAATAACTTCTCTTTTAAAAACTTTACCAGGTTTAGAAGTTAATAAAGAAAATAATTCGAATTCTTTTCTAGGCAGCGATATTCTTTTACCAGCTTTATAAACTACATATTCATCTCTATCAATAACAATATCACCAATTTTAAAAGTTTCTTCGCTATCTTTTTTGGTTTTTAGTCTTCGTAAAAGAGATTTTACTTTACTTATTAAAACTTTAGGTTTAATAGGTTTTGTAATATAGTCATCTGCACCGGCTTCAAAACCAGCTAATTGAGAGTAGTCTTCGCCTCTTGCTGTTAAAAATGCAATAACAACGTTTTCTAGTGATTTTACTTTTCTAATTTTTTCGCAAGCTTCTATTCCATCCATTTCTGGCATCATAATATCTAATAAAATTAGATGAGGAATATTCTTCTTAGCAGCTTTAACAGCTTCTACTCCATTTGTTGCAGTAAATATCTGATAGCCTTCATTTTTTAAATTATAACCTACAATTTCTATAATATCTGGCTCATCGTCAACCAATAAAATCTTAATATCACTCTTGTTCATAAATAGATTTAAAACTATTGAATATCAAAAGTAGTAATAAATATATTACTAATAGGATTCCTTAACAATCATTTAATCTCGTCTTAATCTATTAACATTAACATAACGTTGAGAGGGTGTATTGATAAAAATTTAATGTTTTATTCTTTTTGTTGAGTTAACGATAGTTTAATCAGGTTTATCTTAATTATTTGTATTTTTATGGATATAACCTTAAATTACATTTACATGAAAAAAAATTACATTTTTACTTTATTATTTACATTTTACTTGACACTGGGTTCTTTTGGTCAGGTCATTTTAACTGAAAATTTTTCTTATTCTGATGGAAGTTTAACTTCAACTACAAATTGGGAGAATGTAAGCGGTACAGAAGGGGATTTATTAGTTTCTTCTGGGCAAGTTGTTGTGCAACACGGTATTCCTAGTGAGGATGCTAATATTACATTTACAGCAGTTTCTGGGGACATTTACGTAGGTTTTGATTTTTCTGTAGATGATTTAGGTGATGTTTACAGTGGCTCTGATAATGAATATTTTGCTCATATTGATTTTAAAGCTAAAATTGATATTGTACCTGCTACTAATGGAGGTGATTATTCAGTGGGAATTGCTTCAACATCGAGTTCAGCTGAGTCTGTTTGGGCTACGGATTTAATATTTGATCAAAAATATAGAGCCATTATAAAGTTTGATCAGGTTATTGGAATTGCACAACTTTGGATAAACCCAACGGTATCTGCAGATACTTCTATTTCTGGTTCAGAAATTGGTTCAAATTCTCTTGATAGCTTTGATTTTAGACAGTCTGATTCATCAGAAAACGAAACTGTTCGTATGGATGATCTAATGATTGGTCAGACTTTTGAAGATGTATTGGTTTTTGAAGAAGCAACTGCTTCTTTATCTAAAAATGAAATTAAAGGTTTTACTACATATCCAAACCCAATTACAAATAATATGTTTACAGTGGCTACTTCTTCTGGTTTGTCAAAAAGTGTAACCATCTTTAATTTATTAGGAAAACAAGTTTTTAAAACAAACTTCTCTGGTGAAAAGAAAGATTTAGATGTTTCAGAAATTAATTCTGGAGTGTATGTTTTAAAAGTTACAGAATCTGGTAAAACGACTACTAAGAAATTAGTGATTAGGTAATTATTAGTTACGTTTATTTTTATAAAGCTCCGAATTTTATTCGGAGCTTTTTTATTTTCACTATCTTTAGTAATGAAAAAGAAAAACGTATTGCTATGAATTTACCTATTAACTTAAATGATGTCCTTTTTTTAGATATTGAAACTGTTCCTGAATATGAAGGTTGGGGGCAACTTGCTAAAGAAACACAAGCGCTGTACAATAAGAAAACGGAATATCAGCGTAAAGAAGATGTTACAGCTGAAGAATTTTATGAAAGAGCTGGTATTTGGGCTGAATTTGGCAAGATTGTTTGTATTTCTGTAGGTTACTTGGTGGGTGTAGAAAACAAAAAACAATTGCGTTTAACTTCTTTTTTTGGTGATGATGAACACCAACTTTTAACGGAGTTTAAAGAATTGTTAAATCTACATTTTAATAAGAAAACGAATGTTTTATGTGCGCACAATGGTAAGGAGTTTGATTTCCCTTTTATCTCTAGAAGAATGATTCTAAATCAAATTTCATTACCAAATAAATTAAATCTGTTTGGTAAGAAACCTTGGGAAGTACCGCATTTAGACACTTTAGAATTGTGGAAGTTTGGAGATTATAAACATTATACTTCATTAAAGCTTTTAACGTCTATTTTAGGTATTCCATCACCAAAAGATGATATTGATGGGAGTGAAGTGGCAAAAGTGTATTACCAAGAAAAAGACATACAAAGAATTGTAACCTATTGTGAAAAGGATACGATAGCTGTTGCTCAAATTTTATTGCGTTTTAACAACCAAGAATTGTTGAAGGCAGAAGATATTGTGAGTGTCTAGTTGTTTTACATATAGATTCATAGTGAAAATCAGAGGGCCAAAAATAAAATTCCCAAAGAAAATTTGTTTATTTTTCTCTGGGAATCTTTAAGTTTTTTTTAGTGAATCTCTGTGCAACAACTTTTAATCTTCTAATTTCATAGAAAGCTCTAACCAGCGCTCTTCTTTTTGCTCTAAATTATCGATTGTTTCTTGTAGTTCTTCAGATTTTTTAGCAATATCATCAGGCGCAATTTCTACATTTAAAAATTCTGTCTCTATCGTTGCTTTTCTTCTTTGAAGTCTTTCAATATCTCCTTCTAAAGCACCAAACTCTCTTTTTTCATCAAAAGTTAAGGTGTTTTTATTTGATTTTTTAACCTCTTTTTTCTCTTCCTTGTTTCCTATAGGTTTTGCAACAACTTCCGTTAATGCAGAACCATCATCGTATGCTCTAAAATCTGAGTAATTTCCTGGAAAATTCTCTACAACGCCTTCGCCTCTAAAAACAAATAATGCATCTACAATTTTATCCATAAAATAACGGTCGTGAGAAACAACAATTAAATTACCAGGAAAATCTAATAAGAAACTTTCTAGTACATTTAATGTTACAACATCTAAATCGTTTGTTGGCTCATCTAAGATTAAAAAGTTAGGATTCTGAATTAAAACGGCACATAAGTACAAACGTTTTTGTTCTCCTCCAGATAATCTTTCTACAAAATCGTATTGTTTCTTTTTATCGAATAAAAAACGTTCTAATAATTGTGATGCAGAAATTTTTCTACCTTTTGTTAAAGGGATAAATTCTCCAAATTCTTTAACAACATCAATTACTTTTTGTCCTTCTTTTATTTGGATACCAGTTTGTGTGTAATACCCATATTTTACAGTTTCACCTAAAATAACTTTACCAGCGTCTAAAGGAGCTGTTTCTGTAATAATATTTAAGAAAGAAGATTTACCAGTTCCGTTTTTACCAATAATACCAATACGTTCTCCACGTTTAAAAACGTAATCGAAGTTTTCTAAAATCTTCTTTTCACCAAAAGACTTAGACACTTTATGAAGTTCAAGAATTTTACTTCCTAAACGTTCCATATTTATTTCTAATTGAACCTGATGATCTTGCCTACGTTGATGTGCTTTTTCTTTAATTTGATAAAAGTCATCTGTTCTAGATTTCGATTTTGTAGTTCTTGCTTTTGGTTGCTTGCGCATCCATTCTAATTCCTTTTTAAATAAACTTTTAGCTTTTCCTAAATTGGTTGCTTCTAAAGCTAAACGTTCTTCTTTATTCTGTAAATAATAAGAGTAATTCCCTTTGTATTTATAGATTTTACCTTCGTCTAATTCTAAGATTTCGTTACAAACACGTTCTAAGAAATAACGGTCGTGCGTAACCATAAATAAGGTGATTTTTTCTTTTGCAAAGAAAGCCTCTAACCATTCTATCATTTCTAAATCTAAATGATTTGTTGGTTCATCTAAAATTAATAAATCTGGTTTATTAATTAAAACGATTGCTAAAGAAAGCCTTTTTCTTTGTCCACCAGAAAGTGCACCAACTTTTAAAGATAAATCGTCTAACTTTAATTTTGATAAAATTTGTCTGTATTGCGTTTCAAAATCCCAAGCATTGTATTGCTCCATTTGCTCAAAAGCAGCTTGGTATGCATCGGTATCGTCTAGGTTTAATAATGCTTTTTCGTATTGATTAACAATAGAAAGAATTTTATTATCCGTAGCAAAAATGGTTTCTTCTATGGTTAAATCTGGATTAATATCATCTTTTTGAGCCAAATAAGCAATAGAAATACCTTTTCTACTAACCACTTGGCCAGAATCTGGAACATCTAAGCCAGCAATAATATTTAAGATAGATGTTTTACCACTACCATTTTTAGCTACAAAAGCAACTTTTTGATCTTTGCTAATTCCAAAAGAGATGTCTTCAAATAAGACGCGTTCTCCGTAAGACTTAGAGATGTTTTCAACAGATAAATAATTCACAGAAATAAATTTATTTTTTGCAAAGAAACAAAAACCCAAGCGTTAAGTAGGTTTTTTGATGTCATTTAATTTGTTTGAGCGAATTCTAAGCTGTATTTATGTTAAATATTCCGTTTTTTAAGTTAATTAAAGAGATTTAAGCAATTATATTTCATCAAAATCTAATTTTAGAATATTTTAATTAGTGCTATATTGCGTCCATATTTATTGATAAAAAAAAGATATGAAAATAATAGTACCAATGGCCGGAATTGGGTCTCGTTTAAGACCTCATACATTAACAGTTCCTAAGCCTTTAACCGTAATTGCAGGAAAACCAATTGTACAACGTTTAGTAGAAGATATTGCTTCTGTTATTGATGAAAAAATTGATGAAATTGCCTTTGTTATCGGTACAACAGCAAAAGGATTCCCTACAGATACAGAAGCTCAATTATTAAAAATTGCTGCAGAATTAGGTGCAAAAGGTTCTGTTTATGTACAAGAAGAAGCTTTAGGAACAGCACATGCAATTTACTGTGCTAAAGAATCTTTAAGTGGACCATGTGTTGTTGCGTATGCAGATACTTTATTTAAGGCGGATTTTACGTTAGATGTAAATGCTGATGGTGCAATTTGGGTAAGTAAAGTAGCAAACCCAAGTGCTTTTGGAGTTGTAAAATTACAAGATAATATTATTACCGATTTTATAGAAAAGCCAAAAGAGTTTGTTTCTGATTTAGCAATTATCGGAATTTATTACTTTAAAAGTGGCGATAAATTATTAGAAGAAATTCAATATTTAATCGATAACGATTTAAAAGAAAACGGAGAATACCAACTTACCAATGTTTTAGAATCTTTAAAACAACAAGGAGCTAAGTTTGTACCAGGTACCGTTAGTGCTTGGATGGACTGTGGTAAAAAAGACCCAACGGTAGATACAAACAAGCAAGTTTTAGGTTTTGAACATCAAGCGGGTAATAATTTAGTAGCTAAAGATGTAGTTTTAGAAAACTCAGAAATTATTCAACCATGTTTTATTGGTGAGAATGTGGTGCTTAAAAATACTAAAATTGGACCTTATGTTTCTATTGGTGCAAATAGTGTAGTAGAAAACTCTACGATTGTAAACTCGCTAATTCAATCTAATGTAGCAATTTCTAATGCAGATTTAGACAATGCAATGATTGGTAACCATGCAAAATATAATGGTAAATATACTTCTGTAAGCATCGGTGATTATACAGAATTAACATAAATGAAAAATAAAGGAAAGATAAAAGAGTTTAGGGAAAAGAACATTACTGGTTTTTATATCAATGTTCTTTTTCCTTTCTTCTTTGTTCTCTTTTCTTTCAACTCTTTTTCACAAGATAGTATACCAATTGCTAAAGATTTAACGGAAGAAAAAGAGTTAGATTTTCAGCAATTTTTTTTTAAGGCTTTGTCAGAGAAGTCAATTGGTAATTATCAAAAAGCGATTGAGAATTTAGAAAATAGTAACCAGATTTTAGCAGATAATATGGCTGTTTATTTTGAGTTTTCTAAAAATTATTTATTGCTTAATAAAACATTATTGGCAAAAGAATACATTAAAAGAGCACTTAGTAATGAGCCTAATAATATTTGGATGTTACAGCATCTTGTTAAAATCCATATAAAAGATAAAAACTTTTCTGAAGCAATTGAGGTTCAGGAAAAACTGGTAACTCTCAATTTAAACGAGCAAGAGTTACTGGTAAAGTTGTATTTAAATAATAAAGAAGAAGGTAAAGCAATTTCTTTAATGAATACAATGGAGAAGAACAACGGACTTTCTACCTCTTTTAAAAGGTTGAAAGAGGGCTTAGTTAAAAGAAAAAATAATCCGGTAGTCGAAGAACAAATTACTGATGATGGTTCTTTTGAAGAGCAATTTAAAGCAAATAAATCGTATGCTGTTTTACAGCAAATTTTATTAGCAGCTAAAGATAATCCTGAAGTGCTTTTAAAATATGCTGATGAAGGTATTTTACTGTTTCCTGCGCAGCCTTTTGTATATTTAATGAAAGGAAAGGCATTAAATTATCAGAAAAAGTTTAAAAATGCGTTAATAAGTTTACAGAATGGTATCGATTTTGTAATTGAGGATGCTATGGAAGCTGATTTTTATAAAGAAATGGCAGTTTCTTACAATGGTTTAGGTAATTTTATAGAGGGAAAAAAGTTTCTTGAGAAATCAAAAAAAATAAAAGAATAAGAATGAAGTTTTTAAAATATTTTGTGATTTTTGCAGTGGTCTTTACTTCTTGTAAGGCAAAAAAAGATTTAATAAATGCAAATAGTATTGCCGAAGAAATGTCTTCAAAAAAGGTTGCAAGAAAACATGTTGCTGCTAATTTTGATAAACAAACGGTAGATGCAAAGCTAAAAGCAAACTTTAATAACGGTAAGATTAATCAAAGTATTTCTGTTAATTTAAAAATGGAAAAAGATAAGGTGATTTGGTTAAAAGGGACTAAGTTTATTACGCTTTTTAAAGCGAAGATTACACCAACTTCTGTAAGTTATTATTCATCTTTAGAAAGAGAATATTTTGAAGGAGATTTTACAATGTTAAAAAAGTTATTGGGTACAGATATTAATTTTAACCAGCTTCAAAATTTGTTTTTGGGGCAGTCTTTAACCAATGTTAAAGATCAAAAGCAAAATGTAAGCATCATAGATAATTCGTATGTTTTATCTCCAGAAATTCAAGAGAGTTTATTCGATGTTTTCTTTTCTGTAAATCCTTCGCATTTTAAATTAGATAAGCAATCTATTGTTAATTCAGCAAAAAATCAACGTTTAGATGTCTTTTATCCGTCTTATAACGTGGTTGATGATGCAATTTTTCCATCAGAAATTAACATTAAAGCAAAACAACCTGGTAAATTTACAGATATAGATTTTACAGTAAGATCTATAGAGTTTAATACAGATATAGATACTTCTTTTTCAATTCCTAGAAGTTATAAGCAAATTAAATTATAGTGAAAAGTAGAAAATTTTACATACCCGTTTTAATTTTTTTTCTAAGTGTTTTTTCTGTTTTTGGACAAACAAGAAAACAGCTAGAAGAGCAGCGAAAGAAGCTTAATTATGAAATTAAGCAAGTAAACTCGTTGCTTTTTAAAGAAAAGAAAAAAGTAGATAATGCGTTAGAAGACCTAAATGATTTAAATAGAAAAATAAGTGTTAGGGCTAAATTGATTGCTATAATTAACGCAGAAGCAAGAATTTTATCAAAAGAGATTCGTGCTAATGAAACTGAGTTAAAAAAATTAAAAAAGAAGTTAGCAGATTTAAAAGCAGATTACGCAGATATTATTTTAAAATCGTACAAAAGTAAATCTCAACAAAGTAGAATGATGTTTTTACTTTCTTCGCAAAATTTTCATCAAGCTTATAAAAGGTTTGAGTATATGAAACAGTATACTGCTTATAGAAAAAAGCAAGGAGAAGAAATTGTTATTCATGCAAATGAAGTATTAGCTGTAAATGACTCTTTATTGGTTCAAAAATCCTTAAAAGACAAGTTAATAGCCTCTGAGAATGAACAAAAAAAGGAAATTGAAGAAGATAAAAGGAATCAAGAGAAATTATTAGCTGCTATTAAGAAGAAAGAAAGTAGTTACAAAAAAGAACTTCAAAGTAAGGTTAAAGAAGAGAAAAGAGTTACTGTACAAATCGATAGAAAAATCCGTGAAGAAATAGAACGAGCAAATAGAATTGCAAGAGCGAAACTAAAGGATAAACCTAGTAATAGTAAACCAACTGTTGTTAAGAAAAATGAGTTTATTTTAAGTCCCGAAGCAAAGGCTTTAGCGGCAAAATTTGAATTAAATAAAGGTAAATTACCTTGGCCTGTAAGTGAAGGTATTGTGGTTAGAAGGTTTGGTACACAGCCGCATCCCTCATTTCCTGGAATTACTGTTAATGGTACCGGTTTACATATTGTAACTAAACAAGGTATAAAAGCGCAATCTATTTTTAATGGTAGAGTTTTAAATATTTTGGTGAGTGCAGAAGGAAGAAAAAATGTTCTAATTCAACATGGTAATTATATTTCATCATACAACAACTTAGAAAAAGTTACTGTTAAAAAAGGAGAGGTTGTAATAACGGGACAAGCAATTGGTCAGGTTTTTACGGATAAAGTTTCTAAAAAAACAAAATTAGTCTTTGTATTATTTAAAAATACAACACGTTTAAATCCTTCTTCTTGGATTTTAAGAAGATAATTACTTCAAATAGTATTTGCGTTAAAATAGAATTTGATACCACACATAAGAACGCTGGTATATAATTAAGTTTGTACAAGAATTTACAAATTTTTTATTAATTAAAATTTTATTAAAATGGAGAACTTAGAAAGAAAGACCGTTGCAATATTAGCAACTAATGGATTTGAAGAAAGTGAATTAAGAGAACCAAAGAAAGCTTTAGAAGAAGCAGGTGCAGAGGTGCACATTGTGTCTTTAGAATCTGGAGAAATAAAATCTTGGAATGAAGGTAATTGGGGAGAAACGTATAAAGTAGATAAAACTTTAAAAGAAGTATCTCAAGAAAACTATAATGCATTGATGTTACCTGGTGGAGTTATAAACCCAGACTTATTACGTAATAATGAAGATGCAGTTCATTTTGTAAAATCCTTTTTTGAGCATCATAAACCTGTTGGAGCTATTTGCCACGGACCTTGGTTATTGGAGGAAGCAGACGTCTTAAAAGGGAGAAATATAACTTCATATAGTTCAATTAAAACAGACCTTATAAACGCCGGAGCAAATTGGGTTGATGAAGAGGTAGTTGTAGATAAAGGTTTAGTTACCAGTAGAAACCCGAGTGATTTACCTGCATTTAACGCTAAGTTAGTGGAAGAGGTTTATGAAGGTAAACACAAAGGTCAAATGGCTTAATTTATCTTTTAAATAAGACGATTATTAGTCGTAAATAAAAAAGAAGCGCAAATTTAGATTTGCGCTTCTTTTTTGTGATAACCTTTAGCTATTTAATCTTAACAAGAACCTTTATTAGAAAGGGTAAATGAAGACTACTCTGGTTGAGGAGAGTACTTAATGTTTTTCTGAAGAATAACGGCATTAGGAATGGTTATTAATTCTTTTTCTAAGGTTCTTAATGTGATGAAAAATGCACCAATATCTCTAATTTCACCTGTAATATTATTGTCTTTTTCTAAAATAGTAATGGTGTCTCCAATTTTTACAGGATAATTTATAAATAAAATTAAGCCAGCAGTAATGTTAGAAAGAATAGACCATTGCGCAAAAAAAGCAATACCTAGAATGGTTAAAAAAGAAGAAACGTAAACAAGTAATTGTTTCTCGTCTACTCCCCAAACAAAAGATACAAATACAATTATAGTAATGTATATAAGCACTGAAATTATTTTATTTGTTAAAATAATTCTGGCTTTTTGAAACCCAAATTTTACTTGAATTTTCCTTAAAGAATTGGTAATTACAAAGCGAATTAAAAAAGCAACAACTATAATTGCTATTGATGATATGATTTTATAATTGTAAAATTCCATAATTATAGTATTTAACTAAATACTGCTTTTAAGGCAGTTGCATCGCCAGGCTTTAACTTTCCTGCTAAAACTAAACTTAATTCTTTACGTTGTAAAGCACCTTCGTAGCGTGTTTGTTCTAAATCTGTTTCTGGTCTAATTTGAGGAATAGCAACAGGTCTTCCTGTTTCGTCTACAGCAACAAACGTATAAATACCTTCGTTTACTTTAGTTCTACATCCAGACTGTCTGTCTTCTGTCCAAACATCTACATACGTTTCCATAGAAGAGTTAAACGCTCTAGAAACTTTAGCTTCTATAGTAAGTACGCTTCCAACAGGTACTGCTTTGCTAAAAGCAACATGGTTTACAGAGGCTGTAACTACAATTCTTCTAGAGTGTCTACCTGCAGCAATACTACAAGCTCTGTCCATTCTGGCAAGTAATTCGCCACCAAAAAGGTTGTCTAAATAATTGGTTTCACCGGGTAAAACTAAGTCGGTAAGTATTGTTAAAGATTCTTTCGGCGTTTTTACTTCCATCAAAAAATGTTTTTTTTGCAAAGATAGCAATCGCTTATTAAAAAAAGAGGTTTAAAATTGTTAAAGAAAAGTAGAATTAATCTAACTTTTCAACAAGTAACCAAGCATCTTTAGATACTGTTTTCTGAATTCTATAAAGGTTGTTAGTAGCTTCATTTCGGCTAGCGTAACTGTTAAAAGTAACTTGAGTAAGTCCCCATTTGTTAACGCCAATTATCTTAGCATCAAATCCTTTTGCTTTTAATTCTTCTACTCTTTTTTCTGCATTTTCTGCAAATTGAAAAGCTCCAGCAACAATATGAAAAGGTTTTGCTACTTCTTTAACAACATTTAAGTTAATAGTTGGTAAAGGATTAGAAATAACAAAAGTAGCCGCTTGTATCTTTTTCTGAATAGCCTTTTCTTGATTTGCTAAGTTTTCTTTTTGTAGGTTATTTTCATAGCCATTATAGCCAGTATAACCTAAAGTTAGTAAAATAGCTGCCGTTGCTGCGTATTTTATAAATGCAGGTATTCCTCTTTTGCGCTCTTCTTTTACGGGAAGAGGATTCAAAGGTTTTACTTGTTCTTTAAATCTAGAAATAGCAGAAGATGTTACGATATCTAAACCAAAAGATTCTGTTAAGTAATTAACAGCAGCATTAGGTTCAAAAATAATTTGTTTTTCTTCATTTAAAGACAAAATACCTAAACTATCAATTTGTACAGTGTTAGATTGTAATTCATTTTGCCACTTAATAACAGATAATGAAATAGCAGTAGAAGCTTTTTCGAAAGAAATATTTTCTGCAGAAGCAATATAATTAGCTAATAAACCATCATTGTGTTTTAACAAACTATTAAAAGTAACCTGTTTAGTAGGTGGTGTAAAAGTATGTGTAAAATTATTGGCTTTTGCACCAATTTTATTGGTTACAAATCCTCCAAAGTCAGGTACAATTACGCAGTCGTATCTGTACAGTAAATCGTTTATGTAAGTTGCTAATTTCATTGGAACAAATATAGAAATTAAGGCGTTTTGAAAAACAATTTCTTAACAATTTTATCAACAAATATTTTATATATTGGTATTCAAATTGTTACCAAATTGAAAGAAGAAAAATTATTAGCGATCTTAAGATTACAAAAATGCAAAGCCATTGGTGATATTTTGGCCAAGAAACTCATTGTAAATGTGGGAGATGTAGAGCAGGTTTTTAAAGAAAAGACAGCAATACTCTCAAAAATTAACGGAATAGGAGGTCATGCTTTAAAACATTTGTTTGATGCAAAAAACATAGAATTAGCGCAGCAAGAGTTAAAATATGTTCAAGATAATAATATTTCTTATACTTATTTCTTAGAAGATGATTATCCTAAAAATCTACAACATTGTATTGATAGCCCTATATTATTGTTTAAAGATGGGAATTTAGAATTTTCGAATCAAAGAATTATTTCTGTTGTTGGTACCAGAAATATTAGTTCTTACGGACGCGATTTTTGCAATCAATTAATTAAAGAAATTGCAGTTTATAATCCCATTATTGTAAGTGGTTTTGCATACGGTGTAGATATTTGTGCGCATAAAGCTGCAATAGAAAATAATTTGCAAACCATTGCGGTTTTAGCACATGGTTTCGAGCAAATTTATCCGAAGGTACATAAGAAATACATCAATCAAGTAAATGAAAATGGAGGTTTTTTAACTGAATTTTGGAGTGAAGAATCTCCTTTAAGAGAGAATTTCTTAAAAAGAAACAGAATTGTAGCGGGTATTTCTAAAGCGACCATTATTATAGAGTCTGCCTCAAAAGGAGGTTCTTTGGTAACAGCTGATATAGCAAATTCTTATAACAAAGATGTATTTGCAGTTCCTGGAAGAACCACCGATATTTATAGTAAAGGATGTAATAATTTAATTAAAAATAATAGAGCGCATTTATTGAGTTCTGCTTCCGATATTGTAAAAATGTTGAATTGGGATGTTCAAGAAAAAACCAAACCAATTCAAAAACAACTATTTATAGAATTGAATGAAAACGAGCAAAAAATTCATGATTTATTGCATGATAAAGGGCAGCAGTTATTAGATGTTATATCATTAGAATGTAATATTCCAATTTATCAATTATCATCTATATTATTGCAGTTAGAATTAAAAGGAGTTACCAAACCTTTACCAGGAAAGATGTTTGAACTTGCTTAATAATTCCTATTTTTGAAACTATGAAGTTAGAAAGAAAGTTAATGTCTAAAAAGAAACCAACATTTCCTATTAATGATATGTTGAGCGATTACTTAAAAAAGTATAATAGGAATGTGAAAATTCCAATTTTTTATGATGATTTATTGCGTTTTCAAGGCTCTGTAACTGTGTATGACAATAATGATGAAGATACGCTATGGATACGAACGTATTACTCTGAATGGGATCGGATAGAAATAGACAATAGTTTAAAAAAAATATACACCATGTTGCTTTCGGATGGAAGTGAAGAGACCATTCCGTTTTTAAATGTAGATGCAATAGATTACTGTACGTTTGGTAATTCGAAACCATTTAGAATAAAAGTTAGAAATATTTTAAATGATAATTCCACCTATTTTTATGTAAAAAAAGCAGATGCTTCTCGTGTTTACGGTTTAGAATTAGAGCATATATTATCTCCTCATAACATTAATTTTTTAGTATATAAAGACACGCTAATAGAAGAGCATATTGTTGGTATTCCTGGAGATGATTTTATCAAAAACTTTTTACCTAAATGTACAGAATTAGAAAAATCTCAAATAGCCAAAGAGTTTGTTAAGTTTAAAGAACGTTGTCTGGTTCGTTTGTTGGGAGATATGCGTTCTTACAATTACGTAGTTACACCTACGCACGATTTTTTTAGCATCATTTATAAAATTAGAGCCATCGATTTCGATCAACAGTCGTTTGAAGGAAATTTAAAAGTGTACAACCTACAATTTATGAAGGAGAACTTTAAAATGGTGGAAATGGTGGGGAAAAAATTACAAAATAGCTCTATTGAACAATACAAAATAGAAGAACGTTCCTTTATGGCAAAACGTATGATTACTGCGCCAAGAAGAACAGAAAGGCTTATAGCTTGTATGAAAAATGATACCATTTCATATCCGGAAAACATAGCATTGTTAAAGAAGCAATTAATGAAGTATGTGGGAGATGTAAAGTTTAAAGACTGTAATAATATGGGCGAAATTTTAGATACTATTTTATCTTTTGTAAAGCGTAATTATTTAGATATTAGTAATAAAGACTTGTTTTAGAAGCTGTTTCCTGCTTTCACTACTCGCTTTTTTTATTGCTCTTTCTCGATACAAATTTTTCATTCTTCAAAATTCACTCGAACGGACAATAAAAAAGAGCTCAGGCAAACCGTTCAATCAGGGCTAAACTTGTTTGCTGGCACTTTGTAATAGAGGTCCAATTATCATCTTAAAATAAAAAAAAGGACGTAAAAATTAATTTACGTCCTTTTTAGTTGGCATTATTTTAATATTACCAAGCCCCAATAAAATGACTTCCTGTTGCGTTTACTAACTCAGCACCTTTAGTTACAGCACCACTTTCAGTATCTACAACATAAATGTTTCCGTTTTGCCCAACAGGCGCTTGCGTTAAATAGATTTCATTTCCATCAACTGCAAAACCTTGGTATTGGAATAAGTAAAAATCTGGATCATAAGGAATATCTTCAATTTTCACAGCTGTTTTAGCATTTAAATCAACCAAAGCAAAAAATCCTTGAGCTCCTGCTAAACCATCAGCAGAACCTTCATGACGATAAGCTAATACTGCTTTTCCGTTCGCTGCAGGTCTCCAAGCAAGAACATAAGCTCCTGTTACGCCTAAAGCATCGTCTAAATTAAAGTCGTAAGAATTGTCATATTCATTATTAGCTCCAATTTTTAAAATATGAGAACCTTCTGGGTCACTTTGGTTTGCTTGGTAAACACTTCCGTTATATTCAAAAGCATTAATACTTCTGTATCCGTTTGTGTTTCCATGTCCTACAGTAGAAGTGATTACTGTTGGGTTGTCTAATGATGGGTAATCTAAAACGATGGTTTTAGAACCTAAAATTTCATAATCGCTATCACTTTCTACGGTACTTGGGTCTACTTTGCTTAAACGACCACCGATGTATAATTTATTTCCTGCAGCATTTAAAGTAGGCATGTCAATTCTAGAAAAATAATAACCAGCAGCTTCTTCTTCAGCACTTAAAGGAACAACGTGTTCTTTAAACTCAATTATTGTTGAATTTTCTAAATCTAAAGTTACTACACCTATAGTAGCTTCTGTATTTGTATAAACATCGTCTGTTACATCATCTGGTGTTCCGTTATCATCAACTTGGTGTTCTGTAGATACGTATACTGCAGATCCAGTTTTGTCACCGTCAAATAATTTTATCCATCTTGGAGCAGTTCCTACATAAGGAGCAATACTTACTTCTGTACCTGTTGGTGTAAAATTTTGACCACCTTCTACAGTGTATTTAGTGTAGTTACCACCTGTATCTCCTGCGTAGCTAATATTAAAAATTGTACCTCCGTCTTCCGAAGCTTGTAATCTAGCGGTTCTGTTTGAAGGTGCAATAAATCCATTTTCGAAAGGATCTATAGACACTGTTGGGTCTTTTGCGTCTTCACTAGATACACTATAAATTAGTGTTCCACCATTTCCGTCTCCAGGATTGTCTCCCATTTTAGCTCCAGCAATTGTTATCCATCTAGTAGCATCTGGTTCTGGGGTATCAATTGGATCATCGTTAACATCTTCGCTACATGCCGTAAATAGGCCTAATGATAATACAAGGGCTAATGCTTTGTGGTTTAAAAAAAATCTTTTCATTTTTATTTTATTTAGTTAAATTTATTGATTGTGTAATTTAATTTTATGTAAAAAGCTCTACCTGGTTTTTGTACAGATAAATTATCGAATACAGGTTTGTCAAATATGTTTTTAATATCGAAACTAGCAACAAGTTTTTTGTTTGGAAAAGAATAACTAAGACCAAAATCTTGAGAAAATTGTTTCGGTACTTCAAAAAAATCATTACCAACTGTATTAGAACCTTGAGGAACTAAGTATGAAAACTCATCTGTAAAGTACATCGAGTAAAATAGGTTTAGTCTAGATTTTTTCTGTATTAAATCTTTAAAAGAGTAGCGTAAACTACCATTCATGGTAAAAAAAGGTGTGTTTGGTACATCTATTTCTACATTGCTATTTATAATTTGTAAATCGAAACGAGACACGTTAAAATTTACTCCAAAATTTCTGTCATAGGTATAATTTAATTGTGCGTCTATCCCTTTAGAAGTTGCGGTTCCTTGGTTTACGTATACAATTAATTCGTCATCAACATTAAAAGATGTTTCTATAGGTAAGCCAATTCTGTCTTTAATGTTTCTTGTAAATACATTGGTAGAGATAGAGAAATCATGGTCTTTTATGTTAAATGTTCCAAATCTAAAACCTAAGTTATAGTTGTTACTTTGTTCTGGTTTAATAGTTGGGTTTGCTACTACATTATCACCATCATTACCAAATACTTCAGTTTCATCTGGTAAACGAACAGCTTTTTCCGCAGAAGTTAACAGTGTAACTTTTGGAGAAATAGCATATGAAGCTGCAAAACCGTATCCATCTTTTTTGTTATTACTACTTATAATTTCATCAACGATACTTTTGTTTCCGTTTGTGTCTGTTTGTATTTCAGGATCTATACTTGTTGTTTTTTGTTGATAATGTTTTCCAAATATGCTTGTTCTTAATTTATTATCAAAAGCTTTAAATTCATAGGTTAAAGAATAGATGTTTTTGTCAATATTTCTTGTGCCTTTAAAGGTGTTTTCTAATACCGAAACTAAAACATCGCTGTCTTCTCTGTCAACTCCGCTGTAAACGTGGTTTACTAAAACTTTATGGTGATCATTAAAATCATAAGAGACACCAGTTCTAATAGAAGCTACGTTTCTTTTAATTTTGGCTAATGTAGGTCCTCCTTCTTGTTGAGATCCCCAAGTATATTTGTATTCGTTACCTCTAAAATCGATGGCTCTATCTCCAGTCCAACTATAAGCCCAAGCAACGGTATCGTTAATAGCACGGTTTCTTTTTCCGTACAACCCGTTTATTTTTACATCTAGCCCTTTGGTGAAAAGATTTTTCTTCTGATAAATTATGTTTGCCAACAAAGCATCCGATTCTAAAAAACGGTCCTTATAAGGTGTGATGGTCATAAATGCCCCGTGTTGCACCTCTTTGTAGTCTTTAGAAGCATTAAAACCAACTAAAAATTGGTCTGCCCATTTTACATCTGTAAAACCAGCTTGAAACATTCCGCCTGTAGATCTATAGGCATCATTAAATCTTTTTGCAGTAATTGGAGTTTGTACACCTCCTAAGCCTGTATCTACAACACTTCTTCCAGATACTTCGTAGTCATTATCAGAATAATTATGAAATATAGAAGATTTTACAGTAAATCCAGTTTCTTCAAAACGATATAAGCCATTAACGTTAGCTTGCAGGGTGTTGAATGATCCGTATGAAACAGATGCGTTTAAATTTGTTTTGGTATCATTACGAAGTACGATGTTAATGGCGCCTCCTAAAGCATCATCTGTCAAATGTCCAGGAACTACTCCTTTATACACTTCAATATTTTTAATCATAGAAGGCGGAATACTGTTTAGGTTGTAAGAAGATCCGTACATAGAGCTAGGGATTCCGTCAATAAAAATTCGTACAGCATTACCTGATAATCCATTTAAACTATAACTAACTTCTGATCCTAAACCACCATTTTGACGAATTTTTACGCCAACTGTAGTGTTTAATAAATCGTTTGTTTGAACATTTCTAAGACCAGCTTCTTCAGTTTTTATAACATTTACAGCAAAACCTTGGGTTTCTTTTTTAGTTTCTTCTGTTTTGGTTGTTATACGTACTTCATCTAACTGATTCTTTATACTTTCTAATAAAACATTTACTTCCTTTTTATTAGAATTGAGTTGAGTGGTAATTGTTTTAGATTTTGAGTTTAATGAATGGAATTGAATTTTATGGGTTCCGTAAGGAACTGATTTTATATAAAACTCTCCATTAAAATCGGTAACCGTTTCTTTGTAGAAATGATCTCCTTTTATAACGACAAAAACATCTATACCTGGTTCATTATCGTCAACTTTTACTTTTCCGTAAAAATCTCCTTCTTGACCAAAAGCGGTATATGATACAAATAACAGTAAAAATGTTTTAAAGAAAGATGGCATTCGTTTTATTTTTCGACAAATATAAAACTATTTATAACGAGTCTAAATAAACTTAACAGTTTTGATAGATTATTTTTTTAAAGGGGTTTTTAAGGGGTATGTGATAATTTTTAAGTGTTGATAATGATAATAATTAAAAAAACACATACTATTTTTAATGATTCTATATAGTGGGTTTTTCTTTTTGCTGTTTTATAAGCGTTATTATCTTATATAAATGATTTTATTTTAGTTTTTGAGAAGAATAAATACAGTTGAGTAGTTAAATAAGATAGAGGGGAATAGTGATTTGTAATTTTATTTTTTACTTCTTACGCTTTCGACAATTACTGTAAATAAAATTAAGCTTCCTCCTATAATTGTATTCATACTCGGAATTTCATTTACAAAGATGTAAGCGATAATAATACCAAAAACAGGTTGCACGCTGCTAATTATACTTGCTGTAGCGACTGTGAAGTGTTTTAAGGAGTGAATCATCATGGTGTGGCCAATGGCTGTTGTTAATAAAGCAATTAATAATAACAAAGGCAATTGACTTTCAAAGTTAGAAATATCACTGAAGAATAAAACAGGTATTAATAATAGAGTCACAATAATTAATTGGTAAAGCATAATTGTACTCCCGTTATAGTTGGTAACGTGCTTTTTGGTGGTTAAATTTCTTAAAGCATAACAAAGAGCAGATAAAATACCTAATAAAACTCCTTTGGCTTCATTGTTTTCTATAGAAAAATCTGGTACTAAAATATACACGCCAATTAATACAAAGACTCCTAATAAAACATGAATTTTATTTAGTTTTTGTTTAGAGAAAAAGGGCTCTAAAAGTGCAGCCATTACAGGAAATGTGTATAAAGACAACATTCCTAAAGCAACGTTAGATAGCTTTAAAGCATAAAAATAGGTTACCCAATGAGCTCCTAAGAAAAAGCCATTAATTGCAAAAGAATAATAATCTTTTTTAAATTTTATTTTTAAATCTATTTTCTGAACTTTACAAAAAATATAAACTAAAACGGCAGCAAAACTAGCTCTACATAAAATAATTACTTCCGCTGGTAAAGCAATATATTTACCTAAAACACCAGAGGTGCTTATAAATAATGTTGCTAAAATTAAGAGGGATAAATTTTTTACGTGAGTATTTTCCATTAAAGAAACTATGGGGTTTGGTAGGGGGGTAAGCTTTATTTATTGTTTCCACTCTAGTGTTTCTACTAAACGTAAAATGTCTTTTTTAACATAATCTACTGCAGGTAAAATGGAGTCGTAGTTTGGTTTTGCGTAAAAATACAAGGATCCTTTTATAAAGTTTTTGGTACTATCTGTTATGTGAAATTGAATTTGAGAGGCCGCATTACCCGTTATTTCATACATGCTACCAAAAACTCTTTTCTTAGGATTTACAAAATCTTTTGGAATAATTTGCTCTGCTTTTATAGTGTGTTTAAAAACCAATTTTTCTGCTTCTGTTAGCAGTTCTTTAATGTTATTTTCTACCGGTCTGTAGGTGATGTCTATAGAAGCTTTTAAGTCAGGGTATTTTATGGTAAGCCAATTTTTAGGGTCGTCATAAACTTTTGTGTTTTTTAAAACATCAAAAGAATAAGGTCTTTCTAAATCTAATTTTTTGTAGTCTTTTGTAGGGTATGTTAAACTTAAATATCCTTTTGGTTTGGGTAAAACATCCTCTTTACAAGATAGAAATAGGATTACAAAAATTAATAGAAAAATATTACGCATTTCGTGTAGCTTTAACTTGTTTAATGCGTTTTTTATCTAACGCTTCTATGGTAAACGTATAGTTCTTGAAGTTTATTTTCTCTCCTTTCTTAGGGAATTTACCAGAAATTTCTAAAATAAAGCCGGCTAAGGTTTCACTTTCTCCTTTTTCTTGTTCAAATATTTCTTCATCCTCGTCATCTAAAACTTTGCAGAAATCTTTAATACTTGTTTTACCTTCAAAAATATAATTGTTAGCGTCTATTTTAGAATAATGTAAATCTTCATCATCAAATTCATCATTTATATCGCCAACAATCTCTTCTATTACGTCTTCTAAAGTCAGTAAGCCGCTTGTTCCTCCATATTCATCAACAACAATTGCTAAGTGATTTTTCTTTTCTCTAAAATCGGCTAATAAATCATCTAACTTTTTGTTTTCTGGTACAAAAAAAGTTTCTCTTAGTAATTCTTGCCATTTAAAAGTTGTTTTATTTAAATGAGCTAATAAGTCTTTAGCGTATAAAACCCCAACAATATTGTCTATGTTATCTTTGTAAACAGGGTTTCTAGAGTAGCCGTTTTTTAGGATTTTTTCTAAAACTACTTCGTAGGATTCAGTATCAGAAAGTGCAAAAATATCTATACGAGGAACCATGATTTGTACGGTTTCTGTATTTCCGAAGTTTACAATTCCTTCAAGAATTTTTTGTTCGTCTTTTGTGGTTGCGCCTTCAGAAGTTAGCTCTAGTGCTTGTGATAGTGTTTCTACTGAAAAATTAGAGTTTTTACTGCCTAATTTTTTTTCTATCCACTTTGTTAGTGTAATTAGAGGTAGGCTAAAAGGTGTTAGTAAAATGTTTATGGTGTGTATAAACTTAGACATTGTTTTAGAAAAGCTAAGTGCATTTCTGGAAGCGTAAACTTTAGGTAAAACCTCGCCAAATAATAGGATTAGAAAGGTTACAAGAACAATTTCTAATAAAAAACGAGTAGGAATTAAAAGTGAAAATAGTTCTAGTTTAAAGTCGAAACTACCAAATAAGGTTTCTGCCAATGAAGCAAACAATAATACAATTAAGATATTTATAAAATTGTTGGTTATTAAAATTGTGGCTAATAGCTTTCGAGGTTTTTCTAATAAACTAACGACTATGTTTTGATCTTTACCGTTGTTAGAAAGTTCGTTTAAATCTGTTTGTGAAAGTGAGAAAAAAGCAACTTCTGCTCCAGAAACTAAAGCAGAGCTAACAAGTAAAACAATTAGAAAAACTGAATTAAACGTAGTTACAAAATCTATTGAGGCAAATAATGAAAGTAATATTTCGGGATCTGGGTCCAATTGTTATAAGTTAGATTAATTAAAATGGTAAATCATCGTCTTCTTCTGGGGTTTCAGCTTTTGGTGCTGGTGCAGAAGGTTTAGATTCTTGTTGTGGTGCAACAGGGGTTGAGTTATCCGCATTTTTCTTGGTAGAAAGCATGGTCATTTCATTTACATGAACTTCTGTAGCGTAACGTTTTACTCCGTCTTGTTCCCATTGGCGGTTTCTTAATTTCCCTTCTATATATACTTTATCTCCTTTAGATAAATATTTTTCACACACTTTTGCCAATCCGTTTCTTACAACAAGATTGTGCCAATCGGTAGAAGTAACTTTTTCTCCGTTTTGTTTATTTGTATAGCTTTCACTGGTTGCTATTGGAAATCTACCTACACAATTTTGATCATCAAAATAGTGCATTTTAACATCGTCACCTAAATTACCAATTAAAATCACCTTGTTTATTGTTCCTGCTGCCATCGCTTTCTTTTTTTTGTATTAAGTCTTGTTTAGTTTATATCTATCGATTTTAAACCTTCGAGAAACTACGTTGCTAAATGCAATTAAAATATTTAATTATTTTAATTTTAGTACTACTCGAGTAGACAAACTTAATTTGTTTAATAACTGTACCTCAAAAGTACTAAAAATATCAATTACTTTTTAGCTTGAAAAGCTTCTAAAAAATTTGCAATTAAAATAGGAACAGGATATTTTTCAATTTCATTCCATTTTATCGTTGTTTCGGCAGTATTTGCAGTTTCTACAATCCAGAATTGGGTATATAAATGTTGATGAGATAATTTATGTACAATCTCTTTTGGGTTAAAAAGTGAAATGGTAGTTTCTAAAGGAAATAAATTGATGAATTCTTCAGATGAAACTAATTCTTCCTTATTAATGATTTTATCACTTTCAATTAATGGGAATTGGTATAAACCTTGCCAGATTCCTTTTCCTTTTCTTTCTGATAAAATAGTGGTGCCGTCATTTGTTTTTATTACAAGAAAATTAAAGTATCTTTTTCTTACCTTTATTTTCTTCTCTTTTACAGGAAGTTCTTTGGTTAACTTTTTCTCTAAAGCAACACAACTATCAGAAAAAGGACAAGTTTCGCAAAGCGGATTTTGAGGTTTGCAGTGCAGCGCGCCAAAATCCATAATGGCTTGGTTATAGGTTCCTGGTTGCGTTTCGTCTATTAAAGACTGTGCTAGTGTTTTAAACTCTTTAATTCCTGCGGATGAGTTAATAGGTGTATTTATACCATAATAACGAGAAAGCACTCTGTAAACGTTGCCATCTACAACTGCAGTTGGTTCGTTAAAGCAAATAGAGGCAATTGCAGAGGCGGTATAATCTCCAATTCCTTTTAGTTTTATAATCTCTTTATAAGTATTAGGGAATTCGCCATTAAGTTCGTTTGCAATTTGTTTTGCAGAAAAGTGAAGGTTTCTGGCTCTGGAATAATATCCTAACCCTTGCCACATTTTTAAAACGGTACTTTCATCCGCTTTAGCGAGGTTAAAAACAGTTGGAAAATCTGTGGTAAATTTTAAATAATAAGACAAACCTTGAGCAACTCTTGTTTGTTGTAACATGATTTCTGACAGCCAAATAAAATATGGGTTTTTGGTTTTTCGCCAGGGTAGATCTCGGTTGTTTTGTAAGTACCAGTAAATTAACGTGTTAGAAAATATCATTGCTTAAAAATAGGTTTGCAATATTACATTATAAAATTCACATAAATTTAAGTGTTATTATTTTTGGAGTTGATTAATTATCATATATTTGCATCCGCATTTTTGAAAGTAAATTAATAAAAATATAGTAAATATAGAGACATGACGAAAGCAGATATAGTATCAAAAATTTCAGATAAATCAGGAATCGAAAAAACAGATGTATTAGCAACTGTAGAAGCATTCATGACTGAAGTGAAAGATGCATTAGAAAATGGCGACAACGTTTATTTGAGAGGTTTTGGTAGTTTTATTATCAAAACAAGAGCAGAAAAGACTGGTAGAAATATTTCTAAGAATACTACAATTAAGATTCCAGCACACAATATTCCTGCCTTTAAACCGGCAAAAACTTTTACTGAAGGAGTGAAGAGTAAAGTAGTAGTAAAGTAACAAACACACAATATTAATCTAAATCTTAACGGATTTAAAAATTCTAAACATTATGCCAAGCGGTAAAAAAAGAAAAAGAGCTAAGATCTCTACACACAAGAGAAAGAAAAGAGCAAGAGCAAATAGACACAAGAAGAAAAAGTAAGCATCCGCTTACTTTTTCGTTTATTGTAGCGAAAAAACAAAAAAGTTCATTGACATAAGAGATTATACAATCTCACACGGTATTACAAAATACCTGACAATATTAATCCCATCTGCACAATTATGTGTAGAGTTAAAACCATTTCAGCATGAAAACAGAATTAATAATTCGTTCAAATTCATCTGATATTGATTTTGCCTTATTAAGAGATGGAAAACTTATTGAATTAAATAATGAAACTAGTGATAACAAATTCTCGGTTGGCGATATATTTTTAGCCAAAATAGGAAAAGTTTTAACTGGTTTAAATGCAGCCTTTGTAAATGTAGGGTACCCAAAAGATGGGTTTTTACATTATCATGATTTAGGTGCGCAAGTAAACTCATTAAATTCGTTCATTAAGAAAGTAAGCACAGGTAAGTATAAAGAATTCACTTTAAAGAACTTCCAAAAAGAGGAAGACATTAACAAAGACGGTAGTATTAACCAAGTACTAAAAACAGGGCAAAACCTATTAGTACAAATAGTAAAAGAACCAATTTCTACAAAAGGACCAAGATTAAGTTCAGAGTTGTCTATAGCAGGTAGATATTTGGTTTTAGTTCCTTTTTCTAACCGAGTTTCTGTTTCTCAAAAAATAGCAGACCCAAAAGAAAAAGAACGTTTAAAAAGATTAGCAAAAAGCATTAAACCTAAAGGGTTTGGTGTTATTTTAAGAACTGTTGCCGAGGGCAAAAAAGTTGCAGAACTAGACAAAGATTTGCAAAACTCATTAGAACGTTGGGTAAAAATGTGTAAAAGTATACCAAATACAAACACGCCAACAAAAATCTTAAGCGAGTTAAACAGAGCATCGTCTATTTTAAGAGATGTTATGAATGATTCTTTTACTAGTATTGTAACAAATGATGAAACTTTGAAAGAAGAAATAAAAGAGTATTTACATGAAATTTATCCCGAAAAGGAGAAAATTGTAAAATTACACAGATCTGAAACTCCTATTTTTGAAAAATACGGAATAGAAAGACAAATTAAAACATCATTTGGAAAAACAGTTTCTATGAGTAAAGGTGCCTATTTAGTTATAGAGCACACAGAAGCATTACATGTTATTGATGTAAATAGCGGAAACCGTTCTAATAAAGCCGGTTCTCAAGAAGATACTGCATTAGAAGTAAATCTAATTTCAGCTACCGAAATAGCACGACAGTTACAACTGCGTGATATGGGAGGTATTATAGTTGTAGATTTTATTGATATGCACAAAGCAGAAAACAGAAATAAACTGTTTCAGCACTTGAAAGATCAAATGGCTTTAGATAGAACAAAGCATAAAATATTACCTCCAAGTAAGTTTGGATTGGTACAAATTACAAGACAAAGGGTAAGACCAGAGTTAAGTATAAAAACTACCGAAGCCAACCCAAATATAAATGGAGAAGTAGAAGCACCTATTGTTTTGTTAGACAAAATAGAAGCAGATTTAGAGAAATTTATGTCAACCTCTAAAGCAGGAAAAGTACAGTTAAATGTACACCCTTTTATTGCATCTTATCTAACAAAAGGAGTGAATTCTATACGTTTTAAATGGTATTTAAAACAC
Source organism: Polaribacter sp. 20A6 (assembly GCF_011378915.1). Lineage (NCBI taxonomy): Bacteria > Pseudomonadati > Bacteroidota > Flavobacteriia > Flavobacteriales > Flavobacteriaceae > Polaribacter > Polaribacter sp. 20A6. Next base: position 627,395 of record NZ_WTPZ01000002.1, read on the forward strand.
AAAAAGTGGATTACAATTATACCTCGTGACGCTTACACATACTTAAATTATAAATTTAAATCTAAATAGATTTAATTTATAAAATAAAGGCAATAATTTTTTATCAAAAAACCCCGAAACGTCTATGTTTCGGGGTTTTGTGTTTTTATAAGGTTTTGGTAATTCTTTGGGCGTTACCACAAGGGGCAGGCTTTCGCACTCGCTTTTTTCGTGAAAAACAAAAAAGAGCTCAAACAATTGCTCTATCCTTAACGCATATAAAGAACTAGATAGAGTAGTTCTTAAAAAAACCACCATAGAGTGACTTCGAATCATTGAGTAGTTGTATAACGACGATAACACAAAACTCAGTCATAAAACTTGTCATTTCGAAGTATTGAGAAATCCCATAACAGTGATACTACAAAACTGAGCAGTAACAATTGTCCTTTCTCCACAAAAAGTTAAAAATAAAAAACTGAGCGCTAAGAAAAATGTTTTAATTCTTAATACTATTCAGCTTCCTTAATCAAATATAAATAAACTGGATAATGGTCAGAATAACCACCTGTGTAATTTCCGCTAGAAAAACTTCTAAAAGGATATCCTTTATATTTTCCCTTCTTAGTAGTTAAAAAGCGCTTGTTAAAAATCATTGCTTTGTACATTTTATATGTAGAAAAATCTTTTTCACCTTTATCTAAAAGAGGTGAGGTGAAGAAAATCATATCAAATAAATTTATTTTATCTCTATATTTTAAGGTGTTAAATCCTCTACGAAACATGTCTTCATAAGGGTTATATAAATCACCTTCTGCCACTTCTTTCTTTCTACTTTTAGTCTTTAGCACATTTTTAAAGCTAGAATTATTAGGATCATCATTAAAATCTCCCATAATTAATATTTTAGCATTGGCGTCTTGTTTTCTAACTTGTTCTATAATCTTAGTATTTTGGTAGGCAGCTTTTTCTCTATTGGGCCTACTTGCAGCTTCGCCACCTCTTCTAGATGGCCAATGGTTTACAATAATATGTATCAATTCATCATCTAAATACCCAGAAACTAATAATTGATCTCTGGTGTAAATAGGGTAATTATCTTTAAATATTTTGGGGTTAAACACTTCATGATGAATAGGGTTAAAGTATTTTTTCTGATACAATAAGGCAACGTCTATTCCTCTTTTGTCAGGAGAATCGTAATGTATAATCCCGTAATCATTTTGCACTAAATGTTTAGAGTGTATTAAATCTTCTAACACATTTAAATTTTCTACTTCAGAAACACCAATAATAGCCGGACTTGTTTTTGTTTTATCTTCTCCAATTTGAGCAATTGTACTGCTTAGTTTTTCAATTTTATCCCAATAAACCTTAGATTTATTCGATTTTAACTCCATAATTGGACTTGCTTCGTCATTTTTATTTACGTCGTTAATCGTGTCAAATAAGTTTTCTAGATTGTAAAAAGCAATGGTTCTAATGTTATATTTTTTTCCGTTTTTCTGAGAATTACATACCGTAATTGTTAGCGAAAAAATAAAAATAAAAAATATTTTCTTATTCATTTTTAGTGTTTTTATAAAGTAGTAAAAGTAAGAAACTAAAGTTATTTTATTAGTTAAGATAGATTGAAATTCAATGCTTTATTATTTTTTCGCTAACTTTAAGTGCAAGGGAAAAAGAAAATTTAGAGTTCAATTTATGGTTTATGAAAAAAAATGTTATGGTAATATGCTTGCTGTTAGTTTCATTTTTAGAGGTTAATGGACAGAGTGTTATGAAGGGAATTATTTTAGAGAACAATTCTAAGAAACCGCTTAAAGGTGTTTTAGTTAAAATTAGAAACACGTCTCAAAACCAAACTACGGACCTAAATGGTAATTTTATATTTAAAAATTTCCAAAACGGAAAAGCTATTTTAGAATTAACATTGGTTGGGTATGAAACTCAAAATATTCCCATAGAACTCTCGGGAAAAACTTTAGATTTAGGAAGTATCTTTTTATTTAAAACAGTTATAGAAAATCAAGATTTAAGTTTGATTACACTAACAGATGATGAGTTAAATGATGATGCTAGCTCTGCAGATAATATTTCTGGATTACTACAAGCATCAAAAGATATCTTTCTTAGAACTGCTGCTTATGAATTTAGTTCTTCCTTTTTTAAGATAAAGGGATTGGATTCAGGAAATGGTAAAGTGCTTATTAACGGCATAGAAATGAATAAAATCTATGATGGTAGAGCACAATGGGGAAATTGGGGCGGATTGAATGATGTGTTAAGAAATCAGGAATTTAGAAACGGGTTAACACCTTCAGATGTTACTTTTGGAGGACTTTTAGGTGCTACAAATATGAATACAAGAGCTTCTGAACAAAGACCTGGAATACGAATTTCGTATTCTTCTTCCAATAGAAGTTATCAGCATAGAATGATGGCGACGTATTCTACCGGGATGTTGAAAAATAATTGGGCTTTTACATTTTCTGGAAGTAGAAGGACAGGAAATGAAGGTTTTAATGACGCTACTTCTTACAATGCATATGCTTTTTTTACATCCATCGAAAAAAAGTTAAATGATAAAAGTAGTATTAATTTTACAGGGATTTTTACGCCAAATAAAAGAGGGAAATCATCACCAAATACACAAGAAGTATTTGATTTAAAAGGCATAAAATACAATGATTATTGGGGTTTTTTAAATGGAAAGAAGGTGAATTCTAGAATTAAAGAAGTTAGCGAGCCTATTTTAATGTTAAACCATTATTGGAATATTTCCGAAAAGACGGCTATAAATACTAATGTGTCGTATCAGTTTGGGAAGATTGGTAATAGTAGAATTGATTACAATGGAGGTGCTAATCCGAGTGCTGCATATTATCAAAATTTACCTAGTTATTTTTTAAGATATGATGATTTTGAAGGAGCCTATGATGCAGAAAATAATTTTGTAAATGACGGACAGATAAATTGGAATCGGGTTTTTGACGCAAATAGAACGAACAATAATGTGGGATTACAAAATGCCTATGTTTTGTATGAAGATAGAAATGACGACAAACAATTTACTATAAATACCATTTTAAATACAGAGGTAAATGATCATATTTCTATCAACGGAAAAGTTGAGTACAAAAAATTACATTCTCATAATTTTGCAAGCGTTATCGATTTATTAGGCGGTGATACATATTTGGATATCGATCCTTTTGGCTCCACTGAAGAAGAGAAACAAAACGACCTTTTAAATCCGAATAGAATAGTAGGGGAAGGAGATGAATTTAAGTATAACTTCAATTTAAATTCTACTATTATTTCTGCTTTTACACAAGCTCAATTTAGATACAATAAATTAGACTTTTATGCTGCTATCAAAGTTTCTAACACAGCACATCAGCGAGAGGGTTTGTATAAAAATGGTAGTTTTTCTGAGAATTCTTTAGGAATGTCTGAAGCACAAAAATTCATGAATTATGGTTTTAAAACAGGAGTAACATATAAAATTACAGGTCGGCATTTAGTCGATATAAATGCAGCATATATAACCACTGCGCCTACCACTAGAAATACGTTTTCTAACTCTAGAGAAAATAATAATGTGGTTTTAGATTTACAAAGTGAAAAAACGCTTTCTACAGATGTTAGTTATGTATATAGAAGTCCGATTATTACCTCTAAAGTTACGGCTTACTATACATCTGTAAAAGATGCAACAGAGATTTCTTTTTATTTTGCAGATGGTGTTGGAGGAGATAATACGGCTTTTGTACAAGAAATTTTAAGCGGAATTAGTAAAAAACATATGGGGTTAGAATTGGGTTTGGAAGCTCAAGTTACAGCTAGCTTAAATTTAAAAGGAGCCGCTGCTATTGGTCAGTTTACGTATGGTAACAACCCTAATTTATATTTAACAACTGAAGCAGATAATGAATCTTTAGTCGCTGGTTTTGTAAACGGATTTAAAGATTTTGGAACCACAAATCTTAAGAATTACAAATTAGCTGCCGGACCTCAAAATGCATATTCCGTGGGTTTTGAATACCGAGATCCTTCGTACTGGTGGGGCGGAGCAACACTTAACTTTTTTAGCAACACCTTTATAGATATTTCGCCTTTAAATAGGTCTCAAAATTTTTATTTAGATGATGACGGATTGCCCTTTTTAGAATATGATACTGAAATAGCTCAAGGACTTTTAAAGCAAGAGAAATTCGATAGTTATTCTGTCGTAAACTTAGTGGGAGGGAAATCTTTTCTTATTAATGGTTATTACATTAGTTTTTTTGCAACGGTAAATAATTTATTGAATAAAACTTATAAATCTGGCGGTTTTGAACAAGGAAGAAATGCAAATTACAGACAATTATTAGAAGATAAATCTCTAGACAAACCTGTTTTTGGAAATAAATACTGGTATGGTAGAGGTGCAACTTATTTTATGAATGTAAGTGTGTCATTTTAACAAAAAGAAAAATAGAAAGATGAAAAAGAAAAGAATAATCACAATAGTTTTGGCGCTAATAACAAGTATTTCTTTTGTAACTTGTATAGAAGATGCCGATTTTAAGGTGCCAGAAAGTTTAGGGAATGAAGAAAATGAAGCTGTAAGTAAGATAATAGATAGTATTTCTTCTGGCACTCTTCAATTAAAAACCATAAAACAACTAAAGGAATTGTATATAATTGGTAATGATCCCTTAGAAATTGTTTCCGATATAGTTGTTAAAGGCTATGTTGTTTCATCAGATAAGTCAGGAAATTTCTATAAAGAATTTTACATGCAAGATACTCCAGAAAATCCAACAGCAGGTATAAGAGTTGCCTTGAATTTAAGTAATAGTTATAATAAATTTAATATTGGTAGAGAGGTTTACATCCGTTTAAAGGGTTTGTATGTTGGCGAAACAAATTCTGGAGATGGTAATATTACCATTGGTGGAAAAATAAGTACTACAGATCTTACTGAAATTGAAAATGTAACTACCAATCAAATTCCAAATCATATTTATAGAACAGAAATTACAGAAGACATTATTCCAAAATTAATTCCATTTGGAGGGATTAATGCCTCTAATATTGGGACTTTTATTATGCTAGAAAACGTTTTTTTCGATGCCAAATTATTAGGGAAATCTTATGTAGATCCAAAAGAAGATTTTGATACACAACGTAAAATTAAAACTTGTTTAGGGTTGGGGTATGATGAATTATTGGTAGAAACGAGTTCTTTCTCTCGTTTTTCAAACGAAACTTTGCCAGAAAAAGCAGGTACTATAAACGCGGTTGTTTCTAAAGATTATGGTGGAGATTTAATGGTGCTTGTTTTAAATGATACCAATGATGTTACTATGATTGATGAAAGGTGCATACCGTTAACTGCGGAAGAATATTCGACAATTTTGTTGGAAGAAAACTTTGATAATGAGTCTGGAGATATTGATGTTTTAAATTGGATTAACTTCAGAGAAGAAGGGACGAAATCATGGAGGTCTTATACGGATACTTATGCGCAAAGTAAAGCAGCTAGAGTTAATTCGATCAATTCTGGAGATGAAAGTACCATTACTTGGTTAATTACTAGCGGAATTAATTTAGACAATACATCTCAAGAGTTTTTATCTTTTGAAACTTCTAATAGTTTTGGAAATGGAAGTGAATTACAAGCTTTAATTTCTACAAATTTTGATGGAAACGAAAACAATATAAATATTGCTACTTGGACTGTTTTACCTGCAAAAATTGTTTCTGATGGAGAGAATTATAAAAATTGGGTCCACTCTACTTATATCGATTTATCTGCTTTTTCCGGTACTGCTTTTATCGCCTTTAAATATACAGGGAATGGAAATGTGAATTTTGACGGTACTTATGAGTTAGATAATGTAATAATAAATGGAAAAGAATGATGCGTTTTTTTGATTTAGAAAAATTAAGAAGTTTTCTTATTTTTACAAAATGGATAAAATAGAGCACATTGGTATTGCTGTAAAAGATTTAGAAAAATCGAATGCGTTGTATGCTTCCTTGTTTGGAAAACCACATTATAAAACAGAAGAAGTAGTATCCGAAGGAGTAAAAACTTCTTTTTTTAAATCAGGACCTAATAAAATAGAATTATTAGAAGCTACAAACCCCGAAAGTCCAATTGCTAAATTTATAGAAAAGAAAGGCGAAGGAATTCATCATATTGCTTTTGCGGTTTCAGATATTAAAGCAGAGATAAAAAGACTCGAAAATGAAGGTTTTATTGTTTTAAATAAGGAACCAAAAAAAGGAGCAGATAATAAATTAGTTGCTTTTTTGCATCCAAAATCTACCAACGGAGTTCTTATTGAGTTGTGTCAAGAAATAGATTAGTTAAAATACTGCTAACATTTACGGTAACTGCATTCTAATTATTATCTTGCAGGCTTAAAAAAAATTCTATAATATGTCTTCTAAATTTGATGCTTATCAAAAACGACGACTGCTATCTTCTTACTTATCAGTAGTAGTAAGTATAGCCTTAGTACTTTTTATGGTCGGTATTTTAGGGTTAGTTTTGTTAAAATCTACCTTTGTTGCCAATAAAGTAAAAGAAAAAGTAGCGATAACTTTGTTCTTAAAAGATAATGTTTCTACTAAAAATAGAAACAGTTTTAAAGATTCTTTATTAGAAGAAGAGTTTACAAGAACAATTATTTACACCAGTAAAGAAAAAGCAGCCAAAATTTATAGTGAAGAAATTGGTGAAGATTTTTTAGAATTCTTAGGTGAAAATCCGTTAAAAAACGGAATAGATATCTACTTAAAAGCAGATTACGTAACACCTGAAAAAATGCAAGAATTAGAAACACGTTTTCTTAAAAATGCTTTTGTTTCTGATGTTTCTTATGATAAACCTTTAATTAACTTATTAACCAAAAACATAAAACGAATTAGCTTTTGGCTATTGGTTGTTTGTGGTTTCTTTGGTTTAATAGCAATGATATTAATTAATAGTTCTATTAGGTTATCTATATATTCTAAGCGATTTAATATTAAAACCATGCAAATGGTTGGTGCTACAAAAGGTTTTATAAGAAGACCTTTTATTTGGCAAAGTATTAAATTGGGTTTTTTTGGAGCCCTTTTAGCCCTAGTTGCTTTAGGAATTATTATTTATTATGCAGATCAGCTAGCACCGAGTTTACATTTGGTTAAAGATTATGTTACGCTAGGATATTTAGTTGGGGGTGTTTTAATATCAGCTTTTTTAATTACTTGGATCAGTACTTACTTCGCAACACAACGTTTTTTAAACTTACAAACAGACGAACTTTATTATTAATACAATGACAAACGAAAATACAGAACAACCAGTTTTTTTATTTGGTAAAAGAAATTATACATTCATGATTATTGGACTGATCGTTATTGCAATGGGTTTTATATTTATGGCAGGTGGCGGAAGTGATAATCCTGAGGTTTTTAATGAAGAAATCTATAATTGGCAGCGTATTCGTTTAGCTCCAACTTTAGTAATTATTGGTTTAGGAATTGAAATTTATGCTATTTTAGCAAATCCAAAAAAATAATAATGGATATATTAGAAGCAATAATCTTAGGTGTTATACAAGGATTAACAGAGTTTTTACCAGTTTCCTCAAGTGGTCATTTAGAATTGGCTAAGGTAATTTTAGGAGATACTTCTGTACCGGAAGAAAGTTTAACCTTTACAGTGGTTTTACACTTTGCTACAGCACTAAGTACTTTGGTTATTTTTAGAAAAGAAGTAGCAGAAATTTTTAAAGGATTGTTTCAATTTAAATGGAATGATGAATCTAAGTTTTCTTTAAAAATAATTCTTTCTATGATTCCAGCTGTTGCTGTTGGTTTACTTTTTGAAGAAGAATTAGAGTCTTTTTTTGGAGGAAAAATTCTATTAGTAGGGGTTATGTTGTTAGTAACTGCTGTACTTTTATTATTAGCAGATAAAGCAAAAAATACAAATAAAGAAGTAACATTTTCTAATTCATTAATAATTGGAATTTCTCAAGCAATTGCAATGTTGCCAGGTATTTCTAGATCTGGAGCAACAATTTCTACCTCTGTTTTATTAGGTATTGATAGAACAAAAGCAGCACGTTTTTCTTTCTTAATGGTTGTTCCATTAATTTTTGGTAAAATAGGTAAAGATTTACTAGGTGGAGATTTAAGTTTTCAATCTTCAGAAATGTTGCCAATTTCAATTGGTTTTGTAGCCGCTTTTTTATCAGGTTTATTAGCTTGTAAATGGATGATTGCATTGGTTAAAAAAAGTAAGTTATCTTACTTCTCATTATACTGTGCTATTGTTGGTTTTGTAGCTATTGGTTACGCTCTTTTAAATTAATTGTAGTCTGATATTTCTGTGAAAGCAGAGATTTCATCATAAAAAGTTTTTCTTCAAAATGATAAAAACAGCAGAAGAGTATAAAAACGGTCAAGTCTTGTTAATAGACAAACCTTTAAATTGGACTTCTTTTCAGGTAGTAAACAAACTTCGTTGGGAAATTAGACAACGCTTTAATATTAAGAAAATTAAAGTTGGTCATGCAGGTACTTTAGATCCGCTTGCTACAGGTTTATTAATTATTTGTACAGGTAAGCAGACAAAAGAAATACATGTTTACCAAGGACAAGAAAAAGAATATACAGGTACATTTACAATCGGAGCAACGACACCGAGTTACGATTTAGAAACAGAAATAGATAAAACCTACTCTACAGATCATATAACAGAAGAGTTACTGCACGAAACTACCAAGCAATTTATTGGTGATATTGAGCAAAAACCACCTATTTTTTCGGCAATTAAGAAAGATGGTAAGCGCTTGTATGAGTTAGCTAGAAAGGGTGAAACTACAGAGATTAAAGCAAGAACTGTAAGCATAACAGAGTTTGAAATAACAAAAATAAATTTACCAGAAGTAGAATTTAGAGTGGTTTGTAGTAAAGGAACGTATATTCGTTCTTTAGCGTATGATTTTGGATTGGCTTTAAACTCAGGCGCACATTTATCAGCATTAAGAAGAACTAAAATTGGTGATTTTTCTGTTGTAAATGGAGTTTCAGTAGAGCAATTTATTGAAGATATACAAGAAGACACTCTAGAACCTTAATAGTTAAAATATTTTATATAAAAAACCCAAGCATTTGCTTGGGTTTTTGTTTTATATAGAAGTGTAGAAACTTATTTTTTAGCTAATAAATCTCTAATTTCTGCTAATAAGTCTTCTTGACTTGGTCCTGCAGGAGCTGCTGGAGCTGGTTCTTCTTTCTTTTTAGTTGAGTTAATACCTTTTACAATCATAAACATTACAAAAGCAACAATTATAAAATCGATAACGTTTGTTAAGAAATCTCCGTATAAAACAGCTACTTCACCAACAACTTTTCCAGCGTCATCTACAACACCCTCTTTAGCGATCCATTTCAAATCTTTTAAATCAGTATTAAATATTAATCCAATTAGTGGAGAAACAATTCCTCCTGTAAAAGAAGTTACAACTTGTTTAAAAGCTGCACCCATTACAAAACCTACTGCAATGTCAATAAGGTTTCCCTTCATTGCAAAGTCTTTAAACTCTTTAAGCATTCCCATTTTTTATTATTTTTATTATTTGTTAGAATACAAAAGTAATAAAAATAATCATCACTTTAACATTTTGTTAACACGCTGTGAAATTGCGGTTAAGGTTTCGTAAGGTATGGTTTCAGAAACATCAGCAATATGTTGTATCATTTCTTGATTATTAAAGATGATTACTTCATCACCTTCAGCACAATCAATTTTAGTAATATCTACCATAATCATGTCCATACAAACATTACCAATAATGGGTGCTTTTTGATTATTTATAAGCACATAGCCCTTTTTATTTCCCAATCTTCTAGATAAACCATCTGCATGACCAATTGGTATTGTTGCTGTTTTGCTTTGTCTTTTGGCGGTATAAGCTCTGTTGTAGCCTACTGTTTCTCCTGGTTCTATAATATGAATTTGAGAAATAATAGATTTTAGATTATGTGTATTTTTAAGTTGAGCAGTTTCTTTTTCATCATTACCAAAACCATACAAGCCAATACCAATTCTAACCATATTAAATTGTGCTTTTGGGTAGTTTATTACGCCAGAAGTATTTAGAATATGTAACATTGGTTCGTATCCTAAATGTTTGTAGAATTGTTGTGCAATGTATGCAAAGTTATTTATTTGATTAATGGTAAAGTCTTGTTCCTCTAGATCTTCACTTGCAGCCAAGTGAGAAAATAAAGAAGCTACTTTTACGTGTGTTGTTTCCTTTAAATCAGCAATTATATTAGGAATATCTGTATGCCAAAACCCTAATCTATTTAACCCTGTATTAAACTTTATGTGAACTGGGTAATTCATTAACGGAATTTCATCTGACAGTTTTAAAAAGGCATTAAAAATTTTAAAATTGTATAAACAAGGCTCTAATCTATAATCTACAACAGATTGTAAGTTTTGTGTATGTGGGTGTAAGACTAAAATAGGACTTTCTACACCAGCTTCACGCAAAGCAATTCCTTCATGAACATAAGCTACGGCAAAATAATCGACCTTATCTTCTAAAAATTTAGCAATTTGTGCGGCATCACTACCGTAGGCAAAAGCTTTAACAACCGCTAAAATTTTTGTTTCTGGTTGTAATTTGCCTTTAAAATAATTTAGGTTATGCAATAGAGCATCTCCATCAATTTCTAAAACTGTAACATGGTTATTCATTTATTCCTCAGTTGAATCAACATCTTTTTGTGTTAACATTTTTTGTTTTTGGAGTGCCTTGTAATATGCAGCTCTACTTAAAGGCTCATATTCTTGGGTTTCTCCTAATAGCACTAAATCCTCATTTTGGGTTTTTCTAAAACTGTAATTTGCCAAGTTTCCTGTATGTGTGCATACTGCATGCACTTTGGTAACATATTCTGCAGTTGCCATTAAAGCAGGCATTGGACCAAATGGTTTTCCTTTAAAATCCATATCTAATCCAGCAACAATTACTCGGACACCTCGGTTGGCGAGGTCGTTACAAACGGCAACAATTTCATCGTCAAAAAACTGAGCTTCATCAATACCAACAACATCAACATCAGTGGCTAATAAGCGAATGTTAGATGCAACAGGTACAGGTGTGGAGCGAATTCTATTATCATTATGAGAAACTACTTCTTCTTCATCATAGCGTGTATCAACCGCAGGTTTAAAGATTTCTACGCGTTGTTTTGCAAATTGAGCACGTTTTAGTCTTCTAATCAATTCTTCTGTTTTACCAGAAAACATAGAGCCGCAAACTACTTCAATCCAGCCAAATTGTTCTGAATGATTTACTGTATTTTCGAGAAACATTTTGTAATTTTAGGCGTTAGAATATTAAATTTGATGTTACTTTGAATTTCAACAAATTTAGGAATATTTACGAGGAAAAAATAACTTCAACTTACAACTTATGCACAAAAAATTAGAAGCCGATTTAATGAGTTTAGCACACAGCATTTTGCAATTAAAAAATAAAGAAGATGTGTTTGCTTTAAAAGAAAAATCGAAAGAAATTTATGAGAAATTATCTTTATTAGCTTTTGTAGAGGAATATATAAACACAACACCCAATTTAGAAGTAACAAAAGATGAATTAATTGAAAATGTAGAAAAAGGAATCGCATTAAAAGAAGAACAAGAAGTTGTTTCGGTTGATATTGAGTCGGTTAAAGAAGATATTGAAGAAGAAATAGTAACGCTTTATGAAATAGAAGAAGAGGAAGTAACTTTACCTGTTGAAGACCAAATTGAGGAAGAGCTAATTGAAGAAGAATTAATTGAGGAAGAATTGGCAGAGGAGTTAGTGATAGAAGAAGCAGAAGAAGATGCCGAAGAGGAAATTGAAGAACAGATAGAAGAAGAGATTGAAGAGGAGGTGAAAGAAGAAGTGAAGGTTGTAGTTGAAGAAATTATAGAACAACCTTTTGATGAAATAGAAGATATTATATTTGCAGAACCAGAGACAGTTGAAGTAAAGGAAGAAGTTAAAATTGAAGAAAGTAAGACTTTATCTTTAGAAGAAGAGTTGCAAGACACTATCTCTGTAGATCAAATGGCTACTTTATTTGATATTCCTGTTGCTGCACCAAAATCATTAAATGATAAATTTTCTGCCAATATTCAAATAGGTTTAAATGATAGAATTGCCTTTGTAAAGAATTTGTTTGATGGGAGTCAAGAAGATTTTAATAGAGTAGTTTCTCAATTAAATACGTACGGAACCGAAAAGGAAGCTTTAAAATTTATCAATAAAATGGTAAAACCAGATTACGACTGGTCTACTCAACAAGAATTAGAAGCTCGTTTTATAGAAATTGTAGAACGTAAATTTGCATAATTTTTTTTAAATGTAGCGCCGCAAATATTTTTATAAAACAGTATTATTTGCTGCGCTATTTTATTAATTAAATCCAGAAAACAGGACAACTCTTGAAACCAATTTTAATACATACACATTTTCATAAACGAAGAACCGGAGTTACTAGAAGTATAGAAAACGTGCTTCCTTTTTTTGAAAAGGAATATGAAACCTATATTTATGGTTATAATGTGGAAGGGAAAAAAATTACAACTTCAAAATTAAAGAAACTTCTTTTTTCTGATCGAGAAGTTGTTGTGCATTGTCATAGAAATAATGAAATAATGAGAATGTTATTTCTACGTTTTTTAGGTGCAAAGTTTACCTTGATTGCAACACGTCATGCAGAAACTACGCCGTCTGGTTTAACTTTAAAATTATTAAAAAAAGCAGATAAAGTGGTAACACTCATAGAAAGTATGAGTAAAAACTTAGGTATAAAAAATACCATTGTTGGTCATGGAGTAAATGTGGATTTGTTTTCTCCTAAAAAGGATGTTACTTTAGAAAACATTCAGCAAGAAAATATTATTTTATGTGCAGGGAGAGTTCGAAAAGCAAAAGGGCAAGTAGTTTTATTAGAAGCAGCTAAGGTTTTAAAAGACCATAAAAACTGGGCTTTGGTAATAGTTGGTAAAGTAGATAAACCCGTTTTTTTAGAGGAATTAAAAACGATTTCTAAAAAACATCATATTGCAGATCAAGTATATTTTGTAGATGAAACATCAGATATTGTTTCTTATTATCAAGCTTCAAAAATTGCTGTTGTACCTAGTTTTTCAGAAGGATTTTCTTTAGTAACTGCAGAAGCTATGTCTTGTGGATGTTCTGTAATTGCAACTAAAAATGTGGGAGTCCATTCTTCATTAATAGACAATCAAAAGAATGGTTATTTGGTTGAAGCAGGAAATATCTCTGAATTAGAAAAACTTTTATCTCAGTCATTAAATAGTGAAATTCCACTTCTAGGTAAAGAAGCAAGAGAAGAAATTCTAAAAAATTGGAGTGCAGAAAAAGAAGCAGAAAACTTAATAAAAGTATATCAATCCAATTAACCAAAACTACATTTAAAATGAAAAAACTAATTTTTACAATTGTCTTATCAGTTTTTGCATTATCCTTTGCGAATGCTCAAAAAATCGAAACAAAAAAAGTATTTGGAGGTTATATCTTTTCTCAAAATGACTCAAACTTAACTTTAAGTCAAATGCAAGAAGTAATGAAAGACAACAAACAAGCTTTTGAATTAATGAAATCTGCAAAATCAAATCAGACTTGGGGAATGATTTTAGGTGTTGCAGGTGGTGGTTTAGTTGGGTTTCCTGTAGGAACTGCAATTGGCGGAGGAGAACCAAAATGGGCTTTAGTAGGAGTAGGAGCAGCCTTCATTGTAGCGTCAATTCCTATTGTAAAAGCCGTTAATAGAAAAACAAAAGAAGCTGTAGATTTATATAATGTAGATGTTCCAAGTGTAAGTTCTAACCTTAATCCGTCTTTTAATTTTAGTGTGAAAGGGGCTTCTATGGGGATTTCTATGAGTTTTTAATAACTCCAATTTTTAAACAATTGTAACAAATGTAGTTGGTGGTCGTCTTCAATTTAAAACCGACTAACATGAAACATTTAGCAATAATTTTTTTCTCACTTTTTATAACTGCAATTTCTGCACAAGATGCAGCATTTCAAAATTTCTATAATTCAAATAAAGAAAAATCTACTTTTTCTATCAATTTATCAGCTTCTTTGGCTGGTTCATTTTTAGATAATGAAGAAGATGACGATTTAATGAACATCATTAGAAAATCGAGTGATTTTAAATTGATGATTTTCAATAATGAAGATAGCAATCTTTCCAAGGATTTTAGAAAATTCGGGAGAAAAAATAACCTAAAAACACTTGCTAGAGTAAAAGAAAACGGAAGTAAAGCTGAATTGTTTTTTATAGAAGAAGGCAAGTATATTAGAGAAATAATTATAAGAGCAAACAGCGACTCAGATAAAATGGTGCTTTTTGGTTTAAAAACTAAAATTACACACGATGAATTAGCGGCAATGATTTCTTCATCAGATTTAAAGGTTTCATCAAATTAAAAAACAAGAATAAAAAGAGAAGGTTTAACTAATCTTCTCTTTTAAAGCTTCAATTACTTTTTTACTATTTCCAATAAAAATTTCTTTATCAACAATAAAAACCGGACGCTTTAAAAACGTGTATTCATCCAAAAGAAACTGTCTATAATCAGACTCAGACAACATTTGGTTTTTTAAATCCATAGATTTATACAACTTTGCACGTTTATTAAAAAGTGCTTCATAACTACCGGAAAGGGCATACATTTCTTCTAATTGAGCTGCAGTAACGTTGTTTGCTTTAATTTCTTGTCGTTCAAAACCATCGGTATTTACCTCTTTTAAAATTCTTCGGCAAGTATCACAAGTTTGTAAAAAATAGACTTTCTTCATTTTTATAGATTATATTTACATCTCCAAAATTACACAAAAAAATGAACATACAATTCGATCTTTTAAGAACATCTCGCACACTAGTTTTAAAAGAATTAGAGGGCTTAACTTTAGAGCAAATCCATACAATTCCTGCAGGTTTTAAAAACAATATTGCTTGGAATGTGGCACATTTAGTGGTTACACAACAACTTTTAAACTACAAATTAGCAGATTTAAACTGTTTGTGTCCAGATGAGTTAATTGAAGATTATAAAAAAGGAACGGTACCAACAAAGACTTTTACAGAAGAGGAGTTCGAAGAAGTTAAAGAGTTGCTTTTAGGTTTACCAGACACTTTACAAGAGGATTATGAAGCTGGTATTTTTGAGAATTTTGCAGAATACCCAACAAGCACTGGTTTTGTACTAAATTCTATAGAAGCTGCTATTTCTTTTAACAATTTTCACGAAGGAATTCACTATGGAATTATAAGATCTATCAAGAAATTTTTATAGGTTTATTAGAAGCTATTTCCAGCTTTTCGTTATATCTTTTTATAGCTGTCATTGCGAATCACACTTTTTCTGTGAGATTCGCAATCTCATAGCTTAAAATAGATTTTCCTCATTATAGGTTATAAAAAGGATGCCACTTCAATCTGGGCTAAACTAGTTTGCTAACTTATAGCAATATAAAATTACCAATACATTTTTAAAGATGAAATTCAATACAAAAACTATTCACGGAGGTCAAAAACCAGAAGAAACTACTGGAGCAGTAATGCCTCCAGTTTTTTTAACATCTACTTTTGCAAAAACGAGTCCTACAGAACATAAAGGATTCGAATACTCAAGAGGAGGAAACCCAACAAGAGCTGCTTTAGAAAATAGTTTAGCATCTTTAGAAAATGGAACACACGGATTTGCATTTGCATCTGGTTTGGCAGCAATAGATGCTGTTTTGCGTTTATTAAATCCGGGTGATGAAATTATTGCAGGAGACGATTTGTATGGAGGAAGTTATAGAATGTTTACCAAATTATTTCAAAAATACGGGTTAGAGTTTTCTTTTGTAAACATGGACGATGTTACAAACATTACAGATGCCATTACAGAAAATACAAAACTAGTTTGGATAGAAACACCTACAAATCCGTTGATGAAAATTGCCGATATAAAAGCAATTTCATCAGCTGTAAAAGATGTTGATTCAACTATTTTAATAGGGGTAGATAATACCTTTGCAACACCTTACTTACAGCAACCTTTAGACTTAGGAACAGATATTGTAATGCATTCTGCTACAAAATATTTAGGTGGTCATAGTGATTTAATTATGGGAGCTTTGGTTGTAAAAGATAAAAAGTTGGCAGAAGACATTCATTTTATTCAATCTGCAGCAGGAGCAATTGCTGGTCCGATGGATTCTTTTTTAGCATTAAGAGGTATAAAAACCTTACATATAAGAATGCAACGTCATTGCGAAAACGGAATTGCAGTAGCTAAATTTCTAGAAAAGCATCCGAAAGTTAGTCAAGTTTATTATCCTGGTTTAGAAAAGCATCCAAATTATGAATTGGCAAAAAGTCAAATGAACGGTTTTGGCGGAATGGTATCTTTCCGATTAAAAGAGGAGACACAAGAAGCAGCGTATGCATTTTTAGAAAATACTAAAATATTTACGTTGGCAGAATCTTTAGGTGGCGTAGAGAGTTTATCTAATCATCCAATAACAATGTCTCATGGTTCTATGCCAGAAGAACAAAAACAAAGAGTGGGAATTACAAATTCTTTAATTCGTTTAAGTGTTGGTATAGAAGATATAGAAGATATACTTGTAGATTTAGAATCTGCATTAAAATCATAAAAAAAGAGCCAATTGGCTCTTTTTTTATGATTTTAATTTAAAACTTATTCAGGATTCTTAACAGTAAACACATTTCCGTCTAAGTAGTAGTTTGCACGTAATTTTAATTCCTGAGGATAATAAATAATGCTTTCTGGTTGTTGTTTTAGCAAGTAATTACCAGTGTCCCATTTATTGTTTTTATTTTCATCAATAATGGCTCTAATAAAATAGGTTTTTGGTTCTAATAGATTGTATCGTATTTGACCAGAACCTGAAATAAAACGTCTTTCTATAAGTTTGTCTTTGTTTTTTCCTTCTAAAAGTTCAATAATTAAATGATTAGAAGTTTCGTTTACAATATCCATGGTAATTCTTCCGTAATCTTCAATTTCTTTTGTAGTAAATTTATAATTTAAGGTATCATTTTTTTGTTCAAAGATATCAGAAATAGCGTCTGGCATCATCTTAAAAGCATATTTCTGTTGTGGTTCTTTATCAAAAACAAAGGCTATTTTATTTTCTATGTTAGAAATAATACTAACAAAAGGAACTGACAATGTATCTTTATCTATCAAGGTAATCTTGCTCGTATCAATTTTTACAAGCGGGTTATTTCCTTTTATAAAAAAAGTATCTCTAAGTTGTAATGTTCCACTTACAGAAGAGCTTAAAATTAATGAGTCTGTTTTTTTCTTACGAAGTTTTACCGTAACCGTATCTATAAACCTATCGTTTGTAACTATAAAATTTAAAGAATCTGCTTCAAAAGGTTTGTACCAGTAATTTAGTGTGTCTTTATCCATTTGAAGTTTAGAAACACTTTTAAAATCATCCGGAGTATCAGAAATAATTTGAACTTTTAAATCTTTTATTTCACCTTCATAACCAAATTCAATCTTACCTCTCGTAATTTCTTTTCCACGTTTAAATGAATAAGGTTGAGTTTCTTTAAACAATATTATTGGTTTTTTTATAATACTATCTCTAGGTAAAGTTATGGTATCTGTAAAAAAACCTATTTTATCTTCTTTAGGATTAAAAAGGTAATCATTAATAGATTCTTTTAATGCAATCATTAAATACTTACCTTCTTTTAAGTTAGTAAGATTAAAAAGTGAAGTATCTAAAGAGTTTGCTACATAATTCGGTTTGTTTTTAAAAACAATAGAATCTGTAAAAGAACTATCAATTTTATACAAAAGAACATTAATGTTTTTCTGAATTTCGTCTGAGGAAGCATCTTTAATTGCTCCAGAAGTAGAAAGTGAATCTATATATTTTCCGGTAGAAAAAACATATTTAAAGTTTTCTAACTTATTTCCTTCATTATTGTCTTCAATAGCGTTACCAAAGTTTATAATATAAGTAGTGTTTTTAGTTAAAGTATCTAGAATTTCTATATTTAAAAATTTACTGGCTGTACTTTGTGGTGTAACCAATAAAGGTGTTTTTAAAGGAGGAGAAACAATAAGTTGTGTGTTTAGATCCTTTAATTTTATGTATTCATTAAAGTTAAGTTCTATTTCTTTTGCATCAAAATTAATAGTTTCATACGCAGGTGTAGAAGTAACAAACAAAGGTGCATCTTCATCTTTCGGGCCACCTTCAGGGTTTCCTGTTCTTGCGCAGTTGGTTAAAATTAGAATTGAAATGCTAAAAAAAATAAATTTAAAAAAGTGTCTCACAAAAAGTAAATTTTATACAAATTAACAATATATTTTTGACTTAAAAATCATAAAGTTTATTCGGTGTATGCCATTGTTAAAATACTAATTTTTACACCTTCGGTTTTTTGCAGTTCTTTTGCACATGCTTCTAGGGTTGCGCCAGTTGTAATAACATCATCAATTAGTAAAATGTGTTTGTTTTTTAAGGCTGCTACATTAGATAACTGAAATTTGGTGTCGTTATTATTAAAACGCTCAAAACGAGCCTTAAAAGTTTGAGTTTTTGAAGTAGAGGTTCTTAATAAAATATCTTCTACAAAGGGTTTTTCTAGATGATTACTCAAGGCCTTACCAAATTTTGAAACTTGATTATAACCTCTTTCCCTTCGTTTTTTAGGATGTAACGGAACTGGAACAATAACGTCAATAGCAGAAAATTCATTATTTTCTATTAACATTTCTCCCAACCAATTTCCGAAAAAGACACCAACTTCTTCATTTCCTTTGTATTTTAATTCGTGAATTAATTTTTTGGTAATCCCTATTTTTCTGTAAAATAATAAAGAATATGCTTTTTCTATGGTAATTCTTCCATAGAATGTTTTAGTTATTTTATTTTCAGAATAGTTTGTAAAATTAGTTAAAGGTAAGTCGTGCCTGCAAAATGTACATATTGCATTTTCATTCTTAATGAGTTGATTATCGCAATTTGCACATAATTTAGGGTAAAAAAGATTGAATAAGTCTTTTAAAATTCGCATTTTTACAAAGCCTTTTTTTTAGAAAGATAAGATTATAATTTAAGAACAAGATTTGAACAACAGAATAAATTTTTTAAAAGAGTCAATTAAGAACTTAAAGACCTTAGGAACCGTTACACCGAGTTCTCGATTTTTGGCAGAAAGAATGTTAAAGAAAATAGATTTTTCTAAAGTAGAAGTTTTAGTAGAATTTGGTCCTGGAAACGGAGCGATAACCAAACTTATTTTAGAGAAGTTGCCCATTAATGCAACTCTAATTTGTTTTGAAATTAATGATTGTTTTTACAATGAACTATCCGAAATAAAAAATAAGCAACTAATTGTTGTAAAATCATCTGCAGAAAAAATTGAAGAAGAACTGAAAAAACTCAACTTAAATAAAACGTGTCACATTATTTCTAGTTTGCCTTTAACGATCATTCCGGAGGAAGTTACAGATGAAATTTTAGAAAAATCTTTTCATGCTTTAGCAGATAATGGAACCTTTATTCAGTTTCAGTATAGTTTAACATATTTTAAAAAACTTAAAAATGTGTTTAATGAATCTATATCTTTAGGTTTTGAGCCCTTAAATTTTCCTCCAGCTTTTGTTTATCATTGTAAAAAAGTAGGTTAATTTTTTATTGATATCTTTTTATAAAAGTTTCTTTAACTCTTTCTGATAATAATAAATAAGGAATAATAATTCCTGTAGAAATAAAACTTTTTATCAATTGATTTTCCTCTACACTTGTTAAACTATTAACACCTGTTAAAGCTGTTGCTATAAATGAATCGGCTACTATAAATACAAAATAAACGATTAAAAAGATTGCATATACTTTAGGGAAACTACTTCTCTTTTTTATAAATAAAACAATAATTAGCGGTAAAAAGACTAAAACTGCTGCGTTAAATATTGTTTCAATAATCAATAATAGCCCTATAGAGAAACTAAAGTCTGCGCCACCAAAATAGACTAACCAATCTCCATTTAAATAGATTTCCGTGCTTAATAAATCCATAAAAACTCTTATTGGTGAGATACAGAGTCCAATACCAATTAAAATTAACCAACCACCAATAGGCTTATTTTCTTGATAATAAGATTCAATTTTTGGTGTTACATCGTAGTGATAAAGTTTAAAAGCTAGCCAAGTAAAAAAGATTAAAAAACAAATAAATACAAAAATGCCTAAGTATTTTAATACTGAACCAGTTGAGGTAGAACTGCCTCCTATATTATAGGAAATGTTATAGTTTAACTCACTATCTAGTTTTTTTAAGTCATTATAAAATGCAGGGAATTCGGCTACACTTACAAAGTCTTTTTGTATTTTAAGTAAATGTTTTAAAGTTAATATGTTTTTAGACTTATTATATAATACATCAAAATCGTAAAAAATATTTGGAGAACTCAAGTTGAAATTATCTTCATCAACATTCCATTCTTCTGGTAACTCTACATTAATGGTATGGCTTCTTGTAATGGGATAGCTAAGTTCAAAAGGTGTTTCTCTTTCAATTTTAGAAGGCATTGATAGTACATTTGTTATTGTGTAAGGTGTAAAATCCACACCAATCTGGTTTTCCATGTATGATGGTTGCCAAATACTATCAATCTTATAAGTTTCATTTATTGTAAATGTGTTTGTTTTAAGATTGTCTGTATATTCGGGTTTACCTAAACTTTTTATATTCGCATGATAGTCTGAGTAAAATTTTTCAAACTCCTTTTGGATGTTGATAATACTATTGTTTTTAAAATAAAAACGAATATTATCTGCTTCTGCTTCACTGTAAACACTAGTTATTTTTAAGATTGCACCTTTGCCAACTTCCTCTAAAATATAATTATCTGTTATATCGATGGTATTTTCTGCAAACGGAAAAATTTCTTCAAAACCTTTATTTCCTTTTTTAAGAACTAATCCAAATCTATAATCAGGAAAAACAACTTTATTAAAAGTACCACCTTGATTTGTGATTGTTGGATCATACCAACGCTCACCTTCATTACCATCGATAACTTTAACTACACAATGATTAAAATGAGCAGGATTTGGCAATAAGTTGGTAACCGTTTTCTTTAGATAAGTACTCACTAAAACAGGATACGCTTCAATGTTCATTTGATTAAGCATGGTTACTAATAATAGACTTTTGTCTTTACAGTCACCAAATCGTTGGTTATAAACCTTGTTGGGAGACGAAGGCTTATAGGCGCTAATTCCGTTTTCTAACCCTAAATATCTTACTTCATCTTGCACAAACCTTAATGTCGCCTCTATTTTTTGACCTTTAGTATTGTTTTCTTTATCAATTTCCTTAATTTTTTTTAATAGACTAGTAGATAGGTTGTCTTTAACTTTAAAAAGCTGAACACCCCAATCAATTAAATTCTCCCAAGATTTGTAATTACCTATTTCTATAAAGTTAGCGTCTAGAAACCAAGAAGGTGTGTTGTCTTCAAAATGTGTAGCGCTTATGTTTTCTTCTAATAAAGAATACGTGTATTTGTTATTATTAAAAGTTTCTTTAAATTTTAATTGGTTTTTAAATAACTTTACTTCAAGTTTGTTTTTAGAGTTAATTTTGATGTTTATTTTACCTATCGGATGGGAGTTATCTAAATTATAATATTCTGCAAAATAATTTTTATGAATAGGGTTGTAGCCCTTTCGTGTAAAACTATAGGCTATAATATCTCCAACTCTTACATCACTTATATGGGTTACTGCAGACAAACTACCGTCATATATATAATTTTCTGCATCTAACTCTTGTCTTATAGTTTGAAACTCTGAACTGTTGAGTTTACTGATAGTTTGGCCGTTTCTGATAATATCAATTTCATGAAAACTAAGGTTTTGATAACTTGGGTCAAAAGAAATATTAATACTCGATGCTTCTTGTATACCTACATTTTCCGTAATTTTAGTGACAACTTTAAAGTAATTCTCTTCGCTATCTACCTGTGTTTGCTGATCGTATAAGAGAATTAAAGTTCCTTGTGTTACTTCATCTAAATCAATATTTGGCTCGCTTGCATACGTTTGTATTTCAACCCAATTAGGTGTTGATGTTTTTTTAATCTGAGCAAAATTTAAAGAGATAAAAAGGAAGGAGAAAACAACCGTAAAAAGGCTTTTTAACATGTTATAAAAGTTTTAACAAAAGTAATTTTTAATATATAAAAAATTGATATAAATAATTTATTTTTGCTGCATGGCAAAACAAGAAGATCAATTTAAGAAAGTATTATCGCACGCTAAAGAATATGGTTATGTTTTTCAGTCTTCTGAAATATATGATGGTTTAAGTGCGGTTTACGATTATGCTCAAAACGGAGTTGAGCTAAAGAAAAATATTAGAGATTATTGGTGGAAAGCAATGGTGCAAATGCACGAAAACATTGTAGGTATAGATGCTTCTATATTAATGCATCCTACAACTTGGAAAGCTTCTGGACACGTAGATGCTTTTAACGATCCATTAATTGATAACAAAGATTCTAAAAAACGTTACAGAGCTGATGTTTTAATTGAAGAATATTGTGCTAAAATTGAAGGTAAAATAAATAAAGAAGTTGCTAAAGCAGAAAAACGTTTTGGTGATGCTTTTAATAAAGAAGAATTTTTAGCTACCAACGGAAGAGTTGTTGGGTATCAAGAAAAAATAAATACAATTTTAGCTAGAATGGGTTCTTCTCTAGAAAAAGAAGACTTAGCCGATGTAAAGTTATTAATTGAAGAATTAGAAATTGCAGATCCTTTAACAGGTTCTAGAAATTGGACTGATGTAAAACAGTTTAATTTAATGTTTGGTACCAAATTAGGTGCTTCTGCAGAAACTGCAATGGATTTATATTTGCGTCCGGAAACGGCACAAGGAATTTTTGTAAATTTCTTAAATGTGCAAAAAACGGGTAGAATGAAGATTCCTTTCGGAATTGCACAAACGGGTAAGGCTTTTAGAAATGAGATTGTTGCAAGACAATTTATTTTTAGAATGCGTGAGTTTGAACAAATGGAAATGCAATTTTTTGTAAAGCCAGGAACTCAAAAAGAATGGTATGAAGCTTGGAAAGAAACGCGTTTAAAATGGCATTTATCTTTAGGAATGGGGGCAGAGAACTACCGTTTTCATGACCATGATAAATTAGCTCACTATGCGGATGCAGCTGCAGATATTGAATTTAACTTCCCATTCGGATTTAAAGAATTAGAAGGTATTCACTCTCGTACAGATTTCGATTTAAAAGCACACGAAGAATTTTCTGGTAAGAAATTACAGTATTTCGATCACGAAGAAAATAAAAGTTACACACCTTATGTTGTAGAAACTTCTATTGGTTTAGATAGAATGTTTTTAGCTGTTTTCTCTAACTCTTTACAAGAGGAAGCGTTAGAAAATGGAACTACAAGAACTGTTTTAAAATTACCTGCAGTTTTAGCGCCTTTTAAAGCAGCTATCTTTCCTTTAGTTAAAAAGGATGGTTTACCAGAAGTAGCGCGTGAAATAATGGACGATTTAAAATGGGATTTCAACGTTTTTTACGATGAAAAAGATGCCGTTGGTAAACGTTATAGAAGACAAGATGCAGCAGGAACACCATTTTGTATTACTGTAGATCATGACACTTTAGAAGATAAATGTGTTACTATAAGACATAGAGACACTATGGAGCAAAAACGTGTTGCAATAGCTGATTTAAAAGAAATTATTAAAGCAGAAGTAGATGTGAAAACTTGGTTACAGAAAATGTAATTAAATTTTAAGGATAAAAAAAAGCTGAATCTCAATTGAGATTCAGCTTTTTTTTTTTGCTTTTAAAATAAGTGTTATGCTGCTATTTTGTCTGCACAACAAGCCATTTTACAGTCTTCTTTACAAAATGTTGTTCCATCTTCATTAACAGAGCAACAAGCTTTCTCTGTTTCTGTAGCAGTTGTTTTATTCTGGCAAGTTTCTTTACAATCTTCTGTACAAGTATGTGCTACTTTTTTAGGAGCAATAGAAGCTTTATAAAGTTCTCCTCCAGCAATACCGCTAACAAAAGCAACTAAATCTTCTTTAGAAGTTGTGTTTGCATCAAACGCAATGTTTGCAATGCTGTCTGTAAAAACAACTTTTGCATCTATAACACCTTCCTTTTTAGATAACTTAGATTGAATCGTTTTTGCACAACCAATTTCGCAAGTCATACCAGAAATAGCTAAAGAAACGTTCTCTTTCTGTACAGGTAATTTTTCTTTTTTAACTTCACTTTTACATCCTATTAAAAGGGAACAAGCAAGTGCGAAAGAAAATAATATTTTTTGAATTTTCATTATTATAAGTTATAAAATTATTTTACAAATTTATTAATAAAAGCCTTGACTTTTAAATTTTTATAGAGTTTTGTACTAATTTTACATAAAAAAAGGTTGAAAACCTAAATTTTCAACCTTTTATACTTTTTTAGAGTAGCTTATTTAAAATCTTCGTCAGTAACACCTTCGTTAATTTTAATTTCTGTTACCTCAAATTTTATGTCCATAGGACCCATTTTTTGTCCCATTGAAAATGGAAATTTAACACCCTTTACTTCTTTGTAATTAGAAAAAGTAGAAGGTACTCTTACTTCTTTTCCGTCTGGAGTTTTTACAACTTGAACTTCTTGTAATTTTAATCCAGATTTTACATCAAAAAATATTTCTTTATCATCATATTTAATAACGTAAGCTTTGGTGTCTTCTAAAGGTTCAATTCTTAAAAGCTCTCCTTCTTTATATGCTAATTCTCCTATAATTGTATTTTTAGCTTTTGATTTTGTAATTTCTTCTGCTGTCATTTCTTTTTTGTTACCTCTTGCTTCTTGGTAGCCAGTTTCACCATCAAAAACCATTTTTTGTAAAACTTGTCCCATTCCAGAAACAATAACAACACTTTTATTAGGTGCAGCAGTTTTTGTTACTAAAGAAATATCCATTCCTTGTACTTTTGCCGCAGAAGTAATTGAAACAGATTCAATTGCCATTAATTTATCTTCTCCTCCAATAGCATCAATGTAAGAATCAATAACAGAACTTGCAGTAACTCCTTCTGGAATTGCTATAGTCATTTCTGGCTTTTCAGTAGTATTTCCATTTTTATCAAAGTAGTTAATGGTATATCCTGTTTTTTCTAAATTATCTAAAACATCAATCGCTTTACCTGTAACAATTATACGAGCTTCATCACTTTTAAAGTATTTTAAAGCTGCATTTTGAACATCTTCTGCAGTAACTGCATTTATGTTAGTTAAATAGTTTTCGTAAAAATCTGTTGGTAAATTATAACGTGCAATATTTAAAGCAAAACTAGCAGCAGTTGCAGGTTTTTGTACATCCATAACAAAGTTACCAACATATTGTGCTTTTGCATTTTTTAATTCTTCTTCGGTAACTTTTTCAGCACGAATTTTATCGATTTCCTTTTTAATTTCTACTATAGAGCTGTCTGTGACTACGTTACGAACACTTGCAGAAGCTCTAAAAGTTGCAGCTACCTTACTTTGTCTAACACTAGAATAAGATCCGTAAGTATAACCTTTGTCTTCACGTAAATTCATAAATAAACGTGCGGTTCCACCACCACCAAGAATGTTGTTTGCTAATAAAGCTGCGTAATAATCTTTGTCACCTAATTTTAAATCGATATTGTTAGCAATTACCACTTCAGATTGTACTGCATTAGGCATATTGATAAAATTGATTTCTGTTTTAGAAACATTTTCTGGTTTTGTAAAAGCAACTTCTGGCACATCACTTTTTTTCCATTTTTTAAATAAACTTTTTACTAATTTCTTAGTTTCTTTAGGGTTGATGTCTCCAACAATTATTAAGTAAGCGTTATTAGGCTTGTAATATGTGTTGTAGTTGTTTTTAACATCTTCTAAAGTAATGTTGTTTACAGTTTCTTTAGCGATAAACTCTCCGTAGGGATGGTTTTTACCATACAATAAAGCGCTTTCTACTCTTCTGGCTGTGCTAGTAACATTTTTTTCATCAGATTTTAATCCGTCTAAAGTTATTTTAATTTCTTTATCGAATTCTTCTTGAGTAAATTGAGAGTTTTTAACTCCGTCTGCCATCAATTCTAATACTTCTGGAAAATATTTTGTTAATGATCTTGCAGAAGCTCCAGAACTATAAAAATTAACTCCGGCTCCTAAGAAATCTACTTTTTCGTTAAATTCATCTTTGGTAATGTTTTCTGTTCCTCTACCTAGTAAACTTCCCATTATGGTAGAAACTCCAGCTTTATCTCCTTCTACTACAGGTCTATTATCTATAGTTAAATTAGCAGACGCTCTTGGTAATTTATGGTTTTCTACCATAATTACTTGTAGTCCGTTAGATAAAGTAAATTTTTCTGATTTTCCTAATTGAACCTTTGGTGCTGGTCCTGGTTTAGGTTGTTGGCTTCTATCTATTTGCGCAGTTGTAGCAAAAGACATTGCTATAAGTGCGATAAGTGATATTATCTGTTTTTTCATTGTATATGTATGTCTTTTGTTAATTATTTTTTAGGTAAATACTCTAAAGTTACTCTTTGATTTGGGTTTAGATATTTTTTAGCTACTTCTCTAATATCTTCACGAGTAATAGAACGATAAATCTCAATTTCTGTATTAATTAAATTTGTATCTCCGTATAATACATTGTATCGTGCTAAAGAGTTTGCAATTCCTTCTACACTTGAGTTAGAATTTACAAATTGATTTTCGAATTGATTTTGAAGTTTTTGGTATGTTTTTTCTGAAATTAATTCTGTTTGTAGTTTTACAATTTCTTCATCAATTTCTGTAACAATGTCAGCTAATTTAGTTTCACCTTGTGGTAAGCCAAAAATAATATACGTTCCGTAATCTTCTTGACTTAAGTTAATAGCTCCAGCTTGTAATGCCATTTTTTTAGTATCTACTAACTTTTTATATAGTACAGAACTTTTTCCTGTGCTTAAATAAGAAGAAATCATATCTAATACTCTTGAATCTTTTGTTTTCATAGACGGCGTTCTGTACGCTGTCATAATCGCTGGAATTTGAATATTAGGGTCGTAACCTTTTGCTGAAATTGGAGTAGTAATAGGTTCTTCTTGAATTACTGTTCTTTCTATATCTGCTCCACGAGGAATTGGACCAAAATAAGCTTCAATCAATTTTTTTGCGTTTGCAACATCAATATCACCTGCAACCACTAAAGTAGCGTTATTTGGTACATAGAATTTTTTATTAAATGCTAAAAAATCTTCTAAAGTAGCATCATCTAAGTGTTGCATTTCTCCAATTGTAGTTCCTTTATATGGATGTTTTTTAAAGATTTCTTTTTTTACATATTCTAAAAAACGAGAATAAGGTTGGTTATCTACTCTTAATCTTTTCTCTTCTTTTACAACTTCGTTTTGAGTGTCTACACCATCTTGACCAATAATAGGATGTAATAAACGCTCAGATTCCATCCATAAACCTAATTTTAGATTGTTAGAAGGAAATACTTCATAATAATAAGTTCTATCATCAGTTGTATTGGCATTATTTTTTCCACCATTTGCCGCAACTATTTTAAACCATTCTCCTTTATCAATATTTTCTGTTCCTTCAAATAATAAATGCTCAAAAAAGTGAGCCATACCAGTTCTGTCTGGTTGTTCGTCTTTTGCACCAACATGGTACATTACTGCAGTTGTAACTACGGGTGCAGAATTGTCTTGATGTAAAATAACGTGCATTCCGTTATTTAAGTCATACTCTTCAAATTCTACTTGTTGTGCATTTATAGAAAATGCGACTAAAAAAGCAGAAGTAAGAGATAAAATACTTTTCTTCATAAATTTTATTTAATAAGTTATTAATTGATATTCTGTTTGACGCTCGGAAGTTTTATTTGTTACACTTTTCGCCAGACAATTTGTGTACACATCAAAAATAAAAAAGATATACATAAAAAGTGATGCATCTTTCTTTTATTGTGCTGATTTTGATAAAATTATTTATAAAAACAATATTGGTTAGTTGTAAAAAAGATGTATATTTGCACCCGCATTTTCATTAGGATAATGCAAAATAATTAGTAATAAACGCAAAACAAATAGTATGTACGCAATCGTAGAGATGGCAGGGCAGCAGTTTAAAGTTGCAAAAGACCAAAAAGTATACGTTCACCGTTTACAAGGAGAAGTAGGATCAAAAGTTACTTTTGATAACGTTCTTTTACTTGATGAAGCAGGTAATGTAACTATTGGCGCCCCAGCTATAGAAGGAGCTTCAGTAACAGCTCAAATTTTAAGTCACTTAAAAGGTGATAAAGTAATCGTTTTCAAGAAGAAAAGAAGAAAAGGTTACATTAAGAAAAACGGACACAGACAATTTTTAAGCGAGATTCTTATTGAATCTATTGCTGCTTCTGGTAGCACAAAAGCAGCTCCTAAGGCAACTAAAGCTGCTCCAAAGAAATCTGCAAAAGCAGACGACTTAAAGAAAATTGAAGGTGCAGGACCTAAAGCTGCAGAAGCTTTAGTAAATGCAGGTTTAGATACTTTTGCAAAAGTAGCAAAAGCAGATCCAGCAAAATTGAGTGAAATCTTAACTGAAGCAAGTTCAAGATTATCTCATTTAGTAACAACTACTTGGCCTAAACAAGCTGGTTTAGCTGCAGAAGGTAAGTGGGATGAATTAAAAGAATTACAAGATAGATTAGACGGAGGTATTGAAAAATAATTCCTAAAAATTTAACTTTAACCTATAAAAACTCAATAACATGGCACATAAAAAAGGTGTAGGTAGTTCGAAGAATGGTAGAGAATCAGAATCGAAACGACTAGGAGTAAAAATATTTGGAGGACAAGCTGCAATTGCAGGGAACATTATTGTTCGTCAAAGAGGAACAACTCACAATCCGGGAGAAAACGTTTACATGGGTAAAGATCATACTTTACATGCAAAAGTTGACGGTGTTGTAGAATTCCGTAAGAAAAAGGATAACAGATCTTATGTATCTATTACTCCATTTGAAGCTTAGTCTATTTAAGTTTTAAAAGTATTAGAAACGCTCAAGCATGAAAATGTTTGAGCGTTTCTGTTTTTTAGAAATTATTACTAGTAAATTAATTACTTTTTAGATTATTAAAGTGAATCATTTCCTATTTTTAGGAAGGTAATTCAGGTGATAAATCAGTATATATCTAGCCTATTAAATAAATTTAACAATAAGAATAAAAGTAAGTTGTTGTAATAGAGAATGGGTGTAAATACGTGTTTTTTAGATTATTATAACTGTATTTTGTGGTGTTTACAACTGCTAGTCATTTTATTGTTGTATATTTAACCATGAAATTTAATTTACTTGTAACATTTTTTTCGGGGGAATATGAATGTTATTAATAATAGTTAAATTTCATAAATAAAAATAAGCTACTCTTAGGGTAGCTTTTTTTTTATCTAGTTAATTATGTAGAAGCTTAGTTGTTACTATTTCGTATTTTTACGGCTATGAAATTTTTATACAACTTTGTCGTTTTTATTGCCGCTCTGTTACTACCAATAATTGCTTTATTTAATAAAAAAATAAAACTTTTTGTATCTGGTAGAAATGAAACATTTTCTAAGATATCTGCCTTAAAGAACTCAGAAGTTATTTGGTTTCATGCAGCTTCTTTAGGCGAGTTTGAGCAAGCAAGGCCAATTATCGAATCAATTAAAAAAGAATATCCAACATATAAAATTTTAGTCACTTTTTTTTCTCCTTCGGGATATGAAATTAGAAAAGATTATAATTTGGCAGATGTTATTTGTTATTTGCCTTTAGACTCTAAAGCAAAAGCACGAAAATTTGTAGAAATTGTAAATCCTAAATTTGCCATTTTTGTAAAATATGAGTTTTGGCCAAATCTTTTAAATGAATTAAAATTAAAAGAAATTCCGACTATTTTAGTTTCAGGTATTTTAAGAGAAAAACAATTGTTCTTTAAGAGTTATGGTGGTTTTATGAGAGATGCATTAAAAGCCTTTCATCACTTTTTTGTGCAAGACGAAAAATCTAAAGAATTACTAGAATCTATCAACTTTAAAAACGTTACCATTGCTGGTGATACTCGTTTTGATAGAGTTTCTAAAATATTAGAACAAGATAATGTGTTAGGTTTTATCAATCAGTTTAAAGGTGGTAAATACACAATTGTTGCAGGAAGTACTTGGCAAGAAGATGAAGCGTTGTTGGTAAATTACATCAATAATAATGCAACAGAAGATGAGAAGTTTATTATTGCACCACATAATATTAAACAAGATGCAATTTTAGAATTACAGAATTCCATCAACAAAAAAACAGTTTTATTTTCCGCTAAAGCGGATAAAAACTTAGCTGAATACCAGGTTTTTATTATTGATACGATTGGTATATTAACTAAGATTTATGCAGCGGCAGATTTAGCTTATGTTGGTGGAGGTTTAAAAACAGGATTGCATAATATTTTAGAACCAGCAACTTTTGGTATTCCTGTTGTGATTGGTAATAATTACGACAAATTTAAAGAAGCTGTAGATTTGGTAAAAATAGGTGGGTGTATTTCAATTGCAAATCAAGAAGAATTTACCTCTAATCTTATCAGTCTAAAAAACGATGAAAACTTTAGAAAGTTAACCGGTGTTATTAATAAGAGGTATATTAAAGATAACCTTGGAGCAACAGAATTAATTATGAATTATTTAAAAGAGAAGATTTAATAATGGATTTTATATTACAACCTTGGGCTTGGTATGTTGGTGGGCCTTTAATAGCAATATCATTACTCTTGTATTTTTACTTTGGTAAAAATTTTGGTGCATCAACAAATTTTGAAACTTTATGTACCATTGCAGGTGCAGATAAAGTATCGGATTATTTTAAGAAAGATTGGAAAGACAGAGACTTTGCATTGATGTTTGTTGTTGGTTTAATTATTGGTGGCTTTATTTCTGCAAATTTTTTAACGCCAAATCAAGCAATAGATTTAAACCCAAAGACGGTACAAGAATTAACAGATTTAGGTTTTTCTAATGTTGGAAGTCAATATTTTCCGGATGAAATTTTTAGTGAAGATGTTGTATTTTCTTTAAAAGGATTTTTAATTTTAATTGTTTCAGGAATCTTAATTGGTTTTGGAACCCGTTATGCTGGCGGTTGTACCTCTGGTCATGCAATTACAGGTTTAAGCAATTTAGAGTTGCCTTCTTTATTGGCGGTAATTGGCTTTTTTATTGGTGGTATTATTGCTACCTGGTTTATAATCCCTTTAATATTTTAGATATGAAAAACATTAAATTTTTAATATTAGGAATCTTTTTCGCAATCGTTTTAAGCAAAACACAAGCAATCAGTTGGTATCGATTTTACGAAATGTTTAAGTTTCAATCTTTTCATATGTTTGGAATAATTGGAGGAGCAGTTGTAATTTCTATGATTTTTATGCAACTTTTTAAAAGTGGAAAAATAAAAGACATTCACGGGAATAAAATAATTCCAAAACCGAAAGAAAAAGGTTTTGTAAGAACTCTTTTAGGAGGAACTTTTTTTGGTTTAGGTTGGGGGATTTCTGGTGCTTGTGCAGCTCCAATTTTTGTTATCCTTGGTTTCGAATTAATTCCGGCTTTAATTTTATTGTTCGGATCGCTTTTAGGAACGTTATTGTATGGCGTTTTAAGTAAAAAACTACCCAATTAAATGAGCAAATTAGTAGATGGTTTTGGTAGGCAAATGGAATATGTGCGACTAGCAGTTACAGATCGTTGTAATTTACGTTGCCAATACTGTATGCCGGCGCATGGTATAGATATTGTTCCGAGACAAGAATTACTTACTTTTAAAGAAATGTATCGTTTAATTCGTGTGTTAACCGAATTGGGGGTGAATAAAGTCCGTTTAACTGGTGGAGAACCTTTTGTGCGTAAAGATTTTGTTGGTTTTTTAGAAATGTTGTCTTATAACGATTTGTTAGACGCCATAAATATTACTACAAATGGTGCAATGATTTCTAAGCATATTTCTAAAATAGAGGAGTTAGAAAAAGTGAAAAATATCAATTTAAGTATTGATAGTTTAAATAGAGAAAAGTTTGCGAAAATTACTAGAAGAGATGTGTATCCAGAGGTTTATAAAACCTTTGAATTACTAGAGAAAAGTAGTTTAAATTTAAAACTAAATGTAGTTGTACAATCTGGTTTTAACACAAATGAAATTGTAGATTTTGTACGATTAACAAAAGATAAAAATGTTGCTGTCCGTTTTATAGAAGAAATGCCTTTTAATGGAAAAGGACAACGAGATATGAAAGAAAATTGGACTTTTAAGAAGATTTTAAACGAGGTGAAAACTGAGTTTGATGTTAATGAAATTCAATCAGAAAAATCATCAACTTCTAGAAATTATAAAGTTGATAATCATTTAGGAACGTTCGGAATAATTCCTGCTTTTACAAGAACTATTTGTAACGATTGTAATAGAATAAGAATAACATCTACCGGAACTTTTAAAAACTGTTTGTTTGATGATGGCGTTTTTAATTTAAGAGATTTTATAAGAAAAGGAGCGTCTAATGACGATTTAAAAGAACTGTTTTTAGGTTTGGTAAAACAGAAACCAGAAAATGGTTTTATAGCAGAAGCAAATAGAAAGGATGGTGGTGCTTCTGAAAGTATGAGTACTATTGGAGGGTAAAAAATATGGACAGTTTTGATATTTTTATTTTTGCTTTCATTGTTTATGGAATATACTGTTGTGTAAATATTAAAAGTGATTATTTAGACTATAAAAAGTCAAAAAACTATATAGAGTTTAATATTTATATTAGAAATGTTGGAATTATTATTGCAAGTTTTATTGCATTAATATATCAAATTAATAGATTGCTTAATTAAACGAATAATGATTTCAGTAGAAGAAGCTTTGCAAACCGTTTTAAATTCATATCAAGATTTTGGAGTTGAAGAAATTCCGTTTATAAAATCTGTTGGTAGAATTTTAAAGGAAGAAATTTTTGCAGATAGAGATTTTCCGCCATTTATTAGGGTTTCTATGGATGGAATTGCAATTGATTACTCTGCATTTAAAAATGGACAAAGAGATTTTAAAATAGAAGGAATTCAAGCTGCGGGAAGTGAACAAATTTCACTTAAGAACCCTGAAAACTGTATTGAAGTTATGACTGGAGCAGTTTTGCCTAACAATGCAGATACTGTTATTAGATATGAAGATGTAACGATAGAAGACGAAATTGCAACCATAAATATTGATGCAATTAACGATGGCCAAAATGTTCATCCTAAAGGAAAAGATGGACAAAAAGGAGATGTATTAATTGAAGAAAATAAAATAATTTCTGCAGCAGAAATTGGTGTTTTAGCAACGGTTGGTAAATCTACAGTAAAAGTTGCAAAACAACCAAAAGCAATGATTGTTTCTACGGGTGATGAATTGGTTGGGGTTGATGAGATTCCGTTAGAACATCAAATTAGAAGAAGCAATGTGTTTACATTGGTGTCTTTGTTAGAAAGATTAAATATTCCATCAGAAACCGCACATATTACAGATGATAAGCCAGTATTAAAGTCGAAAATAGAAAACTACTTAAAAGAATATGATGTATTGCTTTTTAGTGGAGCCGTAAGTAAAGGTAAATATGACTTTTTACCAGAAGTTTTTGATGAATTAGGAGTAGAAAAACTTTTTCATAAAGTAGCACAAAGACCTGGAAAACCCTTCTGGTTTGGAAAAAAAACTTTTCTTAATGAAAATGATTTAAATTCCGATAATCAGATAAATGATAAATATAAAAAGAACACAATTGTATTCGGATTTCCTGGGAATCCAATTTCTACTTTTGTAAATTGTGTAGCCTATTTTTATCCTTGGTATTATAAATCTGTAGACATAAAGGCTGAAACTGAAACGGCAATTTTAAATGCGGATGTTTCTTTCAAGCCTAATTTATCGTATTTTTTACAAGTAAAATTAAGTTCGAGATTTGGGCATTTAATAGCAACTCCAATTAAGGGAAATGGTTCTGGAGATTTAGCAAGTTTAGTGAAAACAGAAGCTTTTATTCAGTTGCCAAATGATAAAATTGAGTTTAAAAAAGGAGAGGTTTTTCCGATAATAAGATATAGATAATGAGCGATTTTAGTCATTTAAACGAAAAGAACAATCCTAAAATGGTAAATGTTTCTGATAAGAAAATTACCAAAAGAACGGCAATTGCAAAGGCAACCATGTTTTTAGGAGAAGAAGTAATTGCTCATTTTACAAATGATGAGTTATTTACCAAAAAAGGACCTGTTTTTCAAACGGCAATTATTGCTGGAATTCAAGGTGTAAAAAAGACCTCAGAATTAATACCAATGTGTCATCCGTTATTGATTAATGGTGTGGATATTGATATCAATATTATAGATTCAGAAAATATAGAAGTGCTTTGTGAGGTAACTATAACTGGTAAAACAGGTGTTGAAATGGAAGCTCTAACGGGCGCAAACATTACGTGTTTAACTATTTATGATATGTGCAAAAGCATTAGTCAGAAAATGGTGATTAAAGAAGTAAAGTTGTTAGAGAAAACAGGAGGGAAATCTGATATTAAGAATTAAATGTCATATAGAAATAAGACTTCTTGCTGATTGAAGAATCTAATTTTTAAAGATCAACCACTGTTATTTCTTCTTTATGGAGAATTACATGAAAATTATAAAATTTTGGAGTTCTAAATGATGAGATTTCTCAATCGCTTAAAAAGCTCATTTCTAAATGACACTTGCTTTAGAAACAATAGAATAATATTATGAAAAAACACAGCAAACATACCAATCTAGAAAGAAGAGATAACGATAATTTTGCTCCGAATGAAATTGCAATTTTGGGTACAAATTGTGGTGTTATTTCAGATTTGGTTCACAAGGTTTCTAAAAATTTATCAGATTATAAATTGGCTTATTTTGATGCTTCTCATGCCAAGGATGTCGTGAAGAATAACTTGTCAGAATATGTGTTTCATCACGAAGGAAATCTACAAATTACCACTTCTGGAAACATCAATAAATTTCAACAGCGATTAGATTTTGCTCAGTTTGATTATGTTTTTATCAACGGAAATCATTATCAAGGAGCAAAACAAATTCTAATTTTAGATGAGGCAAAAGAAGCCTCTGTTTTAAAAAGGTTAGATCAGTTAGATCGTATTCAATTTATAATTAAGTTGAAATCAGAAACTGAATATTTTAACTTTTTAGAAGAGAAATATCCGCAGATAAAAAATATTACTTGTTATACTATTGATGAAATTGATGCGATTTCTAATCATATTCATAATTTAATTCAAGAAAAAATTGCTCCTGTAAAAGGTTTGGTTTTGATTGGCGGAAAAAGTACAAGAATGGGAACGGATAAATCTGAACTTGATTATTTTGGAAAACCACAGAAAGAAGCGGTAAAAGAATTGTTAGAAAATAATACCTTAGAAACCTTTTATTCTGTTCAGAATTCATCAGAAAAAGGAGATGAAATTTCAGATAAATTCATCAATTTAGGTCCGTTTGGCGGAATTTGTTCTGCTTTTCAGAAAGATCCAAATGCAGCTTGGTTTGTGTTGGCAACAGATGTTCCTTTTGTAAATGAAGAAATTATTCAATTAGTATTAAAGCATAGAAACCCAAGTAAGGCAGCAACGGCAATTAAGGGGAAAGGTAAAGATTTTCCGGAACCTCTAATTACTATTTACGAGCCGAAAGCATACGCTATTTTATTACAATATTTAGCACAAGGATATTCTTGTCCGCGTAAAATGTTAATTAATTCTGAAGTAGAAATTGTAGAAATTGATGATGACTATATTAGAAACATAAATACACAAGAAGAGTTTAAGGAAGCTAAAAAAGAGCTAAATTAGTTGTAAATTAGAATGTTTAAATTTATGTAATCTCACTTTTATTATGAAAACAAAATCTTATTTTTTTATTCTTCTTTTCGGAATACTTTTTGCTAGTTGTACACCAGAACTTTCTACAAAAGAATTTATGGTAGATAATTGGGAAACCACTTACCTAAAAATAGAAATGTATACGGTTAATAATACAGATTCTTTGCAAGTTTACGAAGACAAATTTGATGATAATCCAGAATTAGTAGCACAATCTCAATATAATAATGATGGTACCTTTTCTGCTTGGTTTAAAAACACAAAAGGAGAGCAAATATCTAAAGCTATTGGAGAGTGGGATGTAGTAGGAGATTCTTTAAAAGTAGCTTTTAACTATGGAGGAAAAGATAAGAAAGTAAGCTACTTTATTGAAAGAACTACAGAAGGTTTTATAGGAACAAGTAAGTATGATTGGGATGAGGATGGAAACTTTGATGACTTGTTAACCATGAAGACAAAAAGAATTAAATTAGATTAGATTTGGTGAGTTTTAAAAAAATATCCTTAAGAATACGTATCTTTTTATCAATGATTTTATTGGTGTTATTGGCATCTGTATTAATCTTGGTGGTTACTATTTATCAGTATGATGAACAGACAAAAGACTACAATATTCAACGTTTTGAGCGTAAAGAAGCCACTACAAAAGAAATTATAGAGTTAGAGCTTAAAAACAAAACCACCTACCCGGTAAATACTGAAAATTTAGCTAAAATATTTCAAGAACGTATTTTTGAAATATCATCTATTAATAAATTAAACATCTCGTTTTACGACTTAAAGGGGAATTTGCTAAAATCGTCTACGGAAAATGCTTTTGAAAAGGTAGATATAAAACCGCTTCCGATAAATGTTTTAAAAGAATTATCGCAAAATTCTAATCATAAAATATTAAAAACAAGTGTAGAAAATGGAACGGGTTATCAATCTTCGTTCTCGTTTATACATGATCCAAAATTTAAAAGAATCGGTATTATTGAGTTGCAGTTTACACAAGATAACTCGGAGATAGAGCATGAGCTGAGAGAGTTTATGTTGCGATTGGGTGTGGTGTATATATTAATGTTTTTAATTGCCATTGCCATTGCATATTTCTTATCAAGTTATATTACAAGGTCTATTAAATCGATCTCTGATAAAATGCAGCAGACACGTCTTAATAAACGGAATGAAAAGATTATTTTAGACAAGGCTAGTTCAGAAATAGAAATTTTGGTGGAAGCATACAATCATATGATTGATGAATTGGGAGAAAGTGCTGCTAAATTAGCTAAAAGTGAGCGAGAACAAGCTTGGAGAGAAATGGCAAAACAAGTAGCGCATGAAATTAAAAATCCATTGACTCCAATGCGCTTAACAGTGCAAAGTTTTGAGCGAAGATTTGATCCTACAGACGAAAAAGCAAAAGAGAAGTTAAAAGAATTTAGCCAGACTTTAATTCAGCAGATAGATGTTATGAGTTCTATAGCATCTGCTTTTTCTGATTTTGCTAAAATGCCAACTCAAAAGAAAGAACAATTAGATGTAATTAGCGTTGTAAAGTTTGCTTTAGATATTTTTTCAGAGCGATATATAAAATACTACCCGCAAGAAAAAGAACTGCATGCTAATTTAGATAAAACGCAATTAATAAGAGTGATTACAAACTTAGTTAAAAATGCGATTCAGGCGGTAAATGTTGAGGAAAACCCTTTAATTGAAGTGAAAGTTTTTTCTGAAGATCTAAATATAAAGATTACAGTTTCTGATAATGGAAAGGGAATTTCTGACGACCTAAAAGATTTAATTTTTGAACCTAAATTTACTACAAAATCTAGTGGAATGGGATTAGGTTTAGGTATGATAAGAAATATTATTGAAGCTTATAAAGGAACCATTTCTTTTACTTCTAAAGAAGGATTAGGAACTGTTTTTACAGTTATCTTACCCAAAAGTTAATATAATCATTGCCTTGAATGTGAAGAATAGGCAACTAAATTTATAAAAAATGAAATTCGAGAATATTTTAGTTGAGAAAAAAGATAGTTTGGCTCAAATAACAATCAACAGACCCAAAAAATTAAATGCTCTTAATAAGGCAACAATTATAGAATTGAATGAAGCTTTTGAAGGATTAGAAGATGATACTAATATTAGGGCAATTATTTTAACGGGTAGCGGAGAGAAAGCTTTTGTTGCAGGAGCAGATATCTCTGAATTTGCAGATTTTTCTGTAGATGAAGGAACCCGATTATCTAAATTAGGGCACGATACTTTATTCGATTATGTAGAAAATTTATCTACACCTGTTATTGCAGCCGTAAATGGTTTTGCTTTAGGTGGTGGATTAGAGTTGGCGATGTCTTGTCATTTTAGAATAGCATCTGATAATGCAAAAATGGGCTTACCGGAAGTTTCTTTAGGAGTTATACCAGGTTATGGAGGTACACAGCGTTTGCCACAATTGGTTGGTAAAGGAAAGGCGATGGAAATGATTATGACGGCTGGTATGATATCTGCTGAAGAGGCAAAAGAATATGGTTTGGTGAATCATGTTACTACCCAAGAGGAGTTATTGCCATTAGCCGAAAAGATTGCAAGTAAGATTATAAGAAATTCATCGTTAGCTATTAGCGCAGCCATTAGAGCTGTTAATGCAGGTTTTGAAGATGGTGTTAATGGTTTTGATGTTGAAGTAGATGAATTTGGAGAGTGTTTTGGAACAGATGATTTTATAGAAGGTACTGATGCATTTTTAAATAAAAGAAAACCAAATTTTTAGAAATAGTTATAAAAAAAAAGCGAGTCTAAATTAGACTCGCTTTAAGCATCAAAGTATGGCAGTAGATTGATGATGAAATTTACTGTTTTTTAAATTCTGAAGTTTTCTTCATAAGACCTGTTATCTGTAAATATGACAACCTTATACGTTCCTTTTTCTTCTTCAGATAACTTGTAAATCCTGTTTATAAGTTCTTTTCCAGCTACTTTCTCAGAAAGAATAATAGCATCGTTGAAATATAAAGTTACTTCTAAAGGCTTATTGTTAAATGCTATTTTAGAAATTAATATTAAATCTCCTTCTGTTCTAATTACAGGTTTAAAAATTATTTCATCTTTTTCTTCAAAAAAAGTAACAAAACCATCTTTTACCTCAAATTTCTTAACAATAATTTCGAAGTCTTTTTCTAGTTCTGTTCTGTACAAGCCGTCTTCTAGATTTGTAAGATCGAAAGTTTTAGCATAGTTTCCAGAACTTTGTAATACTTGTTTATATATTGT
>NZ_WTPZ01000002.1:667093-827628 GCF_011378915.1 Polaribacter sp. 20A6
TCCTTTTGGACTCGCTTTTACCATCAAACTATAGCAGTAATTTGACGAAACAATTAACTAAATTTTTATATTTTAAATTCTTTTGTATAAGTTCTTTCATCAGAACTAACAATTACTTTATAAACACCAGTTTCTTTTTGAGACAATTTATAAACTCTTTTTAAAATTTTGTCCCCAGATAAGGTTTCAGAAAGTACAGCTTCATCATTATAATAAAGAGTAACTTTTAAAGGTTCGTTGTTAAAATTAATTTTTGATACTAATAATAATTCACCTTCCGTTCTAATGATTGGTTTAAATATTTTTTCATCTTTATTGTTTAAAAATGTTACCAATCCATTTTCAACATAAAATTGTTTAATAACAATTTCGAAGTCTTTATTTAACTCAGCAGAATAGATTCCATTTTCTAAAGCAGAAAAATCAAATGTTTTAGAATAGTCTCCAGAATTTTGAATTTCATTATTATAAACAGTTAAACCGTTACTATTTTTAATAGTTAAAGTCTGACCTTTTTTTACATTATTAAATTCAACCTTAACAGTTTTCTTTGCTTCTTTATAATTGGTATTGTCTTTTTCGTTTGCGCTAGTTATTAATGTTCCGAACATTAAAGCAACTAATATAATTTTCTTCATTTTATTTGTCATTTATATGATTAATAACACTGCAAATTTATGGTAGCAATTCTGTTTAGAAAACATCTAAATTGGTAGGTTTATGTAGTAGATTAACTGTTATTTTTATGTTAAAAGAAAGTAAAGATAATTTAGTCTATAATTTTGTTAATTTTATACAGCTTTTTAGTGTTAAGTGTCGTAAATTTGCCGTTAAATAGTACTATTTATGAACGTTAAACCTACTTTAGAGAAAATTAGTCCCGATTTTGGAAGCTCAATACTTGTAAAAAAACATACAGAGTTTTTGAAGCAAATAAAAGCATTCTGGCATTTTCACCCTGAAATCGAATTAGTTTATGTGAATAAGGGAAAGGGTAAAAGACATATTGGTAATCATTTGTCTTACTTTAATAATAGTCAGTTATTATTAATAGGTTCTAATTTGCCACATAATGGTTTTACAGATAGGCTAACAACAAATGGTTCTGAAACCTTGGTACAATTTAAACCAGATTTTTTAGGAAATGAGTTTTTTGAAGTTCCAGAAATGAAACCTATTAGTATTTTATTTGAAAAAGCTAAAAAAGGAATTCTTTTTGGTGTAAAAACAAAACAAAAATTAGGTCCGAAAATTGAAAAATTATCTGAAAAAGAGGGTTTTAAACAAGTTTTGATTTTGTTAGAAATTTTACACACACTTTCTAAATCAGACGATTATACTTTATTGAATGCCGATGGTTATGCATTTGAAACGCAACCGCAAGACAGTAGCAAAATAGATGTAATCTTTAAACATATAAACGAAAATTTTAATCAACATATTAGTTTAGATGAAATTTCTGATCTTGTAAGTATGACGGTTCCTGCGTTTTGTAGATTCTTTAAGAAAACAACAGGAAGAACGTTTACCAAATTGGTAAATGAATATAGAGTTGTACATGCAACTAAATTGTTATCTGAAAGCCAAACGAGTATTACAGATATTTGTTTTGAATGTGGTTTTAATAACTTTTCTCACTTTAATAAATTGTTTAAAGAGTTTACAGGGAAATCAGCTTCAAAATATAGAAGTGAAATGATGAGTTTAATTCAGAATTAAGCGTTTCATATTACTTAACTCCGTTCCATTCATCATCAAATTGCTTTAGAAATAATTCCATAAAAGAATGTCTTTCTGTAGCAATTTGTTGTCCAGTAACAGTATTCATTTTATCTTTTAATAGCAATAATTTTTCGTAAAAATGATTGATTGTTGGAGCGGAAGAATTTTTATACTCTTCTTTTGTCATATTTAGATTTGGCAGAATTTCTGGGTCATACAAAGCTCTGTTTTTAAATCCACCATAATTAAAACAACGTGCAATACCAATGGCGCCAATTGCGTCTAATCTGTCTGCATCTTGCACAACCTCTAATTCTTTAGACGTAAATTTTATACCATTAGTCTCTAAAGAATTCTTAAAAGAAATATGTTTTATAATATTTATAACATGCGCTATTATATCTTTAGCTACGTTTTGTTCTTCTAAAAAGGTTGTAGCTATTTTAGGACCAACAGTTTCATCACCATTATAAAATTTAGGGTCTGCAATATCATGCAACAAAGCGCCTAAAGAAACTATAAAAGCATTTACCTTTTCATCCTTAGAAATTAAAACAGCATTTTTATAGACACGCTCTATATGAAACCAATCATGTCCGCCTTCGGCATCTTTTAAGGTTTCTTTTACAAATTTTATAGTATTTAGTATGATGTTGTCTTTATCCATGTTACAAAAGTAAAAAATCTCAAGTTAAAAGAAACTTGAGATTTTAATTTTTAAACTAGATATTTGTATCTATTACTTTTTATAAATAGCCATTACTGGGATATCAATATGATTGATTAAATCTTCGGCTAAACTAAAGGTAAATAAACGTTGGTATAAGTTACGTTCTTGATTTAATAAGCAAACCATGTCTATTTTATTTTCGGTACAATAATCTGTTAAAGATGTTTTTAAATGTAAAGTATCTATAGAAACAAATTTGGTTTTTTTATGTTTTAAAGTTAAGTTCTGTCTAAAGTTATCCATTAATGGAGAAATTGATTCACCATGTGCTAAATCGAAATGTACAACGTGTAATTGAGCACTAAACTCTTTAGCTACTTTTGTTATTTTTTCTAAAGGTTCAATTTCTTCATCTCTATAATCTACCAAAAACATAATATTGTCTAAAGAACCATCAAATTTTGCGTTTTCTGGAACTGCGATTACAGGTTTGTCTATTTCTTCTAAAATTTTAATGGTATTGGTTTCCATAAAAATATTAAAAAGACTGCTATTTTTTCCTTTGCTGGTTCCCATTATAATGATGTCAATTTTGTCATCACGTTTGGCAACATATTTAAATAGTGAATCAGAAAAAACACCTTCATCAACAATATATTTTACTTTTAAGTCTCCTTTTTTACTTGCTTTTATCAGCTTTTGAAAAGGCGGAAATTTATCTTTTTTATTTCTAAAATTATCAATATCAATTTTTTCATAAATAGATTTTGTTTTTTCATCTACCGATATGTCTTCATGATAGGCATGATATATAATTAAGGTAGCATCTAGCTTTTGTGCGTATTCCATTGCATACGCAAACGCGTTTAAAGAAATTTCTGAAAAGTCTGTTGGAAATAATATGTTTTTCATAATTTTTAGTTTTAGAAAGATACCTCGAGGTTTAATTCGTAAATATTATTTTCGTTGGATGTTTTGTTGTTATGTTCTGCATTTAATACCAATCTTAGATATTTGTTTACAGTATAAGAAAGGCCGCCAATAAAACGTTTTGTATTCGCATCGTCTAAAGTTTCTAAATGAAAGGAATCGTATCTTGCCCAAAGTGCTAAAGGTGATTTTTTTATTTTATATTCTCCAAAAAAACTATAGCCATCATTTTCAATTGCTTTACTAAAATCGTTTTCATCTACATATTCTCCTCTAAAATCTCCTATACCGCTATGCATTTGTCCTGTTAAAGTTAATTGTTTTCCTGTATATGCAATAAACCCTAATAGCTGATTAAATTTAGGATTGTACTCACTATTTCCTCTTCCAACATTAAAATAACCACTTATATGTAATTCTGGTAATTTATTGGTAAATGGTCTAACAGATAAACGTCCCGAAAGCACTTTATTATTGTTGTTTTCTTCACCTGAATATCCTCCACCATTAAATAAACCGACTACATAACTCACGTATTTACCAGGCATAGCTCCGTTTGCCTCTTTAAGGAATTTTTTATCCATTGCAGGACCAATATTTCCACCGTAGGTGATACCAAAATCAGCAGAATTAAAAATTCTATTTCTTTCAATAAACATATTGTCTTGTACTCTGTAGGTATTTATTTTTTGTTCAAAATCTAACCAAGGAGTATGTACCATACCAACTTCTACCCAGTTTCCTGTAAAAACATCACTATTAAAATTGGGTTTTGCTTTTACATATAAATACTTTAAACGCGTTTCTATATTACCAGCATCGGGTCCATCTCTATCCACAGTTAAATCCATCGTATAACGTACGGAATAGGTTTTGTTCAAGTCTTTTTTTAAGGTAAAATAACTCCTTTTTAAAACAAAAGCACTCTGATGATCGTTTGTAATGCCTATTTCGTCATCGGCTTGTGTTTGAGAAATACCATCTCTATAGGCAATAAACCAATTTCCAGACATTTGAAGAAAATCTGCAATAGTAATTCCTTTTTCATCGGTATCTATTCCGTTTTTTTGGCTTTGTGCCATTGTTAAATCAGTAAAAGAAAGTAGACAAACTAATATAATGCAAGTTTTAAATTTAAAATACATTGGTTTTAATTTAGAATGATTGTTAAATTGAAGTTGCTATAAATTTGACACCATAGACAAGTGCAATACTTACTAAGAGGCCTATTAACACCTTAAATAAATCTACTCCTAAACTTTTAAACATATCTCTACGAGCTTCGTTTTTACGCAATACAAAGTTTAAGGCAATTTCTCTACCTGCTAAAATTCCTATAAACACCCAAGTTGTACTCATTGGTACGTTGTTTAGTTCTTTAAAGTAGAATAAAACAATACCATACGTAAAGTCTATTAATGTAGCCGATCTAATATCTACTGTGTTTGTTTTAGAGCGAATAATGCTTTGTATTGCACCTCCTTTAGATTTAATAATGTAAGCCAAAAGTCCTAAAATAACAACTAAAGAACCTATTAACTCCCAAACACTTAATTGTCTTGGTAAGTACACATAAATATTAGCAAAATCTTGAATTAGCCATTGCGACCATAAAAAACCTGTAGATAACCATTGTAAGGCTGTCCATATATTTCTTTGTTTATCTGTAATTGGGTTTTCAATAAATTTCTTTTCAACCGATTTAGAGATAATTAGGTATAAGACGATGGATGCTGTTAGCGCAAGTAAATAACCAGAAACAGATTTTGTAACCATATCTCCTAAGTTCTTTGCATTAAAAAATGTAAGAATTAAAAAAGAGGTACTTACCGGTATTCCAGTACGTGTTAAAAGCATTAAAACAATTGGAGGTAGAATGTAGTACCAAGCAAATGGTTGTGGTAAAGGATATTTTGCCAATCTTCCGTAAGAAA
Organism: Polaribacter sp. 20A6; assembly: GCF_011378915.1. Lineage (NCBI taxonomy): Bacteria > Pseudomonadati > Bacteroidota > Flavobacteriia > Flavobacteriales > Flavobacteriaceae > Polaribacter > Polaribacter sp. 20A6. The sequence continues at coordinate 672,350 of NZ_WTPZ01000002.1, forward strand.
CATCTCCGTTATGAGTAACGTAACCGTAGATTAATGTTACGGCAAGTATACCACCAGCAAAAAGCCATAGAACCCACCATTTTTTACGTTCGTTAGAACTTAAAAAGGTTCCTAATGTTTGTATGGTGTCATTTCCTACAACAGAATATGCTGCTAAGAAAAACCCTAAATACATTACTGTTAATTCCATAGGTAAATTAAATTAGTTATAATTTAACTCAAAGGAATACTATTACAAAACAGTAAATGTTAAGTAAATATTATGATACTATAAAGTTTGAGGTAGTAGAAGTTATTTCCTTAATGCAAGTTCCTTCTTTATATTTTTGATATCAACATACATATAAATAGACATCGGTATAAAAAACAAAGGTAAAAAGGTATGAAAAGAGGTACCGTTTTCAATGGTAGAAAAAATAGCAAATACTACCATTAAAAGAATGACAACTATTTTAATGATAAAAAAGTTTTTTTGCTTTTTTAGTTTTGTTATAAGTTCTTCTTTGGTGTATGTAGAAAATTCTGAAGCCATAATAAGTAATGTTATTGAAAAAAAAATCCACCTATATTATTAAGTGGATTTTTTTTGTATAATATATTTTTAGAAGCCTAGCAAAACTCTTCGTAAGCCTGTGCTAAATTCTGTGCAATCATTTGTGCAGATCTTCCTTCAATATGGTGGCGCTCTAACATGTGTACCAATTTACCATCTTTAAACAAAGCCATTGCTGGAGATGATGCTGGAAAAGGAATCATAAACTCACGTGCTTTTTGTGTAGATTCTTTTTCTACACCAGCAAAAACAGTTGTTAAGTTTGTAGGTGTTTTGTCTGCTCCTAAAGATGCAATAGCACCTGGTCTTGCCGTACCTGCAGCACAACCACAAACAGAGTTAACCACTACCAAAGTAGTTCCTTTTTTAGACATTGCGTTTTCTACGTCTTCACTTGTATATAATGCTTCAAAACCTGCGTTAATTAACTCATCGCGCATTGGTTTTACTAATTCTTCTGGATACATATTTTCTAATTTTAAAATGCAAAGATAGGTATAAGTTAAAGAAAAGTCAACTTTATAAAAATAGTTGTCTCAATAGAAATATCAATAAAATTGATATCAAATAAATTATTAAAAAGCTATTCTTTATTCTTTGGGCATCCCCATTTTTAAAACAAAGTTCCGTTTACACTACACTTTTTTTAAAAATCGTCAGGCTTTCAAAGCTCGCTTCCCGCTAAAAAGCGGGAGAGCTCAAACAAACTTTTCAATCCTTCATGCATATAAGCATCAAAGTTTATTAGTTACAGAGTTACAAAGTAAAAAAAGTAATAAATTACAGTGTCTAGATTTTTAAAAATCAAACAAACCAATTTCAAAAACTATAAGTCTTTGTTTCTTTGAAACTTTGTAACTTTGCCGCTTCAAATAAAAAATAAATAATGGGAAGTTTTACAAAATGGTTAGGAGCAGGATTAGGATTTACTTTTGGAGGTCCAATAGGTGCAGCCATTGGTTTTGCAGTAGGTAGTTTTGTAGATGGTTTTTCTATAAAAGATCTTACACAAGAGCAACTAGATTACGAAAGAACCAGACAATCTAGTGCTAGAGGTAGCGCTGCAGATACACAATCTGGAGATTTTGAAATGAGTTTATTGGTTTTAGCATCAATAGTTATAAAGTCTGACGGAAAAGTAGATCAGCGCGAATTAGACTTTGTACGTTCTCAATTTGTTGGCATGTACGGTAAAGAAAGAGCTAACAATGCCTTTAAGCTTTTTAGCGGAATTATAAAAAAGGAAGTTTCTGCGCGTCAAGTTTGTATACAGATTAGACAAAATATGTCTCACGCATCTCGTTTGCAATTATTACATTTCTTATTCGGTATTGCAAAAGCAGATGGTTTTGTAGCAGAGTCTGAAATAGAAGAAATTAGAAAGATGGCTGGTTATTTGTACATCAACCAAAACGATTTTGAGTCTATAAAAGCAATGTTCCATGATGCTTCAGAAAATGCCTATAAAATTTTAGATATAGAAAAGACAGCTACAGATGCAGAAGTTAAGAGTGGTTATAGAAAAATGGTAAAAAAATACCATCCAGATAAATTACAAGGTTTAGGGGAAGAGCATTTAAAAGGTGCAAATGAAAAATTCCAAAGCATACAAGCTGCATATGAAAAGATAAAAAATGAACGTGGCTTGTAAATAAAGTTTCAAAGCTACATAGTTGCAGAGTAACAAAGTACAAGCTCAGTTACTTTGTAACTTTTAGTCTTTGCAACTTTGTAACTTCTTCCCAACTTTGTAACTTTTTTTATGCTTTGTAACTTCTTTAGAAACAAACTTAAAAATTAGAAGAATTTCAGTAAATTCGCAATCTTATTAGAAAAGACAGAAAATGAAAGCGAAATTTCCTGAGTATAAAGGACTTGACTTACCAAAAGTAGCAGAAGAAATCTTAAGCTATTGGCAAGAAAATAACATCTTCGAAAAGAGTGTATCTTCTAGAGAAAATGCAAAACCTTTTGTGTTTTTTGAAGGACCTCCTTCTGCAAACGGACTTCCAGGAGTTCACCATGTTTTAGCACGCGCTATTAAAGATATTTTTCCACGTTATAAAACTATGAAAGGCTACCAAGTAAAGCGTAAAGCTGGTTGGGATACGCATGGTTTACCAATAGAATTGGGTGTAGAAAAAGAATTAGGAATTACCAAAGAAGATATTGGAAAAACCATTTCTGTAGAAGATTATAACGCAGCTTGTAGAAAAGCCGTTATGAAATATACAGATGTTTGGCATGACTTAACCAATAAAATGGGATATTGGGTAGATATGGAAGATCCATATATTACCTACGAACCTAAATATATGGAGTCTGTTTGGTGGTTGCTAAAAGAGATTTACAATAAAAAATTAATTTACAAAGGGTATACAATTCAGCCATATTCGCCAAAAGCGGGTACGGGTTTAAGTTCTCATGAGCTGAATCAACCTGGTACGTATCAAGATGTAACTGATACTACTATTGTTGCACAATTTAAAGCTGTAGAAAATACATTACCAGACTTTTTACAAAACGAAGGAACTGTTTATTTTATCGCTTGGACAACAACTCCTTGGACGTTACCATCTAATACTGCATTAACTGTTGGACCTAAAATTGAATATGTTTTAGTAGAAACTTTTAATCAGTATACATTTGAGCCTATCAAAGTAATTTTAGCTAAGAAATTAGTTGGAAAGCAATTTGCAGGTAAAAATAATGTAGAAGTTGAAACTTCGGAAGAATTAAGTTCTTATAATTCTGGTGATAAAAAAATACCTTATCACGTTATAAAAGAATTTATTGGTAAAGATTTAGTTGATATTAAATACGAACCAGTTTTAGATTACTGTAGACCAAATGATAATCCGGAAGATGCTTTTAGAGTAATTTTAGGAGATTTTGTTACTACAGAAGACGGAACAGGAATTGTACATACAGCACCAACTTTTGGTCAAGATGATGCTTTGGTTGCAAAACAAGCAGTACCAGAAATTCCACCAATGTTGGTGAAAGATGAAAATGATAATTTAGTTCCTTTAGTAAATTTACAAGGTAAGTTTAGACCAGAAATGGGCGAGTTTGCAGGTAAATACGTAAAGAACGAATATTATCCTGAAGGTGAAGCACCAGAAAGATCTATTGATGTTGAGTTAGCGATTAAGCTTAAAACAGAAAATAAAGCCTTTAAGGTTGAGAAATATAAACACAGTTATCCAAATTGTTGGAGAACCGATAAACCAATTTTATACTATCCATTAGATTCTTGGTTTATTAAAGTGACTGATGTTAAAGATAGAATGCACGGTTTAAACAAAACCATTAACTGGAAACCTGAATCTACAGGAACCGGACGTTTTGGAAACTGGTTGGCAAATGCAAACGATTGGAATTTATCTCGTTCTCGTTATTGGGGAATTCCATTACCAATCTGGAGAACAGAAGACGGTAAAGAAGAAATTTGTGTTGGTTCTGTTAAAGAATTAAAAGAAGAAATGGCAAAGGCTGTAACAGCTGGCGTTTTAGCGAAAGATATTTTTGAAGATTTTGAAGTTGATAACAACTCAGAAGAAAACTATGCAAAAATAGATTTACATAAAAACATTGTGGATGAAATAGTATTAGTTTCAGCATCTGGACAACCAATGAAACGTGAAAACGATTTAATTGATGTGTGGTTCGATTCTGGTTCTATGCCGTATGCACAATGGCATTACCCGTTTGAAAACAAACAAAAAATTGATGGAAACGAATCTTTCCCTGCAGATTTTATTGCAGAAGGAGTAGATCAAACCAGAGGTTGGTTTTATACTTTACACGCAATTGCAACAATGGTTTTCGATTCTGTAGCGTATAAAAACGTTGTTTCTAACGGTTTAGTTTTAGATAAAAACGGACATAAAATGTCTAAACGTTTAGGGAATGCAACAGATCCTTTTACAACATTATCTACGTATGGAGCAGATGCAACACGTTGGTACATGATTGCAAATGCAAATCCTTGGGACAATTTAAAATTCGATTTAGATGGAATAGAAGAGGTAAAACGTAAATTCTTCGGAACTTTATATAATACCTATTCTTTCTTTACTTTATATACAAATCTTGATGGTTTTTCTTATGAAGAAGCAGATATTCCTTTAGAAAAAAGACCAGAAATAGATCGTTGGGTTTTATCAGAATTACATACTTTAATTGCTAAAGTAGATAAGTTTTATGAAGAATATGAACCTACAAGAGCTGCAAGAGCAATATCAGACTTTACACAAGATTACTTGAGTAACTGGTACGTGCGTTTAAGTAGAAGACGTTTTTGGAAAGGAGATTATCAAACAGATAAAATTTCTGCATATCAAACTTTGTACACTTGTATGAATACGATAGCAAAATTAGCATCGCCAATTGCGCCATTTTTTATGGACAGATTGTATCAAGATTTAAATTCGGTAACAGGTAAAGAAACATCAGAAAGTATTCACTTATCAGATTTCCCTGTATATGATGCAAGTTTTGTTGATAAGAGTCTAGAGCGTAAAATGGAAAATGCACAAGTAATATCATCTTTAGTTTTATCACTTAGAGCAAAAGAAAAGATTAAAGTGCGTCAGCCATTACAAAAAATTATGATTCCTGTTGATAATGAACAACAGAAAGAAGAAATTTTAGCGGTTGCTAATCTTATTAAAAATGAAGTAAACATTAAAGAAATTCAGATTTTAGACGATGCTTCAGATATCTTAATTAAACAAATAAAACCTAATTTTAAAACCTTAGGACCAAAGTTTGGTAAAGACATGCGTTTTATAGCTGCTGAGGTGCAGAAGTTTAACCAAGAAGATATTAACAAAATAGAGAAAGTTGGAAACATTTCTTTAGAAATTAATGGAAAAAGCATTATTTTAGAACTCTCAGACGTAGAGATATCATCTAAAGACATAGAAGGGTGGTTAGTTGCAAATGAAGGGGCGTTAACAGTTGCTTTAGATGTTACCATAACAGAAGATTTGCGTAAAGAAGGAGTTGCCAGAGAATTGGTAAATAGAATCCAAAATGCACGTAAAGACACCGGTTTAGAAGTAACAGATAGAATAAAATTAACGGTTTTAAATTTCGAGAACTTACAAAAATCTATCACGGATAATAAAGACTACATAATGAGTGAAACATTAACTAAGGAATTGGTTTTTGTTGATGAATTAAATGATGGTACAGAAATTGAATTTGATACCATAAAAAGTAGAATATTAATAGAAAAAATGTAAGATTTATGTCAGACGTAAAACAAAAATATTCAGCGGAAGACTTACAAGAGTTTAAAGCAATTATAGACAAGAAGATAGCAAGAGCAAATGAAGATTTAGCGTTGTTAAAAGCTGCTTATAAAAATGATTCAGATAACGGTACAAATGATACTTCACATTCATTTAAGTCTTTTGATGAAGGTTCTGAAGTGATGAACAAAGAAGCAAATGTTCAGTTAGCTATTAGACAAGAAAAGTTTATTAGAGACTTAAAAAACGCTTTGTTACGTATAGAGAATAAGACGTATGGTGTTTGTAGAGTAACAGGTAAATTAATACAGAAAGAACGTTTAAGAATAGTACCTCATGCAACTTTAAGCATAGAAGCTAAGCGTAAACAATAATAAATTACTTATCATAATTAAAAAGCTTCTTTAGGGAAGCTTTTTTTTGTTTTATACTATTAATATAATGTTTACTGATCTGCATTTAAGGCTGTTTCTATTCTTTTTATTGACCTCTGCAACGGTTTTATCGCAAAAGAAAGTGATTAAAAAATTTGAAACTCAATTAAAAGAAATAGAAATTTCTACACTTGGGTTAGATGATGTTTTAATAGAGAATACAGACGCTAATTTTATAGAGATTTTTTTAACTGCAGAAAATATAGCGGAACAGCATATTATTTACAAAGAAGAATTTAATACTTTAAAGATTCAATTTGAAATACCAGAAAGTTTGCCAGAAGACAAGGTGTTTAGAAAATTTATAACAGAAAGATTGCAAAGAGCAAGTGTAGTTCTTAAAATTCCAAGTAATAAAGAGATTACTGTTTTTGGCGACGAAATAAATATTGAATCTAAAAGCTATAAAGGAAATTTAAATATTTTTATTGAAAAAGGAATTTTAAAATTACATACAATTATTGAGAATTTAGTAGTAAAAATGTATGCCGGAAACTTATATGCAACTTCAAATAATACCAGTATTGATATCGTTTCTAATACAGGTAAAATAATAATTAACGATGTTTTAGTTGATAAAACTTATCAAAAAAGAGACGCAAAATCTACTAAAGAAGTTCGTGTAAATTCTGCAAAAGCTAATATTTTCTTAACAGCCGAATAAACGCAATATTATTGTTATTTTTGTGAGCACAAATTAAAAACAGATGTCAAAAAAGAGTCTTGCTATTCTAATAATTTTTATCGCAATTATTTTAGATCAAGTAATTAAAATTTATGTAAAAACCCATTTTATTTTAGGTGAAGAAGTGGTTGTTTTCGATTGGTTTAGAATCCATTTTACAGAAAATAATGGTATGGCAATGGGTTTTGAGTTTGGAGGAAAAGGAGGGAAACTCTTTTTAACCTTATTTAGATTGATTGCAGTATCTGGAATAATCTATTGGTTAATACAAAACATTAAAAAGAAGGTACACAATGCCGTAATTATAGCGATTGCTTTAATTTTTTCTGGAGCAGTTGGTAATATTATAGATTCTGTTTTTTACGGAATTATTTTTGACGGATCTAACCACAAAGTAGCAACACTATTTACAGACAAACCGTATGGAGAATTATTTCATGGTAGAGTAGTAGATATGTTTTATTTTCCTTTATGGCAAGGTGTTTTACCAGATTGGATTCCTGTTATGGGTGGAGAAATGTTTACTTTTTTTCAATATATATTTAATCCGGCAGATGCTTTTATAAGTATTGGTGTGGCATTGTTGTTTATTTTTAGCAAGCAAGCTTTTCCTAAAGAAGAGGAAGTTGCTTTAAAAGAATAATATTTTACCTTTAAAGAAAGTTTATGCCTATGAAACGCTTTCTAAAATACCTTGTTGTTTTTTTTCTCGGATTTTTTATCGCCAAATATTGGTGTGATAGAAACGAGAGAAATCATAAACAAGAAGAAATACAAGTAGTAGTTACTTCTATTAAGAATTTGAGTAAACTAGTGGTTTCTAAAGGAACTTTTTCTGAAGTTTATAATTACTCAGACTCTAAAAAATACTTTTACGATTATCTTTCTTTTGATAAAAAAGCCATTGTAACCGTAAATGCAACTGTAGAGGTTGGTTATGATTTATCTAAATTAGAAATTCGGATAGACTCTGTAGGTAGGAAAATTTATATTAATAAAATACCGAAAGAAGAGGTTGTTATTTCTCCTGATATAAAATATTTCGACTTACAACAAAGTCAATTCAATACTTTTACCAAGAATGAGTTGAATAAAATCAACCAAAAAAGTATCGAAAAAATTAAAGAAACCATAACGGTTACTGACTTAAAAGAAAAAGCAAAAACAAGATTGTTTGAGGAGTTGTCTAAAATATATCAACTTTCTGCTGTTTATAATTGGAAAGTTATAGATAATACAAATTCGGGAATTTTTAGTAATTTTAAAGATTAAGTTTAAAAAAAGCCCTCAAAAATAAAGTTGAGAGCTTTTGTAATCCTTTTTTTATTACAATACATCCGTAGCTATTTCTAGACTTAAAGTTTAAACCGTTAAATCGGCATATTTACCATAGTTTATTATAAAATTAGCTGTCTTTTAGATATTAAAATCTGGAGTAATTTCTATTAATTTCTTTTGAATACCATAAATAACCAAACCCGCTACATTTTTAGAATGTGTTTTAAGTAATAAGTTATTTCTATGACCTTCTACGGTTCTTGGGCTAATAAATAGTTTGTCTGCAATTTCTGCAGTAGTGCATTGATCGCAAATTAATTCTAAAACATCAATTTCTCTTTTAGAAAGTAGCTTTTTATCTAAATCTATTTTTATGCGTTTTCCACTAGAAGAATTAATGTTTTCATGTATAATTTTTAAAACCTTTTCATCATAATAAAAACCTTTATTATATACTTCATTTATGGTATGAATTACCATTTTAGGGCTTGTGTTTTTAAGAAGGTAAGAAGAGGCTCCAACATCAATCATATTGGTTATAAAAGATTTTCCGTCAAAACTAGTTAAAGCAATTATCTTAATGTTTGGGTGTGTCTTATGAATTATTTTTGTAGCTTCTACACCATTTATTTCTGGCATTTTTAGATCCATTAAAATAATATCAGGAGTGCCTTCTGAATAGGATAAAAAATCAATTAAATCTTTACCGTTTTTTGCTTCATAAGTAATGTTAAAGTTACTTTCTCTTTCTAGTAAAAATCGGATACCTTTTCTAAAAAGTTCTTCATCATCGGCAATTATGATATTAATTTTCATCATTATTTGGGGGTTATATTACAATTAAAATATTAAATCCTTTTCCTACTTCACTACCAATACTATATTTTCCATTTAACAGAGAAACTCTACTTTCAATATTTTTCATACCAAGGCCTTTTTTATTTTCTTTTTTATCAGAATTAAAACCAATGCCGTTATCTGTATAGCTAAAAATAAGATTTTTGTCTTTATGAGAAATATTTATAGTACTATTTTTTGCTTTACCGTGCCTTACAGAATTATTAATTAATTCTTGAGTAATTCTAAAAAGGTGTAATTCGTTTTGTGGGTTTAAATGCTTCTTGAGGTAATTAATATTGTATGTTATATTAATTTTTCTACTATTATTAAAAGAGTCTGCAAGTTCTTCTACGGCATCTTTAAAACCAAATTCTTCTAGAATTGGAGGTAGTAAATTATGTGCAATTTTACGAGCACTTTCTAAGGTTTTGTCTGTAGCTTCTAAAATACCATTGTTAACAATTAAATATTCTTCTGGAGATAAATCTCCATCTTTTAATAGGTTTGCATTTAGGTTAATTACATTTAGTTTAGAGCTAATATCATCATGTAAATCTTGTGCAATACGTTTGCGTTCTTCTTCTTGAGTTATAATGATAGACTGTATAATTTCTTTTTGATGGGTTACTTCTAATTTCTTTTTTTCTAGCTCTTTGTCTACAATTTTTTTTCTTGAAGAGAAGAAAAATAGTAAGAGCGCAAGGCCCATAAATAGAAGTAATAAAACCCCTATTAAAGCGATAAGGATCACTTGGTTTTCTTGAATAAGTGCTTCTGTCATTGGGGGTTTTTGAAGAATCTTAACGAAGTTACAACATTTTTTTTTATTTCTATAATTGTCGTTTTTATTACTTTAAATAGTATTATCTATAGATCTATACTTAACACCTGCTTTGTTTAAAAAAAATAAGTCTTATAAATTTAATCTGTGTTTTTGGATGTAAATATTTGATAGATTTTCTTAGTAATTGGTTTTCTAAAGTTTTTATACCATTCTACAAAAATCATCAGCTGAAAAACAAGATACAAGATGGTATTAAACTGCCAAACATAAAATTTTAATTCTCTAGAACCGATGTTTCCTAATGTAAAAATTAACGTACTGCACAATGTATATACAAAGAAACCAGAGTTAAAATAAATGTATCTTTTATCTTTAGCATCTTCTATTTTTTTTAGAAAAAAGAAAAAACTATATAATAACAATGCTATAGATGTAATTGCAATTTCTAAAACACTCCACCTATTTAAATTATTAGGAAAATTATAGAGGTATATAATAAAAGAAGTGGCTATTATAAATGTTAGAAAAATATGTAAGCGCTTGTACTTTTTAAAATCAGTAAGAGAGGAGAAGAATAGGCTTAAAAAAATAAACTGACCAATAAAAAAATAATGACTTAAAAAAAGGTTGTAATTGTTTAACGAATTTAAAATGTTAGATAAAAACTGAATAAAAAGACAAAGCAATAAATACATAATAAAGTATTTTAGTGCTTTGTGTTTTTTATTATAGCTTATAATAAAAACGAGTGTATTTAAAACTAATACAGCATAGCCAGTATTTATTACAAAATCATCAAAAGTCATATTAGGCAGCTTAATTTAAAGGACTTTCAGAGTCGCATTTATCCGGACAAGGAGTCGTCAAATCATAAATAAAATCACTTTCTGAATCTAGATTTTCGCCATCTTTAGAAGAAATCATGTCTTTACCATTGGCATCTACACCCACAATAATTAATTTTTCTTCAAAAACAGTTTCTCCTTCAATTTTATGTTTATGTACACCTAAATAGGCTCTTACTGTTACAGCTCCCTCTGCAATTACCTCTTTTAAATCTTCTAAAGGAATGTTAAAAGCCCTGCAATCTCGGTGTGCATTATAGGTGCCTTCCATTTTTCGCCATCTTTTGGTCCATTTTTTAGCTGTTTTTAATGAAATGGTATTTTTTTTTGCCATGTTTAGTTTGTATTGGTAGTTAATAAATAATTTTGGTTAGGTTTTAAAAGTATAGAAAATAACTAAGATGCCCTATTAATACGTAATTTTAAATATTAAAAATAGTTTTCCTCTTTTTTTTAAACTTCTTTTTTCACTTGTTTTTATATTCCGGATGTTTAAAAATGTGTAATTTCGTTCTATGCCTACACCTTTAGAACTACAAATTAAAACTTTACCAAATGAACCCGGAGTTTATCAGTATTTTGATAAAGAAGACGTTATTATTTATGTTGGTAAAGCTAAAAATTTAAAGAAAAGAGTGGCTTCTTATTTTAATAAGAATCATGAGAACGGTAAGACAAGAGTCTTAGTAAAAAAGATTGTTCGTATAAAGCATATTGTTGTTAATACAGAAACAGATGCTCTATTATTAGAGAATAATTTAATAAAAAAATACAAACCGCGTTACAATGTTTTACTAAAGGATGATAAATCGTATCCTTGGCTTTGTATTAAAAAAGAACGTTTCCCTAGAGTTTTTATGACGCGTAGAGTTATAAAAGATGGTTCGGAATATTTTGGACCTTATACTTCTATAAAAACTGTTCGGGTTTTGTTAGATTTAATTAAGGAGTTGTATCCGCTAAGAACCTGTAAATATGATTTAAGCCATCAAAGTATAAATGAAGGAAAGTATAAAGTCTGTTTAGAATATCATTTAAAAAATTGTAAAGGTGCTTGCGAAGGCTTAGAAACCGAGAGTCATTACAATAATTCTATCGTAGAAATTAGAAATATTATTAAAGGAAACTTTAAAGAGAGTTTAGAGAAGTTTAACGAAATGATGTTAAGTTTTGCTGAAAACATGGAGTTTGAAGAAGCTCAGAAAATTAAGGAAAAGCTATACTTATTAAGCAATTATCAATCTAAGAGTACCATTATAAATCCATCTATAAACAATGTGGATGTTTTTTCTATTATTTCTGATGAAACACATGGGTATGCCAATTTCTTAAAAATCTCTAATGGATCTATTATTCAGTCTCATACTACGGAAATTAAGAAAAAGTTAGATGAAACAGATAAAGAATTATTAGAATTGTTTATTGTTGAAATTAGACAACGTTTCGATTCTCAATCACCAGAAATTTATGTTCCTTTTAAAGTAGATTTGGGTGAAACCTTAAAAGTTACCGTCCCAAAATTGGGCGACAAAAAGCGTATTGTAGAATTGTCTGAAAGAAATGCAAAATATTATCGCCAAGAACAATTTAAACAGGTGCAGATTGTAGATCCAGACAGACATGTAAAAAGAATTATGTCGCAAATGAAAAAGGATTTGCGTTTATCTGTAGAACCACGTCATATAGAATGTTTCGATAATTCTAATATACAAGGTACAAATCCGGTGGCTGCATGTGTGGTTTTTAAAGACGGAAAACCAAGTAAAAAAGATTACAGACATTATAATATTAAAACAGTAGACGGGCCAGATGATTTTGCATCTATGGAAGAGGTTGTTTACAGGAGGTACAAGCGTTTGCTAGAAGAAGAAGCGCCTTTGCCGCAATTAATTATTGTAGATGGTGGAAAGGGGCAATTATCATCTGGATTAAAAGCGTTAGATAGTTTAGGTTTAAGAGGTAAAATAGCCATTATAGGAATTGCAAAACGATTAGAAGAAATTTATTATCCAGGAGATCCAATTCCCTTATATTTAGATAAAAAATCTGAAACGCTAAAGATTACGCAGTATCTAAGAAACGAGGCACACAGATTCGGAATTACATTTCACAGAAATAAACGAAGCAAAAGTGCTATAAAATCTGAGTTAGAACAAATTCCAGATGTTGGTGCGCAAACTATTACAACCTTATTGCGTAAATTTAAGTCGGCAAAACGTGTTAAAGAAGCTTCTTTAGAAGAGTTAAAAGAAGTTATTGGAAATGCAAGAGCTATAAAAGTATATGAATATTTTCAACCGAATAAAAAATGAAAAAACAAATATTAGCATTTTTATTGTTGCTTTCTATAACTGTAAATAGTCAAGAAAAGCAGCCAAAAATAGGTTTGGTTCTAAGTGGAGGAGGCGCAAAAGGCTTTGCTCATATTGGGGTTTTAAAAGAAATTGATAAAGCAGGTTTACAGGTAGATTATGTAGGCGGTACCAGTATGGGCGCAATTATAGGAGGTTTATATTCAATAGGGTATTCTGGTGATCAGATAGAGCAGATTGTTTTAGAAACTGATTTTATGGCACTTTTACAAGATAAGTTGCCTCGAAATTCTGAACCTTTTTTTGAAAAAGAATTTGGCGAAAAAACAGTAATTACTTTGCCTGTTGACAAAGGCTCCATAGGTTTTCCGGTGGCCGTTTCTAAAGGTCAGAATGTCTTAAACTTTTTAACAGAATTATCATCATCAGTAGAACTTATTAATGATTTTAAAAAATTTCCTATTCCTTTCTTTTGTATTGCTACAGATGTAGAAAATGGGAGTCCTGTTTTATTGGAAAAGGGTTCTTTGCCTTTGGCTTTAAGGGCTAGTGGATCTTTCCCTACGTTATTAAATCCGGTTGTTGTAGATGATAAATTATTGGTAGATGGCGGGATAGCTAATAATTTCCCTATTAGTGTCATGAAATCTAAAGGGGTTGATGTGGTGATAGGAGTTGATGTGGAAGGGAATTTATATGAAAAAGAGAATCTAAATTCTATTGTGGCTCTTTTAAATCAGATAGTTAGTTATCAGATGTATAAAACTACAGACATGGAAAAAGAAAAATTAGACGTTTATATTCATCCTGTTGTTAATGATTATAATGTGGTTAGTTTTGATGATAAACAAAATATTTTAGAAATAGGAATTAAAGAAGGAAAGAAATTTAGCAATGTTTTTAAAGAATTAGCAGAAAAGCAAGTACATAAAAGAGAACGTAAAAAGTTAAATTTTGATAAAGAAAAATTTTCGATTACAGATATTAATTTGTCTGGATGTAACATCTATACCAGAGCTTTTGTTTTAGGTAAAATAAAGATAAAATCTGGAGATAGTTTAACGAGAAAAGAAATTACAAAAAGAATTCACCTCTTATCTGCTACAAAAAATTACGAACGAATAACGTATAATTTAACAAAAAAGGAAGATGATACGTATAACCTAAAACTGAATTTAAACGAATCAAGTGGGAGTGCTAATCTAAAATTAGGTATCCATTATGATTATTTATATAAGTCTGGTCTTTTGGCAAATTATAATAAGAAACACTTTCTATTAAATAATGATATGCTTTCTTTGAACCTTGTTTTAGGAGATAATTTAAGGTATAACTTAGATTATTTTGTAGATAATGGATTTTATGTTAGTTATGGTTTTAGATCTAGGTACAATCATTTTAGAACAAACTCTAAGTTTAATTCCATTATATCTCAGTTTCCTTCTGTTAGCAGTATTAATTTAAAATATACAGATATTACCAATCAATTTTTTCTGCAAACAACTTTTAATAGAAGATTTGCTCTAGGTTTAGGTGTAGAGTATAAATATGTAAAGGCAACTACAGAAACAATTGCTTCTGAAACTAATGAAGCTACTGTTTTTGATAATAGTAACTATTTTAATTCTTTTGGCTATTTAAAGTTAGATACTTATGATAAAAAATATTTTCCTACAAAAGGATATTTTGCAGACTTAAACTTTAAGTGGTACATGGTTTCATCAGATCATAATGATGATTTCTCGCAATTTGCCCAAACAAAAGGAACTTTAGGTTTTGCTACTACTTTTTTAGATAAACTTACTCTACAGGTAACAAGTGAAGCTGGTTTTACATTAAACGATGTGGATTCTGATGTTTTTGATTTTTACTTGGGAGGATACAACCAAAACTATATTAATACTTTTGTGCCTTTCTACGGCTATGAGTTTGGGGAACTTTCAGATAATACTTATGTTAAGACCGAGTTTAATTTAAGATATGCCTTTGCTAGTAAACATTATGCAACCTTTATAGCCAATTACGGACGTTTAGATGAGAATATTTTTAAAAACATAGACCTTTTTACTGATGTTAAATCTGGTTACGCTCTTGGTTACAGTTATAATTCTTTTGTAGGTCCTTTAGAAATAAAATATAGTTGGTCTCCAGATACTAAAGAACAATATTGGTTGTTTAATTTAGGTTTTTGGTTTTAGTAATAAGCCTATAAACATTAGTAATACTCTTCTAAAATTAACTTTTATTTTCTGTTGATATTATTAGTGTAATACTAGATTTCTTTTTTGTACATACTCTATTGTATATTAAACTAAATGGGCAAGAATATTAAACGTGTCTAAGTTCTAACCTCATAATAAAGAATTTTATTATGGAATAAGAGTATAAGGCTTGCTGTTATTTGTGTGTAGTTATGCATTTAAACACCTTTAACTTACACGGTGTTACTGTTTGCTTTCTATTTACTAAACTTAAGAACAGCTGCATTTAGAAAGCTGTAAAGTATTTAACAAAAAAAACCATGAAGAGCGCTTCATGGTTTTTTTTGAAATATAATAAGTATTATAATTTTACTTGTTTTGTGCTTAAATGAAACTCTTCATACGTTTCTAATAAACTCATTAAAGCTTTTATTAAATCTTTTGTTTCTAATAATACACTAAAGTATAAAGTTGTGTTTTTAGGACTAGTTTCATCTGTTCTAATTCTTGCAACTTGCTTTTCAATAGAAGATCTTACGCTTTGTAACAACTCATTCTTTTCTATTAATAGGCTGTTTAAATTGTCTAATTCTCTCTTTTCAAAAATATTAGCTTCTTTAGTTAATAAAGCAGATAAGGCTACATCAATAGTTTTTAAATCTTTTATTTGACCTTTCTTTAAGTTTTTATGATTGTTATTTACGTGTTTGTAGCTTGCTCTAGAAATATAACTAATAGATTGCGCTATGTCTTGTAAATACCCTAAAACCATAATATAAAATCTACTAGCTTCTACAGAAGTTTCATCTAAAGATTTAATAAAATAGAAAACGCCATCTTTTAAACCATCTATTTCATCATTAAGTTTGGCAACGTGTTTGTCTGTTTTACGTAATTTATTTAAATCGTGGTTTGCTAAATCATTTACCACATTGGTGTATAATTTATTTACACGGGTTATAACTTCAGAAATATGATCTGCACTTTCTTCAATTACCCCATTAATAGTAATCAATTCTGCTCTTTCTATATATACTTGTTTTTTTACTTCTTTAGACCTTCTTCTGTGAATTAGACTGTTTCTTCCAATTAAGAATGCAACAAGGGCCAATAGGATAGGAATCATAACCATATCCCAACTAATTAAGTATGCTACTAAAGCTGCAGCTAAAAAGGCTGTAATTGCGGTTAAAAACCATCCACCAACAACATTTATTACTCCGGCAACTCTGTAAACTGCACTTTCACGTCCCCAAGCTCTATCTGCTAAAGAAGTACCCATAGCAACCATAAATGTTACATAAGTAGTAGACAATGGTAATTTCATAGAAGTTGCAATAGATATTAAGATACCAGCAACAATTAAGTTAACAGAAGCTCTTACTAAATCGAAAGCAGGTAACTCGTATGTTTTATCTTTCGGTAATTCTATTACCGGTTTTTGAAACTTAGAATCTACATAATTCAATGCTTTTTTCGGGAAAATTTTAGCAATTCCGAAGTTAAGACCCATTGCAAATCTTACCACAACTCTAGATAAAGGGTTTGGTTGAAATTTTTCATGTCCTTCTCCCTGACGAGATAAATCGATACCTGTTTTTATTACATTTTGTGCTTTACTAGAAGTCCATAAAGTAACCACCATTATTGCGCCTGCAATTAATAATAACCAAATGTTAGAAGGTACTTTTTTTGCTAAAATACCCATAGAAAATGCATCTGCTTCAATACCAGAAATACTCCAAGATTGGTAAGAGTTCCATGCTGCAATTGGTACCCCTACAAAGTTTACCAAGTCATTTCCAGAGAAAGCCATTGCTAAAGAAAATGTACCAACTCCAATAATCAATTTTAAAATATTAACTTTAAAAAACTGAATTAAAATTTGAGAAATTATAGCCCAGATAACAAAGCTTCCTAAAATAATAGCTAAAGTGTTTCCTTCAATTAAATGTGCTATATCAGAATACCAAGGAGTTCCTTTCATTCCTTTTATAATGATAAAGTAGGTAATTGCAGTAATTGCAAATCCACCAAATAGAGCACTAATATAAGTAGCTCTCTTATTAAAGTTGAAAGTATAAATAAGTCTCGATACAAACTGTACAAGTGCACCTACAGAGAATGCGACGACAACGGATAATAGTATTCCATTAATAATTTCAAAAGCTTTTTCATGGTTAATATAACTCCAAATATCTGAAATAGATTGTGCTTCGTTAGCAGATATTTTTATTAAAGAAATACAAACGGCAGCTCCTAAAAGTTCAAATACAATAGAAACGGTTGTAGACGTAGGCATCCCGAGCGTGTTAAAGATATCTAGTAATAAAATATCTGTAATCATTACGGCCATAAAAATGAACATAATATCTTGGAACATAAACATGTTAGGGTTAAAAATTCCTTTACGTGCAACTTCCATCATTCCACTAGAGGTAACTGCTCCAAAAAACACCCCTAAACTTGCAATTATCATAATATTTCTTACAGATATTGCTTTTGAGCCTATGGCTGAATTTAAGAAGTTAACGGCGTCATTACTAACTCCTATAACTAAATCTACTATAGCTAAAACAGCTAGAGCTACTAACATTAAAATATATGGATCTCCCATTTTGTTTATTTAATTTTTTTGTTGTGCAAATTTACAAACATATAAAATTGCTAATGTTATGTTTATGTTATCTTAATCGATATTAAAAATGAATATCTACTTGCAATCTAAAACGTAATTTATTTGTATCAAAACCAATATCAGTATAGCTTAGGTCTGTTTGTACTTTTAATTTATGACCTGCAATGTATTTAGATACTCCTAAAGTATATTCATTTTCGGCTCCTTCACCTGTTGTTTTTTTGTCTAAAGTAACGTTGGTGTAACGTGCAGATACTTCTATTGTTTTAGATACTAAATACCCTGTTTGTAAATTTAAACCATTACCAACCTGAACTGCATCTCCAGTTAAACTGCCATCTGAATTTTTAGCTAATGCATCGTCTGCATTTCTATTTGCATATTCTGCCATAAAGGAAAAACCATTATGTTTATACATCGCATCAAAATAAAGTGTAGAAATATTTGTAGAGAAAAAACCAGTATCATTATACATATAAGAACCTTGGTTACTTCTTGTTTTAGAAGCGTTGTTGTTAAAGTCGTAAGCAAAAGCTAACGATAGCTTTGGGTCTTTTTCAAATTTTAAATCACTTCCTAAATAATCTCCTTTACTTGCAAAATCTCCAAAAGGAAACAATTCTATTCTTGTAGTGTATTGATGTCCTCCTATATTACCTGTTGTAATATTTCTACCTTCTCCTTGCGCAATGGAAACTGTTTCTTTAACAAGAAAGCGATCTGAAAGGTTAAAATGGTGTTTTAATTGAATTCCCATATCTCTGTCTATATTAAAATTACTATTTAATATAGATCTGTCTACCATTTGCATATTGGCAGATGAAATTAAACGTTCTCTGTTTCCTGGAAGCTTTGTTTGTCCAAACCATAATACAAAATTTCCAGAAAAATTCCATTTTAAAACAGCGTCTAAAATATATCTAGGTGCATCGTGTGTAAACTCAGAAGCACCAGCTTGATCTCTGTTAGATAAACCTAATTCTACTTTATATTTTAGTTTTGGAGAAAAAGCAAAACCATCAAATTTTAAGCGAGATCTTCTAATTAACATAGAAGATTCCGGGTTAGATAACCCGTTACTTACATCCCATTTAGAAATTGCTAGTGTTTGAAATCTTAATCCAACCTTCATTGTAAAGGTACTGTCTTTACCAATTAAGTTAAAGAGGCCATTTCCAAATTTAGGTGCGTTTGTTTCTTGTGCTTGTATACTTAAAAAAGCACACATAATAATGAGAACTACTACTTTACGTAGTGTTGGAAATTGCATAATTATTAGTTTTTGTCGATGCAAAGAACCGTTAACAATGTTAAATTAATGTTAATTCAGTATTAAGTAAACAAAAAAACTGCCTTGGTGAGAGGCAGTAGATCATAAATTGTAGTCGACAAAAACTAATTTAATTTATGGTAATCTTTATTTCTAAAGAATAGTTCAAATATCTCACCAAAAATTAAAATGAATGTTTTTTCAAAATTAAAAAAATGTTAACGATTTATACCTGCTTAACATTTAGTTAATGTTTTTGTGATGCAAGCATAATTTAAAGCTAACATAGAATTTACAAATGCGGTGGACTTTTGCGGCAGTAAATTATACGAAAAAAATGAAAAAATTTTTATTTATTACTTTTTTAGCTTTTAGTCAATTATTAGTAGCCCAAAGTCAAGGTACATTAAAGGGTATACTATCTGACAAAGAAACAAATAATGAACCGTTGCCTTTTGCAAACGTTCTTATTAAAGGAACCGCAATGGGTACAACTACCGATTTTGATGGAAATTATGTATTAAAAGTACCAGCAGGAACTCATACTGTTATTTTTAGTTTTTTAGGATACAAAACAATTGAAAAATCAATTACAATTGCTGTAGGAGAAACTTTAACGATAAATCAAATACTATCTGCAGAAGAAGGAGTTTCTTTAGAAGAGGTAGTCGTAAGGTCTTTTAAAAGTAAAGAAACAGTGTCTGCTTTGTTATTAGAGCAAAAGAAGGCTGTTACTATACAAACAAAAATTGGAGCTCAAGAATTATCTAAAAAAGGAGTTAGTGATGTTGCTGTAGCATTAACAAAAACAACAGGGATTTCTAAAGAACAAGGTTCTGGAGGCGTTTTTGTTCGTGGTTTAGGAGATAGATACAATGTTACTACTTTAAATGGTTTGCCTTTGCCTTCTAATAATGCTTCAAGAAAAAATATAGATTTAGATATTTTTTCTACAGATATTGTAGGATATATTGGAATAGATAAGACGTATAATGCTAGTAATTATGGCGATTTTGCTGGAGCTAATGTTGATATAGCTTCTAAAAATTATACAGGAAAAGGTTTCTTTGAAGTAGGTGTTGGATCTGGTATAAATTCAGAAGCAATTTCTCAAAGTGATTTTTACTTAACTGATGGTCCAAACACATCTGGTTTCTACAAGAAAAATTATCCTGCATTTCCTTTAAATAATTATAATTTTACTACAAGTTGGGATAGAGAAAAAACAGGAACTCCTATTAATTCTAGTTTTTCTATTAAGGGAGGAGATTCATATAGTTTAGGAGAAAATACAAAATTAAATATTTTTGCAGTTGCTTCTTTTGATAATGAGTTTAAATTTAAAGAAGGAGTTTCTAGAGGTAGTGTAAATGTTTCTGGTGTAGCAAGAAGAGATTACACTTTTAAAAGTTATGCATATGAAACGAATGCAACCTTTATGGGAAATATGGTTTTAAAACATAAAGATCACACTTTTAAATATAATGGTTTAGGAGTAAATACTTCTAGTCAGAAACAAGATGAATATGCAGGTACTGTAGATATTTTTGATTATGCACCTGAGGGAGGCGCATTTGTTCAGCGTCAAACATTTGAAAGAACACAGTTAATAGTTCATCAATTATTAGGAGATCATAGATTAAGTGATCAATTTCAAGTTAATTGGGGAGGTTCATATAATTTTGTAGATAATAAAGTACCAAATAGAAGGCAAGTTATCTTAACACCAGATAATTGGGATATTCCTGAGGGACCAAAATCTTTTAAACAAACAAATAATGAATCTGACAATCATAGGTTTTATCAAAATTTAGAAGAAGAAGAAGTTGCGGCTAATTTTGCTACTTCATATAAATTCAACAAAAATGAAGATGAAGAATATAAGGGTAAAATTACCTTGGGGTATAATGGAAGATTTAAAAATGTGAAATTTAGAGCAACTCAATTTAATTTTAGAATTTTAGATAAAAGTAATCAACCTATTATAAGTGATATTTATAATTTAGATGATTATTTTAATCAAGATAATTTTAATGCAGGTTTGTTCGAAATAAAAACATTTAGAGGTGGGTTGGGAACAACAAGTACAAATGTTTTATTGCCACAAACGTATGACGGAGATCAAACAATCCATGCTGGTTATGTTTCTTTAGAATATGTTTTTTCTGATAAATTTTCAGGAGTTTTTGGTGTAAGAGGAGAAGATATCAATCAAACGATCTCTTGGACTACATCTTTAGATCCTTCTGGAGATTCTAGTGCTTTAAATATTTTTGAAATACTTCCAGCTATTTCTTTAAAATATATATTAAATGACGATCAAAATTTAAAATTTGCAACAAGTAAAACATATACATTGCCTCAGTATAAAGAAAGAGCTTTGTTTCAATACGAAGATGTAACTCAGGCGTATATAGGAAATCCAGCTTTATATGCTTCTACTGATTATAATGTCGATTTAAAATGGGATTATTTTCCTAAATCAAGTGAAATTATTTCTTTAGGTCTTTTCGGGAAATATATTCAAAATCCAATTAATGAAGCAACAATAAACTCTGCTTCAAATGATATTAGTTGGGTAAACTCTGGTGACAAAGCAACTGCATTTGGTGCAGAATTTGAAATACGAAAAACACTTTTCGATAAAGAGGTAGAAACTGATGATTACACTACGCTTAAAAACAACTTAACTTTAGGTTTTAACGCATCTTACATGAAATCAAATCAAGATTTAGATGGAGATAAAGTAGTTAAAGAAACAACAGAAAGAGGATTTCCTATGAGTGTAGATTTTACAAATGATGAAAGTAGAATTTCAGGAGCTTCAGACTTATTATTAAATACAGACGTAAGTTATTTTAAAGATTTTAAAAATAATAAAAGCCTACAAACAACTGTAGCATATAATTATTTTTCAGATAGAATCTTTGCTCTTGGTACAGAAGGTAAAGGAGATCTTATAGATGCTGGTGTTGGTACATTAGATCTTATTCTAAAAGGAAAATTAAGTAAGAACTTTGGGGTTAGTTTAACTGCAAAAAACCTATTAAACCCTACTATAGAAAGAAAGCAAGAAACACAAGATGTAGTTGTATCTTCTTATAAAGCAGGAATGAATGTTAAGTTATCGTTTTCATATAACTTTTAATTAACATTTGAATAACTAAACATTAATTTACAAGCAACATTAAGTTTAAGTACAAGTAAGTTATTTGTGGAAATAAAATAAAATAAAACAATAAAACGCATTTAAAAATGAAAAAACAAATTTTAAAATTAATGTTACTAATGGCTTCTACAGCATTTGTAGTTTCTTGTGGAAGTGATGATCCAGTTTTTACAGCTTCATGTACAGATGGTATACAAAATGGAGATGAAACAGGGATTGACTGTGGAGGTTCTTCTTGCAACGAATGTGTGGATGAGCAAAGTAATATATTAGAAGGTGAAGTTGCTGGAGATGTTCTTTTAGATGCTAGCGTAGAATATGAATTAACGGCTTCGTATGTCGTTCTAGATGGAGGAACCTTAACGATTCCTGCAGGAACAACAATTAAAGCTACTGGAGGTACTAGCTCTTATATAGCAGTGGCTCAAGGAGGAAAAATATTTATAGAAGGTAACTCAAGTAACCCAGTTGTTATGACTTCTGGTGCAGCGAACCCATCTGCTTCAGATTGGGGTGGTTTAGTAGTTTGTGGTAAAGCACCAACAAATGTAGGCGCTACTGCAACTTCTGAAGTTGCCGACTTAACTTATGGTGGTACAAACTCAACAGACAACTCTGGTAGTATTAGATATTTAAGAATAGAGTATACTGGTGCTACTTTTAATAGTTCTAAAGAATTTAACGGATTGTCTTTATTTGGTGTTGGTTCTGGTACTACTGTAGAGTATGTTCAGTCTTTTGAAGGTGGAGATGATGGAATTGAATTTTTTGGAGGAACAGTTAAAGGTAAATATTTAGTATCTACTAACAGTGGAGATGATTCTATTGATTTTGCTGATGGATGGGCAGGTACTGGAGAGTATTGGTACATTTCTGGTGGAGCTAAAGCAGGAATAGAAGGTTCTAACAACGGAGATAATGGAAATGCAAGTCCTGTAACAAATGCTACTTTAAAAAATATTACAGTAGTTGGTCCTGTAACAGAAGGAGCACTATACTTTAAAGAAGGTGGAGGAGACTTTTATGTAGATAACTTTTATATTGCTGGTGCTGATTTAGGAGTAAAAATAAAAGATACAGATACAGAAGCTGCAGCTAGAATTGAGGCAAGTGATTTAATTATGACAAATGTACAGTTTGCAGACAACGCAACTGGTTTTGTTCAAACAGATTATACAGGAGATAATCAGTCATTCATACAACAAGGTATTGCAACAGGTGCAGGAAACGGTGCAGCTGCTCCAGATTGGACTGCTGGATGGACAAGAGGTCTAAGTAATAGTGGTGTTACTAATGAAAACTTAGCAGGTGAGGTAACAGGAAATGTTTCTTTAAATGCTAATGTAGAATATGAATTAACTAGTTCTTTTGTAGTAAAAGATGGTGGTTCTTTAACGATTCCTGCAGGAACAATAATTAAAGCAACCGGAGGAACAAGTTCGTATATCGCAGTTGCTCAGGGAGGTAAAATTTATATCGAAGGTACTTCTACTAATCCAGTAGTAATGACTTCTGGTGCAGCGAACCCATCTGCTTCAGATTGGGGTGGTTTAGTGGTTTGTGGTAAAGCTCCAACAAATGTTGGTGATGTAGCTACTTCTGAAGTTGCAGATCTTACTTACGGAGGAACAGTTTCTAATGATAATTCTGGAAGCATTAAGTATTTAAGAATCGAATATTCAGGAGCTACTTTTAATAGTTCTAAAGAATTTAATGGTTTATCTTTATTTGGTGTAGGTTCTGGTACTACTGTAGAGTATGTTCAGTCTTTTGAAGGAGGAGATGACGGAATCGAATTTTTTGGAGGAACTGTTAATGGTAAATATTTAGTTTCTACAAATAGTGGAGATGATTCAATTGATTTTGCTGACGGATGGGCAGGAACTGGAGAATACTGGTATATATCTGGTGGTGCTAAAGCAGGAATAGAAGGATCTAATAACGGAGATAATGGAAATGCAAGTCCTGTAACAAATGCTACATTAAAAAACATTACAGTAGTTGGTCCCGTAACAGAAGGTGCTTTATACTTTAAAGAAGGTGGTGGTAATTTTACTGTCGATAACTTATTTGTTTCTGGTGTTAACTTAGGAGTAAAAGTAAAAAGTACAGATGCAGAAGCTGCTGTTAGAATTGAGTCTGGAAATTTAGTAATGACGAATGTAGAGTTTGCAGATAGTGTAACTGGATTTGTTATGACGGATTATATAGGTGTTAACCAAAGTTTTATTACTAATGGTACAGCTACAGGTGCAGGAAATGGAGCTGCCGCTCCGGATTGGACTAATGGTTGGACAAAAGGTTTATAAGATTTAATAATATTATAAATAAAGAAAGCAGGCTGAAAAGTCTGCTTTTTTTAGCTTAAATTAATAGGTGTAATTTGCTGTTTAAGGCCTTTTAGTTTTGAATGCAATGAGAGCGATATACAATACTTAAATTAGTAGATTTAAAGCTTCAATCGACCCTGAAAATCAATTATGTTTGATACTAGAAAACAAAGTGTTAAAGGTTTCTAAGGGTGTATACAAAAACCATAAATTATTGATTAACTAAAGATCGTTTCATTTCTGACAAACAACAATTTTTCTTATATTAATAAACGACCAAAAGCAAAACAAAAAAAACGCACCCTAGAGTGCGTTTTTTGTTTTATAAAGTAAGAAATGTATTAGAATCTCCAACCAATATTAACACCTAATCTAGGTACTAAAGTAGGTGAGTCAGATCCAAATAAGTTTCTACCAACACCAGCGTGTACATCAATAGTTAAACCACTTCCTGTAATATACTTTGTACCAACAGCAACACCTAAGGCACCATCTGTATATTTGTTATCGTAAACTCCAGGGTTGTTTTCTTCATCAGATTCTTCTTTTCCAGAATTAATTCCTAAAAAAGCTTCACCAAAAAAGTTCCATTCTTCGTTTGTAGAAAAATAATTACGATAATAAGGTGTAATCATCGTGTTTTCATTATATCTAAAACTGTCATCTTGATTGGCTAAGTTAAATAAAGCAGAAATACCAAAAGAAGAACTTTCAGAGATGTAGTTTTCATAAGAAAACTCTAAACTTTTTATAACCAATGCATCTCCAATGTCTAATTTAATTTCTTGTTGTGCGTAGCTTAAAGTACTCGCTAAAAGTCCGAAAGCTAAAAGTAATTTTTTCATGTTTTTTGTTTTTTTGTATTTAATGATTTTTATAGAGTGCAAATCTAATAAATAAGATTGGTTTTAGAATCTATATCCTAAAGAGATTCCACCTCTACCTACAGCCTCTAAAGAGCCGTTATCTCCAACTAAATTGCGTCCTATTCCTAAATATATTTCTGTTGTAAACCCTTTTTTAGAAATAAATTTCCCTCCAACAGAAATACCAACGGCAAATTCTGTTTTAGTTTCATCATTGCGCTGTGTATTATAATTTCCAGAGTTTGTAATATAAACGTCGTAATTATTGTTTTCATAAGAGTGTAACATCCCAAAACCCTCCACAAAAAAACCTCTAGCAAATTTGTTAGAGAAGTATCTTCTATAAAAAGGCGTTAAAGAAAATTTTCGATACTCATCTAGATCTTCATTATTGTCAAACCCCACTAAAACTCCAACTCCAAAAGAAGATTCATCATTAATTAAGTATTCATAAGAAACATCTATCCATTCAAAAACTAGTGCACCCAAGACATTTAATTTTACTTCGTGTTTTTTATTGATGTCTTGTGGGTATTGTTCTTCTTTTTCTTGAGCAATTGAAATTGCTGAAATAAACAATAAAAGGCATAATGTAATTTTTTTCATAATAGTTTTTTTTGGTTGATGTAACAAACGTATTAAAAAAGCACTCAAGTTTCTAAAAAATAGCTCTCAATTGCACACTTCCGGTATGGATTGTTTTTGTGCTTTCACTCTTTCTACCTAAATAAGATAAATTCAGATTTAAAAAAGCATTCAATTTTTGATTGAATAAAAGATTCCAAGTGTAATTTTTTCCATCTTGTAAACCTTCTAACATTTGGTAGGCAACGGGCGAGTTGGTATCTCCTGTAAAATCATTTAAAAATACGTTTGCATTGGCCGAAATTTGATTCTTTTTACTATTGATGTAGAAATATTCAATTCCGAATTTTTGTTGCTTCAAATGTTCGAAATCTGCGAGTTGGTTTTCTTTATTTTTAAAGTGATAAAAAGCAGTTAGACGATTACTGTCATTATATAAAAAACTAATTTTTGGTTGAAACTCGTGTGCACTAATGGTGTAGTTTCTGTTGTTGAAATTGGCTGTTTTTAAATCATTTTCAGCGGTTTTACCCATTAACTCAAGCAACCAAAAAGTTGCGAATTTATGTGCAAAATCTAGCTGATGTAACTCAATGTTATTTTCTTGATTTCCGATAAAGTACTGTAGCTTATTTCTGTTTTTTCCATAGGTATACGTTGTGCTATATTTTTGAAGGTTTCTGTTGAAATATAGACTATTTCTAAGACTGAAATTTAAACCAATCAGTTTACTTTCATCAAAATCAAAAGGATTAAAATTAAAAGAATTTCTTATTCTTTGCTGTTCATTTTCTACACTTAAAAAACTCTGATTGTAAAAATTAGAAAGCAATTTTTTAACCCCATTTTTAGCTGTCCAAATTCTTGGATTTAAAGTGATAGACTGCGTAAATTTTGCACGTTGCGTGGCAATAAATTGCAAGTTTGGTTTTGGTAAACGCAAATATTCCGCTTGATCTTGAAATTCTGCAACTTCAAATTCATCAAAATCCTTAACGCCATCGCTGTTATAATCTATCCAAGTATAATAGCCCAAACCAGGTTCTGTTTTTACATAAATATATTCTTGTTGGGCAACGTTACCCGATGAGGTTTCATAAACGGTTCCTAAATTGATGAAACTATTAAATAATTCCTGATTAAAAACAACTTTAGAATTCAACGATTTTTCATTTTCGGTAAACTTGTTTTCTGTAAGTCTGTAATTGGCAAAAACACTTAAATTGGTTTGTTTGTTCTGAATGATTTTACTGTTGATATAAAACGTTTTTCTATTATTGATTTCTGTAAAATTGTTCGATTTGATACTGTCGTTATTCCTGTAATTAAACCCCATTTTAGCAAATACATTAGTAGAGTCTCCAATACCAAAATAAGCTTCATATTCTTTAAATTTATGACTGGTATTTATAAATTCTTGTGTAGTAAGATCTTTTCTGCTATTGGTTTCAAAGTTGATAAACGCACCCAACCATTTTTTATTAAAATCTTGTTCTGCTTTCGCTTTTGCTGTAAAAAAGGAGTTATCTTCTGTAGTTGAGGTGTTTTTTAAAAAACTACCATTTACATAAAAAGAAGTATTTTTTAACTTCATTTTAGATTGGAGTTCATGTTTGTTACCAGAAAAAATATCTTTATAATTTAGGTTGTTGTATCGATATAGAATAAAATCCTCCTTTTTATTTTGTAAACTAAATTCCGACTGAAAGTAGCTTTTCGTTGCGTCGTTTGTTAAAATATTCCAATCTCTATTAAATTCTACAGATTCCCAACGTTGAGCTGTTTTAAAATTATTTTGCACAAATTCATGACTTACATTACTTTGTAATTTCCATTTTTTATCAATTAAAGTTTGTTGCCAATTTACCTTTGTTGCAATTGCTTTATTTTGGGCATCATCGATAGTAGAAAACAAATTTGCATCATTATTACTCAGTGCAACTTCTGTATTAATAATTGTTTTTCCTGAAGGATTGTATGTAGATTGTACAATAAATAACTGAGATTTTGTTGGTGGAGTTAAACGAATGATAGGGTTATAATTTCCTTGATTTGTACCC
This sequence comes from Polaribacter sp. 20A6, assembly GCF_011378915.1. Taxonomy (NCBI): domain Bacteria; kingdom Pseudomonadati; phylum Bacteroidota; class Flavobacteriia; order Flavobacteriales; family Flavobacteriaceae; genus Polaribacter; species Polaribacter sp. 20A6. The sequence goes on from NZ_WTPZ01000002.1 coordinate 700,461, forward strand.
ACAAACAAAAAGATATTACCAATTGCTGTGGTTTCATCTAAAACATAATCACCTAAATTTGTACCAACATTAGAAAAAGTTACCGTGTATAACTCGTCTGTAGCGTTGTTAGAATATTCGAAGATTTCTTCACTACCGTTTAAAACCTTTTTGTACAGAATTTTATTTTCATTAAAAGCATCTTCATAAGCACTTTCTGCAATCATTAAATCTGCATTGTTACCAGCGTTTTCTAAGATTTGTTTTTGCTCGTCTGTTAAATTTTGTTGAATAGGTTGATTTTTAGCATCATTTTCAGAATAAAAATATCCAGCAATACTAAATTTTTCGCCTTCATAAGAAGCTTCATCGTAGGTTATAAAACGCGTATAATTTCTTTCTGAATATTGAAAATCAATCTGGATTCTCATATCATTGGTAATCGGATATGTGGTGTTGAATTCTATTTCTCCAAGATTATAATCGATGGTATAATCATTTTCTTCTCCTCGGTTAATCTGAATTCCGTTGATAAATACCTTCTCGCTGCCTTCAATCATTAAAATAGCAATTTGATTATTGGCTCCTAAAATTTTATACGGACCTTGATTTCCTTCTATACTCGTAATGTTATACGAGCTAAATTGTCCTCTAACCACAGCACCAGACGCAGCAACTTTAAGATTGTCGTTAATTTGTGCTTCTACCAATAAACCAGAAACTTGTTTGGTAAATGGTAAGAAGTAACTTTTGGTATTTTGTAATGAAATATCACCCGCTTTTACGCGCCAATTATCTGTAAACATTTCAATAAAAATACGATCAAAATCGGTAATGTTTTGAGAATACCCATTTTCTTGTATGGGAATATTTGTATCAAAAATATTGGCTCTTAACGTGACGTCTTTAGAGAGTTTACCCGATATTTCTAAATCTAAAGCAGAGTTTGTAACTGCATTTTGGTTATTACCAGAGGTAATTCCTCTCGTTATAAAACCTTTGGTTTGTAAACCATCAAATAATTTGATGTCTGATGCTTTTTTGTTGGTGGTTAAACTGTATAATTTACCAGTATTTGTACCATTTGGCAGGATGAATTTATCATCGAAAGGCGTGTAAACTTTGGTGATAAAATCTGGAAGCCTAAAATATTCAACTGTAATTTCAGTGTGTTTTGCTGAATTGATAATTAAAACGGCATTGCTAAAATCGATGGTATATTCAGAAAAAGGAATTTCCTTTGAAAAAGCATTGAATACTTTAAATTTCTCTGGATTTAAAGCAACAGAATCTAATTGAATGGTATCTTTTTCAATTAAATATTTTTGCACTCTAAAATCTTTAGATACAGTTTGAGATTGGACCGTGAATCCAATAAAAAGTAAAAAGAAGAAGAAAATTCTTTGAATCATAAAAAACTATATGTTCTAAACGTAAAAATATGTTTTTTAATGTTTGAAAATAAAAATTAAAATAATGATTGTTGCTTTACAGGATTTTCGTGTGCTAACAACCATTTTTTACGCCAAATTCCGCCTGCATAACCTGTTAAAGAACCATCTGAACCAATAACTCTATGACACGGAATAATAATCCAAATTGGGTTTTTTCCATTTGCAGAAGCAACCGCTCTAATGGCTTTTACATCACCTAAAGCTTTGCTTTGTTCTAAATAGGTTCTGGTTTTATTAAAAGGAATATTTAATAATTCATCCCACACTTTTTTTTGGAAATCGGTTCCTTGTGGATTCAATTTTAAATCGAAATTACTTCTTTCACTAGAAAAATATTGGTCTAATTGAGTGACACATTCTTGTAAACATTCAGGGATTTCAGAATTTGTCACTTGGAGTCTTTCGTCTTCGCTAAAGATAAACTCCGACAAGGGATCATCATCTAAAACAGAAACAGATTGAATTCCGTTTTCGTCTCCTACAATTCTTGCGGTTCCTAATGGTGTTTTGTAGTATGTGGTTTGTAAGCTCAATTAAAATTATATTTTTTTCTTAATTCTTTAACTTCTTCATCAGAGGAATAATTCATCATTAATAACCCTTCAATAGTTTTTATTTTATTGCTTTTAATTTGATCAGCAATATAATTCCTCCCCTCTTCTGTTTTCTTGAAAGAATCACTAAAAATAGCAATTAATTGTTTTGGATTTGCTTTTGGAAATTTATTTTTTACAATTTGAGCAGCTAAAAAATCAGAAATTAAATGGGTTTCTCTTAAGCTACAAACCTGAATTTTCTTTTCTATTTTTTTATCATCCGTTGAAATCGTTACAAAATTGTTAACACCTATGCTATACATTGGTTTGATGCTAGAATGTGTGTTTTTTGCTCTCCCTTCATAATCATCAACAGATAATTTAATTGAAACAACATCAGTGAAATTTATTTTTTCTTTATCAATAATAAATTCATCCGAAGTTATTTTTAAATACCCTGTATAATTTATCAAAATATCTTCTTTAGAAAACATTGTAAAAAATACAGAAGCGATAAAGGCTATAAAAGAAATAACAGCAACTGGGTAAAAAACAGTTTCTATAAAATCAAATTCTAAATATACTTTGTTGATTGAAATAATTACAAAAGCAAACATTCCAACTGCTATTCCTAAATTAGTATATGTTTTAGGATGTTCAAAATTGAAGAATTTTTCTTCTGTTGTAATTGTATCAAATACCATTAAATACCAAAAACATCTTTAGAATTCTGAGTAGTAATGGTTGCAATTTCATCAAAAGAAAGTCCATAAATATCTACCAATTTATCAACAACGTTGGCTAAATAAGCACTTTCATTTCTTTTTCCTCTGTATGGAGTTGGCGCTAAATAAGGCGCATCGGTTTCTAAAACAATGTGTTTGATGTCAATTTCATTCAGAAATTTATCAATCTTACCATTTTTAAACGTAGCAACACCACCAATTCCTAATTTCATATTGTAAGAAATAGCCTGTTTTGCTTGTTCTAAAGTTCCTGTAAAACAGTGAAAAATCCCTCTTAAATCATCACTTTTTTCAGATTCTAATACTTCAAAAACTTCATCAAAAGCATTTCTACAGTGAATGTTAATCGGCATTTTTCTTTCTTTTGCCCACTGAATTTGTGTTCTAAAAGCATCTTGCTGTTGTGTTAAAAAAGTTTTATCCCAATATAAATCCATTCCGATTTCTCCAATGGCGTAAAATTTCTTTTCATCAATCCATTTTTTAACATGCGCTAGTTCTTCTAAATAGTTTTCTTTTACAGAAGTAGGGTGTAAGCCCATCATTAAAAAAACATCATTTGGATAATCTTTTTCTAATTGAAACATTTTATCTGTATACGTAGAATCTATCGCAGGAATAAAAAAACGAGTAACACCAGCGTCTTTAGCGCGTTGCATCATTTCTGGTTGATCTTCTTTAAACTGACTAGAATATAAATGGGTGTGTGTATCTGTAATCATGATGTGTAAAATTTCAGATGCAAAACTACAAATTATTCTTAGTGAAAAGGGCTATTGTTTAGCGTTTTATAAAACGTACCTTTGCAGAAAAATATTAAGAATGACTTTTCAAGATTTAGGAATCTCTAATCAATTACAATATGCTATTGACGATTTGGGTTATGTAACACCAACGCCAATACAAGAACAAGCATTTTCTGTTGTAAGATCGGGGAAAGATGTAGTGGGAATTGCGCAAACAGGTACCGGAAAAACTTTTGCGTATATGATGCCTATTTTGCAAGAATTAAAGTTTTCTAAGCAACAACACCCTCGAGTTTTGGTATTAGTGCCAACGCGTGAGCTTGTTTTACAAGTAGTTGAACAGATAGAACAATTATCTAAATATATTAATACACGTGTTTTAGGTGTGTATGGTGGTGCAAACATCAATACCCAAAAACAAGCTATTTTACAAGGACAAGATATTATTGTGGCAACTCCTGGTCGTTTATATGACTTGGCGTTGAGCAATGCTTTAAAACTAAAATCTATTCAGAAATTAGTAATTGATGAGGTAGATGTAATGTTAGATTTAGGATTCCGTTTTCAGTTGATGAACATTTTTGACGTGATTCCAGAAAGAAGACAAAACGTATTATTTTCTGCAACAATGACGGAAGATGTAGATTTGTTAATTTACGATTTCTTTAAAAATCCGGAAAAAATATCTGTTGCAGTAAGTGGAACACCGCTAGATAATATTGAGCAAGTTTCTTATAATTTACCTAACTTTTTTACCAAAGTTAATTTGTTACATGAGCTTTTAGCAGATAAAGAAACCTATAATAAAGTATTGATTTTTGTTGGTTTTAAAAGAACTGCAGATTTGTTATTTAAGCACTTACAAGAAGTATTTAATGATGAAATGTGTGTGATTCACTCTAATAAAACGCAAAATTATAGAATTCGTTCTATAAAACAGTTTGATGAAGGTAAAAACCGAATTTTACTAGCTACCGACGTAATGGCGCGTGGTTTAGATTTTGATAATGTTTCTCATGTTATCAATTTTGATACTCCGGAATTTCCTGAAAATTATATGCATAGAATTGGTAGAACGGGGCGTGCAGAGAGAGCAGGTAAAACGATTCTTTTTTCTACTCCTAAAGAGCAAGAAACAAAGAAAGGTATAGAGGAATTGATGAATTATGAAATTCCGGTTTTAGACTTACCTGAAGATTTAGAAATTTCTAAATTATTAACAGAAGATGAACGTCCGAAAGAAGATCAAGGAATTTCTAAGAACAGAACTTCTTTAGAATATGTTCCAGGACCTGCGTTTCATGAAAAGAGTGAGAAAAATAGCCAAATAAATTTAGGAGGTTCTTACAGACGAGAAATTGCTGCAAAATATAAGAAACCTAAAACTAGAGGAGATAAAAACTATAATAAGCATAACAAGAAAAAGAAAAAATAATGCAGATTTTAACAGCACAAGAATTGCATAATTTAGCAATGAACATTGTTGGTAAGAAGCTTACAAAAATGGGGTATGAATTTCAGGCTATAAACAGTCAGTTGAAAAGACATCCCCAATTTGTGTTATTTAAAAAAGGAGAACCTACTATTTTTGTCTTGGTAAAGGCGAGTAATAATATTCAAAATCCGAATGAATATGATACCATTTGGATGGAGACTTTTAAAAATCACGCTAAAAAACAGAATGCCAAAGTTTGGTTTGCTGGCGTAGGAATTGCCAACGCAGAATGTGTTGATAGTCCTGTTTTTAAAGATCAACCTTACTATGAGGCTTTTGATGATTTTATAAAGATCTTGGAGTAGGTTGGTTTGAGGTGTTGTTTTGTGGAGAATAGCCGTTCACAAAAATGCAATTGCTTTTAATTAAGAACTAATATAGCAATTTTTAATACACGGTGTTGGCAGTAGTTTTTATTTCAATAAATTTTTCATTTAGATTATCTAAGTCAGAAGGATATATAGGTATAAGTTTTAGATTTAAGGTTTTTGATAATTCAATTTTTTCCTGAGTTTTTTTATCATAAGTTTCTTCCCCTTTTAATCCAAAATATTCTATGTAATAATCATTAATTTTCCAATCTGCACGACGTCTCCCACTTTTATTGTATTTAGAATGTTTAGGGTAGTATGGTTCTTTTTCTGCTTTTATATTATTATTAAAGAACCAATTATCAATAAACATTTCATCTAATGATAAACACTCATTTCCACTTTTAGCTAAACACCTAATACCTCTTGAGGTTTTTAATGTATTGTTAGGTAGTACATTAGATTGGATTAAAGCTTTGAACCAAGAGCCGAATTTTGAATCAATTTTTTTATTTGAAGATAATCTAATGTTTCCCTCTAAACCTAATTCAAAAAATAATTCACATATTTTAATCCATTTTTCTTTAGGTATTCTAGCGCTAAAATTGTTGTTGATTGGATTGAAATTAGAATTTGGAATAAAACCACATTCATTAACAAATTGACTGATTAAGACAGTCATTTGAGCTTTTTTTAATTTATAATTTATTGGACATTCATAGCAGATTGAAACGTTACCGTTTACCCCAAAATAAAGCCAATCTGGAAAATTTATTACCTTAAACTTATTCCCACATATTTTACAATTTTTGTTTGTAGATAATGTTTTTATTGAATCATTAAGTTTTTTATATAAATCTTGATTTTTCAAGTTATTTTGTGAGATTTTTATAAAATCTTCTTTTATGATTTTAAGTGCTGTCGATTCTTTGTATTCTTTACTATAATATTGTTTGCACATTAATACTAATTCGGAAGTTTTTTTAGAGGAATAAAAGGAGTTATTTAATCTAAGTCTTAATTTTTTTGCGTAAAATTTTTCAAAGAAGATTCCATGTTTTGAAATAAGACTTAAAAGTAAGTTTTCATCTCCTATTTGATTAAATGTTTTAAAAAGAGTTTTTCCATAATTACTTTTTGAAAGTTCAACGTAATGAGTTATTATACCAACGAAACTTGATTCAATAATTGGATTTAAATGATTAGGAAAATTAAATTTTCTTTTCTTGTAAAAAGAAAGATCTAAAAATATTTTCATTTTGTTATTAATATTATTTTTTAATTCCCCCCTGAATTATTGCCAACTATAATGATATCGAGCATTTTAAATTTTTATATCAGAAGTTAAACGAAGTTAGCTGTTTTTTTTGCTTTAAATGTGTACGATTCTACTCTAACACTATCGTTCTATTTTTCGGGTATTTAACCAAATATCTTAAAATAAAATTTTTAGTTTCATTTGGTGCAATTGTAAATTCCCATTTTATTTCACCAGATTCAGGATTTTTTTTCGCCCCTGAAATTTCTGAAACTTCAATTTTTATTTCGTCGTTTGTCGAAACAGGAACTTGGTCATATATCACCATATTAATTTGTTGTGATTTATTGTTTTTTACATCAATATTCCATCCTCTAGATTCTTCCTTTTTACTTCCCATAAAATTCTTCGAGATAAATTCTTTTACCTTCTCTCTTTTTACACTTACATTTTTATCCCTACCAAGAGATATTTGCAAAGTATCGGTAGCATATCTAACATCTAACAATGTTTTACCAATATAGGTACCTTCAAAAAAGATGTTTGCTTCACCCTCCAATAAATTGTATTGCTCCCAATTAGATATGTTCGCGATTAAGAAAGCATCTTTATCAATTTTAGGTACAGCGTAATATTGATAGAATGCAGACAAATTATAAGTGTCAATATCAACAGAATAACTTTTATTATCAGATTTTATCGTGTAAGGAGTTTTTATTTCAAAGTTTACGGTGGTCTGGTTTTCTGTTTGAACAGTTGGGACAGGCAAACTACTTGCTCCTCGAATATTAACCCCAGAAACTGTGCCTTGAAGAGCTTTCGTTATAGATTTACTTTTACGAGAAGTTCCGTATCCTATTACAACGACTTCATCTAATGTTGCTGAATCTTCTTCTAACATTATATTTAGTACTTCACTTTGAATAGGTTTGGTCTGACTGATAAATCCTAAATAAGAAAACACTAAAGAACTCTCATTATTAGGAATTGTTATTGAGTATTTACCATCAAAATCTGTTGATGTTCCTATTGTGGTTCCTTTTATTAACACCGTAGCGCCTGGTAGCGGATCGTTGTTTTGATCTAATACAACTCCTGATACTTCATTAGTGGTTCTATTGTAAACAGGAGGACGTGTGTTGTAATTTAGAAAGTAGGTTTTAAGTTCTGGCGCAACTCCAGATACATTAGGGTTTGCAGACGATAAGTTTAATTTTACATTATCCCAACTGATCTTTGTATCTTGTTTAATATTTGCCTTGTAAATAAGTTGAACTGGTTCGTTTACGTTTTTTGCTCTAATGTCATAAGTTGGAAACCAACCCGCATTTTCTACAACATAGGATAATTCAAAATTTACAGTAGCATTAGTTTTAGCTTCTACTTTTACCAAAATCTCTCCATTAGGAAATTCTTTCTTTCCTGATATTGTATTTATTTGGTTTGTTAAATCTCTACTTGCTATTGTCAGGTTTTTTAAGGTATTGTTTCTTTCAATCTCTTTAATTTTAAGTTCTTTTAGCTTAGCACCAAAAAAAATGGATGCATTTTTAAGATTAGTAACACTTACCTCTTGATTTTTACCTCCAATATTTCTATTTTCTTTAAGAAAAGCTAATTCTTCTTTCAGGATTTGCAAATAGGTACGTTCTAATACTATTTTATCATCAACTTCTTTAAGTTTCGTTTCTAGATCAATTAGTTCTTGTTGTTTGTCTAATTTTTCTATAAAATTTTGTTGATGATTTACTGCAAAAACGGTAATATTTCCTTCTGCTTTTACCTGAATACTTTTAGCGTCAATAAAAGGAGATAAATTAGAGAATTTTAAGATTGTTTTACCCTGTTTTACTTGAACCGTTTTTTTTCTGGTTATTTGAGCCCCTTCTAGAAATACAGTTACCTCATTTACCTGGGTTGATATTTTTTTTTCAATTATTTCTTGAGAATACGTATTGCTAAAAAATAAGCAAAGCGCAATTAGTAAGGGAAATTTAAGGATAGCCATTTTATTGTTTTGTTCAGTAGTTAGGTACAACGTTATTGATATCTAGGGTTTTAATATTTTATATCAGAAGTTAAACGAAGTTACCGTATTTATTTAACAAATTCAAATTTGCTTTTACATAAAAAACCACCTTTAATGAGGTGGTTTTTACGCTATTTAATATAAGTATACCCTTTGTGGTAATAAAAGTCTATTTATGGATTTGTAGACCATAAAGAAGCGCCTTTAAGCATTGCTCTTCTAGGTAATTTTAATCCAGCTACAATTAACTCAGCAAAATCTTCTGGTTGTAAAACAGAATCTTCAGAATCTTTGTTTGCAATACCTAATTCTACAGACATATCAGATGCAATAGTACTTGGTGTTAACGTACAAACTCTAATGTTGTTTTTACGAACTTCTTTCATTAAAGATTCCGACATACCGATAACCGCAAATTTAGAAGCAGAATATGCTGATGTAGTTGCATTTCCGTTTAATCCTGCAGTAGAAGCAACATTAAAAATATCACCCTCATTTTTATCAATTAAATAAGGTAAAACTTCTTTTGTTACATGATACATACCCATAACATTGGTTTGTATAATTTGAGTCCATTTGCTAACTTCCATGTCGTTTAAAGAACCAAAAGCTGCAATTCCTGCATTGTTTACTAAAATATCTACAGTACCTAAAGAGTCTATAATGTTCTTGATTCCTGTTTTAACTTCTTCATAAACACCAACGTCAAAAACTTCGTAAATCGCTTTAACGCCAAATGCTTCTAGTTCTGCAACTGTTTCTTTTAAAACGGCTTCAGTTCTACCAGTTATGGCAACATCAATTCCTTCTTTAGCAAAGGCTATTGCGGTTGCTTTTCCTAAACCTCTTCCGCCACCTGTAATAATTGCTTTTTTGTTTTTTAAATTTTCCATTTTTAAATTTTTAAAGTATGACTATTTTTCTAAACAAAAAACCATCTGAATTTCAGATGGTTTTTAAATTTTTATTCAATAAAGATTATTTATTAGAATCTTGCTCTAACAAATCAAAGAATTGATCTAATTTAGGCATGATGATAATTTTTGTTCTTCTGTTTATTGCTTTATTAGCAGCAGTATTATTGTCTACTAAAGGAACATACTGGCTTCTACCAGCTGCAATTAATCTACTTGGTTTAACTCCGAATTTATATTGTAAAATTCTTGTTATAGAAGTTGCTCTTAAAGCAGATAAATCCCAGTTGTCTTGAATAATAGTTCTTTTTATTGGTGTAGAATCTGTATGACCTTCAATCATAACTTCCATTTCTGGTTGGTCTTTAATTACTTTAGATATTTTTTCTAAAACAGTGTATGCTTTGTCTGTTACATTATAACTACCGCTTTTAAATAATAACTTGTCTGAAATAGAAATAAATACTACAGTTTTTTCTACATTAACCTGTATGTCTTCATCCTGAATTCCGTCTGTTAAGTTTTTAGTTAAGTGGTATTTAATTGCAAGGTTTAATGAATCTTTTTGAGTCATTGCAGCTCTAATACCGTTTATAAATTTGTCTTTTTCACTTAACTGTGTAATAACGTTTTTAATATTATCAGAAGAAGATTGTGTTAAAACCGTTAAGTTTTCAACTTGTTTTAAAGCACCTTTTTTATCCTCTTTTAAAGAGTTAATTTGCTCTGTTAGTGTAGCTACATCTTTTTCGCTTTCAATTAAACACTTCTGTAAAGTTGCTTTTACATCTACTAATTCTGTTGTAGTTTGATCATGTTCGTCTTGTAAAGTAACAAACTTCTTTTTAGAAACACAAGAACTAACTATAACTGCAGTCAATAATAAGATTGATATTTTTTTCATTGGTAATAATATTTAATTAAGTGAACAAATTTAACGAATTGTTACTACAAAAAACAGTATAAATGATATTTTATGAAAACTTTATGTTCTATGTTTGTAAAAGATTTTAAATTTTATGATTCTAAAAAATAAAGTTATAATTACTATCGTTTTACTATCGTTTCTTTCTTGTTCTAAAGAAAAAACAAAAGACTATACCTTAACAGGCCACGTTTTTGGTACCACTTATAAGATTGTTTATTTAGATGGTGCTAAGGACTATCAAACCTCTTTAGATAGTCTGTTTTTTTTAATGAATAAATCCTTATCAACCTATATTCCTAGTTCAGATATTTCTAGAATTAACAAAGGAGATTCTACAGTTATTGTTGATGATTTATTTTTAGAGGTTTTTAAAAAATCGAAAAGAATTTATACGGAAACCAATGGTTATTTTGATCCTACTGTTGGAAACCTAGTTAATGCTTGGGGTTTTGGTCCAAAGAATGAAAGGATCAATTTAAACGAAGATCAAGTAAAACAAGAAATGCAGTATGTTGGTTTAGATAAAGTGACTATTGTTAATGGTAAAATTAAAAAACAAGATCCTAACATTTATTTAGATTTTAACTCTATTGCCAAAGGATTCGGAATTGATGTGGTAGCTCGTTTTCTAGATAGTAAAAATATCTCGAACTATTTAGTTGAAATTGGTGGAGAGATTAGGGCAAAAGGGATAAAAAAAGAAAATCATCCTTGGGTTATAAAATTAGTAAATCCTATAAAAAAGGACAGTATAAAAGGATATCGAAAAATAAATTTGTCTAATAAATCGATGGCTACTTCGGGTAATTATAGAAAGTTTAGAGTTACCAAAGACGGACATAAATACGTGCATACTGTAAATCCTAAAACTGGGTATGCTGAAGAAAGTAATTTATTGAGTGCTTCTGTAATAGCGGGTATAGATTGTGCAGATACAGATGCGTATGCCACTGCTTTTATGGCCATGGGATTAGAGAAAGCGAAAGAATTTTTAGATATTCATAAAAACATTGATGCTATCTTATTATTTAATAACGAGAATGGAGAATTAGAAGAATACACAACAATTGCCTTTCAGTAGTTCACCGTTTACGCTGTGTTTTTGCTATCTTGCATTGTAGATACATAACGCTGAATAATTGGTATTAATATGATGAGATTACTTCTAACACTTTTATGCATAATTTCTTTTACATTCACAAATGCGCAGTCTAACACAGACATTGCTAATGTGTATTTAAGGAGAGCAAAAGAAGCGGTAGAAACCAATGTAAATTACAAAGAAGCATTAGTGCAATTTGAAAAAGCATTAAAGTATGTCGATTCAATTTCAGACAAGAACTTAGCAACCTTAGCTTCCTCTATTTATTATGAAAATTATCAATTTCAAACTACTGATAAAGAAAAAATAGCATTTCTTAAAAACTCGGAAACTTATAGTAGACGGTATTTTGTTTTAGAACAAGATAATACTGCCGAAGGGTATACCAAAAACTTAGAGAGTCTTATTTTAATTCAGGAATCTATAGAATCTTTAGAAACCAAGTTAAAGAAAGAGGAGGAACAACGTCTTAGAAGAGAGAAAGCGTCTAAAAAAATAGATTCACTTAAAAGTCTTTGGAATCAAAAATCTGAATCCCTTTCTATAAACGTAGATAAGATTTATAATTTTAATACGAACAATGTAGCTCTTTTTAAAAAGGATGGAAATTTTGGAGTTATAGATGATAGAGGTAGAATTATTGTAGCAGCCACCGATTATAAAGACGCCATATCTTCCGAAGGTTTTATTTTATTAAAGAATAAAAAAGTGAATCCTGATCAAATTTATTCTTTCAATACAAATAATAAAAAAGGGTTTGTTCTACCAAATGTCACTGAGTTTAATCCACTTGCCACAGATTACGGTCAAGTAATGTTGCCTAGAGGAAATGGTCGGTTAGTTACGTATCCAAATAATTCTTTTGAGCCGTTGGTATATGATTTGAATGATCAAAAAATTATTAGAATTCCTAATGAAGAAGAGTTGTTGAAATCCTTAAAAAAAGAGGATGTAATTGATAGGTATAACAAAGATGGTGAGGTTAAAATAAATAAAGTTTGGTATCAGTTTGGAGGTCATTTAGGAGGAGGCGTATATCCACTATATTCTGAAGACAGTTATAAAGTCCGTTCTTTCTTGTTTTCTACCAATAAAAAAATAATAAATGCTGATGCTGGATTTGAATATATTGGAGCTTATTATAAAGAAACCTTTCAGGCGATTAAAAAAGGTAAAGTTATTTGGATCAACCAAGAAGGAGCGAAAGTAAGTGATGTTAAAGATGGTTATAAAAAATATTCAGGAGACTCTAAAGTGGTGCAATTAGCGTCGGGTACATATCAAATTATAAGAAACGAGGTAATTGTATTGGGTGATGAAGAATTAGAAAAATTAAGTGATTTCTTAAGAAAACACAAAAAGAACTAACTTTTATAACACACCGGAAGAATTTCATTTTTCATCAAACAAAATCGTTCTAGTTTTTCTGGAGCGATTTTTTTTGTATAATCTACTTCATCCACCTTAAAACCGATAGAACGTAGTTTATCAAAATAATCTCTACCATACACTCTTACATGATCATACTGTCCAAAAATTTCTGCACGCTTTTTTCTGTCTGTTATGGTATCGTCTTCAAAAGTTGTTTCTCTAGATAAATCTTGCGGAATTTGAAAAATACCAAATCCACCTTTTTTAAGCACTCTAAATAGCTCTTGCATCGCTTTTGTATCATCTGTAATATGTTCTAACACATGATTACAGAAAACAACATCAAAAGAGTTGTCATCAAAAGGTAAGTCGCAAATATCTGCTTTTACATCTGCAATAGGAGATTCTAAATCTGATGTTGTGTACTCTAAGTTTTTTTGCTTTCTAAAAATGTCTAAAAAACATTGCTCTGGAGCAATGTGTAAAGTTTTTAGTTTTTCTGTTGATGTGAAAAAAGGTGTTTCATCTCTTAAAAACAACCACATTAAACGATGTCTTTCTAAAGATAGGGTAGAAGGAGAAAGTGCGTTTTCTCTTTGTTTACCATATCCGTAAGGTAAAAACTTTCTAAAACTCTTGCCATCTATTGGGTCTGTAAATCTATCGCCTTTTAAAGAAAAAGCAATAATTGGTCGTACTAGATAACTAGCTTTTATTAACCAAGGTCTTGGGATGGTGTTTAGAATGGATTTAAAAATAGACACGAATTACACGGATTACACAAAATGAGAGTTATAAAATTACTCTTTTGTAGGTTAAACTATCTTCACCAAAATTAACTAATAAGCCTAGTTTTATTTTTGATGCAGCTAAATAATTTAGAGTTTGTTTTATATGGCTGTTTGTTAAACATTCAATTGCTTTAATTTCAAGTATTATTTTATTATCGATAACAAAATCAGCAAAATAATAATGAGACAATTTTTCTCCTTTATATAATATTTGAAATTTTACTTCCCTTTGATATAAAATTCCACGTCTTTTAAATTCAATTTCTAAAGCATCACCATAAATAATTTCACTAAAACCTTTTCCTAACTCTTTATGAACTTCCATGCAGGAACCAATAATGTTATATGATTCCTGTTTATGTAGAAGTTCTGATTTCAATTTTTTTAGTGAAATTAAAGTTTATTTTTTAGTGACAATTAGTGGAATTAGTGTCCTTTTTACTGTCTGAATGCATCCTCCTCATCGGTAACAATCCCCAATGCGTCGTGTACATATTTAAACGTAGAAAGTAATTCTGGTTTACCGTTTACAATAGCAACATCATGCTCAAAATGCGCAGAAGGTTTGTTGTCTAAAGTAGTAATGGTCCAACCGTCTGAATGTTGTTTAATTTTATGAGTACCTAAGTTTGTCATTGGTTCTATGGCAACTACCATACCTTCTACAAACTTTTTACCACGACCTCTTTTTCCGTAGTTTGGCATTTCTGGATCTTCGTGCATTTCTCTTCCTAACCCATGACCTACCAATTCCCTTACTACACCATAACCATGGTCTTCAGAAAACTTTTGAATAGCATAACCAACATCACCAACTCTATTTCCTGCCTTAAATTCTTTGATACCAACGTATAAACTAGCTCTAGTTACATCTAGTAATTTTCTAGTTGCTGGTTCAATCTCTCCAACAGCAAAAGTGTAGGCGTGATCTCCGTGAAAACCATTCTTATATGCGCCACAATCTATAGAAATAATATCGCCTTCTACTAATGGGTTTTTATTTGGAATACCGTGTACAACTTGGTTATTTGGACTCATACAAAGTGAATTTGGAAAATCGTATAATCCTAAGAAACCAGGTACAGCACCTTCAGATCTAATAAAGTCTTCGGCAAGTTTATCTAAGTACAAAGTAGAAACTCCGGGTTTTACTTCTTTAGCAAGCATACCTAACGTTTTAGAAACGATTAGTGCGCTTTCTCTCATCAATTCTATCTCTTCTCTTGTTTTTATCTTAATCATGTTAAAAAAATTGAATGGCAAAGTTACTATAATTTAGGTAGAATGAAGTAAGGTTTGTCTATTTGAAAAAAGAGAAAAATCCTTTTTTCTTTTTTTTAGGTGGCTCGTAATTAAAAATAGCTTTGTGTATTTCTGTCCAACCTAAAAAGCCTCCAACATTTCTGTCGTCTATAAATAAATCTGCATGTATTTTACGACTGTGTTTTTCATCGTATTCCTCTTCAGGGAAATTTTTGTTTACTGCATAAAATTCAATGTTGTTTTCTTTACAGAAAGCAACTGCTTCATCTAATCTTTTTCCGTGTCTGTAAGTCCAGAGAATTAATCGATGCCCTTGAGATTGTAGCCTTTTTAAGGTGTCGAAAGCAAAAATTATTTCTTCACCTATTTTTGGATACGCATCTTCTACAATGGTACCATCAAAATCTACGGCAATAATTAACGGATTATTAGGTATCATTAATTGTCGTAAGAATGTTTATAAGGCTCTCCAGAAACAATTTTTAGCATGTCTTTCTCTAAAGATTCACGAGCATATTCTACATATCTACCAATTTCTTTTCCATCTCTATAAAAGATAAAAGTTGGTACTCTTTTTATGTCGAAACCTTCCTGTAAATTATCAGGAGTTTTTTTACTTACGTCAACAGTAATAAGCTCAAAATTATTGATGTTAAAATCAGTTTGTTCTAGAATCTTGTACAAATGAGGTGTTTCTCTTTTACTATCTCCACACCAAGTTCCCATAAAACCTTTAATTGTAATACCTTTTAACTCACTTTTAAGAGCGGTAATTGTTGCTGGGTCTGGAGTATAACTCTCTAACTTCTGATTAAACCAAGTGCTATAAGGGATTTGTTGAAAAGAGGCTTTGTTAGCCACTCCAATCAAATCCCCACTTTGATTTTTAACTGCAGGTACTTTTTGAGTTTCAGTTACTTTTTGTTGGCTAATGCAAGATGCAAATACCATAATACAAGCCAATAAAAAGACTTTTTTCATAAGTTGAGTTGTTTTAATTATAATAAAGAATGTTGTGTCATTTCTTTTGGTTGTTCTACATTCATCAAATCTAAAATAGTAGGAGCAATATCACCTAAAACACCACTGTTTACAGATTTTATTTCTTTATCAATTAAAATAAAAGGAACTGGGTTTGTAGTGTGTGCTGTATGAGGAGATCCATCAGGATTCATCATTGTTTCACAGTTACCATGATCTGCAATTAATAAAATAGAATATCCATTATCTAAACCAGTTTCTATAACTTCTTTAGCACAAATATCTACAGCTTCACAAGCTTTAATAGCAGCATCCATCATTCCTGTATGTCCAACCATATCACCATTAGCAAAGTTTAAGCAAACAAAATCAGCTTCACCTTTCTTTAAATCTTCACACAAAGCATCTTTTAATTCGTAAGCAGACATTTCTGGTTTTAAATCGTAAGTAGCAACTTTTGGTGAGTTTCTTAAAATTCTAGATTCACCTTCAAACGGTGTTTCTTGTCCTCCAGAAAAGAAAAATGTAACGTGAGGATATTTTTCTGTCTCTGCAATTCTAATTTGCTTTTTACCTGCTTTAGATAAAACTTCTCCTAAAGTATTTTTAATATTATCAGTATTATAGATAACGTTAATTCCTTTAAAACTTGCATCATATAAAGTGATGGTTGTGTAATAAAGGTCTAATTTTTTCATTCCAAATTCTGGGAAATCATTTTGAGACAACGCATTTGTCAATTCTCTACCTCTATCTGTTCTGTAGTTAAAGAAAAGTACAACATCACCTTCTTTAATTTGAGCTTTTGGCGAACCATCTTCATTGGTTACAATGATTGGTTTGTGAAATTCATCTGTAATACCAGCTTCGTAATTCGTTTTTATAGTACTAATAATATCAGTTGTTTTTGTACCAACTCCATTAACAATACCATCATACGCTTCCTTTACACGTTCCCAACGGTTATCTCTATCCATTGCGTAATAACGACCTGTTACAGTTGCTATTTTACCGGTACTTTTATCCATATGTTCTTGTACCTCATTTAAGAAATAAGGAGCCGATTTAGGATCACAATCTCTACCATCTGTAAATGCATGTAAATACACATTATCTACATTATTTTCTTTAGCAACATCTAATAATCCTTTTAAGTGATTAATGTGTGCATGAATTCCTCCATTAGAAACTAGTCCTAATAAATGAACGTCTTTGTTATTCTCTTTTGCGTATTTAAAAGTATCTAATAATACTTTTTCTTGTCCTAAAGTATTTTCTTTAACAGCTTTATTAATACGAGCTAGATTCTGATATACAATTCTACCAGCACCTAAATTCATGTGTCCAACTTCAGAATTTCCCATTTGCCCTTCTGGCAAACCAACATGTTCTCCGTCTGTCCTTAATTGAGCATTTGGATATTTGTCGTATAAACCGTTTATAAAAGGAGTTTTTGCATTGTAAATAGCAGATACCTTAGGGTCTTGTGTAATTCCCCAACCATCTAAAATCATTAATATAACTTTCTTGTCCATTGTCTTAAAATTGAACAGTAAAATTAAGAAATATTTTACCGTTTTTATAGCTTTTAAAGATTTTTTACGAAACCGATAACGTAAAGAACCTTTCTGTAATAAAGGTATATTTTATAACCTGTTGCTGTTAATTTTAATTAAGTTTTTCTGATTTTTTTTTATTTCTTAAATACTTGTTAATAGATGATTTCTTTTTGAAACATATTAAGTAGTTAATCGTCTTTTAAATATAACGGTTAAAATAATTAAAAATCAAAATCTACTTATTATGAAAAAAATAATCTCATCAATGTTCGTATGTCTTATTGCTTTTAATTCTATAAATGCAAGCGCACCAGAAGTTTTGAAATCTAATAAGATAAACTATTCAAAAACGTATTCTAAAGTAAACGCTTTTTGTAGGTTGATTCAAATGGGGAACTACGAAGCTGTAAAAGCATTAATTGAATCTGGAGAAAATGTAAATATAAAATCTACAGGATTAACGCCTTTAATGTTTGCTGCAAGGCACAATAGAGCAAAAATTGCGCAACTTTTAATAGATAATGGAGCAAAGTTAAATATAAAATCATCTGTTGGAAATATGACTGCCTTGTCAATAGGAAAAAGATCTAAGGCTGTAGATGCTATAAGAGTAATTGAAGAAGCACTTTAGTATTATTATTTGAATTAATTAATCTAAAGTTAAACAGACTGCCTTATAAGGTAGTCTGTTTTTTATTTGATATTATTAAACATAATTTAAACCTATTAAAATAGCAGTAATCATTAATATAAGTATCAATACTTTTCTTTTAAAGATGGTGTTGTTTTCTGCTATCAATCTTTTTTTAAGTTGTTCTAACTCATAAGGAGTTGCTTTTTTATCAAAATGAAGTTCACTTTTTTCGCTTTTTTTATGGCCTTTGATTTTATCAAAAGTAGAAACACGACTTCTTTTATTCGCTTTTAAACTCGCAATCATTGCAGCAACTGAACCTCCAAAACTCATAGTATTTATTTTTTGTTACTTATAGGTAGCTGAAAAGGACTAAATGTTACAATAAAAAAAATATAGATTATGATAAATGTGTGTAAAAGTGATTTTAACATGTATAAAATAAATAATCATTATTTTAAAGTGTATTATTGTAAGAATAATTCAATACTTTTTTAATGAGCCTCCATTTCGAATTAAACGAAGTCACTAAAAAATTACCCAAACATTTACACAAGTTTGTGGTACAACAGCCGTATGAAGAATATACAGCGCAAAACCAAGCTGTTTGGCGCTATGTAATGAGAATGAATGTAGATTACTTGAGTAAAGTAGCCCATAAGTCTTACATAACTGGATTAGAAAAAACGGGTATTTCTGTAGAAAATATTCCTTATATGGAAGGTATGAATAGGATTTTAAAAGAAATTGGTTGGGCTGCAGTTTCGGTTGATGGTTTTATTCCGCCAAATGCATTTATGGAGTTTCAGGCTTATAATGTTTTGGTGATTGCGTCGGATATGCGAACCATAAATCATATAGAATATACACCAGCACCAGATATTATCCACGAGGCAGCAGGTCATGCGCCTATTATTTCAAACCCAGAATATGCAGAATATTTACGTAGGTTTGGAGAAATAGGTAGTAAAGCAATTTCCTCTGCTAAAGATTATGAAATGTATGAAGCAATCAGGCTTTTATCCATCTTAAAAGAAAATCCAAATTCAACAGAAAGTGAAATAGATGATGCAGAACAAAAAGTAGCTTATCTGCAGAATAATATGGGTGAATTGTCTGAAATGGCACAAATTAGAAATTTACATTGGTGGACTGTAGAATACGGGTTGATCGGTACTTTAGAGAACCCTAAAATATACGGAGCAGGTTTACTTTCTTCGATAGGAGAAAGTGCTTGGTGTATGCAAGATGAAGTAAAAAAAGTTGCGTATTCTATTGATGCAGCAACCATTAATTTTGATATTACAAAACCCCAACCTCAGTTATTTGTAACGCCAGATTTTGCTTATTTAAGTTTGGTCTTAGATGAGTTTGCGAATACAATGGCAATAAGAACAGGCGGATTAAAAAGTATCCAGAAATTAATAAATTCTGATAATTTAGGAACCATCGAATTGACAACAGGAATTCAAATTTCTGGCGTTTTTACAAAAGTTATTCAGTTTAAAAATAATAAAGTAGCGTATTTTCAAACTACAGGTGCTACGGCATTGTCTAATAGAGATAAAGAATTAATTGGGCACGGAATTACAAGTCATGCAAGTGGTTTTGGAAGTCCGGTTGGTAAATTAAAAGGAATTAATTTGCCAATTGAAGATATGAGTCCGAGAGATTTAAAAGCATACGGAATTTACGAAGGTGAATTTATGACTTTAGAGTTTGAGAGTGGCGTTATTGTAAAAGGAAAAGCAATTACCGGAACTAGAGATTTAAGAGGTAAAATTTTAATTATTTCTTTTGATGATTGCACGGTTACTTATAAAGATGAGGTTTTGTTTCAACCAGAATGGGGAATTTATGATATGGCAGTTGGTAAAGAGGTGGTTTCGGCTTATGCAGGTCCTGCAGATGTAGATTCGTTTTTAGGTCTAGGAAAAGTATCTGAAACCAAAACACATAAAATTAAATACTCAGAAAGTGAACAAGAATTGTATGCCTTGTATGATGAAGTCAGGTGTCTAAGAGAAGAAGAGACTTCGACCAATAAAAAAATAACAGAAATATTTAATCAGTTAAATAGCAAATTTCAAGGAGATTGGTTGTTGCTTTTAGAATTATATGAATTAGCTTTGCAAAGTAATTTTTCTATTAAGGAGACCATTTTAGAAAGATTAGAAGTTTTAAAATGTAACAAAAGCTACACAAAGCTAATTGAAAATGGATTAATTTTGTGTCAAGTTTAATATTAAAATAAAAACAACATGGGTCTATTTGACATGTTTAAAAGAAAAGATATGAGTGCAGAAATTAAAGAATACTTAGAAAAAGGAGCTGTAATTCTAGATGTAAGAACACAAGAAGAGTGGGATGAAGGACATACAGAAGGAGCAGAACACGTAGTTTTAACGGTTATTCCTTTAGAAGTTGAAAAAATTAAAGCTTGGAACAAACCTGTAATTGCTGTTTGTAGAAGTGGAGCAAGAAGCGGACAAGCAACTCAGTTTTTAGAAAAACATGGAGTAGATGTTATTAATGGAGGTCCTTGGCAAAACGTAGATCAACACGTTTCTTAAAAATAAACGTTTGTAAAACCTGTTTTTAAAGAAGGGTTTTATTGAAAAGATAAAAAAATAGAATTTTAACTTCGTGTTAGAATTCTATTTTTTTGTTTAAAATTAAAAAGTTTATTTCTTGAAACCCTTTTTTTTGTGTCTTTGTAATCTGTTGTATTTTTTTATAGAATGTGTCGCTTTTCTAATAAAAGCAAAGATTCCACCTAGCATTGCACCTACAAAAGCTCCCATAGTCAATGGATCAAAATTATGACCAGTAATAAGGTATTTGATATAGAAAACAATGACTCCTATAAAAATAGAAACTATAAAAACTTTTATTTTAGATTTTGATATATGGGCGTAAATACCACAAATAAATCCTGTTATTATTGAGGTTGCCGTAATTTTTGTTAAAATGAGTTTTGATATATTAATTTCATCTGAAACAAAAATGGATGTTATAAACATGCCTAGTAACAGTCCTGAAATTATACCAATTAATATTTTCTTACTCATTTTTGGAGGTTAAAGTTATAAGAAGGGAATTTACATAAAATTTTTAAGTAAATTAATTTTATTTTTTTGTGCTTTAAAAATTGATAAAAGGAAACTGAACTTTTAACTTGTCTTTTTTTACTTCTAGATTTTTTAAAAATTGCTGATGTTGTGCTGAGTTTTCGTTAAAAGGTCTGTGAGAAAGTCCCTTTTGAATTACATCCACTTCTTTCATTGTTAAAGTGGTCTCTTCAGAAAACCAAGTGGCAACAAATTTTTCCCAAATATAATTAATGGCAGTTTTATTGGGATGCACCATATCTTCTGCATAAAAACGATAATCTCGTAATTCATCCATCATAATTTCATAACTCGGAAAATAATGCGTGTTTTCTTTATGGTTTACAACATTATGAATCGCAGCAATTAAATGAGATTTACTCTGTGTATTTTCTACAAAACCATCTTTTAAATGACGTACAGGAGAAACCGTAAAAAGTATTTGGATATCTTTATTTATAGATTTTAAAAGTACAAGTATAGCTTCTAAACTCTCTGAAATTTCATCAACAGAAAGCAATTCTTTTAAGAATTTTTTTTGTGGAATTTTATGGCAATTAGCAACAATTGTATCTGTTTCAATGTAACGATACACCCAAGAAGTTCCCAATGTAATTATAATGTGTGTTGCTTCTTTTAGTTGTTTGTTAGTTGATGAAATAGCAGAATTTAAATTTTCTAAGAGTTTACTTTTATCTGGAGAACTTAAACTAGAATGTGCATCAAAACTATGCCAGCGTTCATTTTGGAAAATTAAATCTGTTTCCGTGTATTCTTTTTCATTTATGGCATTTGTAATTAAATTTTCAATTGCTTTTGGGTGAAATAAAATTCCGAATGGATTTTGGTTAGATTGAAACTTAAAATAATTGAGCTTATCTCCAATGTTTTCTGAAAAACAAGAGCCGAATAATACAATTTTTGAATCATAAATTATTTGATTTAAAAGCTCTTTTTTTAACGGGATTTTAGTTTGAAGTTGCATTGGATAAAGATAAAATAAAAATTTTGACTCTTTGATGCTTGTTTTTAAATTTATTTTATATACCTAATAATCTTCATCTATTTAAAAAAATAAAAACAACTTTAAAAAAATAAAAACAACTTTTCTTCTTTAATTAAATACATAATATCACTTTCAGAAAATAACATTTATCGGTAATTAATTGAATGTTGATTAATCAGAAATTGATTGTATTTTTGTTCACATGTAATTATTTAGTTATGAGTTTTTCTAGTAGTACTTTTAGTAATTTTTTTTTATGTTTTTTATTAATAATTATCATTTCATGTTCTGATGATGATGAAGATATAATAAGTAATGAAATATTAGTAGAGACCATTTCAAATGAAAATATTAATGAAGGAGGAGTTGTTTTAAAAGGTAGATTTACGAACGTTAATGAAAATGTAGATTTTGGGTTTGTTTTATCAGGTATAGAAGGAGGAACCTATAACCAATTAGGAGAAGTTAAAATAATTGAAAATGTTTTAGATAATGAATATTCCATCGAATATAGATCAGGCTTAAAAGAAGGTGAAAAATATTATTTTAATGTTTTTATAATTTTAAATGGAGAGTATTTCTATGGAAAAGAAAAACTTTTTGTTTCTAATGGTAGTGCAATACCAATTATTAAAGAGTTATCATCAAATAAGTTGAGTCTTTTAGATACCCTTTTAATTAAAGGTTCTTATTTTTCCCAAAACCCAAAAATTTATTTTTCTGATGTAGTAGCTGTTCCTTTTGTGAGTTCAGATTCATTAATTAAAGTGGTAGTTCCTTTTCCTAAAAACAATTATTTATTAACTAAACCTTATTCTAAAATAAAAATTGTTAATGAAGATAATCAAGAAAATACAATCAGTAATTTTTCTTTAAATACTCCTAGAATTGATTCTATTGTTCCGAAACGAATTACAGATTCTGATACATTAAGAATTTATGGAGATTATTTCGATGCTAAAAGATCAAATATGGTCACTACTATATCAGATAATCTACAATATAATTATAAGATAATAAAATCTAGTAAAAATATAATTATCCTTGAGCCTTCAATAATAAGAAAAAAGAACCCTACTATAGTTGTTAGAAGTCAGCTTACAAATGTGACAAAACAAATGGAAGTATTAATGCCCGAAATTACTTCTATACCAACAAACTGCCTTTCTTTTGAAGATGACTTAGTAATAAAAGGAGCTAATTTTCCTTTAAATAATGATAGGTTTATTATAAAGTTAGAAGATAATTATCTTTCTCCTTATATAGCAACTAGAGATAGTTTAGTTTTTAAAATAGACAATGGTTATAAATTTAAAGATTTTAAAGACAATGAAATTTCAATAAACTATTTAAATGAAGTTAACATAGCTAAAGATAAAATATGCATAGATGAACCTTGGTTAAAAGTAAATAATGATTATGAGGGACACGGTGTAATTAAAATGTTTACATTCAACGAAGACATTTATGCTTTAGGATTTACATACACGAATTGGGATACTCTTAAAGATGTTTTTAAACTGAATAAAAATACTTTTAATTTTGAAAAAGTTACTGATGAAAATTTTAATAAAGAGTATTCCTCTAATTCTGGGAGGTTAAATGTTTTTTATAAAGATAAAATGTATTCAAAAAAATACCTTTCTAGTAATGATGATTTATTTGCTAGTTATAATATATTAACAAATGATAAAAAAGAGTTATCAGATTTCCCTGGAGTACTAAGAGAGTACGGTTTTATGGTTGTTGTTGGGGATTACATCTACACAGGTTTAGGTGAAAGGTATTTTAGAGAGCCTATGAGAGATATTTGGAAATATTCTATTATAAATAATTCTTGGGAAAAAATTATAGATAATTTTCCGGAAATTACCTCTTCTTACGAAACATCTAAATTAAACCCTTTAGTTTTTGTCGATAATAATAAAATTTACATTGGTTCTGGGCAAGTTAATAAGCAATTAGATTTTTGGGAATTAGATACCGAAAATAACCAAATAACAAAAAAGTTAGATTTGCCTGATGCATTTAAAAATCTTTCTGTAAACTCAAATAATGCACTTTTTATAGAAAATAAAACGTATTTTCATAATCAATCTATGTTTGAATATGATTCAAATAATGATATTTGGAAAAACTACATTACTAATGGAGAAAGGTATAGCGGTGCTGGATATTTTTATTTAAATGATGAAATTTATATGAAATATGATAGAGCTATTTATAAATTTAATTCTGAGTATTTAAAGTAATTATTAAATTTATAAATTGCTCTAAAAATCATAAAAAAATAAAGTTGATGTATTAACGTTAGAGATTTTATTTTCATTTTTCACAAATAAAATTTGGTTATCTTTTGTAAAAGTAGCAATATCATAGTTGATAGCTATTTTTTTCATGATATTAAAATTATTTGTATCATATAAACGAGCCGAACCCAAAGCTAAGTTACCATTTGGAGAAACAGTTTGTATGTCAACATCATTACCTTCATCTTTAAAAACACCAATTCTCTTTAAATTACTATCAAATAAGTAATTATTCCAATAAATTTTATTGTTATTCAACGTTACTCCAGCTCTTTGATAAGAACCACTACTTATTTGTTCAACTATAGAAAAAGTGTCATTAGTTGTTCCTATTTTAGTTAAAAAAGAACTTGAGGTATTGCTTTCACCATGATATATATTCTGATTATTATCTAATTCAAAATCGCCATGAGAAAAACTTGAATAGGCAGCAGGAATTGTTGTTTTGTAATAAATATCTGTGTTATTTGTTAGATCATAAATTCTAAATTCTGTAGAACCGCTAGTTGGAGGTGTAATGTGATAATAAAGCTTATTATTGATTCCTATTTCTATTTTGTGAGCAGGTCTTAATAAAGAAAAACTAGACTCAAGTTGTCTTGTGTTTAAGTTTACTTTTTGAATTACATTGCTCCTAGAACACAAGTATAAATAATTTCCAGATGGATCTATGTCTATATCCGTAAATCTATAATTTGTTAATATTCTTTTAACCTCTTTGTTTTCAACATTTATAAAAGACAATCCATATCCAGTAGAATTTGTACTATAAATATTATCTATGTTTACAATTCCATAAGCATAATTCCTATTTGGATCTTTTATTATTTTAGAAATTGGGTAATCTAATTTTTTAAAATTTCCTAAAGTAATAGAATCAATATTACTGCCAACATAAATGGGAGATTTGGTAGTTCTTTTCAAGAAAACTTTATAATAATATTTTGTTGCTAAATAAGCATTAGAATCAATAAAAGTAGTATCGTTAATATTTGTTGTACTATAAATTAAATCATCTTTTTTATTGTTGATATTGTTTTTATAAGGAGATCTATAAACATCATAACTATCAAAAGAAAGATCTTCTGTTTTGCTCCAAGATATACTAGAAGTGTTTTTTTTATCAGTAACTGGATAAAGCCAAATAGAATTATAAACGATTATTTCATCATACACAATTTCGTCTATTTCATTATAGATATTCAATCTAATAAAATGTATGTTTTTAGATAAGTTAGATGTAGAGAATTTTGTTTCTCCATTTTCATCAATAGTACTTTCATTTAAAGTTCCATAAATATCACTAACCCAAATTGCTTTTAAAGTTGAAAAATCTTTTAAATTAGGTGATGATATCTGTCCTTTAAACTCTATTATACTGTTTGGTGAAAAAGCTTGTTTATTGATAGGTGATATTATTTCTACAGATAAATCGTTAATATCAGATATTATATCTTTGTCTTCATCACTATTACATGATAGTAACAATAAAGTAAACAGTATGAAAATATTATAAAAACGTATCATATTTAATAAACTTATATTTCAAAACAAAATTAACTTTAGGTCCTATCCTAAATAATCTATAGCTCTATCCAGTGCTTTCGGAATTCCACCAGGGTTTTTACCACCTGCAGTTGCAAAGAAATTTTGTCCACCACCACCACCGTGTATTAGTTTTCCTAATTCTCTTACTACTTTACCTGCATCGTAACCACGTTCATTTGCCAATTCTTTAGAAATATAACAAGTTAACATCGCTTTGTCTTTTGCAGCTGATGAAGCAAATAATAAAAATAAATTCTGATGTTCTTTTCCTAAAGAAAAAGCTAGATTTTTAATTCCGTTTTGGTCTAAATCTACTTTTGTAGCTAAAAACTGAACGCCGTTAATCTCTTGTAATTGATTTTTTAACTCACCAGATAAATTCTGAGCTTTATCTTTTAATAATTGCTCTATCTGTTTCTGTAAAGAAGCATTTTCATCTTGTAACTTCTGTACTGCTTTTACAGGTTCTTTTGTATTGTTTAAAAGGTCTTTAATTTCGAATAAAGCCTTGTTGTTTTCAGAATAAAAATCTTTTACAGCGTCGTTTGTAATCGCTTCTATTCTTCTGATACCAGAAGCAACAGCACCTTCAGATTTAATTTTGAAATGCCAAATATCGCTGGTGTTTTTTACGTGTGTTCCACCACAAAGCTCTATAGATTTTCCGAATTTTATAGCTCTTACTGTATCTCCATATTTTTCGCCAAATAAAGCCATTG
This sequence comes from Polaribacter sp. 20A6, assembly GCF_011378915.1. Classification (NCBI taxonomy): domain Bacteria; kingdom Pseudomonadati; phylum Bacteroidota; class Flavobacteriia; order Flavobacteriales; family Flavobacteriaceae; genus Polaribacter; species Polaribacter sp. 20A6. The sequence continues at coordinate 727,250 of NZ_WTPZ01000002.1, forward strand.
CACCATCTGCAATTGCTTGCTCCATAGTAATGTTTCTGCTTTCTTCTAATGGAAGTTTACCTGCAATTCTTCTATTTACAAAATTTTCTACCTCACGTAATTCATCAACCGTTAATTTAGAAAAGTGAGAAAAATCGAAACGTAAATATTTAGAGTGCACAGCAGAACCTTTTTGCTCTACATGTGTTCCTAAAACTTCTCTTAACGCTTGGTGTAGTAAATGCGTAGCTGTATGGTTACATTCTGTTTTAGAACGTTGTTTTTGATCTACAACTGCTTTAAAATTTTCTGTAATATTTTTTGGAAGATTCTTAGTGAAGTGAATAATAACATTATTCTCTTTTTTAGTGTCTAAAATATAAACAACATCTCCTTGTGTGGTTTCTAAATATCCTTTGTCTCCCACTTGTCCACCACCTTCTGGATAAAAAGGAGTTAAGTTGAAAACTAATTGATACATTTCACCATCTTTCTTAGAGGTTACTTTTCTGTATCGTGTAACTTTTACGTTTGCTTCTAAAGCATCGTAACCAATAAATTCTTCTATAGGGTCATCAACTAAAATAGTCCAATCTTCTGTAGACATTTCACTGGCAGCTCTAGATCTACTTTTTTGTTTTTGTAGTTCTTCTTCAAATCCTTTTTCATCTAAAGTCAATCCTTTTTCAGAAAGAATTAAAGAAGTTAAATCGATAGGGAAACCATAAGTGTCATATAATTCAAAAGCTTTATCACCAGAAACTTCTTTACCAGAAGTACTTTCTATAATTCTATCTAATAATAATAAACCTTGATCTAATGTTCTTAAAAAAGAAGTTTCTTCTTCCTTAATCACATTTTCTATTAATTGTTTTTGTGCTTTTAATTCTGGGAAAGCTTCTCCCATTTTATTGCTTAAAACATCTACTAATCTATAAATAAAAGGCTCTTTTTTGTCTAAGAATGTAAAACCGTAACGAACAGCACGTCTTAAAATTCTTCTAATAACGTAGCCAGCACCAGTATTGCTTGGTAATTGCCCGTCTGCAATAGAGAAAGCAACGGCTCTTACGTGGTCTGAAATAACTCTAATCGCAATATCTTGCTCTAGATTTTTACCATATTTTACATCGGTAATCATTTCAATTTCTCTAATAATTGGTGTAAAAACATCTGTATCGTAATTAGATTTTACGTCTTGCATTACCATGCACAAACGTTCAAACCCCATCCCAGTATCAATATGTTTGTTTGGTAAATCAACTAAAGTTCCGTTTGCTTTTCTGTTGAATTGCATAAAAACTAAGTTCCATATTTCTACCACTTGTGGATGATCTTCATTAATTAAAGTTCGTCCATCTACTTTTGCTTTTTCTTCCGCAGAGCGGATATCAACATGAATTTCAGAACACGGTCCGCAAGGTCCTTGCTCACCCATTTCCCAGAAATTATCTTTTTTGTTTCCTTTTAAGATTCTATCTTCAGCAATAAATTGTTTCCAGATATCAAAAGCTTCTGTATCCATTTTTAGGTTATCTGCATCATCAGAACCTTCAAAAACAGTAACGTATAAAATGTCTTTATCAATTTTATAAACTTCTGTTAATAACTCCCAAGCCCAAGCAATTGCTTCTTTTTTAAAGTAATCGCCAAAAGACCAGTTTCCTAACATTTCGAATAATGTGTGATGATAGGTATCGTAACCAACTTCTTCTAAATCGTTGTGTTTACCAGAAACACGTAAACATTTTTGAGAATCGGATATCCTGCTGTTTTTTGGAACTCCGTTACCTAAGAAATATTCTTTAAAAGGCGCCATTCCAGAATTTACAAACATTAAAGTTGGATCGTCCTTAGTTACCATTGGTGCAGAAGGAACAATTAAGTGAGCTTTTTCTTTGAAAAAGTTTAAAAAAGTAGCGCGAATATCTTGAGATTTCATAAAAAAAGAAGTTTCCAACAAGTTGGATTATGTTAAATTATTTTTAAAAAAAACTGCGAATAAAAAGCAGTTGTAAAACATTTTGTAAATTTGTGAGTTATTAAAAATGAAACTCAATATAAAAGCACAAAAATAGTCTATTTAGCAATATGGCAAAAGTAAAATATTATTACGATGCGGACACACTTTCTTACAGGAAAATTGCTGTAAAAAAGGGTGAATATTATAAGAAAACTGTTATTGGAGTTTTAGCTTTAGTATTATCTGCATTTATTGGTTTTATTGTGTTTAGCCAGTTTATAATGTCTCCTAGAGAGCGAGCTCAAAAAAGAGAACTAGAAAATTTAAAGTTACATTACGAGTTACTTTCTAAAAAAATGCAAGAAAGTTCGTCTATTTTAGCGCAATTACAAGAAAGAGATAACAATATTTATAGAACGTATTTTGAAGCAAATCCTATATCAGACGAGCAAAGAAAAGCTGGTTTTGGAGGTGTAAATAGATACAAGTATTTAGATGGTTTCGATAATTCTACCATGATTGCAAAAGTAACTAAAGACATAGATATACTTTCTAAACAATTGGTTGTGCAGTCTAAATCTTTAGATGAAATTGTAAATTTAGCAAAAGAAAAGGAGAAAATGTTAGCTTCAATTCCTGCTATTTTACCCGTAAAACTAGCAGATTTAACAAGAATGGCTTCTGGTTATAAATGGAGATATCATCCAATATTAAAAATTAGAAAATTCCATAAAGGAATGGACTTTACAGCTCCTGTAGGAACGCCAATTTTTGCTTCTGGTAATGGAGATGTAATTAGAGCACAAAGAAGTGCCACTTTTGGAAACGTGGTATATATAGATCATGGATATGGATATAAAACTATTTATGCCCATATGAGTAAAATAAAAGCCAAGAAAGGTGACAAGGTAAAACGTGGAGACTTAATTGGATATGTAGGTAATACAGGTAGATCAGTATCGGCACATTTACATTATGAAGTTCATAAAAATGATGTAGCCGTAAATCCTATTAATTTTTATTATGGAGATTTAACTCCAGAAGAGTTTGCAGCAATGCAAAAAGCTGCAGAAGAAGAAGGGCAGTCTTATGATTAACAAAGTTGTGTAACTGTTTAATTGTTGAATCGTTTAGATATGCTCACAATTACACAATTACACAATTACACAATTACACAATTACACAATTACACAATTACACAAAAAAAAATGCACGTAGATTTACCCGAGAAAAGATATTATAAAATAGGTGAAGTTGCCAAAGCATTTGACGTAAATACTTCATTAGTTCGTTTTTGGGAAAAAGAATTTGATATTATTAAACCCAAAAAAAATGCGAAAGGAAATCGTTTGTTTACACAAGAAGATATTAAAAACTTTAAGTTAATATTTAATCTTGTAAAAGAACGAGGATTTACCTTAGATGGCGCTAAACAGAAACTTAAGAAAAATCCAGAAGGAATAGTTCACAACCTTGAAATTATTACCAGATTAGAAGGGGTGAAAGCAGAATTGATTAAAATTAAAAATCAATTGTAACATTTTTTTAGTTTCCATGTCTAACTTAATAGGATAGAAGCTAATATTCTTTTACAACCTGAAGAATATTAAGTAGTTTTGTAGTACAAAAATCAATCAATCAAAAAATTAAAATTTAGAAATTATGAAAAAATGGTTAATACCAGTAATAGTAATCCTTGTTGTTGTTTTCGGAGTATACAATTGGGGTAAAAACTTTAATAATGAAGCTGTTATTTTACAAGAAGATGCAAAAACAACTTGGTCTAATGTAGAGAGTTCTTACCAACGTAGAAATGATTTAATAGGGAATTTGATTAAAACAGTACAAGGAGCAGCAGATTTTGAAAGAACTACTTTAACAGAAGTAATTGAAGCAAGAGCAAAAGCAACCTCTGTAAATATAAATGCAGGAGATTTAACAGCAGACAACATGGCGCAATTTCAACAAGCGCAATCTGGCTTAACAGGTGCGTTATCTAAATTATTAGTTTCTGTAGAACGTTATCCAGAATTAAAAGCGAATCAAAACTTTTTAGAATTACAAAGTCAGTTAGAAGGTACAGAAAACAGAATTAATGTTGCTAGAGATCGTTTTAATGAAGGTGTAAATAATTATAACAAACACATAAAAGTGTTTCCAAATTCTGTGTTAGCAGGAATGTTTAACTTTGACGAAATGGATCGTTATAAAGCAGATGCAGGATCTGAAAATGCACCAGATGTAGAGTTTAATTTCAACAATAAAAACTAATAATATGTCTAAAGTAGAAGCTTTTCTGTCTCCAGAAGAAGAACAAGAAATTATTTCTGCTATTAGAATTGCAGAGAAAAAAACTTCTGGCGAAATACGAGTTCACATAGAGGCTTCTACAGAGAAGAATCATGATGAACGAGCGTTAGAAGTTTTTCATTTGCTAAAAATGAACAACACTAAAGATGATAATGCAGTGTTAATTTATGTTGCTGTAAAAGACAAGAAATTTGTTATTTATGGTGATAAAGGAATTAACAATGTAGTGCCAAAAGATTTTTGGGATACCACCAAAGATGTAATGCAAAATCATTTTAAGCAAGGTAACTTTAAACAAGGAATTGTTGACGGAATCTTAAAGGCAGGAAAAGAGTTAAGAACACATTTTCCTTGGCAAATTGATGATGTAGATGAACTTTCTAATGAGATTTCTAAAGGATGATATACAGTAAACAGTATTCAGTAAATAGTATTCAGTTAGCAGTGTTTTTTAGAAAAATTACTTTTTTTATTGCGTTTTTATTCACGTTAAGTGCTTTTTCTCAAGGCTATCAAATACCAGAAATTCCAGAGTTTCAAACCAGTGTTTATGATTATACTAGTTTATTAACGGAGAGTCAAAAAACAAGTTTAGAAGGTAAGCTGGTTCGTTATTCAGATACTACTTCTACGCAAATTGTAGTAGCTATTATTCCATCCACCGAAGGTGAAAATATTAATTATTTAGCCGCTAATTGGGGAGAGAAATGGGGAATAGGTGATGCAAAAAAAGACAATGGTGTTTTAATGTTGTTGGCATTAAACGACAGAAAAATTGCCATTCAAGCTGGTAAAGGTACAGAACATCTTTTAACCGATTTTCAGGCAAAAAGAATTATTGAAAGAGTCATTATTCCTGAGTTTAAAAGAGGAGATTATTATAGTGGTTTAGACAAAGGGTCTGATTATATTTTTAGAACCTTAAACGGAGAGTTTAAAGGAAGTAGACAAAAAGACGCAGAAGGTTTTGATCCTGGAATTATTGTTTTTATCATTATAGTAATCATCATTTTTATTTTAATTTCTAGAGGGAATAAAAATAATGGTAGTGGTGGTAGAGGTTTTAGAAGCGGGTCTATTGCAGGAGCTATTTTAGAAACTATTATTTTAAGTAACGCCGGTAGAGGTAGTGGAAGTTTTGGCGGTGGTTTTGGAAGTTCATCTGGAGGCGGAAGCTTCGGTGGAGGCGGCTTTGGAGGCGGTTTCGGCGGAGGTAGTTTTGGTGGAGGTGGCGCTTCTGGTGGCTGGTAAATTCCATTTTAATCTTTCTTGTTGGAAGAAAATCTAATTATAAAAAAATAAATTATAAACCCTTCAGAATAAAAAAGCTGAAGGGTTTTAATATTAAAATAAATAGTATTGTTAATGAAAGTAATAACTGTAATTTTTAGTTTTCTGTCTTTATTAAGTTGTCATAATTTTGGTAGTTTAAAACTTATATCAGAATTATCAAAAGACTTAGAAGAGGTTTCTGGAGCAGAAGTAGTTGCCAATTCAGATTTAATTTGGATGCAAAACGATAGTGGAAATAAACCTAAAATTTACGGTGTTTCTGCTACCGGAAATATTGTTGAAGAGCTTACTATAAAAGAAAAAAACCACGATTGGGAAGACCTTGCATCCGACGAAGAAGGTAATCTTTACATTGGTGATTTTGGAAACAATGATAGTGAAAGAGAAAACCTTGTTATTTTAAAGGTAAATCATGAGGATTTAACAAGTTCTAAAAAAATAAAAGTAGAGAAAATTAAGTTTTCTTATCCGGAACAAAAGAAGTTTCCACCTAAAAAGAAAAAACTATTTTTTGATGCAGAATCTTTTTTCTATTATAATAATTCATTTTATGTGTTTACTAAAAGTAGGGTAGAAGGACAGTATGGTAAAACCTCTTTATACAAGGTTCCTGCTAAAGAAGGAAAACATGAAGCAGTATTTATTTCTGAATTTAATAATTGTAACGACAAGGAATGTTGGATTACTTCTGCAGATATTTCTGATGATGGAAGCAAAGTAGCATTATTGTCTCCAGCTGCTGTTTTAATTTTTACGGATTATAAAAACGATGATTTTTTATCAGGAAAATTAACCAAAATTCCATTAAATTCTTATTCTCAAAAAGAAGGAATTACTTTTAAAGACAATAATACTTTGCTAATTACGGATGAAAAATCAGATGGTGTTGGCGGTAATTTTTATAAACTTAAAATATAGTTTTATTTTTAAATTCCGTAACGCTCTTTTAATTTATCAAATAAATAGGTAGTGTTTGTAATACCAACAGCTTCTGCTATTTGTTTTTTAGAGGCTAATGGATTTTCGGCTCTTAAATTTCGTGCTTTTTCTAAACGTGCTTCTTGTATTAATTGGTTTACAGTTTGGCCTAAAATACTTTTAACTTTACGGTTTAAGGTACTTCTAGAAACTGCCATGTATTCTGCAATAGCATCAACAGAAAGTAGTGGTGAGTTTATGTTTTGGTTAATATAAGTCGTAATTTTTGTATTAAATTTATCTGCATACTCGTTGAGGTTTTTCAATTCTTCTGGAGATGTTTCCTTATCAAAATCTTTAACATTTTTATAAAGTGCTATACCGTTTTTAATATTAATTAAAAGCTCTTCTTCCATAAAAGGTTTGTGCAAATAACCATCTATACCAAGACGTAACATAGATAATTTACCTTGTTGGTCTGTTCTTGCTGTAAGTACTATAATAGGTGTTTTGTTCTGTTGCTTTTTTAATTCTTTAACCAAAGTTTCTCCATCCATTACAGGCATCATATAATCTGTTAGAATTAGATCGAAACTATTATTTTGAAGAATAGAGAGCGCATCTTTACCGTCTTCTGCTTCTGTAACGTTATAATTTTTTAAAACTTTTTTTAAGTAAATTCTCATTTGTTCATGATCATCTACTACAAGTATGTTTTGTTTTTTGTTTATAGATGTTGGTTTTGTTTGTTCATTAGATTTAAAAGTATTCTGTGGTTTTACTTTAGGTTGATGAATTGCAGAACTTACATAGTTTTTAGGAATTGAAATAGAAAAACAAGATCCTTTACCAATACTACTTTTTACATCGATAGAAAAATGATGTGCATTTACAATACTTTTAGTAAAAGCCAATCCAATGCCACTACCTTGGCTTTTTGTAATATCATTTTTTACTTGATAAAAGCGTTTAAATACATTTTCTCTTTCTTCTTTATGGATGCCAATACCAGAATCTATAACATTAATTGTAATGCCATCATCATTATTAAAAGTGGTGTTTATAGCAACGCTCCCGTTAATAGGCGTAAACTTTAAAGCATTGCTAAGTAAATTGCTAATTGCTTTAGAAAATAGGTTTTTATCTATTAGAATATTTGTTTTTAGCGTGTTGTTATTAAAGGTGAAATCAATGTTTTTTTTAGCAAAAAGACTTTGAAAATTAGTAAAATATTTTTCTAGAAAAGAATTTACATCAACAGGAATTCTAATGAGTTCGAATTGATCACTTTCCATTTTACTCAAATCCATAATACTATTAATAATATCTTGCATTTGTTGGCACTGTTCTTTAATAACGGTTGTTTTTTCTTTATTTTCTTTGTCTGATTCTTTAAAGGTTAATTGATTTGTGTAGCCCTGAATAAGTGTTAAAGGTGTGCGTATTTCATGAGATAGATTTACAAAGAAATGCGATTTAAACTCACTCAATTCTCGCAATTCTGCTTCTTGTTTTTCTAAGATGAATTTATCAGAAAGTACTTTATCTCTTTCTAGTGCTAAAAGCTTTTCATATACTAAATTATTCGATTTAAAATAGTTTACCAAAAGGTGTACTACAAGAAAAATACAAGCAGACTCTAAGATAATTAAACGATCTACATATTCTGTTGGGTAAACAACGTATATGTAATAAGGTGTTAAAAAGATTAGAAAGCCAATTATTAATGCAAGGTATGATGAACTTTTTTTAGTGTAAAGAGTGCTCACAATAGGAGATAATAAAACAAAATAATACTCTACATAATGGCCCGGAGAAATAATTAGCGAAGCATATGAATTAGCAATAACAAAAACACTTAAAAAGTAGAAACGACCCCATTTAAAGTGAAGGTTTTTATTAAGAAAAAGGATTAGTATGAGAGAAATGAGTATAAAAAAGTGCGTAAAGAAAAATCTAATATCAATAAAAGCGAACGTAATAGTTTTGTGATTGATAACCTCTAGAACGATACTTACAATGAGTTCTAAACTAACAAAAATTAAAACTACAATTCCCCAAATTACACAAAAGGTATTTAATAAACGTATTCTTTTGTTAAGGCTGTTTGTATACCTTTTTTGGATTCCTAAATTAAGTAAACTTTCATATTTCTCTTTCATAAAAAACGAAAAAATATTGGTTTTAGATAAAAAAAGTAACAAGCATTAGATGCTTTATAAATACTTTTTTTTGTAAATATATCTTTTTTGAAGTAATTAAGTAGCTGTAAATAACCTTTTGACTCAAATGGTTAGTATTTGACTCAAATAGTTACTTTGTGATTAGAATAGAAGAATTTTGAATGATGTAAATACTTGTTTAGCAATAGTTTTGTGGTAAACATTTTAATAAAATAATATATTATGAAAACACAAATACTTTTAATATTTACTTTAATAACTACCTTAAGTTATGCACAAACAAGAATAGCATCGGGTATTAACGGGCCAGTAGGAATACAGGTAATAGATGATTATGTTTATACTCTGAATAATTCATCTTTAATAAGATATAATAAGAGTGAGGTTTCTACGAGTTATGAACTAGTTTCAAATATTAGTTCATCTACTAACGGCTATAATCTTTGGAGGGAAGGAAATTATCTTTTTATGCCTTTTACAGGTATTAAAGGGGTTAATGTATCAGGAGTTATACCTACAATACCTATTCAGCAGATTAATGTAACAAGTACCATATCTACAGTATTTCATTATAATAACGAGTTGTATTATACAGGTAGTAATCCTTCTAACTCTTCGCAACATGAATTACGTAAAGTTACAGGGATAAACTCTAGTGTATTTGTAGCATCACTACCTGTTGCTCATCAAAATATTACAGATGTTACTTTAGATGGTTCTACCTTATATTTTGTATTTAACAATTTGAGTACTGGAAAGATCTATAAAATTGATTTATCAGCAACTACACCAGCTGCACAAATAGTAAAGAGTGGGTTGCCTGCGCCTTGGGGAATTCATTTTGTAGATGATTACTTATATTTTACTTCAAACTTAACTAATGGTCAGATACGTAAAATACATAAGTCTGGTGCTGGTAGCGTATATTATATTGGTCAACCTATAGAAAGTCCAAGAGGAATAGATATAGACGGGCAAGACATTTACGTTGCATCTGTTGGTAGTTCATTACAAGGTATTTATAAATATACAGATGCTAATTTAACCCCAAATTGTGTAGCTCCAAGTAATGTTTTTAAAACAATAGATGATGAAACGACAACAACTATAAGTTGGAATGGTGTGTATGGAGCACTTTCTTACGATGTTACTTATGTAAATGCTGGCGATGATGTAAGTACAGGAACAACAATAACTGGTATTACTACAACAAGTACGGTGTTAAGTGGCTTAACAAACGGTAATGAATACGATGTTTATGTAAAAACAAATTGTGCAAGTGCAACAACATCTGATTATTCTAATTATATAAATTTTACACAGCTAATCTCATCGCAGAGACCAATAATATATGTAGATTATACGGCATCAGGATCTAATGATGGATCTTCTTGGGCAAATGCATATACAGATTTGCAAGATGCTTTAACTGCTGTAAATGAAGATTCTAAAATTTGGATAGCTAAAGGTACTTATAAAGCATCAGCAAGTAATCGTGAAGCAACTTTTGATATTTTAAAAGAAAATGTAAGTATTTATGGAGGTTTTGCAGGTACAGAAAATTCTATAGAAGATAGAGTTTTAGGAGCAAATGCAACTATTTTATCAGGAGATTTAAATGATAATGATGTAAATGTAACCGATTTTCCTTCTAATTATGGTAATTCTACACGTAATGGAGATAATAGTTATCATATTGTAAATATTACAGCAGCTGGAGAAAATTTATTGTTAGATGGTTTAACTATAAGTGATGCACATACAAATGTAAGTGCAACAGAAACTGGTGGTGCTATTATAAAAGAGAAGTCAATATATAATCTTACACTTAAAAACTGTATTATTAAAGATAATGTAAGTAGAAATACAAATGCAGGACTTTTAGCTGAATTTGAACTAAATAACCCAACGGGTCAAAGAGCATCTTTAGTAATTGAAAATTGTCAGTTTATAAATAATATGTCTAGAGAAGGATCTGGGATTTATATGCATGCAAAAATTGATACAAATGTAGATGTAACCATTACAAATACTTTATTTGACTCTAATGTTGCAGCAGACTTAAGTGATAGTAATAAAGGTTATGGAGCTAGTGTTGCTTGGATAAGAAGTATTGGTGCTAATGCAGATGTAAATGTAAATATTGTAAATAATACTTATGTAAATAATATTGAAAATACTACAACATTTATCGCAGGTAAAGGCTCTACTTTAGCAATTTCTAAAAGTGGTCCGAGTGATGGTGCTATTAATGCAACAATTTCTAATTCTATTTTTTGGGGTAATAAAGATCTAACAACTACAGGCAACGTGGTAAACTCGGTAAATGCCCTTAACGAATCTTTACCAAACTCTTTAGCCATTTATAATTCAATAGACGAACGTAATTTTATAGGTAATGCTATCACACATAAAGCAAGTATAAGTTATAGCAACCCATTGTTTGTAAATGCAGCAAATAGTAATTTTACCTTACAAACAGGTTCTCCTGCAATAAATACAGGAGATAACACTAAAATACCAACAAGTATTACTAAAGATTTACTAGGTAACCAACGTATTTTTGACACCACAGTAGATATGGGTGTTTATGAGTTTGGATCAAGTGTTTTAGGTATAAATGATAACTTTAATACATTTTTAAATGAAGTAACCATTTATCCGAACCCAACTGTTTCAAATTTAAATATTAAAATGGATAGCAATTTAAAACGTGCAATAGTATATTCTGTTTTAGGAAATAAAGTTTTAGAAACTACTTCTAAAAAGATAACAACATCAAACTTAAAAAGTGGTCTTTATTTAATTAAAATAGAAGACGAAAACGGAACTGTTTCTACAAAAAAAGTTTATAAAAAAGTAGAAATTTAGTTAGAGTGTTTTTTAATCTCGCAAGTACATTGCTTGCGAGGTTTTATTAAAACAAAACCTAATAATAGATGAATCTCAAAAAATAAAAAAGAGATACGTATAATTACAAATAGCGAAACAAGAGTAAATTATTCTTTTAGTTTTACTTAGAAATATGATGCTAACGATGGTGTTTTAAAAACTTCTTTTTATAGAGCAAAGTCAAGTTGTGGTAGCAGTTTTATCATAAATTAATAGAATCTGATAAAGAAAGTTGATTTTTTGTTTAGATAAAACGATTACATGAAGATTTGAATTAGAAAATTAGATTACGTATAAATTTAAAAAAAAAACGATCTTTTAATATACAAAACACTTAAAAATAGTTAATTGAGGGAGTTCTGTGGCTTTTAGTGGAGTGGTCTTAAGTCCTTTTAGTAGCTACTAGTAATCTATTCCTTTATAAAGTTTGATGGAACTTATTTAATAACCTCTAAAAGAGCAGGTAATTGATATTTTATAATCAAGATTAATATCGTTTTGAATGATGAAATTTCTTTTATAATAACTAGAAAAATACAGCCTACTAATTAAAAAAATCATCGTTAAGTATTATAAATATTGACCGCTTTTAGAGTTCATTACAAAATATATTTACTTGTTTTTTAGATAAAAAAAGCAAATGATTTAAAAGGATGTTTTTTGATGTAAATAGTTGATTTTTGACTCAAATAGATGTTTTTTGAATGAGGTAAATACTTGTTTACTAATAGATTTGCATATATAAAAATAAAACACTTTATAATGAAAAATTTTAAAAAAAACACAATTAATTAGAGTATCAAAATTAGTATTAATAGCCATTACAATGGTATTTATTTCTTGTTCAAGTAATGAAGATGATATGTCTATTAAAGTACAAAGTATTACTGCTGCAAATTTTCAGTCAATTACAAGTTCTAGTGATAATGGATACTCGAATATTCAGATAGGAGAGTCTATGAATAATAATTTTAAACCTATTATTAAAGTTGAAAATTACAATACTGCATACAATTATACTATTGTATTAAAAGGAGATTACCTTGATAATGAATATAGCGCAGCTTTAACTTTTGATGAAACGAATGATGAAGGAGAAGCTATTTTAAAATTTGATATGACAGAATTTGATGCTGTTCCAGATACTTATCAAGCTTATATTTTAGAAGAAGATAGTAATACCGAAATAAAAATAGAGAACCTATTTAGTGAAGGTGAAAAAGTATATTATGTGTATGATACTGATCATTCAGAATACTTATATGATTTATTTTTTAAAGTATCCGATTCAGATTATAGTATTCCTAGTAGTATAAGCAAATCGGCTAAAATTGCTATAGGATATCCTTTTAGCCCTAATTATTCATCAGGTCTTAAACTAGAAATGGTTGTACGTGATACAGATTTTAATGAATTAGGTAGAGTAGATATTCATACAACCGGAGGTTCTGGATATACAAATATTTTTTATGGTTCAGATTTAAGTTTTATAACAGAAAGAGGAGATTATATTTTTCAAGTAGAAGGGATACCTAAAACAGCAGAAAGTACAAAAACATTAAGAAAGAGTACTTATAAAACTATGACTGTAACTGTAAGTGGTATCGTTTTAAATTAAACAACGTTTACCGTATCGCAAGTTGTAATCTAAAAATTGACTCATAAAAATAATACAAAATGAAAAATATAATAATAGTATCAGTTATTTTACTTTTTGTGGCAACGATAGCACAGGGGCAACAAAGTTTATATGAAGCTTTACAAGTCAATGGAGAAACAGCGATATACGAAGGTTTTTGTGGATTAGAAGCCAATGGAGACGGAACGTATAATTTTACAGAGTCAGCACCAGCTGTAAACATAACAGTTATTAAACTACCTAGAGGGCAACCTGTAGGTTTTAATGCGAAATCTATTACTGAAACTTACGGAGATTTTAGCGAAACAGAATTAAGTGATTGTGTTACATCAGATAGTTACCCAAACGTAATTTATATAAAGCATCAGCAAACAAAAAAAGGTTACATGGCAATAGACGATTTATTTTTTGTATTAGAACGTCTACCAAAAGTAGGGAATCCTACGGTAAATAATATCACTAAAGTATATGTTATGGTTAAGGATCGTCCTGAAGTAAAAGAAACTAAGAAAAATAATAGAGGTGGTTTTTTTGCAAGAATGAAAGCAAAAATAGAAGCAGCATCGGTTCATATCAATACGCCTGCATCTAGGTACTTAAGAACGGTAGATATAGATCAGAAATTTAACGACTATGTTTCAGTTATGAAATTAAAACAAACGAATACTTTAACATCAAAAGATAGTGTAGCTATTGCAACTATTAAAAGAGCAAGAGAAAAGAGAGGTGAATAAATAAGAAGGTATCAGTATTAGTTGATAAATGATTAAAAGTTCCTTAACGCTCGTATGGAGAGTTGTGAAGTAATTATTTACAATAAAAATGTTATTATAAATTAACATTATCTAAAATAATTTAAAATGAAATATATAAAATATTACAAGTTAGAGCTAATGGTCTTTTTATTGTATACTCTCATATTCTTACTCTTAATAATGTTTTAATTGTTGCTGTAAGAATTCTAAAAAATGAGGTTGTTTAAAAAGTAAGTTTTTTGTGAATCTGAATTTATTTCAGATTCACAAGATTTAATCCTTTTTAGTCAGCCTCATTTTTTTATAAAGTTAGAAACTTATAAATTAACAACCCCCAACCTAAAACTAAACATAGTCCTCCTAACGGTGTAATTGGTCCTAAAAATTTTAGTTTTTTATTATTGGCAGAAGAAATTACTAAACCATAAATAGAAAATGAAAATAAAATAATTCCAATTATAAAAAAGTTAATAATGTAGTTGTCTATTGTAATTTGGTGGTTTAACTGAAAACCCAAAACAAGTAATACAATGGCATGATACATTTGGTATTTAACACCTGTTTCAAAACTTTGTAGTTGGTCTGTGTTTAGTTTTTTCTTTAAAAGGTGCGCACCAAACGCACCAAAAATTACGGCTGACATTCCAAAAAATGCTCCTGAAATTAATGCTATTTTATCCATAGTTATTAAAAGTTGAATCCTAAATTAACAGTTGCTCTTACGCCATCATCCCCATTAAATACAGCTACATTTGCAACCAACATATTTGCTGCGTTAAAGAAAATACCACCTCCAGCAGAAGTGTTAAATTTAGTGTTGTTAAACGTGGTGTTTTGTTGTCCCCAAACAGTTCCGTAATCAAAACCTCCATAAATACCAATGTTTAGAGGCACAATACTTGTTTTAACTTTGCTTAAAAGTAAACGAAGGTCTGTAGATTGATACACTGAATTTTTCCCTGTAAAACGTTCGTTTCTATACGCTCTTAAACCATCATTTCCACCAATACTTGCTGCTTGATACAACTCATAAGAATCGCCAAAATTATAATGTCCTTTTACTTTGGATGCAAGTACTAGTTTTCCGCTAGAAACCAATTTATAATCAAAAGAAATAGCTGGTATTAAATATCCAAAGTGGTTGCTGTTTTTAAGGTTAGAGGTATATCCTACTTTTAAGGATGTTTTCATTCCCATTGTTGGAAAAGCAGTATTGTCTGCGTTTTCAAACTGATAACCAGCTTCTGTATTTATAAATTGTTGATTGTTAAAAATGGCATTATTTGATGCGAAAGTATCACTTATAAACCTGTTAGATGTTTGTTCTACTTTAAAATTCTGAAAATTTACACCTACTTTTATTGTTCCATCCAAGTCTCCTTTCCACTGTATAAAAGTACCTGCACTTAATTCTTTTATTCTAAGTCTGTTGTATTCTTCGTCTTTAATTTCATGAGGTGCATTTAGGTTTATAGAGTTATTCCCTAAACCAAAATAATTCATAGCAAAATTAGGACTTGTAAAACGTGCTTTTACACCGAGGTTCCAGTTTTTTATAACGTTTGCAAATTCACTAGAATAATCAAATTCAAAACCACTAGTTGCAAAATAGTAGGCCGCATTTAAGGTATGTTGAGAAGTAAATGGGTTTCTCTCAAAACCAAAAGAAGTATATACATTAGAAACACCCAATTTAACACCGTCGTCTGCATTAAAACCAATGGTTGGAGATATAATAAACTGATTGTTTTTAAGCTTCGTGTAATCGTACACGTTCGTTTCGTAATTATCGGTTAACTTTTTATTCCCTTTGTTTGTTACAAACGTATTTTTCTTAGATTTAAAATCATATATTTTTACTTTTTTACCGTTTAAAATATTATAAACATCGTTGTTTTGACCGCCAATAATCCTAACTTTTATTAAGTTTTTAGCTTCGCCTTTTACAACAAAAGTATCATCATCATCTAAACCATAAATCCAGATTTCTTTGGTGTCAGATTTCTTGTAAGTTCGTTCATGAAAAATGGTTCCTTTTTCGCCTTTTATAATTCTATATCCAGTTATTTTTGTACCTCCGTTAGGGATTCTTTCAATATCAAACCAATCATCTTTATGAGTACCTTTTATAACTTGAAATTTATTTAAATGTTGAAAATAAGCATCAGAAATTTTTTGTAAATTCTTTCTTCTTCCTTGTAGTTTTGTTTTTATTTCTAATACAGTGTGATCTCTTACTTCGTCTGGGAAATTAGTAAAAGCATCTTCTATTACTGCATCTGTAAGGTTGGTGGTTATTAACTTTACTTGTGCATCCCAATCGTTTTTAGTTGCCGTTGTAATTAATGCCATGTCTAAAGGATACGGAGATAAATTAAACCATTTTGGGCTGCTGATATCTTCCTTATATGATTGCATTGCACGCAATGCAGGTATTAATTTTGTGGTAATATTTAATAAAAAACCATCACCAAAAACAGCAAAAGCTTGATCTCTATCTCTAGGAACTGGTCTGTAAATGGTCTGTTCACCTTCTTTAAAAATAGCCCATCTCCATTGGTCTTGGTGTCTGTCCCAATCTCCAATTAACATGTCGAATAAACGTGCTTTTATATATGCATTTTCGTCTAAAATATGATGTTCATTTTTACTTAATTTCTTTAATAAATCATCGGTACTAATTATTTCATCTGCAAACCCAAAACTTTCTTTGTCTCCATGACCAGAAGCAGCTCTTTCTTCAATCATGTATAATTCACCACCAAATTCATCATTAAAATTACCCAACTTATCTTGTTTAGGAACGTAGTATAAAACAGGGTTTGTGTGATAAACACCAATGGCATCAGACAATTTACCAATAGTAAATGGTGCATACGGATGCGAACCTGTAAAAACATCACTTAACAAACCTTCTGTGGCGGTATTATTAAATTGACCCTCTATATATTGGTCTTTAAAAGCGACTGCCTGTAAATATTGTACCGCATTTTTACGTAAGGCACGCATTACGTATTCTCTACCTTCTGAATCTTCAAGTCTTAATGATTTAGATTGATGTCCGCCACCTTTTCTAACAGGCTTTAATCCGCCAAAAAGAGTGTCTAAATCTACCGTCGGTGCAATTACTTCTGTACCAAAATATTTTCTATAACGTTCTCCCCATAAAAAACGATAAATACCACTTTTTTCAACTTCCTCTTTGGTGTAAATAGATGCTTTTTTTTCTGTTATATTAGTATTCGTAAACGGAGCAAAGTTGGTGTTTTCATTCGCTGGTAAAACTTCTGTGGCGTACACAACTTTGTTATCTTTTACGGTATAAAAAGCAACGTTAGACGAACCATCTTCATAAACATCTAACTTAGCAAAACCTTGCGCTCCATAGGTGAATTTTGCGTTTCCGGTTAATTTTGTAGCCATTGTTTTAGAACCAGAACCACTTATTATTTGCGGTAAATTATCTTCTACAATATATTGTAGGTTGTGGTCGTGTCCAGAAACAAAAATTGTTTTATCATTTTCTTGAGAGAGTGTGATAACACGTTTTCTAAGCTCGTTATATTTTTTATTCTGAATATCGGTATTTGTAAGTCCGGTTGTTTCTCTAATTAAATTTTTAAGAGAACCTAAAACAGGTAAAGGGCTCATGTGGCTTTTAAAAGAATAGTGTCCGCCATGAGAACCGTTTGTAAACATTGGATGGTGTAATGCCACAATCGTTGTTTTTCCTCTTGCCTTTTTGATGAGTCCTTCAAATTCATCAAAGAATTTTTCTCTTGTTTTAATTTCACATTCATCATTTATGGTTGGGTGATTGTCCCAGTTTGTTACATACCAATGCGTATCAACAATAATTAAAACAATGTCTTCAGAAATTTTAACTTTTTCTAATGGACAACCATTATTCGGTAAAAAAGCTGATTTCCCTAATGCCTTTTCAACTAGTTTTTCTTCTCTTTTTAATCCATCTAAACCATGATACCAATCGTGATTTCCTGGAATAAATATAGAATTTCCTTTAAATTGTTTTGCAACATTTGTTTGCGCTTCAATTCTTCTTTTTGCCAAAGGATATTTTTTAGAATCTTTATCTGGTATCCCAGTTTCATAGACATTATCACCTAAAAAAAGTAAAGTAGCTTCTTCTGATGCATTTTCAATATGCTTTTTTAAATATTTTAAAGCAGGTGAATCTTCTTCTAATGTAGAGTTTCCTGCGTCTCCAATTAAATAAAAAGTGTGTTCAATTTTAGAACTATCCTTTTTAATCACGCTAGATTGGTTGTCTGCTATTTGTTTTTTTATGGTTGCGCAGGCAGAAATGCATAAAAAAAGTAAAAAGAATATGGAGTATCTGAGTAGTTTCATAAGTGCTAAAATAACTATTTTAAAATTGAGTTTTTATATCGTTGCAAGTCTTCTCTGGTATCTATGTCTAAGAAGTTTGTTTTTATTGTAGAAAAAAGAACTTCGTTTTTCTTATTGTTGATGAATTCTTTTGCGCCTTTGTCTCCTTTTATCAGAAATAAATTAGAAAAATACTTTTTAGGAAAAATCGCAGGAACACCTAATTTTTTACCATAGTTAGAGGCAATGATTTTATCTTTATTTTGTTTAAATAAATGAAGCATATCTTCAATATAAGCAACATCAATGGCTGGTTGATCCGCTAATAAGATAAAAAGACCTTCATAATGGAAATCTTTATCCTTAAAATACTGAATGCCAGAAACGATGCTTGAACTTAATCCGTCTTCAAAATTGGTGTTCTCAATAAATTGAACGTTTTTAGAACTTATTTCTGATTTAATTTTATCCGAATTTGCGCCTAAAACACAAAAAATATTTGATGTAGAAATACGTTCTATTTTTTCTAAAGTGAGTTCTAAAAGTGTTTTATGATTTACTTTTTCTAACTGTTTTATGCTATTCATTCTAGATGATTTGCCTGCAGCCAAAACTAAAATAGCAATGTTTTCCATAAATTTAGGTATGAATTTTTCCCGCCAGTTTCCTTAAAGAAAAAGGCTCTTTTTTTCTAATTATAGAGAGTATTTCCGCAACAATAGAAACGGCAATTTCTTCTGGAGTTTCTGCACCAATATGCAAACCTGCAGGTGTATAAATAGTTTCTAAAAATTCATCAGAAATATCTGGTACAAATTCAAAAAGCTCGTTAAACAATCGTTCTCTTCTGTTTGGTGCACCTAAAATACCAATATATTTTGGTGTATATTCAGACAGTTTTATAACGTATTTTAAATCTTGTACATAACTATGATTCATAATTACAATAGCCGTATTTTCTTCAATACTTGTAAATTGAATGGTTTCTGCAGAGTCACCGTTTACCGAATTTGCTCCCGGAAAATCTTTTAATTCTTTAGAATCCTTATTACAGGTTATCACATCAATTTCCCAACCTAATGTTGCGGCTACTTTACAGAGTTTAACAGCGTCGTGTTCGCCTCCAATTATAATCAACCTAAAACTAGGTTGTACTATTTGAGAGAAAATTATAAGGTCTTTTTTATACTGATGATTAAATCCTTCAGAAAACGTAAATTGTTTTTTATTGTGAAAAGTAATTATAGAACCAAAATTACCAAAAGCTTCATTTTCATCGGTAAAGTAACTTGCAATATGTATGGTTTCTCTATCTGAATTTGCTTTCGAAAAATGAGTAAGAAATTCATCCGTAATAAAAAAAGGTTCTATTAGAACATATAAAACACCTTCGCAGCCTAATTTATACCTCCCATCGTATGTAATGACTTTTGGTTTGTTATCAGAAAAAACACTTTTAGCTCTGTGTTTAATTTCCTTTTCTACACAACCACCACTCACGGCTCCAACAGAACTCAGATCTTCAGAAATTAACATGCGTACACCTGGTTTTCTGTAAGAAGAACCTTCTAAATGTACTACGGTTGCCAATACATTTTTCAAACCTTTTTGTTGGTTGATGACCGCCTGATTTATAATTTCTTTAAGTTCGTGATTCATTAATAAATACTATAATTTAGGTTTAAATATAAAACTTTTGTTGCTTCTTTTTTTAAGTATACTAAAAATATGGAGCATTTTTGTCTTTGTAAAAACATTATCAACTTAAAAAGAATAACCAATTGCAAAGTTAAAAACAGGTTCGTCTGCTCTAAAATCCCATCGTTTATCTTCTTCTAAAGAAGGATCATGAAAAGGAGCAGCCAAATCAAAACGAATTACAAAACCTTGTACATCTATTCGCAAACCAAAACCAGCTCCCATACCTAATTCATTTATAAAATTTGACGTAAACTTATCTGTAACATTACCGTCTTCATCATTAAAATCTGAATTAGAAACAGTATTCCAAACATTTCCTGCATCTACAAAAACGGCACCTTTAAGAATAGAAACAATTGGAAAACGATATTCTAAATTGGCTTCTAAACGTACGTTACCTGTTTTATCAAAATAAGAACTATCATCGTCTGTATTATTTCCGTCATAAGTTCCCGGTCCTAAAGATCTTATGCTAAATGCTCTTACACTATAAGGTCCACCAGAATAATATTGTTTTACAAACGGAATAACCTCAGAATTACCATAAGCATAACCATAACCAGCAAATAATCTGGTAGCAATTGTTTGTTCATTCTTGTTACCAAAATTATAATGATACCTAAAATCAACATCCGCTTTAGCGTATTGTGCATATTCTAAACCTAAAAACTCATTGGCTTCATCTGTTTCTTTATCAAACAAACTAATAGAATTACCTGCAACGTCTAAGGTAGATTGCAAGTAAAGTTGATGTTTTTTAGTGGAACTCAACATTTCATTATAGGTAAAAGAAAAGGTAAGTCCGCTAATAAATTGCTGATCAAAACTACTTTCTAAATAAGAATTGTTGTCTAAAATTTCTTGAAACTCATCTGTAGTATTAGATAAACGTGTATAATTTACAGAAATAGGATTGAACTCATACGTAATATATTTATTAGCATTCCATGTATACCCAAAAAGGGCAGTACCCGATAAAAGTGTATACAGTTGACTTCTATTTAAATATGTGGCGCTTAAACTTGTTTTTGTTTTCGGAATAGAATAATCGAAAAAATCTTTATTGATAGCAAATGGAGAAATAACTCTAGGAAAACTAAGTTCTCCTTTTAAACCTAATTCTAAACTGGTTAAACCAGAATTATTACTGCTAGATATTTGTGTTTCGTAACCAATATTTGTACTAATACTTAACGTTTCTCCTCCTTTAAATAAATTTCTATTACTATACGTTATTGCTAATTCTGGACCTGCAAAATTATTAGATTTTGTAACCGCTTGCAATTCTGCACGTATGGCGCGTTTTGTTAAAGGTGATAAAAAAATATTGGCTTCTAAACTACCAATAGTATCTGTAAGTGCGTCTTTAATTTCTTTATATTGAATGTTTACAAACTTATATGTACCAATTGAAGAAAGTCTTCTAGCAGTGTTTTTAGACGTTAATGGGTTATAAAAATCATCTTCTTTTAGGGTGATAAAATCGTCTAAATATTTAGGCTCGAAAAACACGGTATCTTGATGATATGTTTTTTCTTTAAAACGAATATTCTTTACTTCTGTAGAATCATTTAAATTATAATTCGGATAAATATTGATTTTATTAATTTTATATGGAACCGTAGATTTTTTTGGAACCTTTGCTTTTAGTTTTAAAAATAAATCGAACTTTTTTGTGTTACGTCTATTTGTGTCAGCTTCAAAAAGTAAAAAATCTGAATTAAAATTATAATATCCTTTTTGCTTTAATTCTGTATCTAATCGTGCTCTTTCTAATTTTAAAATACCCAAATCGAAACGCGTATCTTCTTTAATGATACTTGTTTTAGTTAATTCTTTTACATCTTTATAAATAGGCGAAACCATACTGTCTATTTTGTAGGTTGCTATTTTATAAGGAGCAGGTATTTTTAAATTATATGTTATAGAAGCTTCTTTATCTTCTTCTTTAAAGTTAGAACTAACGCTGCTATAGAAAAAACCATAATTTTCCAATTTATTGATTAGGATTTTTTTGTTTTCTAATTCATTTATATCTGATTGATAAACAGGTTTTTGTCCTATTTTCCTGTACAGCCATTTGTTTAAGAAATTGGTTTTTTCTTGCTGATTTTTATAGTAATAATACAAACCAAGATGCATAGCAAGAAACTTTGTATTGGGTTGTTTACTCAATACAGAAGACAAATCTGTTTTTAGTTCTGTTACTTTTTCTACAATAGAATCTGCTTCTATTTCTATGGTAGCACCAGTATACAAACGTTTGTTTTCTGGAATGTGTTTTTTGATACCACAAGCGTACATAAACACGAATAGGACTATTAAAAAAAGGTGTTTTTTATAGATTTTTTTCAACATTTATTTACTTTTTATTATCAGAATTTTCAACTTTATTATCCTCTTTATCCTCTTTATCCTCTTTGGTTTTTACGTTTTTCTTATCTTTTTTAGAACGTAAAATAGAATCCCAAAGTTGCTGAAATTCATTAAATTCTTTGGTGAAAATTAATGCAATTCCGCTAACAATAGTTTGTCCGTCAATTACATTTTCAAATTCATTTTTTCTAAAACCTTTTAAACTATATCTGCCGTCTTCTGTAATTCTATACTCTAAACTTACGTTACCAATTAAAGGAGATTCTTCCCCCGTTTGGCTACTTCCTTGTATGTCTACTTCGCTACCAACTCTTACGGTTAAACGATCGTTAAATAACTTTTTCTGTGCAGCAATATCTAATTGAGTTCTATCGGTTGGTGTATCGCCTTGGTAATCTGTAAAACTGTTTAAACCAAAATCTAATTGAATACCAGAGTTTCCTAAAAGTTTATCAGAAAAAGAATTTAATTGCCCAGAAACGGCATCATTTAAATTGTTTTTTGCAATAGAAGCAAAACCACCAGAACTTCCGTCGCTGCCAGAATCTGGATAAAACCTACTTAAAACTAATAAAGAAAAAACTTGTTTATTTAATTGCTCTTCTTGTTGATTAATCTGTTGCACACGATCGTAAACCTGACCGCTAATAGCTCCTTGGTGATCTTCTGGCATGTCTAAATTAAAAGATATTTTTGGTTGTAACAATTCGCCTGCAATATTTAAATACACATTAAAAGGCAGTACTTGTTTGTATTTGTTTTGTACAGATGAATCTTCGCCAGAAATTTGAGATGCCATTAAATCTGAAGCAGATGTTTTTAAAGTATACATTGTTTGTATGTCTAACTTTGCATCAAGAGGATCTCCTGCCCAAGAAATACGACTACCAGGAACTAAAACAAATTTTCTGTCTACAACATTGTATAAATTTAGTTCATATTGTCCCTTAGAAACTTCAAAAGCACCAGTTAAAGATAAATCTCCATTTGGGTTCATTAGCAAGATGAAATCTCCATCACCAGAAACATTAAAATTATCACCAGTTTCTTCATCAATAATAACGGTTACTGCAGCTTGTTTATCAATTTTTAAAAGTGCCTTTACATCAAAACCTGTAATTGTTGCAGTTTCTTCTTCTTGTTGCGTTAAAATAGCGTCTGGGTTTTCTCTATTTACAAAAGAAACAATACCATCTCTTTCTTCTATATTTGTGTAACTAGCAGGTAAAACGTAAGTAATATCTGTGTCTGAACCTACTACTAATTTAGTGTCTAATTTAGGAATTTGTAAGTCTCCAGTTAGTTTTGCATCTGCATTAAAAGAAACTTTTCCGTAAAGAGTTTCGTTGTCTCTTCTTGTAGCATTTAGCACGCTAAAATTCTTTGCTTTAATATCTAAATTAAATGTAGGGTTTATAAAGCTCTTGGTTTTTATAGCACCAGAAAATACAAGCGAATTGTTTTCTGCATCTAAAATGGTAAAGTTAGACATGCTTAAACCGCTGTTATCAATATTTAAAGTTTCGTCTTGTAACTTAAATTTAGCGTTTAGCTTGGCAACATTAAAAGCTGCATTTGTAAAATGTAAATTTCCTTTATAAACAGGTTCAGAAGTTTGACCTGTTATTTTAAATTCTCCAGAAAAACTACCCGAAGTTTCTTTAATTTCTCCTAAAGAAAGTGTATTTAAGGTTTTCATTTTAAAAGAATTAATTAGCAAATCTAAATTTAGATTGGCATCATTATTTTCTGCTAAATAATCTCCTTTAATGTCTAAATCTACATCGCCTTCTTTTAAAGATGCATTAAAATCATATTTTCCGTTTTCTAAAGATTTTGCATCAATACTTAATTTACCAAAGTTTGTTTTTAATACTTGTAATTGACTAATGCTTAAATCGGCAATAATACCAGTGTTTCCAAAAGGTTGTTCTAGAATAAATTTTCCATTTAAAACTCCTGTTGTAATCTCCTTTTCTGGACTTAAATAATTAAAAATTTCATCAATTTTAAAATTCTCATAATTTAGAGCAATATGATCTTTAGAAATATTAGAAACTTTATCTGTAATTTCTATAAATTGATTTTCAAAACTGATTTTAAAATCGGAAAATGATAATTTATCATTCTCAAAAAGAATAGCATTGGTTTTAGGTATTTTCCAATTATTACTATTTAATAATAAGCTATCATTTTTTATTGTAAATTTTAATTGATTGTTCTCTTTTGTAATAAGAGAGTTTATATTCATTAATTTTTCTCCTTCGTAAAAACTTAAAAAATTAAGCGATAATTCTTTGTCTTTCTGGTTTCCTTTGATAATGGTTTTTGGCACATTTAAAGGACCTGCTGTTATGTTTTTAAAACCTAAATTAAAATTGAAATCTTCTTTATTTGTATTCATAGAAAAAGACAAACTGTCTAATTCATTATTACTAAAGTTAATGTGTGGTGCTGTAATATTAGCTGTTAAGAGTTGTTTTTTCTCTTTAAAATCTACATCAATATTTACGGTGTCTAAATCTTTTAAATTGACTAGAAAAACCTCGTTTAAAAGTGGTGTTTGAGAAATTTTACCTTTTAAAATTAAATTTACAGGGTTTGTGATGGTGTCTAAAACAATACTATCCTTATAAAAATAACTAGAAACATGACGTTGCAATGCTGTGCTAAATGTTTGCGGATCTGTGTTTGATTCTAAGTTTAAATCTATCATTTTATTGTTGATAGAAACAGCTGTGGTGTCTTTGTCTACAAACGCGTTAGCGGATAAAGAACCTAATAAATAAGTTTGATTATTATATACAACAACTCCGTTTTTTATATTACTTTTTACGGCGTATTTTTCTAAATTCCCTGTAAAATCTAAAGAAAGTTCCATAGCAGATTTTACATTACGTTCCATTAAACCAAGCGCTTGTAAGTCTACGCCAATTAGGTTTAGATTTAAAGTTGCTTTTGTATTTATAGAATCTAAATCTACAATTCCGTTTAAGTCTACATTTAGATTTTTGTCTTTATAAGTTGATGTAATTTTACCTTTGCTATTTTTTAAAATTCCATTGATATTTAAATCTGTAATAGTGTAATTTTCTAATTGAAATTTAGAAATATTTGTTGATAATTTGGCGTCTAAATCTTCAAGATTTTTACCATTCCCAGAAGAGTTTAAGGTAACACTTAATTGACCAAAATTAGGGTTTATTAAAAGTGAACCAATATTATATTTATCAATATTTAGATCTATATCATAACTAATTTTTGCTTCGTTTTTAAAGCTTCCTTTAATAGTTGCAAGACCTTGTGTTGTGTTTATTTTTGTAGTTGTTGCTATGTTATTTAAAGTACCATCTACGTTACTTGTAATCAAAATATCTTCGGGTAAATGAATGCCAAATTCTTTTTCGTCTACAATTTGTAAAAGATCATTTCGTTTTGTCTTTGCTTTAAAGTTAGAAATGTTCAGTTGTAATTTATCTGTATCAGTAACATTTTTAAAGTTTCCGTCTAAAGATATTTTTGTAGAGTTTCCCCAATTAACATTCGTGTTATTAATATTTACATCAGCCAAAGTACCATTAAGATTCAATGTTCCGGTAAGGCTTTTTTTACTTAATTTATTAACGTATTCATTTTCTTTTAATGTTGGTTGAAACTTAAAAAGGGTTTCTAACCAAAGACTAAACGAAGGTATTTTTAATTGAATGTTAGTTTTTTCTGGTGATGAAATTAGTTGAGAAATTGAATTATAATTTGCTTTTGCAAAACCAGAGATTCTGTTTTTATCAACCTGAATATTTATATCTGAAACTTCAAATTCTTTATCACTAAGTTTTGTATTTAATGCAAACTCGGTTAAGTTGAATCCAGATTTTTCTTTAAAATTAAAAGTCTGTAATTGTAAACCTGCTTTTTTGTCTTTCAAGAAAATATCAGAAACCTTTAGTGTCAAATTTTCTACAACAATCGCATTCGGATTAAAAGTGTTTTTAACAATTTTTTCATCATTTACAAAATACTGAATCTTGTTGTTTTCTAGATTAATATCATCTATCTGCACATCAAAATCTGGCCAAACAAAAGCGGTATTACTATTTGTAGTTGTTTCTGTAACAGTTGAATTCGTTGAAGCTGTTTTTAAAAGAATATCAGCGTTTTTAAGCTGTAAAGTGGTAAGATTAATTTTGTTTTTTGATAAATCAATTTCAGGAATTTCTGTATAAAATTCATCAATATTTATGTTAGAAATTAATTGGCCACCAGGGTTTTTATAATACGCTTTTACATTTTTTAAGGCTATTTTATTTGCAGATAAAAAGGGTAAAATACTTTCTGTAGTTGAGGTGTCTGGTGCTACAGTTTTTTGAATCAGTTTAATATTAGTATCAGAAAGTGAAATTTCATCAGCATTAAAAATCATTTTTTGCAAATCAATTTTATCCATATTGGCAGTTAGATTTCCAATTTTAAAATGACTGTCAATTCCTATTACATCATCTTTAAAAACAACATTAATACTTGATAAATCAATATTTCCAAGAACAATATCTACAGGCTCCGAAGTTGTTTCTTCAACAACAGGAGTTGGTTCTTCTGATGCAAATGCATCTATTAAAAACTGAAAGTTATACCCAGAAAGACTGTCTTTTCTTATAATATTGGCACGTAAACCATTCCATTCTAAATTGTCTACACCAACGGTACCTCCTTTAATCATTCCCCAAAGAGGTAGGTTTGCTTCTAAAGATTTAGAATATACCAATGTGTCTCCTTTGGTGTCTTCTACATACAAACCTTCTAATTGCAAACCACCTTTAAAAGTTAAAAATAGCTTGTCTACAGTAATTTTAGTATTTGTTTTATCGGTAACATAGTTTACTGCCTTATCAACAATAACACTTTGTCCCCAAGGGCTTCTAATAAAAAGTATTAAAAAACCAACAAGAATGATTAGTCCTAAAAAAACTCGTAAGAATCTTCTTAAAAAGCGATATTTTTTATTCTTTATTTTTTTAGACACTATAACGGACAATTTTAGTTATGCAAATGTAACTTGCTAAGTTTATTCAAATTGTCCTAATATCATAAATTTTTGACTCTTTTGCTAAAACTTAACGATTTCATGTTTTAATAAACCAAATTGAAAAAAGTTTTTTATGTTTTAAGTAAGATTGATGTTCTAAGCATTAAAATTAAACGATTTCTGTTTCAATAATAACTTCGCTTTGTAATGTTTTGTGAACAGGGCATTTAGCTGCAATTTCTTTTAGACGTAGTATTTGTTTTTCATCTAGATTCCCAACAAACTTTAATTTTTTATTTAAATGATCAAATCTGGTTGGTTTATCTACAGCAATACCTAAATCGTCGCTATGTTTTTTAGAATAGGTAATATATACAAAGACTTCTTGTAAATCCCATTTTTTACGTTCTGCATACATTTTTAAAGTCATTACTGTACAAGCAGCTAAACCTGCACTTAAAAAATCATACGGAGAAGGACCAAAATCATCACCACCAATATTTGCAGGTTCATCAGCAATAAAAGCATGTTTTTTAGTCTGAATAGAAGTTGTAAAATTGTCTTCTAATAAGTTTAGATGTCCTACCAATTGTTCACCTTCGGTAGAAATCATATTGTTCTCTTCAGACTCAAAATAACGTTCTACCCAAGTACCAATCATATTACCAACATAAATACTATCTTTTGATTTTGATAATAAATGATCTGCACCATCTAAACTAACAAAACTCTTTGGATGCATGGCATTGTGATAAATTTTTTCTGCATTTTCTATACCAACGACGGTATCAAAAGGAGCGTGCATTACCAAGATTGGTTTGCGTAAATTTTTAATGATTTTAGGTAAATCTGTTTTGCTGAAATCGTTTACAAAATCTTGATTTATTTTAAAAGGACGACCTCCAATTTTTACTTCGATATCTCCTTTTTCTGGAATTTCTGCTGTTCCATGAGAAAATAAGTGAGTTACATGCCCAACAGTTGCAGGAGCGCCAACAGTGGCAACCGCTTTTATGTTTTCTAATTTTGAAGCCGCTACAATAACTGCCGCTCCACCCAAAGAATGACCAACTAATAATGATGGTGCTTTGTAGTTTTTTTCTAAAAAAGCATTTACCGCTAACAAATCTTCTACGTTGGCAGAAAAGTGACTTTCAGCAAATTCGCCTTCACTTCTTCCTAGTCCTGTAAAATCGAAACGTAAAACGCCAAAACCATGATTAGACAAAGAACGACTGATATTTTTTACGGCATTAAAATTACTGTTGCAAGAAAAACAATGTGCAAAAATGGCAAATTGATTCGGTTTTTCATTTGCAGGTAATTCTAAATATGCTTGTAATTTTAAGCCTTTTTTATTTTCAATTTCTAATCTAATAGTGTTCATGCTTCTGTTTTTTAGGTAGTCGAAATAAGATGAGCAACTTTACGTTTGTCTATCTTTTCCGAGAATTGCTGTAATAAAAATGTCAACTTAGGGTTGATGTAATTCTGACAAAAAGGTTTATCAGGATTTGATTGGTAATAATTTTGAAATTCAGCAGTATTCGGTTTAAACTCTTTAAACGTTAATACTTTTGTAATAATTTTATCTTTAAAACTGATTTGTAATTCTTCAATTATTTTTAAGCTATCTTCTTTTTGTTGATTGGAAAAATAATAAACCGCAGAACGGTATTTTGTTCTCATGGAATGATCACTCGTACTTTTATGCGTTAATAAATGAATTTCAATCAATGTTTTTAAATTGATTTTATCAGTATTAAAATACACAATAACTGCTTCAGAAAATGTATTATTATTTTCAGTCGATGCAACCCAACCTTGTTCCACTTTTTCTACACCAATTAAGGTTTGAAAAACAGCTTCTGTACACCAATGACAACCACCACCAAAAGCAACTTTGGTTAATTCCATGCCAATTGCTTGCGTTCTGTCCAATATGGTTCAGGAGCAACTTTTAAAGCGTCTAGTGTTTCAATTTCATCAGCAGACAAGGTAAAAGAATTCAGTTTTAGATTTTCTTTTAGTTGTTCTGTTGAACTTGCTCCGCTTAAAACAATACTTTCCGGAATTGTTTGCTCGCAATATTTTAGAGAAATAGCATCAACACCAACTTGGTGTTTTTTAGCTAAGTTTTCTAAAGTTGCATACATTTTAGCGTAATGAGGATAGCTTTCATTCTTAAAAACTCTTCCATTTGCCAAAGCCTCTTTAATGACAATCGATTTATTTTGATGAACTAATTCTTCTAAAACTTCTTGTAAACTTTGGTCTAAAAAATTATAAGTCACCTGAAATAAATCAAATACTTGTTTTCCATCAACCAAAACATTCAGTGCTTTTTTAATTACTTCAACCTGGTTGGTTCCTGTGGTGGTCAATCCTATTTTTAGATTGTGTTCTTTTTTTAAGAAAGCCAATCGCTCTAAAACGTCCTTGTTTTCTAAAACCCCAGTTTCTAAAGTTGCAGAATGAATTTGATACACTTTCAAATAGGGCAGGAGTTGTTTAGAAAAAATCCATTGCTCATTTAATTTAGACAAACTATGTTCCTTTACTTCATGAACCGTTGCGTTCGCGTCAAAATTGGCGGTATAGGTATAACCCCATTTTGTGGCGATTTCAATAGTGTTGTCGTTTTTCGTTTGCACCCATTCTAAGACTAATTCTTCTGCCAAACCATAACCAGGAGCAGTATCAAAATAACGAATTCCTAAATTATACGCTTCTTCTAAAACTGCAAAACTTTGTTTTCTAAAGGCTGCTAAGTTGGAGTTGTCACAATTTTCTGTACGAACATTAATGTATTGTGGTCTTCCTAAAGCGGCGGTTCCTAATCCTAATTTCATATTTGTATTATTTTAAGAGACCTCACAGGTTTTTAAAACCTGTGAGGTCTTAATTGTATATAGTTTTATGAGCTACAAGATAACATAGAGCAACCTACTTTATTCCGTGCCCATTCTGGTCTTTTTGCAAACCATTTTTCGCTTTTTGGTTGTTCTGCATATGGTTTTTTTAATAGTTGAAACAATTCATCAATTAAAGTGTAATTTCCATTATCTGCTTCGTCAATTGCCATTTGAGACATATAGTTTCTAAGCACATATTTAGGATTTACCAAATTCATTTGTTCTTTTCTTTCTTCTGATGAAATTCGTTCTATAGCCAGTCTATTAGCATATTTTTTAAACCAAGTATTCCATCTATTTTTTACTTCGTCAGAAATATTTTCTACATCATAAAAAGCAGCTTCGATTAATTTAAAGGCAGTTGTTTCATCAACAAAACGACTTAAATTTCTAAAGAAAATAGTCATGTCTGTTTCTACCAATTGTAAATTATCTTCTAATTCTTGTATCAAATTTAAATCGTCATCATCCGAAGAAACCAAACCTAACTTCGATTTCATCATCTGTAAAGATTGTACTTCAAAATCGATTTTATATTGCTCTAAAATTGCATTTAAAGGATCTACTTCTTCAATGATCGGATACAAAGCATTTGCTAGTTGATACAAGTTCCACAAACCAATATTTGGTTGATTTCCGTAACGGTAACGTTTGTGTTGACTGTCGGTTGTATTTGGTGTCCAGCCAAAATCAAAGCCTTCTAACCAACCATAAGGACCAAAATCTATGGTTAAACCTAAGATAGACATGTTGTCCGTATTCATTACTCCGTGTACAAAACCAACACGTTGCCAATCGATAATCATTTTTAAAGTACGCTCAGAAACTTCCTTAAAAAAGTTGATATAACTTTCTTTTGATGGAGCTCCTAAATGCGGAAAATGATGTTTGATAGTGTAATCAACTAACTTCGTTAAATTCTCTGTGTCTTTTCTAGCTGCAAAAATCTCGAAGCTTCCAAAACGTAAAAAACTTGGCGAAATTCTAGAAACAATGGCACCTTTTTCATACGCTGGATTTCCATCGTATAAAACATCACGTAAAACAGTATCACCAGACAAACTTAAAGACAAAGACCTTGTGGTTGGTACGTTTAAATAAAACATAGCTTCTGCACATAAATATTCTCTTACGGATGAACGTAAAACCGCCAAACCATCTGCAGTTCTAGAATACGGAGTTTCCCCAGCACCCTTTAACTGTACTTTCCAGTTCTTACTTTGATGTTCAACTTCAAATAAATTAATAGCTCTTCCGTCGCCTAATTGTCCTGCCCAATTGCCAAATTGATGTCCGCCATAACACATTGCAAAGGGTTTTGTATTCGGATAAATCTCGTTTCCAGTAACAATATTTTTAAAGAATTCTGATTTTGTTTCTTCCTCAGAAATACCCAATTCAGTAGCCATTTCTTGTGAAACGTGTAGTACTTCTGGTTTTGCTGTTTTCTTTGGATTTGCATAAGAAAAAGCAGCGTTTTCTACTTGTCTTCTTGAGTTTTCTAAATTAGAATCTGAAGGCAGTTCTGAAGTAAAAGTGTCTTTTATATTTAGTTTCATCATAATGTGTCAATCCATTTAATCAAATCTTTATCAGAAGGATTTCTTAATTTTTTATCATTAATAGTAATTGTAGGAAAGTTTAATTTTCTATTTTCATACAAGTTACGTAATTCTTCTGCAAAAAGTTCATTCTTTTTAACATCTAAAAACGCGTAATTTAAATTACGCGTTTCTAAAAATGTTTTATAATATTGGGTTTTATGGCAGCTTTCTGTGCCAAATAATTTAATCATTTTATTTTAAAAAACTTCTAATTCCGTAACTTGCTAAAACGCCTTCTCCGGTGGCAGCGGCTACTTGAGCAATTGCACCTTCTCTACAATCTCCGGCAGCAAAAATTCCATCAACAGAAGTTTGTGCTAATGCTGTGGTTTGTATAAAACCTCTTTTGTCTAAATCTACAATTCCTTTAAAAGATTGTGTATTTGGAATCAATCCAATAAAAATAAATACACCATCTGCTTCTAATAAAGATTCTTCGTTGGTAGCATTGTCTTTTACTTTTAAAGCTTTAAATAATTCTTTTTCATCAGAAATAAATTCTAAAGAAGTTTTATTCATATAGGTAGAAATATTATCAATACTCTTTAGTTTTTCTACATAGGTTTCAGATGCAGAAAAGTTTTCTGATCGGTTTACTATTTTTACGCTTTTACAAAAACCAGCTAAAAAGATACCTTCTTCTAAAGCAGAATTTCCACCACCAATTACAATAATATCTTTGTCTCTATAAAAAGCACCATCACAAGTTGCACAAAAATGGATTCCAGATCCAATTAATTCTTCTTCATTTGGGATGCCTAATTTTCTATACGTAGAACCTGTTGATAAAACAACCGATTTACCTAAATAGGTAGTTCCTTTTGTCTCTATCGAAAATAAATTATCCTTTTTCTCTATACCAATAACTTCTTCACCTGTTTTAATAACAGCGCCGTATGTCTTGGCTTGATCTTCCATCTTTTCCATTAATTTAGGACCAGAAATAGAAGTAAAACCAGGATAGTTTTCAATTTTTTCTGTTAAAAAGGCATTTCCACCTATGGTGGATTTTTCTAAAATTAACGTATCAAAGCGATCTCTTTGCGCATAAATAGATGTTGTTAAACCTGCAGCACCACCACCAATAATAATGGTGTCAAAAACTTTATGTTCTTTTTCTACATTGATAGAAAGAAGCTTAGTTAATTTTACGTTATCTGGGTTTGTATAAGGAACATCATCAATTAAAACGGTAGGAATAATGCGTTTTCCGTTGTTAATTTCTTCTACTTTTTTAGTTGCCCAATTGTATTTGTCTACATCCACAAAATCGAAATTGATACCATTATCTGTTAAAAAGCTTTTTGCTCTTCTACAATCTGGACACCAATCTGCACCAAATAACTGAACGTTACCAACTTCGTTGATTCCTAAAACTGAAGCTAATTCTACGTTGTTAGGGTTTGTGTATGATTTTCCTCTAATTATAAGTGTAGGAATAATACGTTTTCCGTTGTTAATAGCTTCTACTTTTGCAGTTGCTTCCTTATCTAAATCTACATCCACAAAAGTAAACTCTATGTTGTTTTCTTTTAAATACGTTTTTGCTCTTCTGCAATCTGGACACCAATCTGCGCCGTATAGTAAAATCTCAGTCATTTTTTTGTGGATTATAAATAGATTTTAGATTAGCCACAACCTAAAACCTATTTTATTAGTTTAATTTATCTGCATGTAATTTTCTCAATTTAGCTAATTTTGGCTCAATAACAAAACTACAATACCCTTGTTGTGTATTTTCTCTATAATAATTTTGATGTTCTTCTGTTGCTTTATAAAAAATAGGTAAAGCACTTAACTCAGTTACTATCTTATCATTATAATAATCTTGAATCTGTTTTAAAACTTCTGAAGCAATTTTTTGTTGATTTTCATCATGATAAAAAACCACAGACCTATATTGAGTTCCTCTATCTGCTCCTTGTTGATTTAAGGTTGTAGGATCGTGCGTTGTCATAAAAATGACTAAAACATCTTCATACGAAATTACATTTGCATCGTACGTTATTTGAATTACTTCTGCATGACCTGTTAAGCCAGAGCAAATTTCTCTGTAAGTTGGTTCTCCAGGAACATTGCCACCTGCATAACCAGAAACTACTTCTTCTACACCTTTTACTTCTTGAAATACAGCTTCTGTACACCAAAAACAGCCACCTCCTAAAGTAGCAACTTGTAAATTTTTATTCATTTATGTTTTCTTTGTCATTACGAGGAAGAATGACGAGGTAATCTCTAAATAAATAATAAGATTCCTCCTCGTTCCTCGTTCGGAATGACATTAGACTGTTTTTAAAATTAAATTATTTTTTATCAATAACCATCGATTCAGAGTTAATACAATAACGCAATCCGCTTGGTTCCGGTCCATCAGGAAAAACGTGACCTAAATGACCATCGCAAGTATTGCACATCACTTCAACCCGAACCATACCAAAAGAAACATCTTTATGATATTTAATGGCATTTTCTTTAATAGGTTGCGTAAAACTTGGCCAACCAGAACTAGAATCGAATTTTATGGTAGAATCAAATAAAGGAGTATTGCAACAAACACAGTTGTATCGGCCTTCATCATAAATACTACACAAAGCTCCTGTATGTGGTCTTTCTGTACCTTTTTGTCTTGTAATTCTAAATTGTTCTGCAGTTAATTGAGCCCTCCATTCTTTTTCGGACTTTTCAACTCTTTTATCTGGAGTTGGATTTCCTTTTACACTAAAGTTGATAATTTCTTTCCAAGTAAGCATATTTGTTTCTTTTCTTTTTAAATTAGTACTATAATGTTAATAGTTTTTTTAGACGTAAAAACACTTGTTACATTACAAATAATTGTTAATTTGTAAGCTGTTGAAAGCAAAACATAAATTTACGACCAATATTGATAAAGTGGTAGAGCAAATGATCATTTCTTCCTATTTATATATAAAATAATTTTACAATGAACACATTAGTTTTAGATGCAGAAAAATATGTTTTTAATTTATTAAATAAGGAGTTAGATGCTGTTTATGTATATCATAATATAACACATACACAAGATGTGGTTGCTTATACAACAGAACTTGCAGAAAATTTAAATATAGATGCAATTTCTAAAGAAAATTTACAGCTTGCAGCTTTGTTTCATGATACCGGATTTATAAAAGATGCAAAAAAACATGAATCTGAAAGTGTAAAAATAGCGACCAATTTTTTAAATGAAAATAATGTTGATGCTGGAAGAATAGCGGTAATCTCTAAATTGATTTTAGCGACTAAAATGGGGAATCAACCTGATAATCAATTAGAGCAGATTATAATGGATGCAGATTGTGCGCATCTAGGAAGTAAAAGCTTTATAGACAAGTTGGAGTTGTTAAGAAAAGAATGGGAAAGTATAGAAAATAAGAAATTTTTAGATACTGAATGGATTGCACTAAATATTAATTTTTTAACAAAGGAGCATAAATATCATACAGATTATGCTTTAAAAAATTGGAGTAAAGGAAAAAATAAGAATGTAGCTAAGTTGTTGAAAAATCAACATAAAATAAAAGAAAATTTAGCGAAGTTTAATCAGAAGAAAGAAACGTTAAAGTTGAAGAAAAATAAAGTTGAAGTTCCAGAAAGAGGTGTAGAAACCATGTTTAGAGTGGCTTTAAAAAATCATATGACATTAAGTAATATTGCAGATACAAAAGCAAATATTTTACTTTCTGTAAATGCCATTATTGTTTCTTTGGCCTTATCTACTTTACTCCCAAAATTAGATAAACCTTCAAATAGCTTTTTAATAATACCAACAATTATATTTATATTTTTTACAGTAGCCTCTATTATATTATCTATTTTGGCTACAAGACCTAATGTTACTGAAGGAAAGTTTACAAAGGAAGATGTGGCTAATAAAAAGGTGAATTTACTATTTTTTGGAAATTTTCATCAAATGAAATTACCTGATTTTGAGTGGGGAATTCAAGAAATGATGCAAGACAGAGATTATTTGTATAGCTCTTTAACCAAAGATTTGTATTTTCTTGGACTCGTTTTAAATAGGAAATATAAAATATTAAGAATTACATATACCGTTTTTATGATTGGCATTATAGTAAGTGTCTTGGCTTTTGTAATTTCTTTTTATAGTTTAGATACGGCTATTTAGGCCTCAATTTCTTTTATCAAATCGTTAAAAGTGATGGTTTTGTTTTCATCAAAATGTTCTTGATATTTAACTTCCACACGCAATGCTTTTAAACCAGAAGCACCTTGTAAATCTTCCAATTCTAAAAATTCAATTTTTCCTAATTGATTTTTAGATTGCAAGTAATTAATGTATTTGATGTACTCTATAGCGTCTTTATCTTGAGAATATACAATGGCAATTTTTCCAGGAACTGTTAAACGTTCATTTGTTCCTTTTATGTTTGCTTTGTCAATTCTCTTTTTAATAATTTCGTATCTAATATTGTAAGCTCCATCTACATCAAATTGCTTTTCATCCATTCTAAATTTAATAGCCATTGCATTGCTATGTACTAGAATTAAGGAAGCAACTTGTAAATCATGTTGCATGTTTTTACGCTCATAAAATGCTAAGTTTTCCATTTCATAAGTCGTCTGTAACTGCCATAAACGAAGGTTGTACAAATACAGATCATCAAACTTTTTCTTTTTTGTAATAGCCTGTCCAATGTACATGTTGTACTCTACACCATCTGTTTTGTATCGCTCAAAATAATGAGGAAACATTTCTTGGGCTTGCTTTTGTTTGTTGTCTAAGAACTGTGCTAGTTTATCATTTAAAAGTGTAACGCTATTCTCGTATTCTTTCCTTTTTTCATACACTACATTTAGATTTTTATCTAAACGTTTCATATAAACACTCACTTTCTGAGAAAGTTCTGTGCTAATTTTGTTGATATGATTAAAAACAGGGTAAATTTCTCTATTTAAAAAGTCTAAAATACTTATTTCATCACCTGCGTTTAAACCTTCTTTTACATCATTTAAATAAGAAGTAACCCTAAACATTAACTCATTATAAATAGGGAGTTTTTCTGTTTTACAAGCATCTTTTAAAACTGTAATTGCTAAGGTTAATTGCGTGGTTAAATCTTCTTGAATTGCTTTATTTCTAGCAACAGAAGATCCTTTTATATCACTTTGTCCAAACAACGGATACACATCATTAAATACAATTTCATCTAATTTTGCGTTGGTATTGGTTTGACGAGCAGTATGGTATTTTTCTGCGGCTTCATAAAAACGCCATTTTACAGAACTGTGAATGGATGTATAATTTTCTTGAATGGTAGCTTCTAAGATATTTTGACGCTCTTCTGAAGTTCTTTTAACAGCAGCTTCAAAAACAGGAATAATATCTTTTAATTTATTGATATTTACAGAGTTTAAATCATAGGCTCTTGGTGAAGCAATTTCTAATAAAGCCAAATCTCCATTATTTGTTGCTTTAATAGGAATTAATATGATACTCTGAATGTTGTTTTCTTGAAGATTCTTAGAAAAAAGGTTGTTGCCTGTTTTTACGCCATAATCTGCTACATCAGAAATGATATAAGTTTCATGATCTTTAAAAACTTTTTGCATAATGGTGTTGCAAAAGTAGCCAGAGTCGCAATTTATTTCTATTCCATGGTTTAAAATTAAACTATTGGATTTATTAACCTGCGTTTCACAAATTTTGGTATTTACGTTATCAAAAATAGAATACCCTAATTTTAAATCTCTAATACTGTAAAAATCTCTTAAGTTACTTTGAAGCTTCGGAATTAAATCTTGTCCGCCTTCTAATAAGTTTGCTTTAATAGAAGACAGCATTTCTTCTGAAGTAACATCAAACAAACTAATAAGTCCGAATCCTTTAAAAATATAACTATTTGGAGGGAATTTCTCTTTCCATAAGGCTATATTATCGAAGTTGTTCAGTAATTCTTTAAAGTCTTTTTCTGTTAGTTTAGGTGCGTTTTCTGTAGCTGTAATATCCGAAAAATCTCCATTAAAGGTGGTTCTATAATATTTCATTGTTCCAGTTGTATTATCTGGAATATCAAAATAGAAGGGTCTTTTTAAATCAACATTAAAACCATGTACAAAGCTTAAAATAAATGTACATGCCATAATGTACATACTATCTTCTTCAAAATTACGAACATTTAATTCGTAGTTTTCACCTGCATTTTTTAAAATATTTTCAAAACGATTTGTAAATTTAAAAGAAGTAAAAGAGAAAGGGATACTTGCTGCTTTTATTTCGTTTAATAATAAAGGTTCTGGAAATAAGGGGTTTAGTAATAAATCTATCTGTTCTTTATACTTATCTAATAAAGAGTAATCAGAAAAACCATCATTTAATTCTGGATGCTTGTTAATTAATTGCACCATTTTTTTAGCAGAACTATGATATGGATGTTTTGCATACTCTATATCCGCATACTTTTTAAACAAGTCAAAAATCTTGTTAAAAGATACGTTTAGTTGTAATGGTAAATCCGTTTCAGCTACTAACTTCGATTCAATAATTTTCATGCCTTATAGATAGAATATATAATTACAATATTACTATTGTCTTAGACGTATAAAAGTAACAAAAGTTACAGAATAGGTTTATTTCTGTCTAAAATAAATAGTAATTGGTACTCCAGAAAAATCGTAAATATCTCTTAATTTGTTTTCAAGAAAACGTCTGTAAGAATCTCTAACATATTGTGGTAAGTTACAGAAAAATACAAATTGCGGTGTTTGCGTAGGCAATTGCATACAGTATTTAATTTTTACAAACTTTCCTTTTATTGCAGGAGGCGGAGAAGTTTTAATGATATCTAACATGGTTTCATTAAACTTACTCGTTTGTATTTTAGTCTTTCTTTTTTGAAAAACTTCTACTGCAGTTTCAATCGCTTTAAACAAACGTTGTTTAGTTAAAGCAGAAATAAATACAATTGGCACATCTGTAAATGGTTCAATTTGTTTTCTTACCATTGCTTCAAAATCTCGCATGGTATTGGTTTCCTTCTCTATTAAATCCCATTTATTAATTAAGATTACAACTCCTTTTCTGTTCTTTTCTGCCAACCAAAATATATTTTGATCCTGACCTTCAAAACCACGAGTTGCATCTACCACTAAAACAATAACATCAGAATATTCAATAGTCCGTACAGCACGCATTACAGAATAAAATTCTAAATCTTCTTTAACACGAGATTTTTTACGAATACCAGCAGTATCTACTAAGTTAAAATCGAAACCAAAACGATTGTATTTCGTGTCAATAGAATCTCTTGTTGTACCCGCAATATCAGTTACAATATTTCTATCTTGCCCAATTAAAGCGTTTATAAATGATGATTTACCTGCGTTTGGTCTCCCAACTACAGCAAACCTTGGTAATGCTACTTCTTCTAAATCTACTGCTTCTGGTTCTGGCATTTTTTCTGCTAATGCATCTAATAATTCTCCAGTTCCACTTCCGTTAATAGAAGCAATTGTAAAGTATTCTCCTAAGCCTAAGTTGTAAAACTCTATAGCATCAGGTTCACGCATTGCGTTATCAACTTTATTAACTACCGTAAAAATTGGTTTTTTAACCTTGCGTAAAAGTTTAGCAACCTCCGCATCCATAGGTGTAATTCCGTCTTCTACATTTACTACAAAAACAATTAAATCTGCTTCATCAATGGCAAGATTTACTTGTTTTCTAATTTCACCTTCAAAGATATCATCAGAACCAGTAATGTATCCACCAGTGTCAATTACTGAAAATTCTTTACCATTCCAGTCAGATTTCCCATAATGTCTATCTCTTGTAACTCCGCTTACAGAATCTACAATGGCTTCTCTTCTTTGTACCAGTCTATTAAAAAGCGTTGACTTTCCTACATTTGGTCTTCCTACAATGGCAACAATACTGTTCATCTCTATTGAAAATTTTTGCAAAGATACAATTTAAGCTTGTAAGAAAGATGTAAAAAATAAAGTCTTTAAAATACTGAAAAAATCTAACGAAGTTTATCTTGTTTTTCTATTGATTTTTGCTTGAATTGTTATCAAAATGGAATTTTTAATTACATTTAAAAAATAATATCAATTTAATGAGTATTCAAGAAAAAAGGAATAGTGATTTTTTTTTAAGGCCTAGATTTTCTATTGATTTAAAAGAGAATCCTGAAGAATTGCTAGAAAGAATTACAACGTATCTAAAAAGTGATGCTTGTATATATAGGAGTAATGTTGCAGATAAACATGTGTTTATTGATATTCCTGTGAGAAAAAGTCATTTTTGGTCGCCACAATTGCATTTCGAAATTGTAAAAGTAGATAAGAACTCTTCTACCTTAAAAGGACTATTTGGGCCAAAACCACAAGTGTGGACACTTTTTATGTTTGTCCATTTTGTGGTAGCTACCTTGTTTTTAGGAGTAGGAGTGTTCGCTTATGTGCAATATCGTTTAGGAGAGAGTTTGGTGTTTCCTATTGCTATATTGGTTGCGCTACCTTTAATATGGTTGTTATTATACTTTTTAGGAAGTATAGGTAAAGAGACTGGAAAAAATCAAATGAAAGAATTGCACAATCTGTTAATCACTATTATTGAGCAATAAATATTAACTTCATTCCCGTTTTTATCTGTTACAAGCAACATTAACGGGAATGATATTTTAAGAATAGGTTTTATAGAGTTCTTTCTTATTTAACCTTGATTATAGCCAAAACGTTTTAGTTGCGTTTTATCGCTACGCCAGTTTTTATTAACCTTTACATATAGTTCTATAAAAACTTTTTTCTCAAAGAATTTTTCTAAATCTTTTCTAGCTTCTGCACCAACACGTTTTAGTGCAGATCCTTTATGACCAATGATAATTC
This sequence comes from Polaribacter sp. 20A6, assembly GCF_011378915.1. Classification (NCBI taxonomy): domain Bacteria; kingdom Pseudomonadati; phylum Bacteroidota; class Flavobacteriia; order Flavobacteriales; family Flavobacteriaceae; genus Polaribacter; species Polaribacter sp. 20A6. The sequence goes on from NZ_WTPZ01000002.1 coordinate 768,016, forward strand.
CTTTTTGAGTTTCTCTTTCTACCATAATAATAGAACGAATTCTCACAATATTTTCTTCCTCTATAAATTCTTCAGTTTCTACCTCTACAGAATACGGAATCTCTTTTTTATAATGCATTAGAATTTTCTCTCTAATTTTTTCATTTACAAAAAAACGTTCAGGTTTATCTGTTAATTGATCCTTCGGATAAAAAGCAGGACCTTCTGGTAATAATTCTTTTATTTTATCGAAAACCGCAGGAACATTAAATTTCTCTAATGCAGAAATTACAAACACTTCAGCATTCGGAACTTTATTTTTCCAATATTCAATTTTTTCTTCCACTTCTTCCTGAGAAGACTTATCTATTTTATTCAATAATAAGATTACAGGAATTTCACTATGGATGATTCTTTTAAAGAAAGCTTCATTTTTTAATTCTTTTTCACCAACTTCTACCATATAGATAAGTACATCTGCATCTTCAAAGGCAGATTTTACAAAATCCATCATAGAAGACTGCAACTCGTAGGCAGGTTTTAGAATACCCGGAGTATCGGAAAAGACAATCTGAAAGTCGTCTTCATTTACAATTCCTAAGATTCTATGCCTCGTTGTTTGTGCCTTTGCTGTTATGATAGACAGCTTTTCACCTACTAGGGCATTCATTAATGTTGATTTACCTACGTTAGGATTTCCGATAATATTTACAAAACCTGCTTTATGCGTCATAGTGCAAAGATAATTCCTTTTTATATTTGATTAGAATTTAGTGTATTAAAAAATGTTTTAAAAAAGTAAAAAAAAGTTTGGTCAGTTATTTAATAAAGATGTATATTTGCAGTCGGAAATAACGGTCGATTTTATGATTCGAAAGTTGAAAGCTAAGTTGTTATTTCTGAAACAATATCGCGGGATAGAGCAGTAGGTAGCTCGTCGGGCTCATAACCCGAAGGTCACTGGTTCGAGTCCAGTTCCCGCTACTAGCAAAGAGTAATCAGCAATGATTACTCTTTTTTTTTACTTTAATTTTTATTTTTGAAGGTTGATTTTTTGTTGAAAATGGATAAATAAAAAATATATTTATATTTTTTATTTAAAAAGAGCACAATTCTCTAATTAAGTTGTATATTTGCCGCCGGAAATAACGGGTCGATTTTATGATTCGAAAGTTAAAAGCTAAGTTGTTATTTCTGAAACAATATCGCGGGATAGAGCAGTAGGTAGCTCGTCGGGCTCATAACCCGAAGGTCACTGGTTCGAGTCCAGTTCCCGCTACTAAGCAAAGAGGAATCAGAAATGATTCCTCTTTTTTGTTTGCACTAAATTTAAAGGGATTAATGCTTAAAAATAAGAAAACCAAAATAAATACATATTTTGGCTTTTTTTAATTACTCTTTATAATGTAAAATTATTTTATATCTAAGAATATTCCTCCAGAGAAAGAAGGGCTTGCGGCTATTATTTTACCAGAAAAAGCAGAGTCGAAGCCTAGTGAAATACCTAGTTTTTTAGTAATATAGTAAGCTGTTTCAAAACCAAAACTACTGTATTCAATATCGTTTGCAAAAATACTTCCATTACTATTGGTAGCATTTAATGATCCATTTTTAAAAGATTTTACAACATTTAACCTTGTAATTAGCCAAAGTTTATTGTTTATTAAATTGATTCCTGCTTCTAAGCCAGTCCTAAATTCATCAGAAAAACCTTCACTTCTATTGTTGTAACCTAAATAAGATTTTAAGTAAATAGGTTTGTCTTTATAAGATGTAGAGTAACCAAGAGATGATGATAGAATTTGATTAAATTCTCCATCTCCATTTTGAAAACTACCATCGCTACCACCATTATTATCACCTGTTGGTAAGCCTAATGTTAGTTTTATATCAGCAGCCCAATTTCCTTTCTTGTATAAACCATACCTAATACCTAAATCTACATCTCCAAAAGAATTTACTGTTTCCCCTTGGCTAATAGTTCCTCCTGTAGTACCTGAAATTTGATTATTCTGAGAAGAGCTAGCAAAAAATGGTACGTATGCAATAACATCAAATTTATTACTTAACCCATATTCTGCATAGATACTAGTGTTAAACAAAGTTCTAGTTCTATTAGGGTCTTTAGCTCCTGTATCTGTATAATGCTCATCATACTGTAATTGCCACCCTGCAAGTTTGTAATATCCATTTCCTTTTCCTTTAGTCCATTGTGCAAAACTAATGTTACTTGCTAATACTATTAAAACGAATGTAATTGTATGTTTTTTCATGTTTCTTTTATTTAGTTTCTCCATTTCCTACGTCTACACCAAATGGTTTACACCAATATAATAAATGTGTAAAATCATTAATACCTGTATTTTTTATAATATATGTGTGGGCTCCTTCAAACACAGTAACTTTTTGTATTTCTTTAGCATTTGCTACTGTATTTATATTATTGGTAAAGTATAAGTATAAACCAGGTAGTCTGTCTGATGCTTTGTAGTTTTCGTCAATTGTTAACTCTAAATCATTTGTGTTTGGTATTTCTTTTAAAGTAAAATCACCTCTAAGTTCATAACTACTTGATGTTTTTAAAGTTCCTGTTTTTTCTTGAGTGGTGTTGCCAATAACAATTACTGAATCTTGGGTTGTAAGCGTGTTATTAGAAGAGTTTACTGTTACTGTAATTACAGCTTCTCCCGGTGCAATTGCGGTTATTAAGCCGGTATTAGAAACTGTTAATACGTTTGTGTTAGAACTTTGCCAAGTAATAGCAGTGTTCTCTGTTTCTCCACTACTGTTAGTGTATGTTGTGGTGTATTGGTGGGTATTGCTTATGTTTAACTCTTCTATTGGGTTATTAATACTTATACGTTCGTCTATAGTTACTACCGCTACTGTATCTTCCGTGTTAATTGTTTTTCCGTCTGCTGTTGTGGTACTTGCTGTAACGGTTGCTGTACCTTCACTAATAGCTGTAATTAAGCCTTCGTTAGAAACCGTAATAATAGAGGGGTGAGAGCTATTCCAAGATACTTTTAAATCTTCTATCTCTCCAAGTTCATTTGTAAAAGTTGAAGTGTATTGGTGTGTTTTAGAGATAATTATCTCTTCAATAACATTATCTATTGTTAGTTTTTTATCAACAGCTATAACTTCTATATTGTTTTCGTTTGTAATAATACTTCCACTTTCAGTTGTTACAGAAGCTGTAATTACGGATGTTCCTATGGATAGTGCTGTAAGTAAGCCGGTGTTAGAAACAGATACAATGTTAGCATTGCTGCTGTTCCAATTAATTTGAGGAGTTGTTATTTCTCCTATATTATTAGTGTATTTTGTGTTGTATAGATGCGTGTTTTTTATACCAAGTTCTGTAATGGAGTTGTTAAAACTTAATATTTCTGGTTGATTATCTGCGATAATATCATCTTCAATACAGCTATTAAAAATGAGTGAAAGGAATAGAATAAATTGTAAAGATCTCATTATTTTTATTTTAAATTCTGTCGTAGAAAAAAACGAATGTTTACAGTCCTCATTATAATAGTTAACTTTTTCTTAAAAAAAAAGTACTTATAAATATGGAAACCCGTATAAAAACTATAAAATGAAAAATTAAATTTGATATTGAATTAGTGAGGAGTTTAAAGAAAACTTTTCATTTTAAAAAGTAAAAAATGTTTCAAAAGGTTTTGGTCGCAGAAGATCTAGATGTTATTAATAGCGGAATTAAAATAGCTTTAGAGGAAATAGGAATAAAAGATATAGATTTTGTTTCGTATTGTGATGATGCGTATTTTAAAATTAAAAACGCTTATTTAAACAATGCTCCTTACCATCTCATTATTTCTGATTTGTCTTTTAAAAATGATGGAACTCCGCAAGAATTAAAGTCAGGAGAAGAGTTAATACATAAAATTAGGAAAGAATTTTCAGATTTAAAGATTATTGTTTTCTCTGTTGAAGATAAGCCTTATAAAATTCAGCACTTGTATAAGAATCTAAAGATAGATGGCTATGTTTGGAAGAATAGAAACGGATTAAAAGAATTAAGGAATGCTATGCATAGAATTTATACTACAAATCAGTTTTATATTTCGCCAGAATTAAATACTACGGTTCATCCAAAGCAAGCTCTAGAGATTACTGATTTTGATATTTTTTTAATAGCATCACTTTCTATGGGATCACTGCAAGAAGAAATAAGTAAAAGCCTGAGAAAAAAAGGGTGTTTTCCCTCTAGTATAAGTGCTATAGAAAAAAGGTTAAAATTTTTAAAGGAACATTTTAATGCAAGTAATCCAACGCATTTGGTTGCTATTGCTAAAGATTTTGGGTTAGTGTAATTCTTTTTTTAATATAAAACTGCTATTTACGGAAACCCGTAAAATTTATATGTTTTATTGGAATATATTTGAATAGTATTTAGAAAAGAAACTATTGAAAAGGAAAGAGTTCTAATTGAGAGCCTTACGGAAATCCGTGAGGCTTTTTTTAGAAACCTTGTTTTAAAAGTAGTAATCAGGTTTCTCTAAAGATTTTTATTTTTTTAGAAAACCAAAAAATAAATTGAAAGAAAAGTACAGTGGTTTTTTAGATACCATTTTATATATGAGTTTATTACAGCTTCATTTATTATAATTTTTGAGTATTTTAATATTGTTGGGGGACAGTGTTTTCAGTCATTAAGTTATTTTATTTGGAGTTGTTTTTTTTCTATAAGATATTTATACGGCTTTTAAATTTTGAAACTATTGATCTTTATCATAGTTTATATTTAAGTATTTTATTCTCTAAAGGGTATTTTCTGCCTTTCTAATTAGTCATTTTTTTTACTTCAACAAAGTAGCATTATTGATGCTTTTTATTCAAATTATTTGTGCTTTTTTTAGGTTTTAAGGAATAGTGAGGTTGTTTAGAAATAAACAATAAAAGCGTGTTGTTTATTCCTGAAAAGTAGATAAATTTGTACTTTATTTTTTAACTAAGAATGGTTATCAAGTTTAAAAACTTGATATTAAAATGGGAATCTAGTGTAAACCTAGAACTGTCCCGCAGCTGTAAGCTCTAAAATTGAAATCCGAATAGTCACTTTTCGAAAGAATGGGAAGACCGGGTGGAAGGAGTAAGTCAGAAGACCTGCCATTTTTTTAATAATTCATTAAGCTTTCGAGGATTGAAGCTAGAATTAGGAATCTGCCTATCTATTATTTTAGATACGTAGTACTTCTCTTATTCTATCCTCGTACGTGAAATTCAAGTATGAGGAATTCTTTTTTACATTCTTTTGGGGTTATTTTATTGAGCATTGGATTTTTTAATTCAAGTTTTTTGCATGCCCAAAAAATAGATTCTACAAAAGCAGTTCAGCTTAAGGAAATCTTTTTAATAACGAATAAAGAGAAGCTTAAAATACATTTTTCTCCAGTTACTGTTCAGACTTTAACGGGGAAAACTTTAAGTCGTTTAAGTAATGCTAGTGTTGCAGATGCTATTCGTTTTTTTAGCGGAGTTCAATTAAAAGATTATGGCGGAATTGGAGGAATAAAAACCATAAATGTGAGAGGAATGGGCTCACAACATACCGGAGTTTTTTATGATGGTGTTCAGCTTGGAAACGCACAAAACGGACAAATAGATTTAGGTAAATATTCTGTGCAAAACATGGAAGCTGTTTCATTGTATCAAGGACAGCGTTCAGATTTAGATCAATCTGCTAAATCGTATGCTTCTTCCAATAGTATTTATTTAAAGTCTAAAACTCCTCAATTTTCTGAAGGGAAAAATAGCAATACCAACGTCAGTTTAAAAACGGGTTCTTTTGGACTGGTTAATCCTTCTGTAAACTTAGATTTCAAAATTAATGAGCATTTAAGTGCTCGCCTTAGTACAGAATATCTCAATGCCAACGGAAAGTATAAGTTTAGATATACAAACGGAAGTTATGATACAATAGCAACACGTAATAATGCCGATATCGAATCTTTTAGGGCAGAAGCGTCTTTACATGGTTCGAATGGAATTAAGAATAATTGGAACGTGAAATTATATCACTATGATTCTGAACGTGGATTGCCAGGAGCTATCGTTGCCAATCGTTTTAAGCGTCCGCAACGTTTATGGGATCAAAATAATTTTCTACAAGGTGCATATACAAAGCATGTAAACGACTCTTATTTTTTTGTGTTAAGAGGTAAGTATGCGCATAATTATTCTCGTTACGTAGATCCAGAAATTATAAAAGTGGATGGTGAGCTAGATAATAGATATACACAAGAAGAATATTATCTATCGATGGTAAATACGTTTCAGGTTTTACCTTTTTGGAAATTATCCTTGGCAACAGACTTACAAAAGAATACGATGGATGCGAATTTGTACAGATTTTCATATCCTAAAAGAATCACGCTTTTATCAGCTTTAGCTGCTGATTTTAATTTTGATAAAATCCACATTCAAGCAAGTTTATTAAGTACAACCGTAGATGAAACGGTTCTGTATTATGAAGCTGCAGAAGATTTACAAAAATATTCACCTACAATTATGCTGAATTGGCAACCTTTTGAATCTAATAAATTTAGGATAAGAAGTTTTTATAAGGAGATTTTTAGACAACCCACTTTTAATGATTTGTATTATACGTTTATCGGAAATACTTTTTTAGACCCGGAAGATGCTACTCAGGTAAATTTGGGGTTTTCTTATCAAACGGACTTTAAAAAAACAGCATTTGATGTACAAACAGATGTGTATAAAATTTGGATAGAAAACAAAATTGTTGCGATTCCTGGCGCTAATTTATTCCGTTGGTCTATGTTTAATTTAGGCAAAGTAGAAACAACCGGAATAGAAACAAATATAAAATCGAGTGGGAGTCTAGGTGAGAAATTTAAATACACTACAAACTTAAGTTATACGTACCAAGAATCTATAGACGTTACTGCTGGCGCGAGTAATTACGGAGATCAAATTCCGTATATACCTGTTCATAGCGGTAGTATCAGTGCTATGATAGATTACCGAAAAATAGAATTTAATTACAGTTTTATTTATACAGGAGAGAGATATAGCCAAAAGGCAAACATCAGTTCTAATTATTTAGATCCGTGGTTTACACATGATTTAAGTTTAGGTAAAACACTTTTGTTTAATCAAAAGAAATTAAAAGTTTTAGTAGCAGTAAACAATGTATTTAATCAACAATATGCGGTAGTAAAAAACTTCCCAATGCCAGGGAGATCCTATCGTTTTACTTTAAATTTTTTATTATGAACAAAAGAAGATTAAGTGTACAGATTGCATCAGCTTTAGCTGTTGTGTTTTTTTTCAATGCATGTAGCAGCAATGAGAATTTTGATGACTCCATAACTCCAGAAATTCCTACAGAACCTATAGCTGATTTAAAAGGGTTTTATTTATTGAATGAAGGAAACATGTCTATGAATAAAGCAGCTTTAGATTATATGGATTTTGAAACTGGAATTTACGAAAAAGAAGTTTTTAGAACAGCAAATCCAGAAGAAGTTGGTGGTTTGGGTGATGTTGGAAATGATATGGGAATTTATGGTTCTAAATTATATGTGGTTGTAAATGCGTCTAATAAAGTAGAAGTTTTAGATGTAAATACTCGAAAAAAAATTAAACAAATAAATGTTGATAATTGCAGGTACATAAAGTTTTACAACGGAAAAGCGTATTTAACAACTTACTTAGGTGTTATTGGGGATCCGGACGCTGCAAACGGAAAAATTATGGAAATTGATACTACAAGTCTTAGTGTTACGCGTTCTGTTAATGTAGGTAGGCAGCCCGAAGAATTGGTAATACATAATGATAAAATTTATGTGGCAAATTCAGGAGGTTATAGTCCGCCAAATTATGAATCTACGGTTTCTGTGGTTGATATTGTAAGTTTCGAAGAAACAAAACGAATAGAGGTAGAAATCAATCTTCATCGTATGCAAATTGATAGTGAAGGAGATATTTATGTTTCTTCTAGAGGAGATTATTATGAAACGCCTTCTAAACTTTTTGTGATAGATACTGAGATAGATGAGGTGACAGAATCGTTTGATTTGGCTGTTAGTAATATGACCATTTTTGATGATATTATGTATATCTACAGTACAGAATTTAGTTATGTAACAGGAGAAAACACCATTTCTTATAACAGGTTAGATACAAAAACAGAAACCATACTTACAGATTCTTTTATTTCCGATGAAGACAAAGATCTTATAAAAATTCCTTATGGAATTACGATAAATCCAGAAACGAAAGACATTCTAATTACAGACGCTAAAGATTATGTAACACCAGGAACATTGTATTGTTTTTCATCTGAAGGTGCTTTTAAGTGGTCTGTAGAAACAGGAGATATTCCTAACAAAGTAGTATTTAACTAGTAATAATTATAACCCAAATATCAAATTTTAAATTAAAAACATGAAGAAAATTATCCAAACTTTAAAACTACGTGTAGCGTTTATTATTCCTTGCTTTTTAGCAATAATGGCAACATCTTGTACATCAGAACTAGACCTTTATAGTGTTTTACCAGAAATTGAATTATCAGAAGAAAGTAATAGTGTAGAAATGTTAATGGGAGAAACAATTAATTTTTCTGCTACAAAAATTAATGAAACAGAATATTTAGAAGAATGGTATTTAGGAGACAGTATTGTTTCTACTTTATCTACCTATGATTTTGTTCCAGAAACTTCTGGAGATTATGTTTTGTCTTACACTGCGTCTAATGATGCAGGAGAATTTACACATGAATATGTTATTTCAGTAGCAGCTGTAATTCGTCCTATTACAGAAGAAAGTAATTTGTATGTTACTACTTTAATTGATTATTTACCTGCTCCAGGGCAAAAAATTAATACTTCAATAGGTACAGAAGAAGGAGCTAAAACTCTAGAAGGTAAAAAAGGAATGGTTACTTTAGGAGCATGGGGAGGTGCTGTTTCTTATACTTTTGATCATACCGTTATAAATACAGAAGATGCTGCTGATATAATGATGTATGGAAATGCATTTTCTGGTTTTGCAGAACCCGGTGTTGTTTGGGTAATGCAAGATGAAAATGCAAATGGAATTGCAGATGATACTTGGTATGAAATTAAAGGTAGTGCAGATGCTTTCGAAGGGACTATAAAAAATTATAGTGTAACTTATTCTAGACCTAACGAAGATTCAGAAGTTGTAACTTGGATAGATAGTGAAGGGGATAATGGTGTGATATCAACAAAATTTTATCCAGAATTTATTACAGAAGATTCTTATACAATTACAGGGACTCTTTTAACAGATGATAATATTGACATGAGTAATCCTAGCTGGATTAAAAGTAACGCTTTTGAATATGGTTATGCAGATAATACTCCAGGAGGCGATAAATTAGATATTTCGGATGCAATAGATAAGGATGGAAATACTGTAAATTTAACAGGAATCGATTTTATTAAAGTTCAAACAGGAATCCTAGCAAATATGGGGTGGTTAGGTGAGCTTTCTACAGAAGTAACAGGAATAGCAGATTTAAACATGTTAAATGATTAAATAGTATATTTTACTAAATAAAGAGGTTGTCTAAAAAAGATTAAATCTTGTCATACTGAACTCGTTTCAGTATTTCAACTTATTGAAGTTCAATCTTCATAAGAATCTGAAATAAATTCAGATTGACAAAAAATATCTTTTTAGACAATCTTTTTTTATTTTATCACTTTTAATGTGTGATGTATATTAGTGAAAAAATAGAGATAAATATCCACAAGCTTACAGCTAATACAATCGGTTTTATTCCTGTTGATTTTAGGTCTTTTATAGAAATTGTAGAACCTACAAGAAACAAGGTTACAACCAAGGTTCTTTTAGAGTAAAAAACAATTTCAGAGGTAATTACTGTCGGAATTAAATGATAACTATTTATAAAAATAGCGACTACAAAAAGTAAAATAAAATAAGGAATTGAAATTTTCTCTCCTTTTGTTTTAAATATAAACATAGATAAAATAGCTAAAGGAATTATCCAAAGTGTTCGAGATAGTTTTACAGTTGTAGCAATTCTTAGCGCTTCATCTCCATAACTTAAAGCAGCACCTACAACAGAACTAGTGTCGTGTATGGCAATAGCACACCACATTCCAAATTGTTCTTGAGATAACTGCAAAAAATGTCCTATTGCAGGGAAAACAAACAAGGCTATAGAGTTTAATAAAAAAACAAGACCTAAAGCAACACTTATCGTTTTGCTATTTGCTTTAATGACTGGAGAAATGGCTGCAATTGCACTTCCGCCACAAATAGAAGTTCCGGAGGTAATTAAATGACCTAATTTTTTATCTAACTTTAATAGTTTTGTAAGTAGTAACCCCATACTTACTGTTAAAAAAATAGAGAAAAAGGTAAGACTGAATGCTTGCTTACTTGTAGCTAATGTTTCTTTAAGAAGCATTCCAAACCCCAAACCTACTACTGCTACTTTTAAAAGAATATGAATGGCTTTATAGCTTTTAGATTTAAAAGGGTTTTTAAAAATGATGGCAAATACAAAACCAAGTAATAAAGCCGTTGGGCTATTCATTGGGCTAAATAGTGCAAAAACTATAATTAAGAAAAAGATAATTTTAGGGAATGTCGTTTTCATATCGAGATTTATTTATCGATACAAAACTAGGGACTAAGAATAACTATTTAGCAAACTAATTTATTGTTTAAGATAACTAAAAGTTATAGTTGTTTAAAGTGTATTTTTCAAAGTAACTCATTAGGTTAGATTGATACCCTGTTCTAGAAACAAAATAAAACCATCTCTCAATAGATAAGTCTTTTACGTCAATTATTTTAAGCTTGTTATTTGTTAGTTCTTCAGAAATAGCATGAATAGAAATAAAAGCAAAATTATCAGAATTTAAAAGGTAATTTTTAATAGCCTCTGTACTGTTTAGTGTTACCACAGTATTTAGTTTTTTAATGTGGTGTTTGTTTAAATGTTCTACAACTATTTCTTTGGTTCCAGAACCTAGTTCTCGCATAATAAACGGAATTTCTTGTAAGACTTCTAAACTAATAATTCCTTTCTTAAAAGTGTTGTTTTTAGCATTTGTAACTAAAACAATTTCATCTTTCATGAACTTACTAAATTGTAGTTTACGATTGGTGTTTTTACCTTCTATAATTCCGAAATTTAGTGTCTGGTTTAAAATAAGTTCTTCAATATCGTCAGAATTTCCTGCAGTTATTTCAAACTTAGTATTAGGGAATTGTGTTCTAAATTTTGCAATTACTTTTGGCATAATATAATTTGCCAAAGTGGTACTCACACCAAAATTTATTAAATCTGGATGGTTTTCATTTTTATGCAAAAATTGATTTTCCATTTCTGCATAAATTTCTAAAATTTTATTGGTGTAGATTAAAAATGCCTTCCCTTCATTAGTTAATTCTATGGAGTTTCTTTTTCTTAAAAACAAGGTAGTTTTATAGGCTTCTTCTAAATTTCTAATAGACTTAGAAATAGCAGGCTGCGATATAAATAATTGCTCAGCAGCTTTTGTAAAACTTAAATAGGTTGCAACGGTTTTAAAAATAAGAAGTTTTGTATGCATTAACTGTTTAGGTATAAAATAGAATTATAAATAAAATGAATCTATTATTTTATTGATAGCCTAAAGGTACGTGTAATCTTATTTTGATGTATAATTTTATTGTAGTTTTTACAAGTTTGCAAGCTGTAAATTCATTTTTGGGTTTGAATTAAAATAAAAAACTCGATACTAGAAATAGTATCGAGTTTTAAGAATGTGTTAAAATCCTACTCCAAGATCTTCTGGAGCTGCTGATGAGGCTTGTGCTTTTTGAGGACTTAAAATCAGGTAAGTACCTAGAGCTGTTAAAGCTGCATACTTGCCATATTTCCCTATCTTTTTTAAAGCTTCTTTTCTATCTATTTTATTTTCACTTTTAATATTCATGAGTTTATTATTGAGAGGTTAGTCTATAATTATTTTTTTAGAAACAGATTTTCCGTCGGTAGTAACTTTTACTAGGTACACTCCTTTAGAAAAACCATTTAAATTAATAGGACTGTATTTGTCTGTAGATTGGTTTTGATTTAATATAACTTTACCATTAATATCAAATAAATCAATTTTTAAAGCTCTAGTGTTTGCTCCTTTTATTTGTAAGAAATTATTCTGATTATAAATCTGAATTTTCGTTACATCATTAGAAATTACACTTAATGCTTGTGTAGAGAAATGTACGTAAAAACGTCCAAAACCACTAGCATCAGTACTTAATGTTAACGTGTAGTTTTCTGTATTGCTTAACTCATAAGAGCTACCAGTTTCTTTATCTTCTAAGAAAACCTTCATTCCTTCTGGTAAATTACTATTTAATGCAGAAAAAGTAATTTTTTCATTAGCTTTTCCTTTTAGGTTTAATGAAATTGTTTGGTTTTCATAATTGTTATTAGGAATTGCCTGAATAGTATAATCTGTATCTGTAGAGTTGTCTAACAACTTAGTTGTTAAATCAAATTCTGAAGAATTAAAATTGATAATATCTTTACTAGCATCAAAACCTACAGTTGCGTTTTCAGAAAACACAACATCTGTATTTACTTTTAAGTTTCCTTTAGCAACATATAATTTAATATAAGGTGTTGTTGTAGCACTTTTATTAAAAGTATGATCTCCTGTAAGAGCTGTTTTAGTTCCTATTTTGGTGTTGTTAAAAACAACCATTTCATCAGTTCCAGACGGCTTCATTTTTATAAAAAATCCTTGACCCGGAGCTAATACTTTAGTTGTGGTAGATTCTGCCGAGTGAGCAACATATTTAGCTTGGCTATTTTCCCAAACATAAACTGCAGGAGCATCTATAGCTAGTTTAGCCATATTATCTTGTACAAAATCTCCAGAACCACCTTTATTAGCAGGGTAATATGCTGTGTAAGGGTTACCAACTGCCACCCATTTGCCATGTGCAGCAGATACGTTTAAAGTATTTGTTTCTAAGGTACCATTAAAATTAAGTGATCCTTCAGTTCCTCTAGAAATAGAGTATCCATTACCTTTATCAAATTCTACAGCAGTACCAACGTTTACATCAAAATATTCCCATTTAGCACCAGTTGCATTTGAATCATTATATTTTGCAATTGCATATTTAGCAGGAGAATCTGAGTTTGTTCTAATATCATTAGCAGTATTTAAAGCAAAATCTTTTACTTTTTGTCCTGATACAGGAGGCGTAATAAGGCTCCATTGAGTAGCTAATAAACCACCTCTTACATAGGTAATGTTACCAGTGCTATTTCCTTTTACAATTAAAGTTCCACTATCAGCTGCATCAGAATACACAAATAAACCATTATTTGCAGAATCAAAATTATTTTCAATGGTTAAATCAGCATTTTTATAAATATCTAAATAACCAGTATTTGCAATTTCTACAGAGTTTGCAACTGCACCTTCAGAATCTAAAACTACTTGTTCGCCTGCTTTTATTAAAACATCGTCTCCATTAGTAGGTAAATTTTTACCTTCCCAGTTATTTGTTGTAAACCATTTAGAGTCATCTATATTATCAAAATATTTTTGATCATTATACACCCACATACCTCTACCAAAAGTACCTACATATACGTTACCATTATTTGCACTTATTTCAATATCGCTTATTCTTACGTTTGGTAAACCTGTTCCTAATTTAGCCCAATTAGTAGATGAGTTATCTGTAAAATAAACACCAATTTCCGTTGCTAAATAAATAGTTTCGTTGGTTTTGTTAGGATCTAATATTATTTTAAATGTAATAATATTTGGCAAATCACCACTTATGTTTGTCCACGTGGTTCCGTTATTTAAACTCTTGTAGACTTTGTTTCCTGCACTATAACTTTTAACTGTTGCATATACTGTATTTGTGTTAGGTACACCATATACACTGTTTATAGTTACTCCGCTTGGGCTTGCTATTGTAGACCAAGTTGCTCCGTCATCTACACTTCTTTTTAATGTTGAAACTTCTGCAACTTCACCAATGGCAAATATTCTAACTGAAGCATTGTTAAGAGAAACATCTAAAAATTCTGTATGTGTTAAACCTGTACCAAGTGCAGTCCAATTAGCTCCTCTATCTATAGATTTTTTTACATCTCCGTGTCCTGCATAAATTGTTGCAGCAATAGTAGGGTGTACGTTTATTGGAGAAATAAATGCAGCATTTGTTGCATCTGATGGTAACACTTGTGTTGCACTTGCATAATCATATTCATAACCATCAATCGTTTTATTTAATTGTCCGTTTGTTCCTCCTAAATATCTAATAAGAGGATTTTCAATGTCAATTGCTGTTCCTGTACCATCACCTGCTACAGCAGCAACCCATTGTCTAACTCCGTCTTTCAATACTTTAGAAAAACCATCGTTATCTTGATTTGCCATCATATAATCATCACCGTTTAAGCCGTGAGTAATAGCAATATTATAAGATTGTGTAATAATTAAACCACTAGAAACATCTGGGAAATCTGCATCTGAAGTTGGTGAGAAAAGTCCCATTCTAAGTCCTGCATCATTTCCATTAATAATATGAGTATTATCTGTAAATAATAAAAAGTGATGATCTGCATGTACGTGAATTTGACCTGCAGGTAAGTTTGCTGCAGAAGTATACGCATTTAAAACAGGAGAAAAAGTATCTCCATTGTTTGTAGATTTCCAACCTTGTACACCACCAACCATTAAGTTGTCTGGGTCTGTTGGTGAAACAGCAATACATTGTATATAACCACTTTGAGAATCAAATGGTGTTGCTGTGCCATTAATAAGTGCTGTAACAGGAGTAGATTTAGCAATATCTGCTGTCGTGTCATTAAAATCAAAATTATATTTTCTAAAAACACCATCTTGATTTATTCCATAAAAATAATCGTTATCTGCAGGAGAAGCAGTAATTCTTAATATTTTTGCGCTTTCACCACCTAGAAAAGCTGGATGTACTTTAAAGTTATTTCCACCGTCTGTAGAATAATAAATAGCATCCCAATAATCTGAAACTACAACTTTGTTTGCGTCATTTGGGTCAAAAACCATCGATTGGTATTTGGCAGTGTAAGTAATTTGGTTAGTACCATCACTAGTAACAAACATATTAGACCAAGTTGCACCACTATCTGTAGATTTTCTTATATCAGCATTTGTTAAAGCAAATATAGTAGAGGTGGTTCCAGGAGCAAAGGCTATATCTCTAATGAATTCACTTTCAGATAAAGAAAAAGTAAGTCCGGTTGGCACCCAAGTTTCTCCCGCATCTGTAGATTTAAACAGTCCAATAGAACTAACGTGGCTACTGTCTCTATCTCCCGTTGCCATGTAAATAATATTTGTATTATTTGTGTCTATTAGAATATCGGTAACACCTAAGCCAGATAAATGATCTGTTTTTGAAGCCCAAGTAACTCCTTTATCTGTAGTTTTCCATAATCCACCAGAAGGTGTACCAACATACATAATATTAGCATTATTTGGGTCTACAGCTACAACATCTACTCTACCAGGTCCTGGGTAATCAAAATTATAGTTTTTATTTACTATTGCAGTTGGGCCTATTTGTTCCCAAGCTTTTGTTGTAGAAGAAGTTTTTGCTTTTGTACTTGCATTGTCTACTAATAAGTTTAAATAGTCTTCTTTGTTCACTTGGTTTTTAGGAAATGTACCGTCAGAGTTTACTCTATCTTTCCAGCTCCAAGCCCAACGTTCAAATAATTTTCGGGTTTTCTTTTCTAATCTAGTTTCTGCAGTTTTAGAGTTTTTGCCTTTTTCTATAAACTGTTTTCTAGTTTTAGTTACAATCTCAAAGAAATTACTATTTTCTTTAGTTGCTTCTTGTTTATAGTTTATTGTTTGTGCATTTACCTGAAAGCAACCAATAAAAAATAAAATAAAATATACTTTGTGTACTGTATTTTTCATGTTCTATTTTGTGTTAAAAAAATGTTAATACAAATGTCTACTTTTTTTTAATTTAGAAGTGCACGAGTTGAGTAGATAAAACTACGCATGTACTACGCACTTTGCTATTGTGCTCTTTAGTTAGTGTTTAATTAGAAAATATTTAAGTTATATTTTCTTTTTTACTTTTAGTTCTGGACAAGCAGTATTAATAATTTGGATGTTTTTTGCCCCAGTAATTTTATTAATAGTAGTTTTTTTAAGCACCCAAATTGAAAAAACCAGTAGCAGTAATTGTTAATGTGTCCCTTCTGGATCAGTTGGAATACATTAGCCAGAAGTAGTCCCCCAACTAACTTCTGTTACAATAATTGCAAAATTACTAACTACTGGTAGGTTTTTATTAAATAGAGTTAATTGTGCTTGATTATAAATTTTAATACCTAACTCATCAATATTTATTTTATCATATATTTTTATAATAGTTAAAATGATGTCTTTAGGAATTCTGTTTTGATATGCTACTACGTTAATAAGTTATTGTCTAAAAGAACTTTTGTCTTACTTAAAGAATTATTAATGTTTTTAAATCAAAATTTCATTAAAAATACAAAGATGAATAAGTTTAAAAGATAAGTCATTATATTAAACTACTCACTAACTACGTACTTTGCTGAAAGGAAGAATGTTTCTTTTTTTAATATCATATAAACACTGCTTTAGAGCTCCTTGTCTTTGCTTTTTTTAGGTTAAACTCATTAATTGTTATGGTCGTTTATGAAACTTTACTATTTTTGTTTATTATCCTAATGACCTATAAAAGTCTCTTCTTAATTTTGATGAAAAAAAAAAGTAATAACACTTTTAAGCTGATAGTTTTTTTTCTGAGCATAAATTTTTATGCACAAGAACCTTCTAGTATTTATTTAAAATATATAGACTCTGCCAGTAACCGAATAGATAATTATCCTGTTCTCGCAGAAAAATTTTTAGACTCCATTCCCAGTCCTTTAGATATAAATATTAAAGGTAAATTGGCAGACTATTATCATCTTAAAGCAGTTTTAAGTAGTCACTTAAATAGAAGTGCCGAAGTTTATCATTATAATATTCTTGGATTAAAATATGCGGAGTTAGAAGAAAATTATGAGTTAGCTGGTGCGTCGAGTATAGAGTTATTCTATAATTTATATATCGTAAAAAAAGATACCTCTGCTTTAAATTATCTTAAAAAAGCAGAGAAATTTTATACAATTATTAATAGTAAATTAGGCTTGATAGATGTTATGCAAATGAAAGCATATATTGAGTTATACAATAACAATCATCAAAAAAGTAACGATTTAATTCTGCCTAAGCTAAATTATTATAAGTCGATAAAAGAGGATTCTTTTTATCAATTATATGCTTTATTTATGATTGTACTTAATTATGTGGATCTAAATGATGATGCAAATAGGGTAAAGTACTATGCCGATTTTGAGACTTTAGAAAATGATACTACCATTACAAAGTACCTTTATAAGATACATGATGTTACTTTAAACATATCTTTTTCTGAATTGTTTTTGAGTAGAAAGCAATTAGATTCTACTGTTTTTTATTTAAAAAAAGTAGATGCTATGCGAGCATATATGAATAATTTTGATAAAGAAAATCAGTTTAAAAATTACATATCATATTATGATGAATTAAAGGATACTCATAAAAAAAATAATTATATAGATTCTCTTAAAAACCTTCATCAGAATTTAATAAATGAAAACATTGATGCCAGTTTTAATATTAATGAGTCTTTTTTAGAAAATTCTAGGATTTTAGAAGTAGAAACTAAGAAGAATTTTTTAAATAGAAATTGGATAGTGTTTTTAATTACACTTTTAATATTGGGTACTGTTTTTGTTTTTGTAAAATATAAGAGTCTAAAAAGAATTTTAAATGATTTTACGAAACGTAGAAAAGAATATTCTCTTATCGAAAATAACCATGATAAGTTAAAGTTAAAAGTTAAGGGGTTAGAAAATTATATAGTAGACTTAAAGAAAGAAATAAAAAGTATTTCTTCAATTACAAATATAGATGATCAGAGAAGTAAGATTAAAGATCTTCATAAAGAAATTCTTCATAGCTCTTCTGTTCTTTTAGTAAAAGGAGAAGATCATTTAGATTTAATAAATAATCTTAATGTAGAGTTTTTTAATCAAATGTCTTTAGAGCACCCCGAGTTAAATTCTTCTGAAGTAATTATATGTTACTATCTATTTATGGGGTTTAAAACCAAAGAAATTAGTGTTTTTCTAAATACGTCTGTTAGATCTGTAGAGAGTAAAAGGTATAGAATTAGAAATAAGTTAAATGTTAATAAAGAAGACTTTAAGTTAGTAGATTATTTGATAGAAAACTTTAAAAATACGGCTACTTCTAACTAAAAAAATCTCAGGTTAATTAATTAACCTGAGATTTTTTTAGTTATACACTTTAAGTGACAGTGCCTACCTAATAACTATAGAGAAAAGGAGTTCAATAGTTGGGGCTAATTGATAATTACATTTAGCGTTAAAACTTTTCTTAAAAAACTCTAAACAACCTTTCCTATATAGCTTTTATAAAATCTACACCTCTATTTAAATAAGTAGAGGTGTAGATTATTTGTTATTCTATAACTACTTTCTTACTCATAATACCTTTATCTGTATTCATTTTTACAATATAAACACCTGTTATTATTTGTTTTTTGATGTCTAGTTGGTAGGTAGGTTTTTGTTCGTTAATATTCCAAGTACTTACTTTTTTACCAAGAATATCAAATAACTCTACTTTTTGAATGTTCACTTCTTGATTTTTAGAAATTACAATATTGTTATTGTCGTTATCTGCGTAAACACTTGTTTTTCCAGTAAATATATCTTCCTCTACACCAAGTACAGTGTCTTCTGCAGCCTCAAAAGCTAAAACAAACCTTTCTGTGTATGTACCTGCTTCTAATTGATATGCAGCACTAACATCATTTATTTTCTGAGTTTGACCTGTTAATTTGTCTTTGATGTATACATTTTTATTGATGTTATTTATTTCATCAATACCAATTGTAATAATACTGTTTTCACTTACAATAACTTCTAGTGGCACTTCTAGTGCATCAGAGATTTCTTGTACTCCAGAAATTACATAACTATTTGCATCATTAGGGAATTTCCAATAAAAATCTGTAGGATTCACATCATACATTTCAGAATCATACCCTTTTTCATAGCCAAAAGAATTTGCTTGATTAAAAGAAACTCCAATTTGACGATGTAAATTACTTCCTTCATCATTAGAGTAGTTCATTCCTAGCTTTAAGATTGGTAAGTTATTAGTTGCTGTTTTTACAGCCGTTTTCTTATTAGTCTTTAAGAATATAGATGTACCATCTCCTTCTGTTTTATATTCTCTTTGACTATTATTAAATTTAATTTGTCCGGTACCAATACCTTCTACAAAGAATCCTTGACCGATTGCAATATAAGGCTCTGGAGTTTTGTATAAATTTTCATATTCACTACCACCAGAGTCAGGACTACAAGAAATAAGACCGTCATCATCTATAAATGTTAAATTATTCATATATAAAACACCTGAATCGTTGGTTGCTGTAAAAGTAATATCGCTACCAGCAGGTATACATATATTAAATGTTATATCATTATAAAATAGACCGGTAGATGGGAAAGTGAAATTTCCTTTATCTATGTTATCAATTTTTATATTAAAACTCTTAGTTAAAAGAGATGCATAATTTATTTTTAAAGTTTCTACTCCTCTAGGAATATTAGAGAATTTAATATAATCTCTACTATTTAAATTAACTACAGAGCTTATAAGATTAAGAATATCTGATATCAAACCTGTTGTTTCGGTTGCACCTTCGGCTTCAAGGATGTAGTTTACAGGGCTTGTTTCGCCTGTTTTTACCTTAGTTGCCATACTTATATTTTGTGCAGCATATCCACCAATATATCCACCAAAATTATGACCAGCAGTTCCTGATGCTTCTGTTTCGGCTACATGTTGCCAAAAATAAAGTGTAGAAATTGTTTCGCTGTTATCAGTTAAAAATTTTCTAGCATTTAAAGCAGAAGGGAAAGGATTACCTATTAAATAAGATTCACCTGCATTTATTTGTGTGGTATTAAACTCTCCATCATTTGGTGTACCAACAAACGTATAGTTTTGGTTTCTTCCAGGTCCTTTAAATGTATATCCTTCACCTTTTTTTATGGTTCCGTTTTTATATTTATGTGCCCAATTTGCTCTTCCGTTGCTTGCAGGTGCGTATGTGTACACCCAATAATCAGCTAAAGAAATACCTGTTCCTGTAAATGCTCCGTCGTAACCAGAAACAAAATTAATTGCTTTAGGATTGTTTAAATCGGTACCATCTCTAAGAACTGTTTCTAACGTGTATGTGTCTGCGTTTAAAGATGTAACCGGAGAACTCATGTAATTATAACGATATATACTTGGTACTTCTGAGTTTTGATCGACAAATAATTGCCCATTTCCTACAACAGAACTTTCACTTTCATGTGTCTGTACTAATTGCGCTAAAGAACCTGATAAACGAATTTCACCGTCTAATTCTATACCATCTGTAACAACTAATAATTGATCTGTTACTATTAACTTATTATTTGTGTCTACCTTTAATTTTCTAGCACTTAATTTAGTCTCTGTATGTGTGTAGTTTTCATCAATTATAACATAACGAGATCTGTCTGGGTAACCGTTATCCCAAGTACCATCTGTATTTCTAGTAGTTTCTTTAATTCTATGTAAACCTAACAATGTATTAGCTTCTGTATTAGAACTTTCTATTTCTGAGATTAATGGATCTTGAGAGTGTCTTTTGGTATTACTATCTGCTGTTAGATATCCCGATTGATACGTCTCTATTGCGTCATCTATAAATACGACCCATTCACTAGAATCATAATTTTTATTAGGTGCTGTTACTTCATCTATTCTAACAAATGAAGTTTTGTTGGTAATATCAGAAATTATATCATACTTATTTGCCCATGCATAATTTCCTGTAGCAGATGAAAGTGTTATAATGTCGTCCCCTCCAACAATTGCAGTTAATGCGCTGTTTTTTATAATAGTTGCATCTCCTAAATTTGTTATGCCTGATGTTGTTTTGTTTTTAAACAAGATAGATTTACCTACTTTTAACTCAGAATCTACCACAACTTCTTCAGTTGGTGTTGCTATTGCTAGTGCATCAACCTGAGCAATTGTTTTATTTTGATATAACTGAATTTTAATTGTATTCGCAGGAATATCTTCTAAACCTATATTGGTTATTTCTATCCATCTTTCTGCACCAAATTGATATACTTGCGTTATCATAACGTCTGCAGCTTCTGGTATATCTCTATAATCTAGGTTACCAGTAGTTGGGTTGTTTGGATCGAAATTACCATCTGTATCTCCAAAAGCGTTTTCTAAAATAGCTAATGTTGTTACTATGTTATTAGGAGCTATCCCTCCATCATTTACGGTAAATCCGTTATTTAGAATGTCTAGGTTATCATCAAATGCATCATTTAAACCATCACCATCTGTATCGATTAATTTACCACTTGCATCTGTTGCTAGTTCATTTTGTAAATCTCCATTTTCAGCAATATCAAGTACACCATCATTATCTGAATCTGCATCTAAGTAATCTGGAGTATCCGTTCCATCCGTATTTTCTGGAATGATGCCAAAACCTGCATATCCGCCAATAGTTTCATAAGTATCATCTACACCATTATTGTTACTGTCTGCAATGTTGTTTCCAACTCCAGAAGGTTTTTTATAACCACTTGTCGATTGTCCTTCAATATTATCAGGAATACCATCGTCATCAGCATCAATATCTATAAAGTTTGGTTTCCCATCTGTATCTGTATCTCCTTTTAGATAAGAGTTTGGTTTCCCATCTGCTGTTGTATTTGTAGCATCTGTATCTGGTCCGGTAATTATTAATGGATCGTTTTGAACATTATCATCAAAACCATCGTTATTAGTATCAGTTGTTAATTTACCGTTGTTGTTGTTAATGTTATCTACTTTACCATCTCTGTTAGAATCTGTACCACCAGCTTCAATAATATCTACAATACCATCGTTGTCTGAATCTAGGTCTAAATGATTAGGGATACCATCCTTATCAGAATCTCCTGTAATATAAGAGTCTGGTTTACCATCGTTATTATTATCTGCTCCTGTAACTACTAAGGCATTGTTGCTATTATTAATAGTACCAACATTACCATCTACAGTATCATCAAAACCATCGTTATCAGTATCGTTAATTAATGTTCCATTACTGTTGATGTTATCTACTAAACCGTTTCCATCTTCATCTACTCCTCCAGCTTCTATTAAATCTGGAATTCCATCATTATCGGCATCTAAGTCTAACATGTCTAATATACCATCTTGGTCTCTATCTCCGTTAGGGTAACTATTAGGTTTACCATCGTTATTTGAATCTGCTCCGGTAACTATTAATGCTTTTGCAACATTATTAGTTCCGTTAACATTACCATCTACAGCATCATCAAAACCATCGTTATCAACGTCATTTCTTAAAGAACCATCAGAGTTAATAGTATCTACTAATCCATTACCATCAGTATCTATTCCGCCTGCTTCTACTAAATCTGAAATTCCGTCATTGTCTGAATCTAAATCTAAGTAGTTAGGAATACCATCGTTATCTGTATCACTAGTGTCATAAGAGTCTGGCTTACCATCGTTATTTGCATCTGTGCTTCCTGTAAGTATTAAAGCTTTATTACTGTTGATATTACCATTTACATCACCATCTACATAATCATTAAAGCCATCATTATCTGTATCGTTAAAGTTGTCTGCAATACCATCTCCATTAGCATCTGTACCGCCAGCTTCTACAACATCTGGAATACCATCATTATCTGAGTCTAGATCTTTTACATCTGGAATACCATCTCCATCTGTATCTGGGTTTGTAATGTTATTTCCGTTAGATCCACCTGTTACATTAGAGTCGTAACGATCATCTAAGCCATCGTTATCTGTATCATTTTTAAGTGTACCGTTACCGTTAATATCGTCTACTTTTCCGTTTCCGTCAGCATCAATACCACCCGCTTCTACAATATCTGCAATACCATCGTTGTCTGAGTCTAAATCTAGAAAATCTAATACACCGTCTTTGTCTGTATCCCCGTTAGGATAAGAGTTTGGTTTACCATCATTATCTCTATCTGCTCCGGTAACTATTAAAGCTTTATTTGGGTTGTTGCTTCCATTAACGCTTCCGTCTACAGCATCATCAAAACCATCATTATCAACGTCATTTGTTAACATGCCATTAGTTCTAATGTTGTCTATTTTTCCATCTCCGTTTGCATCAATACCACCAGCTTCTGTGATATCTGTAATACCATCGTTGTCTGAATCTAAATCTATGTGATTAGGGATACCATCTCCGTCTGAATCTCCAGTTGTGTAAGAATCTGGTTTTCCATCATTGTTAGTGTCACTTCCGGTAATAACTAGTGCATTGTCTTTGTTGTTAGGTGTACCCAGTTGGCCAACATCACCATCAACTAGATCATCAAAACCGTCTTGGTCTACATCATTTTTTAGCGTACCATCAGCATTAAGATTATCTACTTTACCGTCTCCATTGATGTCAGTACCACCAGCTTCTACAATATCTGGAATACCATCGTTGTCTGAGTCTAAATCTTGTGTATCTGGAATGCCATCTCCGTCTGAATCTGGGTTTGTAATATTATTTCCATTTGTTCCACCTGTAACATTAGCGTCATAACGATCATCTAAACCATCTTTATCTATATCGTTTTTAAGTGTACCATCGGTATTAATATCATCTACTTTTCCGTTTCCATCTGTGTCAATACCACCCGCTTCTACGATATCTGGAATACCATCGTTGTCTGAGTCTAAATCGAAATGATTAGGAATACCATCTCCGTCGTTATCATATACGTCTGGTATACCGTCATTATTAGAATCTGAGTAATCTGTTGTACTTCCATCTCCACCGTTACCATCATCATGGTTGTCTAAATAGTTAGGAATACCATCTCCATCTTCATCGCCTTCGGCTAAGTTTCCTCCATTTTCAATAGTATCTGGTATACCGTCGTTATCGTCATCTAAATCGATGCTGTCTGCAATACCATCATTGTCATTATCCTTAATATCTCTATAATCTAGATTACCTATATTTGGGTTATTAGGGTTGAAGTCATTGTCTTCATCACCAAAAGATTCTTCTAAAGTTGATAGGTTTGTTACTTTTCTATTAGGTGCTAAACCATCATTTACAGTAAAACCAATAGTAGGGTTGTCTGTATTATCATCAAAAGCATCATCTAAACCATCCCCGTCTGTATCTTTTCCTGCAAGTGTGTTTTGTGGGTCTCCATTTTCTGCAATATCAAGAATACCA
Organism: Polaribacter sp. 20A6; assembly: GCF_011378915.1. Classification (NCBI taxonomy): domain Bacteria; kingdom Pseudomonadati; phylum Bacteroidota; class Flavobacteriia; order Flavobacteriales; family Flavobacteriaceae; genus Polaribacter; species Polaribacter sp. 20A6. Next base: position 792,454 of record NZ_WTPZ01000002.1, read on the forward strand.
TCATTGTCTGAATCTTCATCTAAGTAATCTGGTATTTTATCACCATCGGTATCTACGGGTATAAATACTTTTCCACCTACTTCGTAAACATCATCTATACCGTTATTATTGGTGTCTGTAATACCAGTACCAATACCGCTTGGAGCAATATAGTCAGCCGTAGTTTGCACTTCTATATTATCTGGAATACCATCATTGTCTGCATCTATATCTAGATAATCTGGTATACCATCTCCGTCTGTAGATGTTGGTGTATTACCTGTATCTGCACTTTGTGGAATTCCGTTAGTTGATGGTGCTGTACCAACAACTCCATCTGCCATTCCATCATTGTTTTCGTCTTTACCACCCGCTTCTATAACATCTGGAATACCATCGTTGTCTGAGTCTAAATCTAAACGATTAGGGATACCATCTCCATCTGAATCTGTATTACATAATTGTCTTACTAGAATATCATCAATAGCTAAATCGTTTCCGTATTCTGCTTTGGTATTGTTTCTAATAACAACGGTAATGTTGCTGTTATTTAATGTAGTTAAAGGTGCTTTTGTACCATAATACTTCCATGCATCTTTACTACCTGCTTTTTCTCTAACAATGTTTCCTGTGTTTACTGGGGCACCTAAAAGTTTTCCGTTTTGCCAAAGTTCTATTTGTATGTTTGGTAAAACTCTAAGGGGATCATTATTAATGTCATTATCAACATCTAAATTTAAGACCCAAAAAGATACATCTAAAAGTGCACCAGCTGTAATACCTGATATTGTTTTCTGATAAATAACGTCAAGTGTTTTACCTGCATTTACCATTAACATATTGTCGTTTGTAGGGGTTAAGCTACCACTTGTGTGATCTCCTACAGTTTGCCATTTATCATTTGCCCAACTAGCAGAGTTAGGGATGTTATTAAATACTGCGTAAAGGTCATCTTGTAAATCATTAGTAAGTGGTTTCCTTAACTGTAAATAAATGTATTTTGTGGTTGCTCCTCCAGATAAAGGAGTACTTGTATTGTTTCCTATTCCAAAATCTTCATTAAGTAAAGGAGTACCATAGATATCACAAGTATCTTCATCAACATCTAAAATACCATCGTTATCATCATCTAAATCACAAATATCACTAATACCATCTCCGTCTGTATCTATGTTACCAGAAGAAGCTGCATCACAACGATTCCCTACGGTTATATCATCATTTGTAGAGTCTCCAGAATCATAATTTGTAATGACTGTATCATTTGGACTTGTAACAGTAGCTGTTACTCCGTTTTGATAGGTTCCTAAATCTTGGTTTTCAGGTATTGCTATATCAAAGATAATGGTCACACTTCCTTTACCATCAATATCAAAAGTACCCCAATTAAGTGTAGTATCTCCTACTTGTGGTTTTGTTGTGGCAGTTTGCCTAGCATTGTTTAACACAACATTGGCTCCAGATACATAGGTAAAACCTGTGGGTAGAATGTCTTTAGCTTTTATGCCTTTTAAATCTACATTAGTCGCATTTGTTAAAGTTATTTCGTAGGTACCATTTTCACCAATATTAACATTAGGTGTGGTTGTTTTTTTAGTTACAACTAAACCTCCTGTTGGTATTTTTAATACAATTAGATCTAACAGAATAAGATCTCCAGTACTTCCTGCAAATAAATTTAAATTAGTAGTGTTTGGAGTAAAATTACTATTTACAACATCAATATCCCAACCACCATAATCACTTCCGTTTGTTCCGTTATCACCTGGTGAAGGGTTTGATACACCTCCAGAGTTTGCAAAATCAGGAGGGAAGTTAGAAAAATCAGTATCTGAAACATTTATAAATTCTCCTGTTAAATTTGCGGCACCTTGTAAAGAGCCAACAGAAATACTACCAGCGGTATTACCAGAATAAACCTTGTAATCTGTAACAGGTACTGTTATAGTCTGGTTTAAAAAGTTTTTTAAACCGTCGTATACATATACTTGATTGATTCCACTTTCGTCTGTCGGAGATTTATAGATCACAAGCATTTGCCAAGCTCTTATGTTTTCTTGAGAATAGGCACATGCCTTTAATAAAGCAGGATAGTCATTATTTAATATTATGTCGGCCTTATAAGTTCCTGATCCTTTTTCTTTTACCTTTTTTGTGATGTCTGCTAAATGCCCTTCGTAAATTGGGCGAAGACTTGTAGAGCTAGATGTAATTCTTTCTCTATAGCTTTTGTCGCTATTTATAGTTTGTGTTGTTCCGTCAGGAAAAGTAATAGGTATTGAGCTAGATAAAGGAGCGTAATTTGTTAATTTATCTCTACTATGCTTTACAAGAGCAAACCACTGTATGTATACAGCTTCTATTACAGCATCTGCAGGTAGTATTAAATTGGCACTCGTAGCAGCACCTGTACCATCGCCTTTAGAACAAGAAGTATCAGTTGGATCTGTGTTGTAATTAATTTCACTATTACCAATTTGTTTGTAGGTAAGGTTGGCTCCAGAAAACTTCTTGTATAAAGAAATCTGGTCATTAATATCTTGACCGGGTCCTTGCGCACTTATAGAAAAAGATGTGGCAAATAACATTACCGTTAGTACTGTTAAGCTTTTTAAGCTGTTCTTTAATTGGTATTGAATTTCCCCAAATTCACATACCTGAAAAGTAGTTTTTTTCATGGTGTTTTTGATTTAATTGTTCTTTGGGGGAGTTATTAAAATCTTAAAAATACGTTGGGGGAATACTATAAAATCTGCTTAGGGGCGCAGTTAAGGGGAGTGCAAAACTAGTACTAAGTTCACAGATGTACAAATAAATGGAAAGAATTATTTAAAATGTATAATACTAATCCTCTCTTTTTATAGTTAACAGATACAATTAGTTTTTTATATTTTACAATGACATGAACCTAATATATATCGAAGAGAGATGAATCATTATATGTTTACAAATAAGACTTTAGCTACTTTGGATATTCATATAATAATCGTTGTTACAAAGTGAAATAAATAAGCTAGACAACGATTCTGTTTTATTAGTAAGTATCTAAAAATTGTTCAGTAAATAATGAAGAATGATTTTAAAGAGTATATGAATGTACTAAGTAGGAGTTATTGTTGTCCAAAAAGAGTAGCTTCAATCGAAATAAATAGTAGAAAAATGGTTTAAAATTTAGAATATTGTTTAGATTCTCTTCTTAGTTGAAAGAATTCATAACAATAGCCTTAAAATTTATATAGTTTTTAATGATATGTCATTTTTTTTATAAAAAATGCTATTTAGTTTGTTTGTTTCAATTTAATCTTTAGATTTGTCAGTATAAACAAAGAGAATACAAATGTTGAATAATAATTTTACTCGTTTCTATTTTTACTTTTACTTTTTTAGTAAGAGGAGAGACTTTGTATCATGTTGTTAAGTAACATATAAAATATATAAAGTCTCGAATTTAATTCGAGGCTTTTTTTTTGATATTATTTTTTATTAATGAATAAGATTATAGCCATACAAGGAGCAGAAGGCTCAAACCACCATAAAGTTGCAAGAGACTTTTATGGAAACTCAATAGAATTAAAAGAATGCATGTCTTTTGATGTCTTGGTAGATAGTTTGTTAGACCATTCTTCCGATTTAGGAATAATGGCTTTAGAAAACACTATTGCAGGTTCTATAATACCTAATTATGCTTTAATTGATAGAAATAACCTTCATATTATAGGAGAAGAATATTTAAATATTCATCATCATTTAATGTGTTTAAAAGGACAAAGAATAGAAGATATTAAAGAAGTTTGTTCACATCCGATGGCATTGTTACAATGTAAAGATTTCTTTAAAAAATATCCGCATATTAAATTAGTAGAAGATGTAGATACAGCAGAAGTTGCAAAAAGAATAGCTAAAGAAAATTTAGTAGGTATTGCAGCAATTGCACCAAAGATTGCAGCAGAAATTTTTGGTTTAGAAGTTATAGAAGATGAAATACAAACTATAAAAGACAATGCTACAAGATTTGTAATAGTACAAACAGAGAAGCCAAAAAGAAATGAAGAAGTTAATAAAGCTTCTTTAAAGTTTCAATTAGATCATAAAAGAGGAAGTTTAGCTGCTATTTTAAATGTGTTAAGTGATTGTAAAATGAACTTAACAAAAATTCAATCTTTACCAGTTATAGAATCTCCATGGAAATATTCTTTTTTTGTTGATGTAACTTTTGAAGCATATAAAGATTACGAAAAAGCACAAGCTATTATAGAAATAATGGCGGCAGAATTTAAAATTTTAGGAACTTATAAAACAGGTAGTAAATAACATAGTTATTATGATAAAACCAGCCAAAAGATTAGATACCGTTCAAGAATACTATTTTTCTAAGAAATTAAGAGAAGTTAGAGGTTTAGCAGCTGCAGGAAAACCAATTATTAATATGGGAATTGGTTCTCCAGATTTGAAACCACCAACAAGTGTTTTAGAAGCAATACAAGGAAGTTTAAATGATGCAAGTGCACATAAATATCAATCTTATCAGGGCTTACCAGAATTAAGAAATGCAATTGCTACTTTTTATAAAAACAAGTTTTCTGTAGTTTCAAATCCAGAAAATGAGATTTTACCATTAATGGGAAGTAAAGAAGGAATTATGCATATTTCTATGGCTTTTTTAAACGAAGGCGATAAAGTATTAATTCCGAATCCTGGGTATCCAACCTATACATCAGTAACAAAGTTAGTAGGGGCAGAACCATTGTTTTATAATTTAAGTGACGCTACTAATTGGCAACCAGATTTTACAGCATTAGAAACACAAGATTTAACAGATGTAAAAATTATGTGGGTAAATTATCCGCATATGCCAACAGGAACAAATGCAACCTTAGAAACGTTTGAAAAGTTAGTTGCTTTTGGTAAAAAGTATCATATTTTAATTATAAATGACAATCCGTATAGTTTTATTTTAAACGATAATCCTATCAGTATTTTACAGGTAGAAGGCGCAAAAGACATTGCTTTAGAATTAAATTCTTTAAGTAAAACTTTTAATATGGCAGGTTGGCGCGTTGGTATGTTGTTAGGAAATGCAACGTACATCGACGAAGTTTTAAAAGTGAAATCTAACATGGATTCTGGTATGTTTTACGGAATTCAGAAAGGAGCAATAGAAGCATTACAATTATCTGATGATTGGTTTTTAGCACAAAATAAAATTTACGAAGAGCGTAGAAAATTAATTTGGCAATTGGCAGATAAGTTAGACGCGGTTTATAATAAAAACTCAACAGGTTTATTTGTTTGGGCAAAAATACCAGAAGGAAAAAAATCTGAAGAAGTTACAGATGCAGTTTTATACGATAACGATATTTTTATTACTCCAGGAACCATTTTTGGCTCTCAAGGAGAAGGATATATCAGGTTTTCATTATGTGTAACAACAGATGTAATTAAGGAAGCAATTAGCAGGTTGTAAAAATAAGTTTACAGTAGCAGTTGTTTTTGAGGATAAATATAAAACAGTTAAAGAGTAAGAGTGTTATTCCGAATTAGAAACGAAGAGGAATCTCACTTAAAGAGAAAATAAGAAATGAAAAATATATACATGATTGGTGTTGGTTTAATAGGCGGTAGTTTTGCTATCGATATTAAAAAGAACAATCCAGAAGTTATAATTCACGGAATTGATGCCAATGAAAGTCATTTAGATGAAGCGCTTGCATTAGGAGTTATTCAAGAAAAAGCAACTTTAGAAGATATAGAAAAAGCAGACTTGGTAATTATATCAATTCCGGTAGATGCAACCGTAAAATTATTACCAATTATTTTAGATAAAATTTCTGATGATGGTTTAGTTGTAGATGCAGGATCTACAAAAGAAGCAATTTGTAAGGTTGTTGAACATCATCCAAAAAGAAGAAATTTTTTAGCAGCACATCCAATTGCAGGAACAGAAAATTCTGGACCAACAGCAGCAATTTCTGGCTTATACGTTGGAAAAACGAATATTATTTGCGAAGTAGAAAAGACAACTTTTAAACTTCAAGAGAAAGCTTTAAAGCTTTTTACAGACATTGGAATGCGTATTCGTTACATGGACCCGATATCGCATGACAAGCATATTGCGTATGTTTCGCACTTATCCCACATTAGTGCATTTATGTTGGGTAAAACGGTGATAGATAAAGAAAGAAATGAACGCGATATTTTTGATATGGCAGGTTCTGGATTTAGATCTACAGTTCGTTTGGCAAAAAGTTCGCCGGCAATGTGGACACCAATTTTTGAACAAAACAAAGAAAACGTAATAGAAACATTAGAAGAGTACATCAATAATTTACAACATTTTAAAGAGTTGATGCAAAAAGATAGGTTCTCAGAAATTTTTAACGAAATGGAGAATACAAATCACATAAAACAAATTTTAAACGGCATAAAATAATAAGCCAAAACAAGTAGAAAAATGGAGAATACAAAAGAATTGAGAACATGGTTGGACGATATGAAATTAAATCATCCACTAGTAATAGCAGGGCCTTGTAGTGCAGAAACCGAAGAACAGGTTTTAAAGATTGCACACGAACTAAAAGATTCTGATGTAAGCTATTTTAGAGCAGGAATATGGAAACCAAGAACAAGACCAGGAATGTTTGAAGGTGTTGGTGAAATTGGTTTACACTGGTTAAAGAAAGTAAAAGAAGAAACAGGTATGAAAACCTGTACAGAAGTTGCTAACGCAGCGCATGTAAAGTTAGCTTTAGAGCACGATGTAGATTTATTATGGATTGGTGCACGTTCTACTGTATCACCTTTTATCATGCAAGAAATTGCAGATGCTTTAGCAGGTACAGATAAAATTGTATTAGTTAAAAATCCAGTAAATCCAGATTTAGCTTTATGGTTAGGTGGTATCGAAAGATTATATACTGCAGGAATCAAAAACTTAGGAGCAATTCATAGAGGATTTTCTACATACGAAAAATCTAAATATAGAAATACTCCAGAATGGCAATTAGCTATCGAGTTTCAAAATAAATTTCCAGACTTACCATTAATCAACGATCCATCTCACATTACAGGGAAGAGAGATATGATTTTTGATGTTTGTCAAACAGCTTTAGATTTAAACTTCGATGGTTTAATGATCGAAACTCATTACGACCCAGAAAATGCTTGGTCTGATGCTGCACAACAAGTTACGCCAGATGCTTTAAAGCAAATAATGCAAGACTTAAAAGTGAAGAAAGAAACTGAAACTGCAGTTAGTTACAGAGAGCCTTTAGAAAATTTAAGAGCTCAAATTAACGTGGTAGACGATCAATTAATCGATTTATTAGGTAAAAGAATGCAAGTTGCCGATAAAATTGGTCAATTAAAGAAAGACCAAAACGTAGCCGTTTTACAATCACGTCGTTGGAACGAGATTTTAGGAAACATGGTTATGGAAGGTAGTAGCAAAGGTTTAAGTGAAGAATTTGTTTTAAAAATGTTTAAAGCAATTCACCAAGAATCTATCGTTCACCAAGAAAAAATTATCAACGGATAATTTTTAAGCATACATATTTATTTAAATACCTTCAAGTTTTATAATTTGAAGGTATTTTTTTTGGCGCCTGCCTACCGCAGGCAGGTTACCAAGCAAAAAAGCTTGGTCAGGCTGGAATTTATCTTAAGCGTAGTCGAAAGGCACTCGATTTTTTTGTTGAAAAAACAAAAAAGAGCTCAAACAATTGCTCAATCCTTAACGCGTAGTGCAAGCTTAAAAAGGGAAGTGCTTTTTTATAATTAAACCTGTCATCCCAAATGTATCATTTCTACGCTAGGAGAAATCCCATAACAGTTATTCTACAATGCAGCCCAGTCCTTATGTGATTTCTCTCTCCGTTCGAAATGACAAACTGAATGTAAAAACACAAAATTGTCATTTCTACGCTAGGAGAAATCTCATAACAGTGATTTCCACAATGCAGCCCAATCCTTATGTGATTTCTCTCTCTGTTCGAAATGACAAACAAGGAGTAAAAACACAAAATTGTCATTTCGACGCTAGGAGAAATCTTATAGTAGTGATTTCCAGAATACAAACCAATCCTTATGTGATTTCTCTCTCCGTTCGAAATGACAAACAGAGTGTAAAAAAACGAAATTGTCATTTCGACGTTAGGAGAAATTCCATAACAGTGATTTCCACAATACAAACCAATCCTTATGTGATTTCTCTCTCCGTTCGAAATGACAAACAGAGTGTAAAAAAACGAAATTGTCATTTCGACGTTAGGAGAAATTCCATAACAGTGATTTCCACAATACAAACCAATCCTTATGTGATTTCTCTCTCCGTTCGAAATGACAAACTGAGGGTGAAAACACAAATGTGTCACTTCGACGCTAGGAGAAATCTCATAACAGTGATTCCCACAATACAAACCAAGCCTTATGAGATTTCTCTATCTGTTCGAAATGACAAACTGAATGTAAAAATACAAAATTGTCATTTCTACGCTAGGAGAAATCCCATATCAGTTATTCTACAATGCAGCCCAATCCTTATGTGATTTCTCTCTCCGTTTGAAATGATAATCTGAATGTAAAAACACAAAATTGTCATTTCGACGTTAGGAGAAATCTCATAGCAGTGATCATCCAAAAATGAACAAATGCAACATAAGTAAATAGATACTATTAAAAATTGATGAACATCTATCAATTTCAATCCATTTTTTCATAAATCAATATTAATTCAGCATCTTTGTAGTAATGAAAGGAATCGTATATAAATCTACCGGAAGTTGGTATCAGGTTAAAGCTGAAAACGGAGAATTTTACAAATGTAGAATTAAAGGAAAGTTCAGAATAAAAGACATCAAAAGTACCAACCCAATTGCGGTTGGCGATAAAGTTGTGTTCGATTTAGAGAAAAAGAATGATGAGGAAACTGGTGTTATTAAAAAGATATTAGACAGAGACAATTTTATTGTTAGAAAATCTGTAAACCTATCTAAGCAAATACATATTATTGCCTCAAATATAGATCAGGTTTTTTTACTGATAACCATTAATAATCCGCCAACATTTGCCACTTTTATAGATCGTTTTTTAGTTGCAACAAGAGCCTATAGAATAGATACTATTTTGGTTTTTAATAAAATAGACTCTTATCAACTAGAGGAACGAGCGGAAATTCTGTATTTAAAAGATATCTACGAAGCTATTGGTTATCGATGTGTAGAGGTTTCATCAACCCAAAATAAAAATGTAGATACCATTAAAGAAATAATGACTGGTAAAACATCTATGTTTGTTGGGCATTCTGGTGTTGGTAAATCTACTTTGGTAAATGCTATTGAACCTTCTTTAAACTTAAAAACCAAAGAAATTTCTGATCAACATAATCAAGGAAAACATACAACTACTTTTGCAGAAATGTTCGATTTAGGTTTCGATGCAAGAATAATAGACACACCAGGTATTAAAGGTTTTGGTGTTGTAGATATTGATAAATACGAATTAGGAGATTATTTTCCTGAGTTTTTTGCTTTAAAACAAGATTGTAAATTCAATAATTGTATTCATACCAAAGAACCACAATGTGCTGTTAAAGAAGCCTTAGAAGAAGAAAGAGTTTCTTGGTCTCGTTATAAAAGTTACCTTCAAATTTTAAGCGGAGATGAAGAAAAAGAACATTTTAGAACAGATGTTTGGAACGAAGAAGATAATGAAGAGTAAACCATTATGAAAATAGTAATTCAAAGAGTATCAGAAGCTAGTGTAACCATTGATGGTAATAAAGTTGCAGATATAAAAACCGGACTTTTAGTTTTGTTAGGTATTGTTGATGATGATACACAAGAAGATATTAATTTCTTGGTTCGGAAAACAGCCAATCTTCGTGTTTTTAATGATGAAAATGAAGTGATGAATAAATCACTTATAGATATTGAAGGCGACGTAATTGTTGTAAGTCAGTTTACATTACAAGCATCAACCAAAAAAGGAAACAGACCTAGTTATATAAAAGCAGCAAGACCAGAAGTAGCAATTCCGTTGTATGAGACTTTTGTAGAAAGTTTAGAAAAAGAAATTGGTAAAAAAGTACAAACAGGTCAGTTTGGTGCAGATATGAAAGTAGCTTTGGTAAATGATGGTCCGGTTACCATTATTATAGATTCTAAAGCAAAAGAATAAATATCTTAAAGGATTAATATTGTTAATTTTATCAAAAAAAATAAATAGTACTTTCCGTGGAAAATAAATAGCATATATTTGCCATGGGAAATAAAATGAATTTTTAACCAAATAAAATAAATATGAAAAAAATAATTTTATCATTAGTAGTAGTAGCATCAGTTTTAACTGCATGTAAGAATGAGAAAAAAGAAAAAGTAGAAGTTAAAGAAGCTGTAAAAGTAGAAGTTAATGTAGCTGAACTAAATAATGTTGATACTTCTGTATCTGTTTTAAATTGGGCAGGATCAAAACCAGGAGGAGCACATAACGGAACTGTAGCTTTAAAAAGTGGAGGTTTATTAGTAGAAGAAGGTAAACTTACTAATGGTGAGTTTGTAATAGACATGACTAAAATTGTAAATTTAGATATTCCTGCAGATAAAGAAGGAAACGCTAAATTAGTAGGACATTTAACTAGTGCAGACTTTTTTGATGTAGCTACATACCCAACATCTAGTTTTGTAATTACAAGCGTAAATGAAGTTGAAGGGAAATTAGCTGTTACTGGAAATTTACAAATTAAAGATGTAACTAAAAGTATTACAATACCAGCAACAATTTCTACTGAAAACGGAGTAACAGTATTTACAAGTGAAACTTTTAATGTAGATAGAGCAGATTTTAACGTAAAATATGGTTCAAAATCTTTCTTTGATGATTTACAAGATAAATTTATAGATGATATTATGACTTTCTCTTTTGTTGTAAAAACGAAAGCGTAAATTAGATTAATTCAAATTCAATTTTAGAGGCTAAAAACATATGTTTTTAGCCTTTTTTCTTTTTCTTTTTTTTAACTTTGGACTGCTATCCCTATAATTGTATGAAAAAGTTTATTTCCCTGAGTCTGTTTATTTCCTTGTTTTCAATAAACGCTACTTTTAGTCAAAAAGAAAATTACGCTTCCTTATTAATTCCCAGTGCTTTAAAAGAAGATGCAAATGCCGTTGTTAGAGATAATTCTATAGAAATTACTATTGAAGATGTAGATGCAATGACGGTGTTAAAAAAAGAAGTAATTACAGTTTTAAATAAATTAGGAGACAACTATGTTAGTATGTCTGCTCATTATGATGACGATACAAAAATAACGGAACTTTCCGCTACTATTTATGATGCTTTTGGTCGTGAGATTAAAAAGTATAAAGAAAGAGATTTTTTAGACGTAAGTGCGGTAAGTGGAGGAACTTTATATTCCGATTCTAGAGTAAAATATGTAGATCATACGCCAGTTTCTTATCCGTACACGGTCGTTTTTGAATCTGAATATAAAACATCTTCAACAGGTTTTATTCCTAGTTGGTTTCCCGTAGAAAGTTATTTTTTATCCATAGAAAAAAGTAGCTATAAACTTCTAAATCCGAAACATTTTACCATCAGAAAAAAAGAGAAAAATTTTCATTCTTATCCTATAGAAAATACTTCTACAGAGTTTAATGTAAACTACGCCATAAAGAATCAAAAGGTGGTGAAGTATGAAAATAATGCGCCTTTATCTATAGATATTATGCCTTATTTATTGGTTGGTGTAAATCAATTTGCATTGAAAAAAATAGTAGGAGAAGCTACTAATTGGAGTGAGTTTGGTAAGTGGCGTTATGACTATTTGAAAAATGGAAAAGACGAACTGTCTGAGGCAATAAAAGCCAAGGTTAGAATATTGGTACAAGGTGTAACAGACCCAATAGAAAAAGCCAAAATTGTATATGCTTTTATGCAGAATAAAACACGTTATATAAGTGTGCAAGAAGGAGTAGGAGGTTGGATGCCAATACCTGCCAATGAAGTTGATAAAGTAGGTTATGGAGATTGTAAAGGATTAACCAATTACACCAAAACACTATTAGACGCTGTTGGCGTAAAATCTCATTATGCCGTAATTTGGGCAGGAGCAGAACAGCGAGATGTAGATAAAGATTTTTTTGGAATGCAAGGAAATCATGTTATTTTAAACATACCAAATAATGGAAATGATATTTGGTTAGAATGTACAAGTCAAACAATTCCGTTTGGGTTTTTAGGAGATTTTACAGACGATAGAAATGTATTGGTAATGACTCCGGAAGGGGGTATTGTTAAACGAACACCAGCGTATAAAGACGAAACAAACCTTCAAGAAATAAAAGCTACTATTCAGTTAGAAAAAAACGGGAGTTTATCTGCTAGTTTAAATAGAGTTTCTAACGGGATTCAATATGATGATAAATCGCATTATGAAAGATTTACGGAAGAAGAACTTATTAAGAATTACAAATCTAACGTTTGGGACTATAATAACAACTTAGAAATAACGGCTGTAAACTTACTAAATGATAAAGAAAAAGTAGTTTTTAAAGAAGATATAAAGATGACTGTTAAAAGTTATGCTTCTGTAAATGAACAAGAATATTTATTTAGAGTAAATGTTTTTAATAAAAATGGATTTATACCTAAAAGATATAGAAGTAGAAAATTGCCTTTAAAAATTTCTAGAGGTTATAAAGACGATACATCATATGAGTTTAAACTTCCAGAAGGATATGCCTTAAGTACTTTACCATCAGAAAAAGTCCTTTCTACTCAATTTGGAACCTACAAAGTTACTTTTACTAAGATAGATGATACCACTTTTAACTATCATAAATCCATGGTTATTAGGGCTGGTGTCTATCCTAAAGAAGCTTATAATGATTATAGAAGTTTTAGAAAAAGTATTGCTAAATATGAAAATTTAAGAATTGCCATCAACCAAAAATAAAAGAAATGAAAAAGGTTACAATTGTATTACTATTATTAAGTCAGTTGTCATTATTTGCACAAGATTATAAGTTTGGTAAAGTTTCTAAAGAAGAATTAGTTGAGAAATTTTATCCATTAGACTCTACAGCAGATGCAGCTTATTTGTATAAGAGTAGAAGAACTTATTACGATTATGTTCAGGGAGATGGCTTCCAGTCTGTAACGGAAATTCATGAACGAATTAAAATTTATACTAAAGAAGGTTTTGATTTAGCTACAAAATCAGTGGCTTATTACAAGCCAGATTATGGAAAATCACAAAAAGTAGCATCAATTAAAGGATATACCTATTCTTTAGTTAAAGGTAAAGTAGTTAAAGAAAAATTATCTAAAAATAGTATTTTTGAGGAGAAGAAAAATAGGTCTTATAGTATTAAAAAAATTACAATGCCAAATATTAAAATTGGTGCTGTTTTAGAAATTAAGTATAAGCTAATTTCTCCATATGCAAATTCTATAGATGATTTAGAATTTCAATACGGAATACCTGTTAAGAAGTTATCATGTAAAATAGAAATTCCAGAATATTTTATTTTTAATAAAAGATCTGTAGGCTTTTATTTTGTTCAAATGGAGAAAGGTTCTAAAAGTGGAGCCATAGGAACTTTGGATTTTAGGATTGATGTTTTTTCATTTAATGGAAATAATATTCCAGCTTTAAAGGATAATGAGCCTTTTATTAGTAGTATTTATAATTATAGAGGTGGAATGAAATTTGAATTAACTCAAACAAATTTTGTTAGCATTCAAGGTGATTTAACAAACTATTCTAATACATGGGAAGATGTAAGCAAGCAAATTTTTAAATCTTCTAGCTTTGGTACGGAGTTAAATAAAAGTAGTTATTACAAACACGATTTAGAAAAAATACTTGAAACTTCTAAAACAATTTCAGAAAAAATTACAGCTATTTTTCAGTTTGTTAAAAAACAAGTAAAATGGAATGGGGTTAATGGTAAATATACCGATAATGGTGTTAAAAAGGCTTATAAAGAACGAGTAGGTAATGTAGCAGATATTAATTTAATGCTAACCGCAATGTTACGTTCTTCAGGTTTAGACGCGAACCCGGTTTTGTTAAGTACTAGAACAAATGGTTTTCCTCTTTTTCCAACATTAGAAGGCTTTAATTATGTAATAGCTATGGTGGAATTTGAAGATGGTACCTTTGTTTTATTGGATGCTTCAGAAGAATTTAGTATGCCAAACATTTTACCCACAAGAGCTTTAAATGGGAATGGAAGAAAAGTAACTAAAGAAGGAAAATCTTCTTGGGTTAAATTAACTTCAACGAAACATGCATTAGAAGAAAATAATATAATGATCAAAATTTCTGATGATATGATGGTAGAAGGTTTTGTTCGAACAAAATTCGATCATTTAAACGCATTAAATTATAGGAAAAATAATAATCATATAAAAGAAGAAAATTTAATCACAAAACTAGAAGAAAAAAATAATTTCGAAATTGAAAATTATAAAATTTCACACAAAAAATCTTTAGAAAAACAGGTTATTAGAACTGTTAAGTTTTCTAGTGAAAATTTAGTTGAAGATATTAATGGAAAATTATATATTGAGCCATTACTATTTTTGTCTGAGCATAAAAATCCATTTAAATTAGAAGATAGAAAGTTTCCTGTAGATTTTGCAACTCCATGGAAAGAAAGTAACACCGTTTCTATACAGATACCAGAAGGGTATAAAGTAGAAAAGCTACCAGAACCATTGGCTATTGGATTTCCAGATAGTTTGGGGGTATTTAAGTTTCAAGTATCACATCAAGGAAATAAGATTAGAACATTGTCAATTTTACAATTTAACAATGCTATTATTGCTCCTCAATATTATGCGGCATTAAAAGATTTTTATAGCCAATTAGTAGAAAAACAATCAGAGAAAATTGTTTTAGTAAAAATTTAATTAGAAAACCCAGAACGCAAGTTTTGGTTTTTTTTTATTATTAGTTTTTTAAAATAGGAAACCTAACATAAAATAGGTTACAAATTTACAGCAGTAGTGTTTTTTATTTGTTCAATAGTAAATATGCTGTGTGTGCTGCCAATATATTTTATTGCAGTTAATTTTGTAACCATAAAATGTCGGTATTCATCCATGTCTTTTATGTAGATTTTTAGAATATAATCATAATATCCAGTTACATGAAAACATTCAGATACTTCATCTAACTTTAAAACTTCACGCTCATAAACGGCTGTAACAAATTAAATAACTATTATCAGTTTTAGATTTTAAATAGGTGTTTAAATTTTTTGATGTTTTATGTAGGACTTTTTTTACCATTGATAAATTTAATAGTTCAAATTTAAAAGACAATTTGTGTAACTTCTAGTAAAATCGTAACATTACAGAACTAAAATGTGAAGTATGCCAGAGGATAAAAATCTTTCAGAAATAAATATTGAAGATCAAAAAATTATTGAAAATAAAGAACTTAATATTTGGGAAGCTTTGCTACCTGTTTTTGCCCTGGTTGGTATGTTGTTTTACAACGTGTTTTTTGTATATGGAGACGATGCTTTAAGTGGTAGTAATCAATTTCTTTTAATAATGGGAGCAGCTGTTGCGGCACTTGTTGGTTTTAAGAATAAGGTTTCTTATAAACAAATGATAGACGAAGTTTCAGAAAATTTAAAATCTACTTCTGGTGCTATATTAATTTTATTAATGGTTGGTGCACTTGCAGGAACCTGGTTAATAAGTGGTATTATCCCTTCAATGATTTATTATGGATTACAAATTTTAAATCCAACAATATTTTTGGCGGCTTCAGTCGTTATTTGTGCAATTATTTCTGTAGCAACAGGTAGTTCTTGGACAACCTCTGCAACAGTAGGTATTGCTTTAGTAGGTATTGGTAATACTTTAGGTATTTCTGCAGGTATGACGGCAGGTGCGGTTTTATCTGGTGCTTATTTTGGAGATAAAATGTCTCCATTATCAGACACAACAAATCTTGCGCCAACAATGGCAGGAGGAGATTTGTTTACACATATAAAATATATGTCGTTAACAACAGTACCAACGATTTTAATTACATTATTAGTTTTTATAATTATTGGTTTTTCTATAGAAACTACAGGTACACCAGATATCTCAGATAAATTAGCGGCTATCGATGGTGCTTTTAATATTTCTCCTTGGTTATTTATAGTTCCTGTTACTGTAATTGTTCTAATTATAAAAAAAACAGAGCCTTTAATAGCATTATTAGCGGGTACTTTATTAGCAGGTATTGTTGCTGTAATTGCACAGCCACATATAGTAATGAACGTAGCTGGTGCAGAATCTTTAACTTTTAATTCGGCTTATAAAGGAGTTATGAATGCAATAACTGTAGATACTGCAGTAGAAACTACCAGTAAAGAATTGAATGATTTATTTTCAGCTGGAGGAATGAATGGTATGTTAGGTACGATTTGGTTGATCATTTGTGCAATGGTTTTTGGTGGGGTTATGGATGCTATCGGTGCACTGGCTAGAATTAGTAAAGCATTATTAAGTTTGGCAAGTTCTGTTTTTGGTCTTTTTGCAAGTACGGTTGCAAGTTGTTTGGCTTTAAATATAACAGCTTCAGATCAATATTTAGCAATTGTAGTTCCGGGTAAAATGTTTAAAAAAGCTTACGAAGACAAAGGTTTAGCACCAGAAAACTTAAGTAGAACTTTAGAAGATTCTGGTACGGTAACTTCTGTATTAATTCCTTGGAATACCTGTGGTGCTTATCAATCTGGAGTTTTAGGAGTTTCTGTGTCAGAGTATTTTTTCTTTGCAATCTTTAACTGGTTAAGTCCTATTATGACCTTAATTTTTGCTGCTTTCAATATTAAAATTAAACAACTTGTTAAAAAATAATACAATAGTTGTTGCAACTATTTCTGATGCAAAAATACTTACTGAAATTGCTTTAAAATCGAAAGCTTTTTGGGGCTATTCTAATGAGTTGATAGAAGGTTGGCGAGCAGATCTTACGGTAACCTCTAGAACGATACAAACTTGCCAAGTGTATAAGTATATGATTAATGACGAAGTTGTTGGTTTTTATGTTTTAAATACTCCAAATGAAGAACTGGTAAAATTAGAAATGTTATTTGTTTTACCTCTTTTTATAGGTAAAGGAATCGGGAAAGAATTATTAGCGCATGCTTTAAACAAAGTAATAATTTCTAATGCAAACAAGATAGAATTAGTGGCAGACCCGAACGCAATTCCTTTTTATAAATCGCAAGGGTTTCTAGTGAAAGAACAAATAGGTAGTGCTATTTTAGGTCGTTTTTTGTCTTTAATGCAAAAAGATTTAAAACAATAGAAATTATTAAAAGCAACCACGGACTTCCGTGTAGCAAAACATCAAACCAGTCTTTAGCTTGCATTGCTTGTTCTCCAGAAAAAGCACTTCCACCTAAAATCCATTGAATTTTGCCTAAAATATGTGGTGGATTAAATGGAGCAAGACCTAATGTTAAACTAGCAAGTAAAAAGAGTTTCCAGTTATCTTTAAGTTGTTTTATCATTTTTTTGATGGTATCATAAGAGAAAATACTTTATCCGTCAGATTGTGACTATATAAACCAGTTCCAAACCAATCCAAAACGAATTACAAAATCTCTATAAGGGTAGTTAGGCGCAGAGTAATAATTTTTCTCTGTAAAGCTAGAAGTTACATTTTCTATTTTTAAAAACAAACGCGTTCTTCGTACTTGTGCATTAAAGAAAACATCTACAGAAGGGAAACCTATTTCTTGGTCATTCTGCAAAGTAAACTCTGCTAATAACGGATTATAAGCATTCATTTTATACTTTGTAAAGTAGTTAAAAGTTGCCCCAATATTTACCAGCATTGGTTTTCCTTTAAACCAATAATCTTGGTAATATAATGTGTTTCTAGTAACCAATTCTGGTACTCTAAAAACCGAACTACCGCTACTTACATTTTGATACATTATGGTATTATCTAAAGCAAACTTTTTTATCCTAAACTCTTTACTTGCTTTTACCTTTAAATATGAAATCTGGCCATCAAACTGTTGTGGTTTGTTATTTTCATCAAAATACGTATAGTTGTCAATATTGGTAAAATTTAACGAAGCATTTAACCATTTAGAACTTAAATCGAACCCTAAATCTCTTGTGTTAACAGAACTAAAGTCATTATACCAGTTGTAATCATCATACTTACTTTGATGTAATAAAGTGTTGAAATTTGGTGACTTAGAACTAATTAATAAACTACCTTTTACAGCAAAAAGACTATCTTTTTTGTACAAAGCTTCTCCTTGTAGAAAACTCCCAGACAACCTGCCACTTCCTGGAGATAAATTACCTGTTGCATTTAAATGAAAGTTTTTAATTCTAGCATTCCAATCTGCACCCACAGAAATAGCATTTCCTTCTAATTTTATTTTAGAAATATTACTATTAGAATTTAAAATTGAATCATATCCGTAAGAATAACTAGAAAGATTTACTTTGGCTTTAAATTTACCAAGTACATATTTAGAATTAAACTCTAAGTTCATTTCATTATTTGTAATGGTATTTTTAGCCTGGTTATTGCTTGCTCCAGAAGCATTAGATTCTCCAAAAAAATCTGTTGTTATTGTAGGTTGTGTAAAACTATATTCTTTAGTTTCTGTAGTAAATACGTGTCCTATTTTTAAGTTGCTAAAATCTGTTTTATTAATGGTGTCTTTATTTGCCAATAATTTATAACTATGTTCTAAATAAACTCTTCTACCTTCAAAATCATTTTCTGCATCATCTAAATTTACATCCAAATAAGATCTAGTACTATAGTCGGAATCGTTGCTTTCAAACTTATCAATTTCAGCTTGTGGTAAGCCACCACTTTCCTCATTAAAGAAATCTTGAGAAGTTAAATGTCCACGGATTTCATATTGATTATCTTCTGTTCTGTAGTGAAAAGCACCTCTAAAATTTCCATGACTAGCCAAAGACCTTCTATAAGCACCTAAAGAACGAATTCCTTTGTAAGAAAGAGAAACATTAAGTCTTCGAGAAAAATTAACAGTAAAAATAGCATCTAAAACTTGTCCCTGTTGTAAACCCGTTCTGTAAGTTATTTCTGTAGTTGGTGTAGGTACTTCGTAATATTTTATTTCGTCAACATCTAAATAACTAAACTGTTTTGCGGTAAAACCAATATCTGGCATTAATTTTAGATTGCTAAAATCATATCCTAAATTAGTAAAAGTTTGCCCTTGGTTGTGAAACCCTAATAACTCAAAATTATCAGTACGCAAATAATTGAATTTATAATCCTTCTGAATCGATAAAGTGGTGTCTATATAAGTAGTATCTCTTTGATGAGAAAATATTTTATAATCCGTATATTTTGTCTTTCCAGATAAAGTTACAGAGATTTCCCTAGAATTTTTAATAGAATCATTCTGAGAATTAGGATTCCTTCCTAAACCATTTCCTCCACTTCCCAATTGAAAATCTGTTTGAGAGTATAGCGTGTTTGTTATAAATAAAACAAGTATTGATAAGAAAAATAACGATTTGTTCATAGATTGTTTCTGCAATGGCAAATGTAAAATAATTTAACGAAAAGATTCGTTAATAATTATCATGAAATCTGTTAATTAAACTATATTTTTCACCTTTTATTTTAAGTTTCCTTAAAAAAGAGTCATTCCTATAGAAACAAGAACCTAAAAGAAAAAGTTTTCTTTTCTTTGCAAAATGTTAGCATCAAATTATAGTGGTTTTATTTTAGAGGCAGGCACAGACGAGGCCGGTAGAGGTTGTTTATGCGGTCCTGTAGTTGCGGCAGCCGTAATTTTACCAAAAGATTTTACGCATCCTTTTTTAAATGATTCTAAGCAATTATCGGAAGCAAAGCGAGATGAATTACGTCCGTTTATAGAAAAAAATGCCATTGCTTATGGCGTTTCTTTTGTTTGGCAAGAGGAAGTAGATCTCATAAATGTTTTGCAAGCCTCTATTACGGGCATGCATCGTTCTATAGAGATGCTTAAAATACAGCCAGAATACATTATTGTAGACGGAAATAAATTTAGAGATTACAAAGATATTCCGCATGAAACCATTGTAAAAGGCGATGCAAAATATTTAAGTATTGCAGCAGCTTCTGTATTGGCAAAAACCTATAGAGATGAGTATATGACAAAGATTCACAAAGAATTTCCTATGTATAATTGGGTTAAAAATAAAGGATATCCTACAAAAGAGCACAGAAACGGGATTCGTGAATTCGGGGCAACAAAATACCATAGAAAAACGTTTAAGTTGTTGCCAGAACAGACAAAATTAAAGTTGTAAATTGTTTTTTAGAAGCTATTTCCTGCTTTCACTACTCGCTTTTTTCGCCTAAAAAGACAAAAAAGAGCTCAAACAAATAGCCTGTCTTGAGCGCAGACGAAAGATTCAATCAGGGCTAAGCTATTTTGCTAACTTTTAAAAAATCTCATACAATTATTTCCTTTTTATTAAAAAACTTCAACTATTTTTACGCTCCAAAATTTTAAGTAATGATTAGAAAAACCAAAGCAGAAATTACCAAATGTATTTTACATAAAGTAGCCAATAAATTTAATAGCGGACAAAACGTTTTTTCTGAAGACTTAATTCGTTTCGATCAAGAAAGTTACGATTTAATGAAAGGTTTTTTATTGAAACCATTCGGGAATTTAACGCAGAGTTACCGTTTTACTAAGCATGAAGATGTTCGTTTAAACGAGGTAAATAAATTTGCTTCAGAAGTTTTTAGTGACGAAGAAAGTTTTGTCGAATACTCTAAAAGTATTGTAAATCACTTATTTGAACAATCTAATTCGGCACAAATAAAAACTGGAGATGTATTGGTTGTTTATATAGAAGGTATCGAGTATAAAGATGTCTTAACAGAAGCAATTGGAGTTTTTAAAATAGAAAATAAAGTAGATTTTTTCCAAACTTATTTAGACGATAATGAAAGTTTTGATATCGTTGTTCAAAAAGGAATCTCTACAAAAAGAATAGATAAAGGGTGTTTGGTTTTAAATACTTCTGATGAAGAAGGTACTGTTGTTTTTTCTGTAGACAACAACAATTACGATGCACAATATTGGGTTAAAAACTTCTTATCTGTAAAATTAGCAGACGATTATAATTCTCATACACAGAATTATTTAGAAATGTGTAAAGAATTTTCTGAAGAGGTAATTCAGCCAGAGTTAGGAATGCACGAAAAAGGAAATTTCTTAGCAAATACTGTAGATTACTTTAAAGAAAATGAAGCTGTAGATTACGCTACTTTTAAAGATGAAGTTTTTGAAGATGAGAAGCACAAAGAAAAATTTGACGAGTATAAAAACCACTTCGAAAAGTTAAATGATGTGTTAATCAGAAATAATTTTGATGTTTCTGGAGTTGTTTTAAAGAAAGAAAAAAACAAGTTAAAAACAGAAATTAAGTTAGATACCAACATCAACATAAAACTAGATGTAGATGCGCCAGAAGCAGCATCAGAATATTTAGAAAGAGGGTATGACGAAGAAAAGAAAATGAAATACTATAAAGTGTATTTTAACGAAGAGAAGTAATTATCTCTTTCAATTTTTAAAAAAAAATCCCGCTTATGTTTATAAAAAATGTAAGCGGGATTTTTCTTTTTTTAAGATTCAATAAACTCTTCAACTTCAAAAAGTACTTTAAAATGCTTTAAAATTTTAGATTTTACTTCTTCTATATCTACTTTTCTGTTTAATTCAGCTTCCATAGAAGTCACTGCTTTTCCTTTTATTCCACACGGAATAATATTATCAAAATAACCTAAATTTACATTGGCATTTAGTGCAAATCCATGCATGGTAACCCAACGAGAAGAACGGATTCCCATAGCACAAATTTTACGTGCAAATGGTGTTCCTACATCTAGCCAAACTCCAGTTTCTCCGGGACTTCTTTCTGATTTTATACCATATTCTGCAATGGTTAAAATAATAGCTTCTTCTAAAAAGCGTAAGTATTTATGGATGTCTGTAAAGAAATTTTCTAAATCTAAAATTGGGTAGCCAACAATTTGCCCAGGACCATGGTAGGTAATATCTCCACCGCGATTTATCTTATAAAAAGTAGCTCCTTTTTCTGCTAACTGACTTTCATTCAGTAATAAATTACTTAGGTCTCCACTTTTTCCTAAGGTGTAAACATGTGGGTGTTCTACAAATAAAAAGTAATTTTTTGTTGGGTTTGTATTCTCGTTTCTACGATTATCAATCTTAATGGCTACAATTTCTTGTAATAAGTCAGTTTGATAGTCCCAAGTCTCCTTGTAATCTTTTACAGATAAGTCTTTTAATAGTATGTTTCTGTTCATCATTGCGACTACAAAGATAATTATTTCATTATATTTGATAACGATTTTATATAAATACTGTTTATGAAAACAAGATTATTGCTGTTATTTATTTTTGTTGGCTTCTTTTCTTCTATCGAAGTGATAAATGCTCAGACCTTTTTGAAGAAGATTGATAAAGACAATTTTTCAATTCAAGAAGATCAAATTTATTCTAAGAAGAATTTTCCAAAAGTATACAATCTAGTTTCTATAGATATAAATAACTTTAATACAGAATTAAAATCAAAATCTAGTTCTAAATCGGTACAGAAAACCATACAATTACCGAATACTGATGGAGGTTTTTCTAATTTTGTTATCAATGAGACTTCAAATTTTGAAAACAAATTATCAGAAAAATACTCTATGATAAAGTCGTATTCTGCTCAAGGAGTAGATGATCCTACAGCAGTAGCCAAAATTAGTATTGGTACAGACGGTTTTCATGCAGTTGTGTATTCTGGTGTAGAAAAAACATTATATATAGATCCTTATTCTAAGGATAAAAAATCTTTAATGGTCTACAAAAGAAGTGATTTAAATACAGATAACGATAGTTTTACCTGTCATGTAGAAGAGGCTGCACGTAGAGGTATTGCTAAAACTACTAGTTTTAAAAATGCACAAGATGGAAAGCTAAGAACTTTTCGTTTGGCTTTAGTTTGTAGTGGAGAATATGCACAATTCCATTTAACAAATCAGAATATATCTGCTGCTGCTTCAGATGAAGTTAAAAAAGCTGCCGTACTTTCTGCAATGAATACGACCATGACAAGAGTTAATGGTATTTTTGAGAGAGACTTATCTGTAAGAATGACTATTGTTGGAGATAATGATAAAGTGGTTTTTTTAGATGCAGCCACAGATAATGTTACGGATGGAGATCCTGACACTATGCTTAATCAAGTACAAACTATTTGTGATACTGAAATAGGAAATGCAAATTATGATATTGGACATATTTTTAGTACTGGTGGAGACGGTTTAGCAAGTGGAGGTGTAGTTTGTATTACAGGTCAGAAAGCACGTGGAGTAACGGGAAGAAGTGAACCTATTGGTGATGCGTATGATATTGATTTTGTAGCGCATGAAATGGGACATCAATTTGGAGCAAATCACACACAGAGTAATAGTTGTAATATAAATAGTAGCACAGCAGTAGAGCCTGGTAGTGCTTCTACTATAATGGGGTATGCAGGTATTTGTATACCAAACGTACAGTCTAAAAGCGATGATTATTTTCATACAGTTAGTATTGCAGAAATGTGGAATATTGTAAGTTCTTCTGCAAATTGTGCTGTGTTAACAGATACAAATAATAGTGCGCCAACAGCAAATGCAGGATTAGATTATAGTATTCCAAAATCGACACCCTTTTTACTAAAAGGAGTTGCAACAGATGTAGATGGAACGGCTAGTTTAACCTATAATTGGGAGCAGACAGATAATGAACCTGCAGCAACAATGCCTCCAGCTACAACAAGTTCTGTAGGACCAATGTTTAGATCTTTACCTTCTGCAATGAGTTCAGAAAGATACATGCCTGAATTGGCAACGGTGGTAGCCGGTAGTACAGCATCAACTTGGGAAGTTGTGCCATCTGTAGCAAGAGATTTAAATTTTTCTTTTCTAGTGAGAGATAATCATGCAGGAGGAGGAAGTACTGCAAGAGATAATATGACAGTAACGGTAGAAGATGCAGAAGCCTTTACGGTTTCAGCTCCAAGTACAGCTGTTTCTTGGTTTGCAGACACGACACAAAATATAACATGGAATAAAGGAACAACTGATATTGCTCCAATAAATTGCCAAAATGTAACGATTAAATTATCTGTAGATGGTGGAATTACGTTTCCTATTATTTTAAAAGAAAATACGCCTAATGATGGTTCTGAAAATATTGTAATACCAGAAAACCCAACTACATCTGCTAGAATTATGGTAGAAGCGGCAGACAATATTTTCTATAATGTAAATGCAACAAATTTTACAATAAATTCATCAGTTCCAACATTTGTAATGACAGATACAAGTGGAGATCAGTCTGTTTGTAATACCGGAAATCAGTCTGTAAGTTATATTTTAAATTTCGATTTTATAAACGGATTTTCAGAAAATGTGGCTCTTTCGGCTACAGGTCAACCGGAGGGAACAACAGTTAGTTTTAGTGCATCAACTATAAGCGCAGATGGTAATGTTAATATGACTGTAACTGGTTTAAATGATGCCGTTGAACAACCTTATACGATTAATGTAATAGGGAGTTCTACAAGTATTTCTAATAACATAGATGTTCAATTAAATATAACGACTTCTAGTTTTGATGCCTTAACGCTAACTTCTCCTGCCAATGATGCTGTTGAAGTAGATTTAAGTACAACCTTAAGTTGGGATGCAGATACCAATGCAAGTAATTACAACGTACAAGTAGCAACAGATACTGGTTTTACACACTTAATTGTAAATGAAAATGTAACTTTAAATGAGTATTCTTTATCAGAACTTTCTGTAAATACCACTTATTTCTGGAGAGTAAAAGCTGAAAATAGTTGTGCAGAAGGTAGTTATTCAAATGTATTTGAATTTAAAACATTAACACCTGTTTATTGTGCTTCTAATTTTACAGATGATGTTATAGGGAAAGAATTTATAACTAATGTAACATTTAATACCATTAATAATAATTCTGGCAATGCTGCTGTAAATGGATATGAAGATTTTACTGCTATAGAAACAAAAGTGAAAAACGGAGAAGATCATCAAGTTTCTGTAACGTTAGATACGGGAGGGTTTCAAGATCATGTATATGTATTTATAGATTGGAATCAAGATTTTATTTTTGATAAAACAACGGAAAGGTATGATTTAGGAACTGAGTCTACTGATATAGGAACCAAAACATTTATGATTACAGTGCCAGGTGATGCCAAAGTTGGAAGCACAACAATGAGAGTTGTTATAGAGTATGATGATTCAGGAGGTTATGGAGATGGCCCTTGTAATGCAGATCATTTAACAGAATGGGGAGAAACAGAAGATTATACAATTGTTGTTATAGATGTAAACAATGTTTCTGTGCAAACAACATCAGAAACTTGTGTAAATGAAAACGATGGTATTATTACGGTAGACGTATCGCAGACTTCTTTAGATTATAATGTAACATTATCAAGTTCTGCAGTTATTTCTACTTCCTCGATAGTTGGTTCTAGTAAAATATTTTCAGATTTAAGTCCTGGTATTTATGAGGTTTGTGTAGAAACAGTTCAACAAGACTTTACACAATGTTATGAAGTTGAAATTGTAGAATCTCAACCAATCTCATTAAAAGCGAGTGCAAGTAAAACATCAAAAATATATTCTTTTGCTATTGATGAGGGGACAGCTCCTTTTAGTGTATTCTTAAATAATAAGTTACTAAGAACTTCTAGCGAAAAGAGCTTTGATATTGAGTTAAATGAAGGGGGCTTGTTAGAGGTGAAAACTGCGAAAGATTGTGAGGGTGTGTTTAAAACAACAATAGATGCTGTTATATTACTCCAAAATCCAGTAGTAAATTCTATTGAATTATTGCTTCCTTTAGGAGTTGAAAGTGATCGTTTAGAAACACTAATTTTTGATATAAATGGTAAATTAGTATTTAAACAAATGGTAAATGTTCAAGGAAATTCAATGTCCATTCCGTTTCAACAATTTGCAAACGGTATTTATATTTTAAAATTACCAATTGCTGCCAAACCGATTAAAATATTAAAGAAATGAGAAAGGCGATAATTATTTTAAATTTATGTACTATCTGCTTTTTAGCTGTAAGTTGCTCTTCTAAGGATGATGAAAATAAAGCGCCGAGTATTGTTCAATTAGAGTTTCCTACACAAGATTTGTTGTGTATAGATCATACAATTTCTTTTAATTGGAGTGATGCAATAGACTTAGAAAATGATGTTATTGAGTATACGATTATCATAGCCAAAGACAGGCAGTTAACAGATGTTGTAGAAAACAGAACTGTTAGCGAAAGTGAGTTAACTGTAACTTTAGAGAAGTCTACAGCGTATTATTGGCAAGTAAGTGCAATAGATGTAGATAATAACCAAGAAAGTAATTCTGAAGTGTTTTCTTTTTATACAAAAGGAGATGGAGTTACAAATTATGCTCCTTTTATGGCTGATTTAAAAACGCCAGAAAACAATGGAAACGTTACTGAAGGTACTGTAGATTTAGTTTGGGAAGCGTCAGATATAAATACAGCAGATACACTAACATATGAATTATTTTTTGGTGAAGATGCTGCTTTAATTTCTATTGATAATACCCTTAGGGTAAAGTCATATTCGGTTTCTGTGGTTTCAGGAAAAACATATTCATGGCAAGTAAATGTAACAGATAATGTTGGTGCAAAATCTATTGGGCAAGTTTTTACGTTTACGGTAGATTAATAAAATATTCTTATTAAATAAAAAAAGCCACATCAAATTTTGATGTGGCTTTTTTATAAAAAGATATTTTTTCTTATCCTAAGAAAGGATATTTATAATCTGTAGGAGAAACTAATGTTTCTTTTATCAACCTAACAGAAGTCCAACGTAATAAGTTTTGTGCAGAACCCGCTTTATCATTTGTACCAGAAGCTCTTGCTCCTCCAAATGGTTGCTGACCAACAACAGCTCCAGATGGCTTGTCGTTAATATAAAAGTTTCCAGCAGCGTTTTCTAATGCTTTAGAAGCTTTCTCTACAATATATCTATCCGTAGAAAAGATAGCACCTGTTAGTCCGTATTCTGTAGATTCATCTACTAATTTTAATGAAGCTTCCCAATCTGCATCTTCATATACATAAACCGTCATCACTGGGCCAAATAACTCAGTTGTCATGGTTGCGTATTTTGGAGATTGACTAACAATTACAGTAGGCTCAATAAAGTAACCAACAGATTTGTCGTGGTTTCCACCAATAATTATTTCTGCATCTTTATCTTTTTTAGCCGCCTCAATGTAACTTGTAATTTTATCAAAAGAACCTTCGTGAATAACTGCATTTATAAAATTAGAAGTATCTTCTGGAGATCCCATTTTTAACTCGCTTGCTTGTGCAATTAAATGTTTCTTAACTTCTGGCCAAAGTGACGCAGGAATGTAAGAACGAGAAGCAGCAGAACATTTTTGACCTTGGTATTCGAAAGCACCTCTTGTCATTGCAGTTGCAACTTGTAAAGGATTTGATGAGTTGTGAACCCAGATAAAATCTTTTCCACCTGTTTCACCAACAATTCTTGGATACGTTTTATACGTATGGATATTAGTACCAATTTGCTTCCATAATTCTTTAAAAACATGTGTAGAACCTGTAAAGTGTAGTCCAGAGAAATCTGGAGAACTTAAAACAGTATCAGAAATCATAACTGGATCTCCGTAAACAACGTTTATAACACCATCTGGCAAACCAGCTTCTTTAAATAAATCTACAATTACTTGTGCAGAATATGCTTGATGATCAGAAGGTTTCCAAACAACAACATTCCCCATTAAGGCAGCAGATGCAGGTAAATTTGCAGCAATAGACGTAAAGTTAAAAGGAGAAATAGCATAGATAAATCCTTCTAAAGGTCTGTACTCAACTCTGTTCCAAACTCCAGGAGAAGATGTTGGTTGATCTTTAAAAATATCCGTCATGTATTCTACATTAAAACGGAAGAAGTCAATCATTTCACAAGCAGCATCAATTTCTGCTTGATACACGTTTTTAGATTGCGCAATCATCGTTGCTGCATTCATTCTTGCTCTATAAGGTCCTGCTAATAATTCAGCAGCCTTTAAGAAAATTGCAGCACGTTCCATCCAACTTACGCTAGACCAAGCTTCTCTAGCAGCTAAAGCTGTAGAAATAGCAGCATCTACATGTATCTTATCTGCTGTATGGTATTGCCCAACTACATGCTTATGATCATGAGGAGGAGTAATGTTTTTAGTATTTCCTGTTCTAACTTCTTCACCATTAATATGCATTGGCACATCAACTTTGCTGTTATACATAGCTTTATAAGTAGCTAATAATTCTTCCTTTTCAGGAGAGCCCGGAGCATACCCTTTTACAGGTTCGTTTACTGCTTTCGGAACATTATAAAATCCTCTTGACATTTGTGTATATTTTAAGTTTTAATCGACTAATTTTGAGTTTCAAAGTTACAATTTTTGTTTCAATAATTTTAACTGAATTTTTATGTCTTTTGTTAAGGAATGTATAAAGATATCGTCTAAACGTAAAGTTTATCATAATTAATTATAAAATGTATGTGTACAGTAAGTTATTTGCCTTTAGGAAATAATGATTTTATCTTAACTTCTAATAGAGATGAGACTCCACTAAGAAATACAATTCCACCCCAAAATTATATAGAAAATGGTGTTCAGTTAACGTATCCAAAAGACGAATTAGCTGGTGGAACTTGGATTGGTTTAAGTGATAAAAGTCGATTAGTTTGCCTTTTAAACGGTGGCTTTAAAATACATACTAGAAAGAGTTCTTATAAAATAAGTAGAGGTATTATTGTCAAAAATATTTTATCTGCTGATGATGGAGTAGCTTATGTAAATAATTATGATTTTACAGAGATAGAACCTTTTACTTTAGTTTTGGTCGATTGGAAAAATCAATTAGAAACTTATGAATTGGTTTGGGATGGAAATACAAAACATTTTAATAAATTATTACAAGAACCTAAAATTTGGTCTTCATCTACTTTGTACACAGAAGAAATGAAGGAAATGAGGCAAGTTTGGTTTTCTAATTGGTTATTAGAAAATGATGAATTTCATCAAGAAAAAATAGTAGAATTTCATCAAAATGAGAATTTAGGAACTCTTGGTACTTCACCTAAAATGAAACGTGAATTTGTAGAAACGGTGAGTGTTACTTCTGTGAAAAAAGAAAAAAGTAATGTTAATATTACTTATTTGGATGTTTTAAATCCTCTGAAAAGTAAAATATTATAATTTATAAAATAAAACAGCTATCTAAGTTAGATAGCTGTTCTGTAAAATATTGCTTTTAATTATTTTGCAATTAGTATTTTTTTAACTGCTTTTTGTTTTCCGTTATTTACTTCAATAAAATACAAACCTGCATTTAAAGAAGATACATCTACCTTACCTATAGCATTATTGTTTTCTAATTTAGTTTCTAAAATTTTAGTTCCTAAAATAGAGTATACTTTAACTGTGTTAAAATCTGTTGAAGCTCTATTGATGTATAACATATTATTAGTGATAGGGTTTGGATAAAACTCTAAACCTAGCTCTTCTGCTGAAGAAAAATCATTTATTCCTAAATTAGAAGAACCATAAAACTCTATTTCCGTAATGGCTGTCCAAGCACTTTCTCTTTTATCTGCAGTACTATTAAATCGTCCGAAACCTACTAATTTAACATAACGCGCTTCTGTACTTACTTGATATTGATTAAATTCTGTAGTGCTTATAGCTGTTAACAGTAAATCACCTGAAGTAGGTAGTATCTTAGAAAAATCATCAGCATCTGTTCCTGTGTTAGAGACGTATATTTGAAATCCGAATGCGTCTGATTTATTGGTGGTGTTAAACTGAATTAAATTTAAAGTTTGTGAACTTCCTAAATCGTAAATAACGTATTCTCCATCACCTTTGTAATCTCCAGAGATAATACTACCGTCATCTGCGGTCCATTCTGTATCTAAATCTTTGTCTAAGGAATTAGTAGCAAACTCACTTTTAGAGCTATTCTCTTTAGAAAAAGAATGAATGGTTACTTTATCTGTAGCTAATCCGGTTCCTGTATTAATTAACTTGTATAAATCCGTTAAATCTGCACCTTCTTGCGTAATATTTAAAGTTCTTATAATATTATCTCCTCCAGCATCTTGTGTAAAAGTTACCGTACCAGTTCTGTTTGTAGTTTCTGTGTTTTTTGTTACGGTAACAGAGATAGTTGCATTACCAGTTCCAGAAATCATATCAATAGAAATCCAATCATTATTGGATACTGCTGTCCAGCTAACATTTGCATTTACAGAAACATCATTGCTTCCTGCGGCTGCAGTAAATGAAGGCATGCTACTTACTGTTAAAGATTCAATTACCTCAATTGTACAATCACCATCAAGAATATTATTTCCTAAATTATCAGCAAAACAAGCCCCAATTCCATGTCCAACCATATCATCTGTTGCTGGTTTATAAGCTCCCATATCAGCTCCTTTACCATCAGCACCAGTTCCTGAAAATGTAAAAATCTCGCCATCTTTTGTAGCTGTAATTCCTGATTCTTCAAAAAAACCTTCATTGGTTTCGCCTAAACTTGTACCTGTATAAACATTTCCTATATAGTTTAGTTCTGTACCTAAATTTGCGTAAGAAGTTTCAGTATCACCAGAAATAATATCTGTAATATTTGAATTGTTATCAGTAAAATAAATTAAATTATTTGAAACTGTTCCTGTAGGGTCTGTTGATCCTTTATCTGTGTTATAAAATAAAGGCGCATTTGTGTTTACAATTGAATTATTAGAAACAATAATATTTTCAGTTTTTTGATATCCATTGGATACACTTGTAGAAGTACAATCAACAGAGTTATTATCAGATCCTCCTATAAATGTGATACCATTATTCCATTTTGCTTGGTCTACAACGGTAACACAATCTTGAATATAATTATTGGTAATTGTATGGTCGCTATCTGTAATTCTAATTCCACCAGTACCATCAACTCCTTCTCCTAAAAAGTAATTGCCATCTACAGTGGCATTAGAACCATGTCTAAGTACTAACGAGCCTCTAGATCTTCTAAAGGTGTTGTTTGTGTACGTATTGTTTTTACTTTTATTTGTAATAATTTCATTTTCACCATCGGCTTGTACAAAATAGTTATTACTAACAATAGCGCCACTATTTATATTTTGATATTCACTGGTACCAATACGAATCGTTTCACTATCTCCAGCATTACTTTTACTAGCATCCATTTTTTCAAAATTATAGAAATAGTTATTCATAATTTTATGTCCTACTAAATCACAACGAGTATTTACGGTTTCAAATCCATTATCTGGTTCACCGTCTTCTGGTTCATCATAAGGGGGAGCCCAAGCATTATAGGCGTACTCTGCCAATACAATTGCACCTGCACTAGATTTATTTAAAAAAGAACAATTAATTACAGTATTATAAGTTCCGAATAAAACGATCCATCTATGTTTTGTAATCGATCCATCTTCTATATCACCAGCAAGATCATCTGGTTCTATCTGTAAACCATCAATTACACAGTTCTGAATTGTACTATGATGCGCAAGGTCGTAACCATTTCTAAATTCTATAAAGTTACTAGCTCCATAACCTCCTTTCCAATGAAAACCATCTACTACTAGATATTCACCAGTAGCAACTTTTACACCGTCCTCTGTTTCACCGCCGATAGTTAATCTAGGTCCTCCGGTAAAAATTACACCACCAGGAGTTTCTGCTCTTAAAGTAACAGGGTTTTCTACAGTACCAGATCCCAGAAACCTTATTCTTTCGTCTGTATCATAAGTTCCATTTTTTAAAATAATGACATCTCCGGGTTCGTAGAGTACATTTCTTACGTCTTCCGGATCGTCAATGTTATACGTCGTCTGGGAGGTAGAAATTTGTGTGATTAATAAAAGTAGTGCTGCTAAAAAATACTTTTTGTTCATGTTAATTGCTGTTTAATATTAATAATATTTGGTAAACCAGTTTGGTAAACCAAATATAGGGAATTAAATATCTGAAAACAAGACGTTTGTTTTGTGTAAAGGTATTAATGATTAATTGTTAAGAAGAAAAGGAATTTGCTGAAGATACTTTATACAAAAGTATAAAGCTTAAAGGATTTTTATAGAAAGTGTAACATTTAGATCTAAAACAATGCAAAAGCAATAAAGGAAATAAAAATAACGCCTAGTGAAGTAAAAATCATAAATAAAACATTTGCAAACACGTATTTAAATAATGTTTTAATAAAGCTTTGTTCGTAGAATTTTTTCATTGCTAGAAATAAATATAATAAAAAAAGCAATAAAAATAAACCTGCATAACTGTCTGTTTCTATAAAGATGTTTAGAATATAAAAAATTGAAAGTAGCAAGAAAAAGAGGGTTTGCGTGTGGAAAACAAATATTAAATGTTCTACATAGGTAAACTTACTTCGGATGTAAATAAATTTTAAAAAGAGTGTAAATAAGGGTAATAGTATAAATAACGCAATTGAAGAATAAGAAAGAAATTGCTTTTTTAACTTTTTGGAAACTGTACTATCTGTAAAAAAAGTATTGATTAACTGAGACCTAGAATACCAAAATTTATTAGAAAAACTTTTATGTATTTTTAAACTATCTAAAGCGTCATCTACATACAGGTTAGGGTGCTGTTTTTGAAACTTCAGCATTTTAACTATTTTTATTTCTTTGCCACCAACTTTAAGGAATGGCATTTTAGAAATAGTATCTTTAATAGCGGTTAATGTGGAATCTGTTTCTTTTAAATTTAAGATAGAATCCTTTTTTTGATCTTCTTTTAAATTGAGGTTTATAGCATTAAAAATATCCGTATTGTTCGGGTTTTTTCCATTTCTAAAATTATTAAAATCGTTATAGCTATCTGTAATACCTATAATTAAAAAGAAGATAACAGAAACAGTTAAGTAGAATTTAAAAGGGTTAGAATAGCGTTGTCTTTTCCCTGCAATGTAATTTTTAGAAACTTCTCCAGGTCTTATTAAAAGTGGGATTAATGTTTTCCAAAATTTAGCATCAAAATTAAACAAGCCATTAAATAAATGATGAATAAAGCTGTAAAAAGTAATTCTATTTCCTTTATTCTCCTGGCCACAATCTGGACAAAATTTTTCATGTCCACTAAAAGGATGCCCACAATTTAAACATGCAGGGTCTTTTATAATAATTGTTTTCTTTTTAGATTTGGTTAGTTTAATGTTGATTGGGTGGTGAGTTGAAAGGTTGGTATAATTACTTTAAATTGTTCAAAAGTTTCTAGGTTTATCATGGTATAAAACCCTTTCATAGCCCCAATGTTGGATTCTAAGAAACAACCAGAACCATACTTATATATGTCGTTTGGTTTTAAAGTTGGTGTTTGTCCTACAACACCTTCTCCACTTACAATTTCTGTGTTATTAAGTGTATCAAAAATTGTCCAAAATCGATCTGTTAGTTTTACAGTTTCGGTAGATTTATTTTCAATAGTAATTATATACCCAAAAATGTGGTGCAGTCTGTTGTTTCTATAATTTGTGCCTTTGTATTTAGTATCAACAGAAATTTTTATGCCTTTTGTAATTTGGTTTATCATTGATAGTAAATGTAGTTTTTTTGATTTTAAATTACAAATGATTTTTAATCTGATTTATGTTTTTTTTAATTATAGTACATATATGGTTGGTTTTCTCATAAACAACTTTTATAAAATCTAAATATTTCTAGATAGGAGCTACTCTGTTATTCTTTTTAGTTTTTTGCGTAATACATTTTCTTATTATGGATGTTCTTCTATCTCAAATTGTGTAAAGTTTACTCATTTACACTATTAATTACACATGTTTTACACGGATTAATTAAAGTGGTATAAAAGTGTGTTAATATTAAGTAGTTGTTTTTCAGTGTTTTACTAGTAGTTATTGCGAGGTGATTCTACATGGCATATTTATTTCTATATACTAATCAGAAATAATAACAACCTTAAAAACTTATATCATGAAAAAATTAATTTTTACAGTAGCAGTAGCAGTAGCAATTTTATCAAGTGGAGTTTCAATCTCAGCAGCAAACATTAACAATAGTAATCATTCTGATGAAGTAATTGTAATGACAATTAATGAAGACTTTAAAGAAGTTGCTTTAGAGGATTTGCCAGAAGCAGTAAGTAATGCAATTTTAAAAGATTATGCAACGGCTGTTGTTGGTAAAGCATATGTAAACGAAAGTGAGCAATATAAAATTGAACTTACTATTGATGAAACTGAAAGTGTAGTTTATGCAGACAAAGAAGGTAATTGGTTAAAAGAGGGTGATGTTGTAGTAACTGAATAAGATTACAATATTGTTACAAAGTAGTTACAGGTATAAGGATCTTTAATTACAAATTTTAAAATATCAAATTATAAATAATTAAAAACATACAATCATGAGAAAATTAATTTTAACAGTAACCGTAGCACTTTTAACAAGTGGAGTATCAGTATTTGCAGCAAACAATATCAATATTAACAATGCAGATGAAATTGTTGTTGTAGTAACCAATGATGATTTTAAAGAAATTTCAGCAAAGGAATTACCAGAAGCAGTTTCTAATGCAATTATGAAAAACTTTCCATCAGCTACAGTTAACAAACTATATGTAAATGGTAGCGAGCAATATAAAATTGATCTTACTATTGATGAAACTGACGCTGTAGTTTATGCAGACAAAGATGGAAATTGGATAGAAGAAGGTGATGTTGTAGTAAAGGAGTAAAGTTATAATAGTCTATAAAAGTAAAGTAGTTGTAGGTCTTAGGATCTTTAGTTTATAAATAGTAAATCTTAAAGTAATTAATAATTTAAAAAACATATAACCATGAGAAAATTAGTTTTAACAGTAACCGTAGCACTTTTAACAAGTGGAGTATCAGTATTTGCAGCGAACAATATCAATACAAACAATGTAGATGAAATTGTAGTTGTAGTAACCAATGACGATTTTAAAGAAATTAGCGTAAAAGAATTACCAGCAGCGGTTTCTAGCGCAATTGTAAAAGATTT
>NZ_WTPZ01000002.1:828276-872998 GCF_011378915.1 Polaribacter sp. 20A6
AAATTAGTTTTAACATTAACCGTAGCAGTTTTAACAAGTGGAGCAACAGTATTTGCAGCAAACGATATCAACACCAATAATGTAGACGAAATTGTAGTTGTAGTAAGCAATGAAGATTTTAAAGAAATTACATTAGAAGAATTACCAGAAGCAGTTTCTAACGCAATTTTAAAAGATTTTCCAACAGCTACTGTTGTAAAAGCTTATGTAAACGGTAGTGAGCAGTATAAAATAGAATTGACTACTGATGGAACTGAAAGTGTAGTTTACGCTGATAAAGATGGAAATTGGTTAGAAGAATCTGATGTTGTAGTAGTAGAGTAATTCTGATTCATAAAAAAAAGTAACACAATTATAGGTCTAAGGGATCTTTAATTATCACACATTCAATCATAAAATAATCAAAAATATAAAATCATGAGAAAATTAGTTTTAACATTAACTGTAGCAGTTTTAACAAGTGGAGCAACAGTATTTGCAGCAAACGATATCAACACCAACAATGTAGACGAAATTGTGATGGTAGCAACCAACGACGATTTTAAAGAAATTGAAATAAAGGAATTACCAGAAGCGGTTTCTACCTCAATTTCAAGAGATTTTTCTACAGCCACTGTTGTTAAAGCGTATCTAAATGATAGTGAGCAATACAAGATTGAACTTACTGCAGATGGAACAAAAGGTGTAGTTTATTTAGATAAAGAAGGTAACTGGTTAAAAGGTACAGACATTATAACAGCAAAAGAAGAAGGGGATTTTAGTGAAGAAAAAACTGAGTAGTAAAAAGGTTTAAATATTTTTTAAACTCAATTTTTCGGAAGAGAAAGACATTTTTTAATTAAAATGTCTTTTTTTTTGATTACAATCAATTTATCTTGATATTTTTGTAACAAATGTATAAGCTTTATGAAGGAGATTTTATTAGTTGAAGATGATGTAGCATTTTCAGAAATGTTGAAGCAGTTTCTTAAACGACATAAGTATGTTGTAGAGGTGAGTTATAATATAAAAAATGCTTTACAACAGTTAGAAAAGAAGAATTACGATTTAGTTTTTACAGATTTACGTCTTCCTGATGGTGATGGAATTGCCTTGTTAAAGCAAATAAAACTTAGTAAAAAGGCTACTCCGGTAGTTTTAATGACTAGTTATGCAGAGGTTTCTACAGCTGTACAAGCAATGAAACAAGGAGCTTTTGATTATATTTCGAAACCTTTTAACCCAACTGAGGTCTTAGAAGTTATTAGCAATGCTTTAGAAGAAAAAGCAGATGATGCTGCCGAACATCAACAAAAACAGCAAAAAGAGGCGAAGCAAGAAAAAGAAAATAGTAATACAGATACTGGTTTTGTAAAAGGTATTAGTAGTTCTTCTAAAGTTCTTGATGAGTATATCTCTCTTGTAGCTCCTATTAATATGTCTGTGCTGGTTACAGGTGAAAGTGGTACAGGAAAAGAGGTGGTTGCAAAAACAATTCATTTACAGAGTCCTAGGCATAACAAACCATTTATAGCGGTAGATTGCGGTGCAATACCTAGGGAAATAGCTTCTAGTGAGTTTTTCGGACATAAAAAAGGTTCTTTTACAGGTGCTAATGAGGATAAGATTGGGCATTTTGAATCTGCAAATGGAGGGACTCTTTTTTTAGATGAAGTAGGTAATTTGTCTTATGAAAATCAAATACAACTGTTACGTGCTTTGCAAGAAAGAAGAATTAAACCGGTTGGAAGTAGTAAAGAAATTAATGTTGATATTCGTTTGATTACCGCAACAAATGAAGATTTGCTTTTGGCGGTTGAAAAAGGTGATTTTAGAGAAGATTTGTACCATCGTTTAAATGAATTCTCTATAAAAGTCCCTAATTTAAAAGATAGAAAAGACGATTTAATCTTATATGCAGATTTCTTTTTAAACAAGGCAAACAAACAGTTGAATAAATCTGTAATTGGTTTTTCTAAAAAAGTATTAACTATTTTTCAGAATTATCAGTGGCCTGGTAACTTAAGAGAATTGTCTAATGTGATTAAAAGAGCTACTTTATTAACAAAAACAGAAGTTATTGATGTAGATGTTTTACCAAGTGAATTAACTAAAGTAAAAGAAAACACCGTTTCATCAAATAAATTTTCTACAAAAGAAAATGAAAAAGTACTTATTATTAGTGCGCTAGAAGAAGCAGGAAATAATAAGACTCAAGCAGCAAAATTATTAAATGTTACTAGAAAAACACTTTATAATAAAATGAAAGAGTATGACCTTAATTAAGGTACTCTTCTAAAGTTTTTATAAAATTATTTAACTGTTTCTCAAAATCAATAAATTTGGTTTTATCAATAGTTGTTGTAGTTTCAAATACTTCTAAATAAGGAATTACGACTTTTACCTCTAGCTGTTTAAACATACTAAGCATCTTGTGGCTTATTTCATTTAGCGTCTTAATATCAGCCTCTTCTTTGGCTTTTATTAGTGTTAAGCTATTCTTTTTAGTGTCTTCTAAAAAAATTTGTAAGGTGTTTTTTATGGAAGCAATATCATTACCTAAAAAAGATTGTAAAGATTTGATACTAAAACCTACAGTTGCTTTTTCTGTACTTTCTACTACTTTGGTTTTAATTGGTATACTACTCGACTTAAAAAAACGATGTAAAACATCTTGAAGCTGGTTGGAGTTAAATGGTTTTATCAACACTTCTGCAAAGCCAATTTTTAAATACTCCTCTCTAGAAATATTTGCACGTCCGGTCATTGCAATAATCGGTTGATTTTTATAAAGTTTATGATTTTTAAGGATTTCCATAAAATGAATTCCATTCATCTTTGGAAGTTGAATATCTGTGATTACAAAATCATATGAAATTTCATCTATAGCATTAATCGCATTTTGTGCATTCTCAAATGTGTATACTTCAATATTAAATTGTTTTAAAAAATCATTTAAAAGTAGGCGGACAGAAGCATCATCTTCTACAACAACAGCGGTTAAGTTAAAAGCGGTCGTTGTCTTTTTAATTTCTTTAGTTTTTATAATTGGTTTGTCAGACAATTTTACCGGTATTTTTAAGGTAAAAGTACTTCCTATATTTAGTTTGCTATCTAGGGTTAGTTTTCCGCCTAAAAGTTCAACTAGTTTTTTAGAGATGGTTAACCCCAAACCAAAACCTTTTAAATTGTTGTCGCTTGCATTTTCTGCCTGATTAAAGGCATTAAAAATAGTTGCTTTTTTGTCTTTACTAATCCCGATTCCTGTATCTATAATTAAAATTTCTAAGGTGCTCTTGTGGTTTTGTTGCTTTATAGAACTTTGAATAGTAATGGTACCTTCGTTTGTAAATTTACATGCATTTACAATTAAATTATATAGAATCTGCTTAATTCGAAATGGATCACTAATAATAAGACTGTTAATAGAATCGTCTTGTTTAACCACAAAGCGTACGGGTTTGTCTTGAATGATGTTTTTCGAATTTAGAATAATCTCATTAATATAATTCTCTAGATTAAAAGGAATAGATTCTATAGCGATATGGCCATTTTCTAGTTTAGAGAATTCTAAAAGATCGTTTACCAACTGTCCCATATATGTTGATGCGCTTCGTATATGGTCTAAATAATTTTTGTCTTTTGTGTTCTCTGTCGATTTTTGAAGTAATTCACTAAAACCAGAAATAGTACTTAGCGGAGTTCTTAAATCATGGCTTACCATAGAAATTAACTGCTCTCTACTTTTTAAAAGCGATTGTGTGGTGCTATTCGCCTTTTCTAATTGTAAACGATAGCGCTGGGTTTTCCAGAAATCACTTAAAATAATAATAGAAAAAATAATAATGATGATAAAACTAATGCCGGCTGCAAATAAGATAATTTTTCTACTCTGGTTTAATGTTGCTTCTCTTTGTTTATCCATATTACTAGTATAGAAAAGGATGTCTTTTTCAAGATTTTCTAACAATTCTTGTAGCTTTCTAGAAATGGTTAAATCATTATTTATAAGTTCATTTTGTTTTTTTCTTAGATAAAAACGCTGACTATTGTTTTTGTTTTGAGCCTCTTTTAGCATTTTTCTAGAAATAGAAACCAACGAGTCTATTTGCTTTTGTTCAATATTATTGATAGAATCTTTGGGTACGTATTGGTTTAGAGCCAGTGCAAAATTTTCTAATTTAGAACTCGTTCCGTTATCAAAATATAAAGGGTTTTTAATAAAATCATTTATGGTAATTTTTAAAAGTAAAGAATCTATAGAGCCTAATTTATTTATGGCTTCAGTTATAGGTTTGTTGGAATCATAATTGGTGTTTAGATCTTTTAAATCTATAATATTTTTCAGTTTTTTATCAATAATTAATTTTATACTATCTAAAATAAACTCTTGAGAATTGTTAGTAACAATAAGGCTCAGTGAGTCTATCTTTGATACTAATTTTTTATTTTCTTCTAGGTATTCATTAAATTTTGTTGGAGAATTTAATTGTAGTGCAGCTCTAGCGATACTTTCATTTTTGTATATGTGAGCTATTAAAGTTCCGGTTCTAACAATTACGTTTCTGTCGGAGATATCTTGTTTTTGTAATTGTGTAAATGTTTTTAGTTCAGAAAGCACTAAAAAACCAGCAATAGTTGCTAAAAGACCAAGTATGATGTAGCCTATTATAACTTTAAAAGTAATATTCTTTTTTAATGATTTCATAAAGTAAGAGTGTAATATTTTTTAAAGCATGCTAATTTTATAAAAAAAAAGCAATATTTTGTTTACCTATTCTGATTGAAATAACCGTTTCCAATACCGATTACACGTTCATAAAAACTACCAAAAGGTTTGTAATAAACAATTACAGTGTATTCATTTTCGGTTTCATAAAATGTGCCCAATATATCATTTGTATTTACATTTCCGTTAGCATCTAAAGTAACAAAAGTGTAATTATAAAAACCTTGTTTTAAAAGTATATTTGCTGCATAGTATTTTTCCTTAGAATTATACTCCATTCTGTTTTCTTCCGTAATATTAAAATCATTAAAAGCACCGTAAACATAAAGATCTTTATTCGCAATAGGTTCATCAGCCAAAACAGAAAAGTGCATCATTGCATAATCAGCTTCCGTTCTAGAATCATCTGCTTCTATAGTTCTAACCACAAATTGTCCGTTAATATCTGGGTTGTATTTGTATTCGTTAAATTGATTAAATGTATAAGGATATAAATAATGATGAAAAACATCTTCCTTTATTACTTTAACTACGTTTAAACTATTATTTTTAATAATTTTATTATCGAAATTGAGGTATTCGTTTCCTCCCCAAAAATTTGTTTTGTTGGTGTAGGTGTAAAGTAATTGATTAGGTTTAAAAAATGTAGGTTGTAAATCTGTTATTTTCTCGTTCCAATTATTATTTTTTAGGATAACAACATTTATTTCTTGACTAGGATTATTTATTTTTATGTTTGGATGCGTTATAGAAAACTGAACTGTTTGTTGTGTGTTTAATGTTTTTGTATTTCTACTTCTTTCTACGGATACACCAACTGTTGTGGCATTTTCGTATAAAACAAAACGTCTTGTAAACATAAGCTCGTCATAACTATTTAAAACAGATAAAAGGTAGTTTCCACTTTTGGTAATTACGGTATTTACATTCGGTATTTGAACAGAATAATGGGAGTAACTTTGTAATGTGTTAAAAGAATTGGTTACTTCTATAATGGTGTTTTGGTCAAAACCATTAATGTATTGGCTAGATGACATTCTGCTAGGTTCCCAATCATGTGTCATGTGTTCTATTTTATATTGATAATCTTTACTATCTGCATCTAAATCATCAAAAGATAATTCTAATACAGTGCCTAAAGGAACAATGGCAGAAAAGTTATTTTCTTGCAATGGTCTTAATTGAATAGATTTTATGTTTTGCGAAAAAGAGTTTAGGCAAAATAGGATTGAAACAGTGATTAGAAGCTTTTTATACATGTTACAAAAATAGTGTTCATTTGTTTTAATTATCAATATTTAAGCCAAAATTTATAACTAAAACGTTTTCATTTATTCTTATTATTTAGATTAATTATAAATAAGAATATTTAACTAAGATAAAAGTTAAAATGTTTCACTCATACATAGCAAAAAGCCTAAATTTGCTTGATTTTTTAAGATAACTAACAATTCCAATTTACTATGTCAAAAGACATTCGTATTAAAAAAGGCTTAGATATTAAGCTTATTGGCGCTGCAGAAAAAACGACTAAAGAGGTTTCTTTAAGTAGTATTTATGCGGTTAAGCCAGAAGACTTTCACGGAATTACACCTAAACTTGTTGCCAAAGAAGGAGCAGAAGTAAAAGCAGGAGAAGTACTTTTTTATTCAAAAAGTGACGAACGCATTTTATTTCCTAGTCCTGTTTCTGGTAAAGTAGTAGAGGTTATACGTGGAGCAAGAAGAAAAGTATTAGCAGTTAAAATTTCTGCAGACACAACACAAGAATATAAAGATTTCGGGGCTAAAGATGCAGATAAAATGTCTGCAGAAGAAGTTAAGAATCATTTATTTGCTTCTGGTTGTTGGCCATTTGTAAAACAACGTCCTTTTGATGTTGTTGCAAATCCAAACCAAGCACCTAAAGCTATTTTTGTTTCTGGGTATGCAAGTGCACCTTTAGCAGCAGATTTAGATTTTACTTTAGCAGGTAAAGAAGCCGAATTGCAAGCAGCAATTACAGCGGTTTCTAAACTTACTGAAGGTAAAGTGCATGTTTCTGTAGGAGCCAATTCTAACTCACCATTAGCTAACATAAAAGGAATAGAATTACACAAGGTTTCCGGTCCGCATCCTTCTGGGAATGTGAGTACTTTAATTGCAAATATAGATCCTATTAACAAAGGAGAAGTTGTTTGGGTAGTTACACCACAAGACTTAATTGTTATTGGAGAATTACTTTTAACAGGTAGGTATAATGCAACTAGAACAGTAGCCTTAACAGGTTCTAAATTTAGCAATCCACAATATGTAACTGCTATTGCAGGAGCAACTATTGCAGATGTTACTGCTGGGAATTTAGTAAATGATAATACAAGAATTATTAGCGGAAACGTACTTTCTGGAAAGCAAGTAAAAGAAGCAGATTCTTTAGGGTATTATGACAATCAGATTACTGCAATTCCAGAAGGAGATGATTATGAATTATTTGGTTGGAATAAACCAGTTTTTAATAAAATATCTACATCTAGAGCATTAACTTTTTCTTGGCTAACACCAAAGAAAAAATACGATTTAAATACAAACACAAACGGAGAGCATAGAGCATTTGTTGTAACAGGTTCTTACGAAAATGTTTTTCCTTTAGATATTTATCCAATGCAATTGTTAAAAGCATGTATGTATAAAGATTTAGATGAAATGGAAGCTTTAGGAGGTTACGAAGTAGCTCCAGAAGATTTTGCACTAACAGAATTTATTTGTGTATCTAAACAACCTCACCAGAAAATAATACGTGAAGGTTTAGATTTAATGAGAGAAGAATTAGGATAAGATTATGGGCTTAAAACAAAATTTACATAATTTAAAAGAGAAATATAAAGGAACCAAAATGGCACCTGCATTTAATGCAATCCATACCTTTTTATATTTACCAAATGATGTTACTCACGGAGGAACTCATATAAAAGCGGCAGACGATTTAAAGCGTACCATGAATACGGTAATTATGGCTTTAGTTCCTTGTTTGCTTTTTGGAATGTTTAATGCAGGTTATCAACACTATGCAGCAATAGATGGTTCTTTAAGAGCAGATGTATTAGCTAACTTTTTTACGTTAGATAATCTTTGGATTGGAATCTTAAAAGTATTACCATTAGTAATCGTTTCTTACGGAGTTGGTCTTGGAGTAGAATTTATTTTTGCGATCATTAAAGGTCATGAAGTAGAAGAAGGATACTTAGTAACAGGTATGTTAGTGCCATTAATAGTGCCAGTTGATACACCGTTATGGATGTTAGCTGTTGCCGTTGTTTTTGGTGTAGTAATAGGTAAAGAAGTTTTTGGTGGTACAGGAATGAACATCTTAAACCCTGCTTTAACCATTAGAGCTTTCTTGTTTTTCGCATATCCAACATGGATGTCTGGAGATAAAGTTTGGGTACACGATGCTGTAAATAGAGCAGGAACTGCAGATGCAATTTCTGGTGAAACTATTTTAGGTAGTTACGCTCAAAACAGTGAAGTAATTTATTCTAATTTTGATAAGTTCATGGGATTCATTCCTGGTTCTGTTGGAGAAACATCTACATTATTAATCCTTTTAGGAGCTGCTTTCTTAATCTTTACTAAGATTGGAAGTTGGAGAATAATTGTTTCTACATTTATAGGAGCAGCCGTTATGGGATTAATTTTTAATCAAATTGTAGCCGCAGATATTATTACAGAATCTAGTTCTTTTTATGGATTAATGAATACGGTTTGGTGGGAACACTTAATGATTGGTGGTTTAGCATTTGGAGCTGTTTTTATGGCTACAGATCCTGTAACAGCATCACAAACAAATAAAGGGAAATGGATTTACGGTTTCTTAATTGGTTTTATGTCAATTATGATTCGTGTATTTAACCCAGCGTACCCAGAAGGAGTATTTTTAGCAATCTTATTAATGAATGTTTTTGCTCCAACAATAGATCACTATGTGGTACAAGGAAATGTAAAGAAAAGATTAAAACGTGCTAAAGTTAAAACTGCCTAATTATGAGTAAGAGAACAGATAGTAATTCATATACAATGATTTTTGCCGTAGCAATGGTATTAGTTGTTGGTACTATGTTGGCTTTTACGGCTTCGTCTTTAAGACCAACCATAACAGCGAATCAACGTATAGAAAAACAGCAAAATATCTTGTACGCTATGGGCGTAAATGATAATGACGAAACAAGTGCAAACTTTGTTTCTACAGATATTGCTCAAGAGGAATTTGAAAAATACATTAAAAAACAATTAGTTATTCAAGGTGATAAAGTTACTGAGGATGATAAAGCGTTTTTAATTGATATTAAAAAAGAACAAACAAGCGCAAAAGAAGGAAACGAGCGTCGCTTACCATTGTTTATTGGTGAGAAAGATGGTGTTACTTTTTATATTGCACCAATTAGAGGAAAAGGACTTTGGGATGCAATTTGGGCTTATATCTCTATAGATAAAGACATGGTTATACAAGGTGCTTACTTTGATCATAAAGGAGAAACTGCTGGTTTAGGTGCAAACATAAAACAACGTTTTTTTATGGATGATTTTATTGGAGAACACTTATTATCTAGCAATGGAAACTTTAAAGGAGTTGATGTAGCAAAAGGTAATAACGACCCAATGAACGTAGATAAAACGGATAATGAAGTAGATGCCATCGCGG
Organism: Polaribacter sp. 20A6; assembly: GCF_011378915.1. Classification (NCBI taxonomy): domain Bacteria; kingdom Pseudomonadati; phylum Bacteroidota; class Flavobacteriia; order Flavobacteriales; family Flavobacteriaceae; genus Polaribacter; species Polaribacter sp. 20A6. Next base: position 837,662 of record NZ_WTPZ01000002.1, read on the forward strand.
GAGCAACAATTACAGGTAACGGAGTGTCTGCAATGATTAAAGATGAGTTAAAGCTTTACATTCCTTATTTTAAAACTTTAAAAAAATAATTTATGGGACTTTTATCAAAAAAAGACGCAGCATTAATTACAGACCCTTTATTAGATGACAACCCTATTACTATACAAGTATTAGGTATTTGTTCTGCTTTAGCTATTACAGCAGAATTAAAAGCATCTTTAATTATGGCGTTTTCAGTTATGGCAGTATTGGCTGTAGGAAACGTGGTTATTTCATTAATGCGTAACATTATACCATCTAAAATTAGAATTATTGTACAACTAGTTGTAGTTGCTGCTTTAGTAATTGTGGTAGATTTAGTTTTAAAAGCTTTTGCTTACGAACTGAGTAAAACACTTTCTGTTTTTGTTGGGTTAATTATTACAAACTGTATTATTATGGGACGTTTTGAAGCTTTTGCTTTAGCAAACGGACCTTGGAAATCTTTCTTAGATGGAATTGGTAATGCTGCAGGTTATGGTTTAATTTTAGTTATTGTAGGTTTCTTTAGAGAATTATTAGGTTCTGGTACTTTGTTAGGATTTAAAGTTTTAGGAGACCCTATTACTAAAACAGGTTTGTATGCATTTGGTTACGAAAATAATGGATTTATGATTATGCCTCCAATGGCATTAATTGTAGTTGGTATTATTATTTGGATACAGCGTAGTAAAAACACATCATTAATAGAAGAAAATTAAAATGAGTTTGCAGTAAGCAGTTACAGTTTGCAGTAAAATGCTCACTAAATACTGATACTAAAAACTGAAAACTAAAAATATGGAACATATAGAATTATTTTTCAAATCGATATTTATAGATAACATGGTATTTTCAGTATTCTTAGGAATGTGTTCTTACCTTGCCGTATCTAAAAAAGTAACTACTGCCGTTGGTTTAGGAGCTGCTGTAATTTTTGTATTAGCAGTTACTGTACCATTAAACTGGTTATTAGATCAATATATTTTACAACCAGGCGCATTAAAATGGTTGGGTGCAGAGTATGCAGAATACGACTTAAGTTTCTTATCATTTATCATGTTTATTGCAACGATTGCAACCATGGTACAATTGGTAGAGATTATTGTTGAAAAATTCTCACCTTCATTATACAACTCACTAGGTATTTTCTTACCATTAATTGCTGTAAACTGTGCAATTTTAGGTGGAAGTTTATTTATGCAATCTCGTGAAATTCCTACTTTAGGTTTAGCATTAACTTACGGAGTTGGTTCTGGAATTGGATGGTTTTTAGCTATTGTAGCAATTGCTGCAATTCGTGAAAAAATTAGATACTCTAACGTTCCACCTGCATTAAGAGGTTTAGGAATTACGTTTATCATTACAGGATTAATGGCTATTGGATTTATGAGCTTTGGAGGAATGTTAACTGGTGGTGGTGATGAAGAAGAAGAAAAACCAGCTACGGAAGCTAGTATTAAGAAAGAAGAAGTAAAACCAGCAACGAAAGAAATTGTAGCTGAAAACACAAATACAAACCAAGAGTAGATATGATATTAGCAGCAGGTACAACAGGAACCATAATTGCAACAGTAGCAGCTTTTTTAGTATTAACACTGGTATTGGTCGCGTTATTATTATTTGTAAAACAAAAACTATCGCCATCTGGTCCAGTAACAATTACTATTAATGGTGAGCGTAAAATAGAAGTTGGTTCAGGAAGTTCTCTTCTATCAACTTTAGGAAACGAAAAGATATTTTTACCATCTGCATGTGGAGGTGGTGGAACTTGTATTCAATGTGAGTGTCACGTAAATTCTGGTGGAGGTGAAGCTTTGCCAACAGAAATACCTAACTTTACTCGTAAAGAATTAAAAGAAGGAATTCGTTTAGCTTGTCAAGTAAAAGTAAAACAAGACATGGATATTTCTATTCCAGAAGAAATTTTTGGAATTAAGAAATTTGATGCAGTTGTTGTAAGAAATTACAATGTAGCTACATTTATTAAGGAATTTGTTGTTGAAATTCCAGAAGATATGGGGTATAAAGCAGGTGGATATATTCAAATTGAAATTCCAGCTTGTGAAGTAAAATATTCTGATATGGATATTACTGCACATCCAGAAGAGCACGATACACCAGACAAGTTTGAAGGTGAGTGGGATAAGTTTAACTTACGTCCATTAGTAATGAAAAATACAGAAACTGTAGAAAGAGCATATTCTATGGCTTCTTACCCAGCAGAGGGAAGAGAAATTATGTTAAATGTACGTATTGCAACACCCCCTTTTGATAGAGTAAAAGGTGGCTGGATGGATGTTAATCCAGGTATTGCATCTTCATATATTTTCAACCTTAAAAAAGGAGATAAATGTGTTATTTCTGGACCTTATGGAGAGTTCTTTATTAATGAATCTGAAGCAGAAATGTTATATGTAGGTGGTGGAGCAGGTATGGCACCAATGCGTTCTCACTTATATCATTTATTCAGAACCTTAAAAACGGGTAGAAAAGTAACATATTGGTACGGAGGTCGTTCTAAAGCAGAATTATTCTATATCGAACACTTTAGAGCATTGGAGAAAGATTTTCCAAACTTTAAATTCTATATTGCTTTATCTGACCCAACTGAGGCAGATAACTGGACAAAGAAAACAGATATTCATGATGAAGCTGGAGATGGTTTTGTTGGGTTTATTCACAATTGTGTAATTGATAATTATTTATCTAAGCATGACTCACCAGAAGATTTAGAATTGTATTTCTGTGGACCACCATTAATGAACAATGCCGTTCAGAAAATGGGTGAAGATTTTGGTCTTGCAGACGAAAACATTCGTTTTGATGACTTTGGAGGATAGACTTCAATTAATTATAATACTACAAACCGATTCAGAAATGAATCGGTTTTTTTGTGGGGTTAACTTTCTAAAATATACAGATATTCCTCTATATAACCTCATCATTACCATTTATAGATTGAAAACGTCAGTTTATAAAATCACTCTATAAAAAATTGAAATTTAATAGAATATTTGTTCTGTATTAATCAGATAAGAAGCAATAAAGAAGAAATGCTTTTTTGTAAAACAAACTCTATTATGAAAAATTTATTAAAAGTACTATTAATGCTATTTGTATTTACAAATGCATTTTTATCAATGGGCCAACAACAGCCTTTAGACAAAAATTATTTACAATTAAGTCCAAGAGTTGGATACGATTTTCCGACCTACAATAACAATACACCCTATATCGATTATAAAGGTGGTTTAGATTTAGGCATTTCCTTAGATTATTACTGGACATGGTTTGGTATAGGGGCGGATTTTGATTACATCAAAAATAAGCCAGAAAGTACGTATCCAACAATTGCAAGTACTTTACCAACAACCTTATCCGAAGCAAAAATTACACGCATGTTTTATGGAATTGGTCCCAATGCGCAAATAAGAAGTAATTCTGGTAAATTTAAAACTGAATTTAATACACGTTTTGGATTAGCATCTATAAAAGGTGGTAGAACACTTTTAGCAGGTCCAACAGCAGCAAACATATTAAATTTTCATGCTGGTTATAACGCATCAAGTGTATTTACATTTAAAGGTCAGGTTCGTTTTACTTATTTCTTATCCGAAAATTTTGGAATTAATGCAGGAGCCTATTATATGCGACACTTCGGTGTTACAGAGTTAAATGAAGGAGGGCTTTCTGCAAGTTACCAACCCTTTACCGAGGATGCTGGCGAATTTTATATTGATCAAGGAAATCCGAAGGTAAGAAGTGAACCGTGCGATTGTGATATTTCATCAGTTGGTTTATTTGCAGGGGTTACCATCAAATTCAGTAAAAAGGAAAAATCTTGTCCAGTTTGTGGTGAAAATCACACACCTTATTGTTGTGCAACATGTGGTTGTAATGTAACCGTAACAGCTAAAGATAAATTTACTGGAGAAACGTTACCCAATACAGATGTTGTATTAACTGATTTAAACGGTAGCATTGTACAAACAGCCACTACAAATTCTTACGGTGTTGTGGTATTTACAGAAGTGCCAGAAGATAATTATGTAATTAGAGGAAAACTATACAATGTTACTTTAGAAGAAGGAAGCATTACAAAAGAAGATTTCAAAAACTGTAAAAAGGAAAGTGCAGGTATACAAAAAGTGATTGTATATGCTGATGAAAACTTCATCTTAAAAGGAAATGTGGTAGAATGTAATTCTACTAACGGAATACAAGGCGTAGATATTATCTTAAAAGATAAGCTTAGAGCAGGGCAAAAAAACACACTATCTGATGCAGAAGGAGATTTTATCTTTCATTTAAAACAAGCTTCAAGGTATGGTTTAAATGGTAAAAAAGATGGTTATTTCTCTAATGAAGTAGAAGTGGCTACCAATTCTTACAATAGAGAAAGCACTTTATTTATTGATTTTGAAATGTGTATAGATCCATGTGGAGTGGCCATTAAATTAGACAATATAAACTTCGATTTAGACAAAGCAATTATTTTACCAGCGGCAAAACCAGATTTAGATTATGTGGTGAAGTTAATGCAAGACAACCCAAGTATTACTGTAGAAATGTCTTCTCACACAGATAGCCAAGGAGGTGATGGTTATAATCTAAGTTTATCTCAAAGAAGAGCAGATGCAACAGTAAATTATATTGTTGGTAAAGGCATTTCAAGAAGTAGGTTAGTTGGCCGTGGAGCAGGAGAAAGTGAATTAAAGAATACCAAATGTTCTAATAACGTACCATGTACGGATGACGAACACAGAATAAACCGAAGAACTGAGTTTAAAGTAGTTTGCTTTTAATAAGTATTTGTTTGAGTTAATTGATAATTAGTAAACCAAGTCAAGGCAGTAAAATGCTGTCTTGACTTACATTTAAAAAACCTAGAAAATATGAAAACGAGATATAAAAATAGAAGAATTTTAAAATATGTAAGTATACTTTTTAGCTTGTTCGTGATGATGAACTTTGTGAGTTGTGGTAGTGATGAAAGCTGTGAATATGATGTGGAAGATGACGGATTTCCTTTTGCGTGTAGTGAAGGTATGGATGTGGCTTTTTTAATTGATTATACGGGAAGTATGGGGGGAGCAATAGAAGGTATTAAAAGCTCTGTTGCTGCAATTGCAAGTACAATTGTAACTGAGTCTGGGGGAGATTATAGACTCTCTTTATCAATTTTTGACGAACAACCAGAAGGTAATTTACCAGCTTATGCTGCCCAAACGGACTATGTGAGTTTACCTGCAGGTCAAAAAATAGTAAATTCTACATTTGCAACAAGGGATCAGTATTTAACTATGATGGAAAAATTTGGAACAAATAATAAAACCTCATTTAGTAATCAATTAGCAAAACTAAATGGGGCATTAAGTTTAGGTTCTGGAGTTGGATCACCAGAACCTGGAGGCTTATTATTTAATGAACTGATAAATAATAGTTTTGCAGGAAATTGGAGAACAACTAATATTACTAAACTAGCTATAATTATCACTGATGCTGTGGCAGGTGGAGATGATGATACTGCTAATGGAATTGATGACACGTATTTGGCATCTCTTGCTGCAAAAGCAAATCTAGATGGTATTCAGGTGATTTTAGTTTCATCATTAGCTACATCAAATTATGAAATAAGTTTAGTAGATATTAATAACGGAGGTTTAAAACTTATGAATGCAAATTTGAACAATGTAGGTACAGATATTATTAAGCTAATTGAAGATATTTGTGTTAATAATGAAAAATAAGTAAACTAATATTATTAATAATCATTCATGAAAAGGCAATGGAGATTGTATCAAAGTTGCTTTTTTAAACATTATCTTCAGAACTAATACAGAGGTTATTTATATTGATATCAAACATTTTTTTTAACATTTCATTTATAAACATTAACTTTCAAGAAAAAAATATGAAAAATTTAAAAATCAAACACCTTTTTTACGCAACTATTACTGCTCTAATGTTTTATTCTTGTGCAAGCCCAATTGAATTATATGAAAAATCAGGGCACGCAATTACAATGAAGCAAAGCCATAGTTTATATGAAAATTACAATGACAATATAAAGCCTTACGTTGAAAAAGCACAAAATTCAATTTTGGATAGAAAAGGATATGAAGGAACAGAATATGTATTGGTTAGCATACAACAATTAGAAAATTACATTCGATTTTTAAAGGAAGTAGAAAAAACGAATAAAGGTAATGACAACAATGAAGTTACTGGAATTGCAATATTTTTAGGTGCGCATGATAAAAATAAAACACTTAATTCTATACCTAAATTTAATCATAATATTAAGAGTTATGACGAGATGAATGAAAAAAATGATAGGGTAGTTGGAGACATGAGACATAGAGAAACAGTTTTTTTAGCTCCAACCTTTAGAGAAAACCATAAAGATTCAATATTTACCAATGAGTTTGATAGACATATTCCCTTTTTTATTGAATATACAAACCAAGATAATAAATATAAAGGAACTTATAAATATTTATTACCCTACCTAAAAAATAAGGAAACTAAAAGTGCTACAAGATCTTTAGAAAGAAATTCAAGTTTAAATGCAGATGAGTTTAATATAATGCCTCCTAGGCAATAAGATTTATAAAATAGCAACTAAAAAACAAATAATTTTGTTAGAAGTAATATATGATTCTGTTGTTTACTATCATTTATATTTGCAGATTATCCCTGCATTTATTGGTTTTTTTTATATTAAAAAACTAGATGTTAAATATCGATATTTTGTACTATTACTTTGGTATGGGGTATTTAATGAAATTTTTGCTTTATACTATGGTAGATATATTGTAATACAAAAAAACGCAGTTTTTTATAATGTATACAATGTTATTTATTTTAGTTTTCTTTTTTGGTTATTCTATTCTAAATTCAATAGTAAAATATTTAAAAAAATAATTATATTTTTTGGGGTTCTATATTTTACAGTTGTTGCTTATGAATTATTGATTAAACAAATAGATTACACTAGTCAGAGTTTTTTAGAGTCTTACATAATTGGTGGATTTAGTATTTTAATCTTTGTAGCTTATTATTTAATGATGTTATTAACATCTAGTAAACAAGAAAATGTATATTCCAATTTATTACTATGGATAGCTATTGCACATTTTATCTACTATTTAGGCTTTATACCTTTTAAAGTAGGTCAAAATTATTTTGCAAGTTTTAAAGAGTTTCATCATTTGTTTGGTTTATTAATTACAATTACAAGTTTAAAAAGTATCATTTTAAGTATCGGTTTTATATGCACTCACCAGAAGGTTCAATCATAGGTTATTCAATATTAATACTCGTTTTTTTAGGGGTATTACTAGTATTGCTTTTTTTTGTGTTTATAAACCGAAAAAACAAATTAGTACGTGATAACTTTGAAGCAACTATACAAAACCAAAAACGTCAGCACGATTTAGAATTAAAGGCTTTGCGTAGTCAAATGAATCCACATTTTGTACATAATTCTTTAAATGCGATTCAATATTATATTCAACAGAATGATGTTGAAACATCAGAAAACTATTTAGCAAAATTCTCGAAATTAATGCGTCAGTTTTTTGATTATTCAAGAAGGAAAAGTGTTAGTTTAAGTGAAGAAATTAGCTTGCTAGAGAATTACCTTCAAATAGAGAAATTACGTTTCGAAGAAAAAATAGAGTATGAAATAAAAGTAGATCCAGAATTAGATATTGAAGAAGAACAGATACCTTCTATGCTTATACAACCGTTGGTGGAAAATGCTATAAACCATGGTTTATTTCACAAAAAAGGGAATGGAAAAGTAACTGTAATATTCAATTTTATAAATGCAAATTGCTTTAAAGTTAGTGTAATAGATAATGGTGTTGGTTTAAAAAAATCGAAAGAACTAAATACTTCTATCAAAAGTCAAAATGCTTCACATTCATCAGAAGTATTAACCGAGCGAATTCATTTTTTAAATGAAAGTGGTTCTTGGAATGTGCGCCATAAAATGATAGATCGTTCTATAGAAATTGGTGAAACAGGAACAGAAATTGTTTTAGAATTTAATCAAAATTATTATGACAAAAATTAAAACGATACTTATTGATGATGAGCGGAAAGCATTATCTATTTTAAAAAATAAAATTGAAAGATACTGTCCAGACTTAGATATTATTGCAGAAACTCAGAGTCCAGAAAAAGGTTTAGAACTTATAGATAAATTGCAACCTCAACTTGTATTTATAGACATAGCAATGCCTGTAATGAATGGGTTTGATGTTTTAGCAAATGTAAAGAAACCTAATTTTGAAATTATTTTTGTAACCGCTTTTGACCAATATGCAATAGATGCTATAAATTATAGTGCTATTGGTTACTTATTGAAGCCGGTGGATAATGAAACTTTAATAGCAACCGTAATAAAGGCTTCTAAAAATATTGCAGATAAATCTGCCTTAGAAAAAAACAAATTACTGATAGAGAATTTAGGGGTACAAAATTTTCAGAAGAAAAAAATAGTCATTCCATCTGCAGATGGATTAGAGTTTGTAAAAATAGATGCAATTATACATTGCGAAGGTGTAGATGGTTATACTAAGATTCATTTCAGTAATCAAAAGCCCATTTTAAGCTCACAAAGCATAGGTCATTTTAATAAATTATTACAGCAGCAGGATTTCTACTTAGTCCATAAATCTCATTTAATAAATCTAGAGCATATAAAAAAATATTTGAATGAAGGTTATGTATTATTAAGTGAGAACCATAAAGTGCCTGTTTCTAGAAATAGACGACAAGATTTTTTAAATAATCTAAAAGGTTAGTTTTAAGTATTTTTAAAAGGTAGTTAGTTCCTTTAATATTTCGTCAAAGAAGCTTTTATAGAGTAAACCGGCTCTTCATTTTCTTTCTCAATATGTTTAGAGAGATTCATTACATTTGCTATGTAGTCTAAGACTTATAAGAATTCAATTACGTTTAGGATAGGTAATAAGTACTATTATGCTGAACTTATACCTGTATTTCTCATCAACATAAAATTTAGTATTGAAACCGATTCAGGGATGAATCGGTTTTTTATACACATAAATTTTGCTTTCCTAATAAAAAAGAAAATTTACTTTAAGTTTTACTATTTACTCTTTAATTTCAATATCAACATTTCCATCTCCATCAGTTTTTACACTTCCTTGTGGAGTTTCAATATTTACATTATTTTCAGTTTTAACCTCTGTCTTTTTTTCTGATTTTTTATCTTCTCTACAAGCGGTGAATGATATTGTTAAACATACTACTACAAATAATAATTTTTTCATTTTTTTATGTTTTTTAATTCATAGTAAAATAAAGATAATTTTTTTCATTATTAAAAAAAGGAGGAATTATTTTTAAGTGCTCTTTTTTAGCTTTAGCTATTTAAAAGTGTTGTGGCTAATTTGTTTACTTTATTTAAGTAGGTTTATACCTACAAACCCACATTTTATTAGCATTGTAATTTGTGTTTAAAATCTTTAAAAATGATTAATTTCGTTGTTCAAACTTTTAAATGATTTACTTAGTTTATTCTTTACTACTAATAATAGGGATTTTTTTTATTGGACTTTATTTATTTCAAGAAAGATTTATTTTTTTGAATGGTAATAAATTAGATAAAAATTATCAATATAACTTTACAAACAAGTTTGAAGAAGTCTTTTTAAAAACTGATGGCAGTAATGTAATTAATGCACTTCATTTTCAATTACCAAACCCAAAAGGAGTTGTGTTATTTTGTCACGGCAATAAAGGGAATTTAACAAAGTGGGGAGATAGAGTTGCTTACTTTTTAGAATATAATTACGAGGTCTTTGTTTTTGATTATCGGAATTACGGTAAGAGTATTGGCGCATTTAATGAACTAGCGATGTACAATGATGGTTTGTTTGTTTATAATCATTTAAAAAAGAATTTTAAAGAAGAGAATATTGTGGTTTATGGGTTTTCTTTAGGAGGTACTTTTGCTACCAAAATAGCTTCAGTAAATAACCCGAAAGAATTAGTTTTAGAAGCTCCTTTTTACAACTTTAAAAAAGCAGCGACTTATAAGTTTAAGTCTGTTCCAACCTTTTTGTTGAAATACCAATTTAGGTCTGATAAGGACATTTCTAAAGTAACATGTCCTATTACACTGTTTCATGGTAATAAAGACACTACCACTTCTTATAAGCAATCTAAAAGGTTGTTGGTGCTAAATACATCAACTAAAAATAAGTATATAGAGATTGATGGAGGTACGCATCATAATATTAGAGAATTTGCCATTTATAAAGAGAATTTAAAAGAAATTTTAGAGCGATAGTACTTCTTAAAATTTATAAATCGTATTTTTGATCACTTCAAAGAATAATAAAATGAGTAGTATTAAGAAAATTTTAAAGAAGAAGAAATTCGTCAAAATAAAGCTAAAGAAAATTGCGACCAATCACTTGGAGTTAAAAGCAACAATTAATGGTGTAAAAGGGCGATTTATTCTAGATACAGGTGCTTCTAACTCTTGTGTAGGATTAGATATGATTACTCATTTTAATTTGGAAGCTGTAGAAAGTGAAACCAAAGCAGCTGGGGCAGGAGCAACAGATATGGAAACGTTACAGTCTGATAATAATTCTTTGAAAATAGGAAGCTGGAAAACAAATAAATGCCATTTAGTATTGTTTAATTTATCGCATGTTAATACAGCTTTAACGCAACACAAAGCAAAAGAAGTACATGGAATTATTGGTGCAGATGTGCTACAAAAAGGAAAAGCATTTATAGATTATCATAAAAAAGTTTTATACTTAAAGAAAACAAAGAAATAATTAATTTAAAATAAAATACAATGAGTTTGCAGAAACAAGTAATGGATAAAATGAAAGAAGCAATGAAAGCAAAAGATACCGTTGCTTTACAAGCTTTAAGAGCGGTTAAATCTGCCTTTTTATTAGCGAAAACGGAAACAGGTGTTCAAGCAGAAATTACGGAAGAGCAAGAAATTAAAATTATTCAGAAGCAAGTTAAACAAAGAAGAGACAGTGCAGCTATCTTTATAGAACAAGGTAGACAAGATTTAGCCGATCCAGAATTAGCTGAATTAGCTGTTTTAGAACAGTTTCTGCCAGAAGCCTTATCAGAAGAAGAAATTGAAAGTGTTGTTGTTGCTACGATTAGCAAAGTAGGAGCATCCGGAATGAAAGATATGGGAAAGGTTATGGGAATTGTTTCTGCTGAATTAGCGGGTAAAGCAGATGGTAAAACCATTTCTACTTTAGTGAAAAAGAGTTTAATGTAAAAAATATTTTGTTTTCTTATTAGAAAACAAAATGGCTGCGTAGTTCAACTGGATAGAATATCAGATTTCGGCTCTGAGGGTTGGGGGTTCGAATCCCTTCGCGGTCACAAAAAAAGGCTAAGAATTACATTTTGTAATTCTTAGCCTTTTTTTGTCAATTAAGATTATTCTAATTATTCAATAACTACTTTTTTACTTAGGGTACCTTTGTTGCTATACATTTTTACAATGTATAGTCCAATTGGTATTTGATTTTTTATGGCTAGCTTGTAGCTATTTTTCTGTTCTGTAATGTTCCATAAGCTTGTTTTTTTACCAAGTATATTAAAAAGTTCTATTTTCTGTATTGTTATTTCTTGATTTTTAGAAATTACAATATTTTTATTCTGATTATCAGCATAAATAGTAGTTTCGTTAATTAGTGTATTGTTTTCTAGTTTAAGTGTGTTAGAGATAGATTCTCTAAAAGCTAAAACAAAACGATTAGAACAGACACCTTTATCTAAGGTTAAATTGATTTTCCCATCTTTTATGTTGTATGAAACCCCTGTAAGTTTATCTTTTATGTAAATTTCTCTGGAAATATTTTGAATTTTATCTACCATTAAATCTACCTGTCCAGAATACCCCATTGTAATTTCTAATGGAACTTCTAAATCATCAGAAATTTCTTGCACACCAGTAATTACATATTTTCTATGATCATCCTTAAATTTCCAATAGATGTCAGTTTCATTGTCGATAAATGACTCCGCATCGTAACCTTTTTCATAATCAAATGAATTTGTTGCTTGAAAAGAGATTGCTATTTGATGATGTAACCTTAAATTTTCTGTATTTGTATATTCAAACCCTAATTTAATGATTGGTAATAATTCATTAGTTTTTGTAAATTCAGTTTTGTTACTTCTGTGATCTTCAAAATTTTTATTATAATAGCCTTCTTTAGGTGTGGAGGCTTTACAGAATTCTGATGATGACCCTCTATTTGGTATTATATTGGCAAAAGTTTTAATATTTAAGAAAACGGATAGAAATACTATTAAATAGATAATTCCTTTTTTATAAGTTTTCTTTTCTTCAAGATGTTGGATTTTAGAAAAATTGAAGTTTTTTAAAAATAATTTCTGAGTGTTGTTAGTGTTATTCATTTTTTTGGGGGATTATATTAAATAAACAATGTGTTAAATAGAATTACAGATAATAGGCAAAAGTTTTAGTGTTAAAGAAAATGGATAGAAGTAAACACTATTAAAAAGACAAGTTCTTTTTAATGGTGTTTTTTAGAAAAGTAGAATATTTTAAAAAATATTTTCTTGGTATTTTAGTCTTATTCATTTTTTGGGGGATTATATTAAATAAATACTATTTTAAAAGTAACTAAATAATATTGGGTTTGCTAATTTTTACCCTATAAATGATTAAAAAATTGTTAATTACTGTCTTATTACTTAATAAAATAGGGTTTTTGTTGGGGATTCAGTAGTTTTTTTAGGTCGTAGTCACGATATTTCCTAATTATTATACTTATAAAAAAAGAATAAAAAAAAGCTGAATAATGATTTCATTATTCAGCTTTAATTAAAATAGTTATTTTTAGTGTTTATTCAATAATAACTTTTTTATTTGTTTCACCCTTATTAGTATTCATTTTTACAATGTAAATACCAGTTGGTATTTGCTTCTTGATTTCTAATTGGTAAGTATTTTTTTGTTCCTTAATTTCCCAAACACTTACTTTTTTACCAAGAATATCAAACATTTCTACTTTATTGATTTCTACATCACCATCTTTAGAAACTACAATATTGTTGTTTTCATTGTCTGCATAAATATTTGTAGATGTTGCTAAAATTTCGTCATCTACACTAAGTGCAGCATTTTCTGTAAAATTAAGTACAAAACGATCTGTATAAACTCCTTTTTCTAAAGTTAAAGTTATTTTCTCGTTTTTAACATCATAAGAAGTTCCTGTAAGTTTATCCGTAATATAGACCTCTCTAGAAACATTTTGAATTTCATCTACCATTAAGTTTACTTGACCAGAATAATCCATTACTAATTCTAATGGTACCTCTAATTCATTAGATATACCTTGTACACCTGCAATTACATAGTTGCTATTATCATTAGGGAATTTCCAGTAAATGTCTGTATTACCAATTTCATATACTTGAGAATCATATCCTTTATCAAAATCAAATGAGTTCGTTTCTTGAAAAGAAACTGCTATTTGATGGTGAAGTAATGTTTCCTCTGTGTTCTTGTATTCAAAACCTAGTTTAATAATTGGCAGCAAGTTAGTTGTACTTACCGTTTTACTACTTTTTTGACTTGTTTTAAAGAATACAGATTCATCTCCCTCTGTAACATAAGCTCTTTGGCTATTATTAAAGTTTACTGCTTGTGGTGTTGCTATTACCGCATCTCCTTCAATAAAGAATCCTTGACCTATTGCTATATAAGGTAGCGGCTCTTTGTATGTCTGACTACCTAAACCAGAAGTTCCGTTATTATCATTAACACTAACACCTGCTATTTTATCTGCTGCTACTCCTGTAACGAAGTTTATAGTTGCATATCCACCAATGTAACCACCAAATACATGCCCAGCAATTCCTTCTCCCTCTCCAAGAACGCTTTCATGATGTTCCCAGAAATAAAGTGTTCCAGTAGTATTAGCTAAATTATCTTTTATAAATTTCTTAGTATTCATAGCAGAAGGGTAAGGGTTACCAATTAAATAACTTTCTCCTGAAGCTATTTTAGAAGTTGTGCTAAAATCACCATCGTTAGGCGTACCTGAGAATGTATAATTCTGTGCTCTTCCAGGGCCTTTAAAAATATAACCTTCACCTCTGGTTATAGTACCACTTTTATATTGATGTGCCCAATCAGATCTACCATCAGATCCAGGTGCATAGGTGTATATCCAATAGTCTGCCAAAGAAATAGGATCTGTGGTGTCTCCATCATATCCACCAACAAAATTAATGTCTTTTGGATTATTAAGATCTGTACCGTCTCTTAATACACCTTCTATTGTGTAGTTGTTTACACCAGAATTAACAGGAGAACTCATATAACCATATCTATATAAACTTGGTATTTCTGAGTTTTGATCTACTAAAAGGTTCCCCATAGTTCCAGAAACAGAGCTCGTAATTGTACTTGTACCTGTATGTGTTTGTACTAATTGAGCTAAAGTACCTGCTAAACGAATATCTCCATCTAAAGTAATATCATTAGTTACTACTAATAATTGGTCTGTTACTGTTAGTTTTTTACTTGCATTTACTCTTAATTTTCTAGCACTTAATCTATCTTCAGAATGTTCGAAATTTTGATCAATTACTACTGAACGAGATCTATCTGGATATCCATTTGTATAAACATTGTTACTATTTGTTGAAGTAGTAATATCAATTCTATGTAATCCTAATAAAGTATTAGACTCTACATTAGAAGATGTAATTTCAGAGATTAAAGGATCTTGAGGGTGCCTTTTAGTTCCTGTAACATCTGTTTCTCCTACTAATTGAAATGGTGTTATTGCATCATCTATAAATACTACCCATTCACTTGGTGTGTATGTAGTGTTAGTTGTTAGTGTTTCATCTATCCTTACTACTGATGTTTTATCGGTAATATCAGAAACGATGTCATATCTATTTGCCCATGCATAAATCCCCGTAGCAGATGAAAGTGTTACTATATCATTACCTAAAGCAATTGCAGTTAATGCGCTGTTTTTTATAATCGTTGCATCACCTAAATTTGTTATGATAGAATTTGTTTTACTTTTAAATAAGACAGATTTACCTACTATTAATTCAGAATTTACTATAGCCTCAGTACTAGGTATTACTTCATCTAACGCGGTAACTTCTGCAATTGTTTTATTTTGATACAATTGAATTTTAATTGTATTAGCAGGGATATTAGTTGTACCTATATTAGTTACTTCTATCCATCTCTCATCTCCAAATTGATATACTTGCGTAATCATTGCTTTGGCAGGTTCAGGTCTATCTCTATAATCTAAATCTCCACCAGTATTAACATCATTGTCTTCATCTCCAAATGCATCTTCTAAAGAAGTATCTGAGGTACCTGTGTTGGTTACTTTATTACCATCTCCTAATCCATCATTTACTGTAAATCCAGCAATAGCAGAGTCATCATTATCGTCAAATGCATTGTCTAAACCATCATTATCATCATCATTACCAGAAGCAACATCTAACGAGTGTCCGTTTTCTGCAATATCAGGAATATTATCATTGTCTGAATCTAAATCTAAATAGTCAGGATTATCTGTATCGTCTGTATTTTCTGGGATAATATATACACCTGTAACACCAGCACAATTTGCACCTGTACAATCTATATCATATCTATCGTCGATACCATCTTTATCTGTATCTGCCATAGCAGTACCTTTACCACTTGGCGAGACATACCCTGCGGTTGTTTGTCCTTCTATATTATCAGGAATACCATCGTTATCTGCATCGATATCTAAAAAGTTAGGTAATTTATCAGAGTCTGCATCACCTTTTGTGTAAGTGTCAGCTATTCCATCATTATTAGTACCTGTACCTGTTGTAATTAAAGCATTACTTGAGTTTTCTGTTCCGTTTACATTACCATCTAGAGCATCATCAAAACCATCATTGTCGTTATCTTTTGTAGGTTCTACTTTACCGTCTTTATTTGTATCTGTACCACCTGCTTCAATAATATCTACAATACCATCGTTGTCTGAGTCTAAGTCTAAATGATTCGGAATACCATCACCATCGGTGTCAACGGTATTACCATTACCACCTATCATGTTACCAGAGTCATTTGTTTTTACAAGTGCATTACCGTTTGTACCATCAAGTCCTGGACCGTCAGAAGCATCTGTATCATAAATATCAGCTAAACCATCTTTGTCTGCATCTAAATTTATGTCTACACGTCCGTCTCCATTAATATCTACTCCGCCAGCTTCTATTAAATCTGGAATACCGTCGTTGTCTGCGTCTAAGTCTAAATGGTCTGGGAATCCATCACCATCGGTATCAACAGAATTATCATCGCCATCGACCATGTTACCAGAAGCGTCTGTTTTTACAAGTGCATTACCGTTTGTACCATCAAGTCCTGGACCGTCAGAAGCATCTGTATCATAAATATCTGCCAAACCATCGTTGTCTACATCTGTATCTTCATCAACACGTCCGTCACCATTAGTATCTATTCCGCCAGCTTCAATTAAATCTGGAATACCGTCGTTGTCTGCATCTAAATCTTTATTATCTAAAATACCATCTCCGTCTGTATCTCCATTCGGATAACTGTCTGGAATACCGTCATTATTACCATCTTCACCTGTAATTATTAATGCTTTGGTATCGTCTGTAGTTCCATTTACATCACCATCTACAAGGTCGTTAAAACCATCATTATCAGTATCTATAAAATTATCAGCTCTACCATCTCCATCATTATCTGTACCGCCAGCTTCTACAACATCTGGAATACCATCGTTGTCTGAGTCTAAGTCTAGTGTATCTGGAATACCATCTTCATCTGTATCTGGGTTAGTAATAGCAATTCCACCATTGTTTACATCGTAACGATCATCTAAACCATCATTATTAGTATCGTTTATAAGAGTACCGTCATCATTAATGTCATCTACTAATCCGTTTCCATCAGTATCTTCTCCTCCAGCTTCAATTAAGTCTGGTATACCGTCATTATCTGAGTCTAAATCTAAAGAATTAGGTATTCCGTCATTATCTGTGTCTTCGCAATTATTTGAGAAAATGCTTACTAAATCTAGAGCAGCTCCAATTCCTATAGAACCTGGTACAGGAGGAGATGCTTGAAACTCTAATGATGTTTCTGTTGTAGTAGCCACAAATACTGTAGTAAAATGATACCATTTTTTAGGCCCCACAACTCCGTTTACAGCACCTTCAGCTATTGCAGTTAATGTTTTATCCAGAATATTAGAACTAGAGGCATCTTTTACCTTTACATTTAAAGTAACATCTTGACCTGTTTCATGACCAATATCTTCTCCCCAATAAAAAGAAAGTGTATATGTATTACCTGGTACTGTAGAAATAGTTTGTGAAAGAATATTACTTACACCTCCATCACTTTTATCGTTATTACCAAGAACATCTATATATTGGTTTCCGCTATAAGCGTCTGCATAATTACTAGTTGACCAACTTGGAGACTGTCCTCCAACCCATCCGTCTAGGTTTTGTGTATAAGACCAACCTGTTAAAGTGTTTGTGTTAAATTTTTTTCCTATAAACGTACCATAAGTATCTGTTGCACCGGGGTTAATTGGATTAGGAAATTCAGTTGCACTTGAAAAATCTTGAAGTTCAAAATCTCCGTTTATAATTAAGTTACCACAACCTTCATCTGTATCTAAGATACCATCGTTATCGTCATCTAAATCATAAAAATCTGGAACACCATCATTGTCAGTATCTTTAATGTCTCTATAATCTAGATCTCCGTTTTCAGGGAAGTCATTATCTTCATCTCCAAAGGCAGTTTCTAAATCACTTGGTGTAGTTACTTTGTTAAGTGTGCTTGATCCATCATTTACAGTAACTCTAGCGTTTTCAGGATCATTGTTATCATCAAAAATATCATTTAATCCATCTCCATCTGTATCTGCATTGATGTCTATTATTGCATTATTTTCAGAATCACCGTTTTCTGCAATATCAGGTATACCATCGTTATCAGAATCAGAATCTAAATAATCTGGATTATCTTTATTGTCAGTGTTTACTGGAATAAGACCAATACCACCTACTTCATAATTATCATCTACACCATTTTTATTTGCGTCTAGCATTGCTCCGTTAGGATTACTTGGTGCTATATAACCACTAGTTGTTTGTGCTTCTATATTATCTGGTATACCATCATTATCTGCATCAATATCTATATGATTTAATTTACCATCACCATCGTTATCTCCACTAGGATAAGAATTTGGTGTCCCATCACTACCTGTATCTTCACCTGTAATGATTAAAACATTATCTATGTTTTCTGATGTACCATCTTGACCAACATCTCCATCAACTAAGTCGTTAAAACCATCGTTATCTGTGTCTACAAAATCATCAGCAATACCATCTCTATTAGTATCTAAACCACCAGCCTCTATAACATCTGTTATTCCATCGTTGTCTGAATCTAAATCTTTTGTATCTGGAATGCCATCATTGTCTGAGTCTGGGTATGTAATTGCATTGGTATTTGTACCGCTATTAACATCATAAAGATCATCTAAACCATCTCCATCTAAGTCATTTAAAAGTTGGCTTGTTTTTGGGTTAATATCATCTACTTTACCGTCACCATTTGTATCTACACCACCAGCTTCTACAATATCTGCAATACCATCATTATCTGAATCTAAATCTAAATGATCAGGAATTCCGTCACTATCTGCATCAATAGATTCACCGTCTCCACCTGAAGTATTACCATCTAAACCCGTTTTAATAAGAGCAGTACCATTTGTACCGTCTGTTCCTGGTCCGTCAGAAGCATTTTCATCATAAATATCTGCAAGACCATCTTTGTCTGAATCAGTACTTGTGTCTACATGTCCGTTACCATCTGTATCAAGACCACCAGCTTCTACTAAATCTGGAATTCCGTCGTTGTCAGAATCTAAGTCTAAATGATCAGGAATTCCGTCGCTATCTGTATCAATAGAACTACCATTACCACTTACCATTTTACCATCTGCATCTGTTTGAACAAGAGCGGTACCATTTGTACCATCTGCTCCAGGTCCATCGGCAGCATTTTCATCATAAATATCTACAAGACCATCCTTGTCTTCATCTGTATTGTTGTCAACACGTCCATCTCCATTAGTATCTGTACCACCAGCTTCCATTAAGTCTGTAATACCATCATTGTCTGCATCTAAGTCTAAGTGATCTGCGATTCCGTCGTTATCAGTATCAACAGAAGTACCATCTCCACCTATCATGTTACCTGCTGCGTCTGTTTTAATAAGAGCTGTACCACTATCACCAGATCCGTTAGAAGCATTTTCATCATGAATGTCAGCTAAACCATCTTGGTCAATATCTGTAAGGTTATCTACACGTCCATCACCGTTAGTGTCTATACCACCAGCTTCTACAAGGTCTGGAATACCATCGTTATCTGAATCTAAATCTAAGTAATCTGGAATACCATCTCCATCTGAATCTGGATTAGCAATAGGTGTTCCTGCAACCCAATTTGGAGTACCTCCTGCAGTGTCTGTATCATCATATATATCTGACAAACCATCTCCATCTAAATCTACGATACTTGTAGGATCTCCTGCAGTTGGGTAGTCTACTAATCCATCACCGTTAGTATCTATACCACCAGCTTCTACAATATCTGGAATACCATCGTTATCTGAATCTAAATCTAAGTAATCTGGAATACCATCTCCGTCTGTGTCTGGAGAGCTACAGTATTTTAATTCAAATAACTGCATCGTTGAAACTCTACTTGTGCCATCTTCTTTACCTCCCGCAATTACTATTTGCGTTATAGGGCTTGCACTAGAAATAATTACACTATTATTAGGGGCGTTTCCAGCACTAGTAGTGCTATGTATAGATTGTTCATTAATTGTATATTCTCCTGCGTTTAATGAATTATTTTTGATTGATAAAGGAACATTTATACCGTTTAAATTAGCTGAAATATCAGCTCTATCACTATTATCTAACCCACCCCATTTAAATTCTATATTATATACGGGTTCTGTAAATGTTATTGTATAAATTGCTACACTTAAATCTGCTGAATTTGCAGGGTAGAAAGATCCATTTGGGAAATTTGTGTTTTTAGCCTGCCCATATATATAATTTCCATCGACATTATTTGTAGGTCCTTTGCTTGAAACACCATCACTCCATTGGGCTGAATTAATTACTTGGTAAGCAAAAGAAGCACTTACTTCGTTAAGATTGTAAAGATTTGTTTGTGATCCAGAAGTTTTGCTACCTGTAGTAGTATTAGTACTAGATTGTGTAAATGATTGGCCAAGATCTATATAACTAGAAGCTGAAAGACAATTTAATTCGTCAGAGTCTAAAATACCATCATTATCATCATCTAAATCAATAGAATCAATAACACCATCTTTATCTGTATCTATACATGAAGCTGAGCCAGAAACTGTAATTGTTAAATTACAATTTGGGTCATCTATATCTGTTACGGTTATTGTTTTATCTAACCCATCTGCACCATTGGCTATTACAAATACTGTATTAGTGTTATAAATACCTGTAGTTGATGTAGTACCTGAAATTGTATATGAACTTCCTATTTTATCGTTTCCAGTTAAATTTAATGTAAATTGTAAATCAGAACCATTTATACAAGAGCCAATTAATGTGCCAGGATCATTTATAGTACAAGGTATTGTGCCATCTAAATTAGCACAGACTTCTTCTGTATCCATTGGATTATTACAATTTCCATTATTATCACAATTATATGATACCGGAGCTATTACTGTCTCATTTTGTATTGCATGAGTATCACCACCCCCAAAAGTGTAAGCAATATTTAAATTTGGTCCCAGATTACCAGAAATATTAGATTGATTTCCAATACTTACAAAACCAGTTTTATTTTCATTGCTAGCTGGCCCGGTAAGAGACCCATTACCCTGAAATTTACCACCAACTTTTGCGTACCCTTCATTATAAAATGTTCCATCTAGATTAACATCTCCAGAAGACGTGTAAAATTCTCCATAATTATTAAAAATAGCTGAAGTTGACCCCATAGCTAAGGCGCCAGATGTAATATTAAACACTCCTGTATTTACAACCATACCTCCATTATGGTTAAAAGAGCTACCAGAAACGATTGTACCACAATTTACTAAAATGGTTTCATCACTTATAGCAAAATTATTGTTAACCTCCATTGTTCCCTGATTTCTAAAATTACTTGCACCAATGGAAGATGCGTTAATTTGAGATGAAACATTTACATCTCCCAAGTTATCAAATGTATTAAGTGTATTACCTCCAAAATCTAGAGAGCCTACATTCATAGTCCCCTCATTATAAATACTATTATTACCACCATTAAAGCTAATGGTGTTTGTAGAAGTTAATATTCCTTCAGTACCTAATGTTAAGGTTAAGTTGGCATTAATACTAGCACTTTGACTAAAAACAACTTCTCCATCTCCAATATATATAGATATACTTCCGTTGTTTGCTGACATGGATGAAATCGTTAATTTTCCTTTAGAAGAAATACAAACAATAGCCCCGTCTTCGAAAGTAGCTCCACTACCATTAGTAATACTTACATTTCCAGTAACACTTGTAATACCTGTTTGAAAAGTATAACCATTTGTTTGATTACTATTTAATGTGTGATTAGGACTATCACATTGTGCATTTGTATTTATTAAAGAAAACAACACAAATACAATGAATAAATGTAAAGGAGTTTTAAATTTAAAACGAATTATTCCCCCAAA
This sequence comes from Polaribacter sp. 20A6, assembly GCF_011378915.1. Lineage (NCBI taxonomy): Bacteria > Pseudomonadati > Bacteroidota > Flavobacteriia > Flavobacteriales > Flavobacteriaceae > Polaribacter > Polaribacter sp. 20A6. The sequence goes on from NZ_WTPZ01000002.1 coordinate 859,546, forward strand.
TAGTTTCGTTTTTAGTAGATATTTAATCATGTAAGAAAAATTTTAAAAAGTGCAAAAGTTATTATTATTATTATTATTTACTTCAAGCTATTTTAGAAATAGGTATAGTTTTCAGTTTTATATAGTTTTAAATGTCAATACCCCTTTATAGGAGTTGGTTGGTCAATTGGGGCTCTATAAGAGTTTTATTGCAGCCCGCCTTATTTAACCCACAGGGAAATTAAAAAAGAGAACAATAATTTTTAACAATAACTTATAGTAAGTTTTATTAAAAAGTAAAAGTCACTTTCATTTCTAAAGGTTAAAAATGAATTAATGTTTTGTTAGGAGGATATGTTTTTTATGGCGAATTCTTGTCCAATTGTCATCTCATACTCTATAGCATGGATTGGTCTATTTAAAAGTTTGAAAATAGAAAAGATTGGAAATAAAAAGAAAGAAATCTTTTTATACTTTAAAAGCAGTATTTTTTTTGAAGGGTTGTCTAATCTAAAACGAGCTATTTCCCCAAATAGTTTCGTTTCTTTTAGATATTTAATCATTAAGAAAATTTTATAAAAAGTGCTAAAGTAGTCATTATTAACCATGCACCTATTATAAGACACCATTATATTCAATAAGTCACAATTATTTATTTTAAATAAAATTAATTACTTTCTTTTAGGTATTTAATGTTTTAATTTTTGGTGTTTTTAATTTTATTTCACCACCTTATTTAAGTAGAAATACTTAATAACAGAGGGCTGTTTGAAAGCTAATTCTTTTATAATTAGTGCTTTTTAATAAGTTTTTATTTTTATATAATTATTTTAAAAATTTTATCTAAAAGCAGAGTTGCTTGTGACTCTAAATTTATAATAGGTGATAATGATGATTCCATTTTTGCGAATTTTAATGCTGAAATAAGTTCAGAATGTTAAGTTTTACTATTTCTTTGAATTTGTATAACAAAAAAACCAGTGAAATATTTTTCACTGGTTTAAATTTAAGATTTGCTCTTTTATGTATAGAATACCTCTAAAGTGTTATTCAATAACTACTTTTTTATTCATTTCACCTTTATTAGTCTTCATTTTTACAATATAAATACCGGTTGGTATTTGTTTTTTGATTTCTAATTGATACGTACTTTTTTGTTCTTTAATTTTCCAAAGGCTTACTTTTTTACCTAGAATATCAAACAACTCTACTTTGTTAATCTCTATATCTTGATTTTTAGAAATTACAATATTATGATTTTCATTGTCTGCGTAAATACTTGTATATCCTGCTAAAATATCGTCTTCTACACTAAGTGCACTAGTTTCTTTAAAAGCAAGTACAAAACGACCTGTATATAGTCCTTTTTCTAAAGTTAAAGTAGTTCTACCTTGTTTAACATTATAAGAAGTGCCTGTAAGTTTATCTGTAATATAAATACCGTTATCAACATTTATAATTTCATCTACCATTAAAGTTACTTGTCCAGAATAATCCATAATTATTTCTAAAGGAACTTCTAACTCGTTAGATATTTCTTGAACTCCAGCAATTACATATTTTGTCTCATCCTCCGAAAATTTCCAATAGAAATCTGTTTTACCAACTTCATAAATTTCAGAATCATAACCTTTATCGTAATCGAACGAGTTTGTTTCTTGAAAAGAAATTGCTATTTGATTATGTAGTAATAAGTCTTCTGTGTTTTTAAACTCAAAACCTAATTTAATAATTGGTAATAAACCTGTTTTAGCTTTACTGCTTTTAGCACTTCCTTTAAAGAAAATAGATTCAGTACCTTCAGTTACATATGCTCTTTGACTATTATCGAATTTTATAACTCCACCAGTTCCATTTCCTTCAACAAAGAAACCCTGTGCTATTGCAATATATGGTTCTGGTTCTTTATAAGTACCTCCACCTAATCCAGAAGTACCATTACTGCTATTCTCTGCGATAGCGCTAGCAGCAGTTCCTGTTGATAAGTTTAGTGTTGCATATCCACCAATATACCCACCAAATATATGCCCATCTATTCCGTTTCCTTCACCAATGGCACTTTCGTGGTGCTCCCAGAAATATAATGTTTGTTTGATAGAACCATCATTGTCTTCCATAAACTTTCTTGCATTCATAGCAGAAGGGAAAGGGTTACCAATTAAATAATCTTCATTAGCACCTATTCCAACTACGGTATAAAATTCACCATCATTAGGTGTACCAACAAATGTATAGTTTTGTAATACTTCACCTGGTCCTTTAAAAATATAACCATCTCCACGATCTATTGGTTTATCTTCATTCTTATGTGTCCAATTAGATCTACCATTAGACTCTGGAGAGTAGGTATATATCCAGTAATCTGCAAGAGAAATAGGATCTGTAGTATCTCCGTCATACCCACTAATAAAATTAATATTTTTAGCTACTTGAGTACCAACTGTAGATGTAGCATCTAATGGAGTAGTACCATCTTTTAATACATCTTTTATTAGGTAAATGAAGCCTGATGAATTAACGGGCGAACTCATATACCCGTATCTATATAAGCTAGGTGTCTCTGAATTTTGATCTACTAATAGTTTTCCAGTACCAGATATTTGAGGTATTGTTGTATGCGTTTGTACTAATTGAGAAGTACCTACTAAACGAATATTACCATCTAAAGTTATATTATTAGTAACAACTAATAATTGATCTGTTACTGCTAATTTTACTCCAGTATCTACTTTAAGTTTTCTAGCGCTTAATCTATTTGTAGTGTGCTCAAAATCTTGATCAATTACTACAGAACGAGATCTATCTGGAAAACCATTAGTCCATGTGTTACTGCTAGAATTAGAAGTAGTAATATCTATTCTGTGTAAACCTAATAGTGTGTTTGCTTCTATACTAGAAGATGTTATTTCTGATATTAATGGATCTTGAGGATGTCTTACAATGTCAGCTATATCAGCTGTTTCAGTACCAACTGGTTGGTAAGGAGTTATTGCGTCATCAATAAATACTACCCATTCAGTTACATCATAATCTTTGTTAGTTGTTAACCTTTCATCAATTCTTACAACAGAAGTTTTATTACCAATATTAGAAGCAATATCATATCTATTATTCCATGAATAAGCTCCAATACCCGTTGAAAGTGTAATGATGTCATTAGAACTATTAAGTGTAGTTTGATCTGTTTCATCACGACTTAAGTCTGTTAGCAAGTCTACTGCTGCACTTGTTACAGTTGTTACTCCCGAATTAGTTTCATCAGGGACAATAGAATTTGTAGTGTTTTTAAATAAGACAGATTTACCTTTAAGTAATATGGTACCTACTGTAATTGAAGATACGGTTGGTTCTGTAAGAGGAGCAGCAATCATTTGTGCAATCGTTTTATCCTTGTACAATTGAATTTTAATGGTGTTTGCGGGAATATCTATTTCCCCAATATTGGTGATTTCTATCCATTTTTCATCACCGAATTGATATACTTGTGTAATCATAACATCTGCTGGGTCTGGGATATCTCTATAATCAAGATCTCCTGCACCAGGGTTAAAGTCATTGTCGGTATCACCAAAAGCATCTTCTAAAGAGGCTTCATCAAGAATTTTGTCGTTAGATCCCACACCATCATTTACAGTAGCTCCATTAGTGTCGTTTGTGTTATTATCAAAAGTATCATTTAAACCATCTCCATCTGTATCTACTAATCCATTTAGATCCATTAAAAGATGATTAGTATCTCCATTTTCTTCAATATCTAAAACACCATCATTATCTGAATCCGAATCTAAATAATCTGGGTTATCCGTTCCGTCTGTATTTTCTGGAATAAAACCAATACTGCCTACTTCATATTTGTCATCTACACCATTATTGTTAGTATCTATGATTCCTATGGTTCCGTTTACAACTTCACTTGGCGAAATATAACCAACAGAAGGTTGCCCCTCAATATTATCTGGAATACCATCATCATCTGCATCGATGTCTAAAAAGTTTGGTTTACCATCAGTATCAGCATCTCCTTTTAAATAAGAAGTTGGTTTTCCATCACTATTATCGTCAGCACTCGTTATAATTAAAGCATTGGTTGTATTTGTGCCAGCAGTATCTGTACCTTTCACTAAAGAATTTGTAGGATCTCCGTCTACTAAATCGTTAAAACCATCATTGTCTACATCTAATATTCCATCTGCTTTACCATCTCTGTCGGTGTCTGTACCACCAGCTTCTATAACGTCTGCAATACCATCATTATCTGCATCTAAATCTAAATGATTTAGAATACCGTCATTATCAGTATCTCCATTAATATATGATTCTGGTTTTCCATCACCATCACTATCGTTACTAGTTATAATTAATACATTATCTGTATTAGCACCACTTGTATCTGTACCAACAGCTAACGCATTTGTAGGATCACCATCAATAATATCATTAAAACCATCGTTGTCAGCATCTACAAAATTGTCTGCTCTACCATCGCCATTCGCATCAGTTCCACCAGCTTCTACTACATCTGCGATACCGTCATTGTCTGCATCTAAATCTAAATGATCTAAAATACCATCGTTATCATTATCACCGTTAGGGTATGTGTCTGGGTTTCCATCGCCATCTGTATCTGCACTCGTTACAATTAAAACATTACTAGTATTTGCACCAGCAGTATCTGTACCAAATGTTAACGCATTTGTAGGATCACCGTCTACCACATCATTAAAACCATCATTATCAGCATCGATAAAATTATCTGCTCTACCGTCTCCGTTTACATCTGTACCACCAGCTTCTACTACATCTGCAATACCATCATTATCTGCGTCTAAATCTAAATGATTAGGAATACCATCATTGTCTGTATCTCCAGTAGAGTAGGTGTCTGGGTTTCCATCTCCATTTGCATCTTCTCCTGAAAGTATTAAGGTATCTGTTGTATTTGCACCTGCAGTATCTGTACCGCTTGCTAACACATTTGTAGGGTCTCCGTCTACGGCATCATTAAATCCATCTTTATCAGCATCTACAAAATCATCAGCTCTACCGTCACCATTTTCATCAGTTCCGCCAGCTTCTACTGCATCTGCAATACCATCATTGTCTGCATCTAAATCTAAATAGTTTGGAATACCATCATTATCTGTATCTCCCGTAGGATAAGAATCTGGATTTCCATCACCGTCTGTATCTAGGCTTGTAAGAATTAAAGCATTTACCGTGTTTGCACCAGCAGTATCTGTACCATTTGGCAAGGCGTTAGTAGGATCACCATCAAGAACGTCGTTAAATCCATCTTTATCAGTATCTATAAAATCATCAGCTCTACCATCACCATTTGCATCTGTACCGCCTGCTTCAATAACATCTGGAATACCATCGTTATCTGCATCTAAATCTAAATTATCTCTTATTCCGTCACCATCAGTATCACCTGTTGGGATTGAATCTGGTTTACCATCTCCATTAGTATCTAAACCTGTTGCAATTAACACGTTACTTGTATTTGCACCAACAGTATCTATACCAAAGGCTAGAGCATTTGTTGGGTCTCCATCTACAATGTCGTTAAATCCATCATTATCAGCGTCTACAAAGTCATCTGCTTTACCATCACCATTTTCATCTGTACCACCAGCTTCTACAACATCTGGAATACCGTCATTGTCTGCATCTAAATCGTAAATATCTAGAACACCATCTTTATCTGTATCTCCATTAGGATAGGTGTCTGGTTTACCATCATTATTACCATCAGTTCCAGTAACAATTAAAGCATTATCTGTATTTGCACCTACAGTATCGATTCCTACTGCTAAAATATTTGTAGGATCACCGTCTACAATATCATTAAAACCATCTTTATCTACATCAATAAAATTATCTGCTCTACCATCACCATTTACATCAGTTCCACCAGCTTCTACAATATCTGCAATACCATCATTGTCTGCATCTAAATCTGCATGATTAGGAATACCATCATTGTCTGTGTCTTTATTTGGATAAGAATCTGGAACACCATCATTATTTGTATCGTTTCCAGTAGCTATTAAAGCGTTTAATATATTGTCTGAAGTACCATCATTATTTGTATCTCCATCTACAAGGTCGTTAAAACCATCTTTATCGTTATCTATAAAACCATCTGCTTTACCATCACCATTTGCATCTGTACCGCCAGCTTCTACAATATCTGGAATACCATCATTATCTGCATCTAAATCTAAGAAGTCTTTTATACCATCGCCATCTGTATCTGGGTTTGTAATGATGTTTGTGCTTGCACCACTATCTGCATCGTAACGATCATCTAAACCATCGCCATCTAAATCATTTATAAGCGTGCCATTTGCATTAACATCGTCTACTCGTCCATTTCCATCAGTATCTACTCCACCAGCTTCTACTAAATCTGGAATACCATCGTTGTCTGAATCTAAGTCTAAAGAGTTAATAATACCGTCGTTATCAGAATCTAAAGTATTTGGGCATTCTAATGTAGCTAAAACAATATTGTCTACCCCAACGTCATTACCATCTGCTCCATCTGGTTGGTGGTTAATAATTACAATATCTAAAGAGGTTGTTGCAGCTGTAAAATTTAATACAACTCTTTTCCATACATCATCATTAGCAACATTTAGAGATGCAGATGATAACTGTTCTACTATTACGCCAGAAGGGTTTTCTATTTCTAGTTCAAAGATTGGTGCATCATCACATCCGTCACATATACCTGCTAAATCTACTCTAAACCTATAATCTTGTCCTACAATTAAGTTGCTTAATGTTTGACGATAAAACTCTATATCTAATTGGTTTTTTAAATTTATAACTAAATACCTACCATTTGTACTTCCGTTATCAGGGCCAGTATATTGGTCTACATTTGCATCTTTATCTCCAGTTAAGTTTGTTCTATTAAAGGAGGCTAAATCACTTGTAAGAGATGAGGCTACTGCATAAAAACCATCTTGTATATCTCCTGTAGGTTGGTATGTATGGTTTAGTATATATGCATTCGTTTCTCTTGCTGTACCAGTTCCAAAATCTTCAGTAAGTATTTCTACAACTTCTGTTTTTTCTTCAATAGCACAACTACTGTTTTCTATACTGTCTGGAATACCATCGTTATCATCATCTAAATCATTTGCGTCTGATATACCATCATTATCACTGTCTTTAAAATCTCTATAATCTACCTCTCCGCCAGAGCCTAAATCTCCATCTTCATCACCTAAGTTAGCAGCGCTTGGAGGATTGATACCGTTGTTTACAGTAAAACCAGTTGTTGGTATGTCTGTGAAATCATCAAAGTTATCATCTAAACCATCACTATCTGCATCTGTTCCTGCTAATATGTTGTCTGTATCGCCATTTTCGTTAATATCTGGGATACCATCATTGTCTGAATCTGAATCTTGGTAATCTGGTATTGCATCATTAGAAACATCTGTGTTTACAGGAATTATACCAATACCACCAACTTCATAATTATCATCTACACCATTTTTATTGATATCTGTTATTGAACTACCAATTCCGCTAGGCGCTATGTAAGGGCTCGTTGGTTGTGCTTCTATATTATCTGGTATACCATCGTTATCTGCATCTATATCTAAGAAATCTGGTAAATCGTCTGAGTCTGTAGTTGTTGGTGTTAAACCAGCACCAGCAGAAGTAGGTATACCATTAGAAGCAGTATTGCTTACATTATTATCATCATCATCTGCTTTACCGTCTTGGTTTGCATCTGTACCACCAGCTTCTATAACATCTGTTATACCATCATTATCTGAATCTAAGTCTAAATGATTTGGAATTCCGTCTGCATCTGCATCACAAATTAATCGATGTTCAAAAGAGATATCATCAAATCTTGTAAAACCAGTTCCGTTTTGGTTGTTGTATATATAAAATCTAAAATAATAAGTTGTGCCAGCAACTAGATAATCAGTAGTTGGTATTTCATATTGCAAATAACCATCGATTATCATTTCTCCTATATGAAAATCTTGATCTTTAACAGTTGGACTTTCAAAACTTGGATTTGTATCCATTTCTACAGCCATGTCAAAATTACCAAATGTATCATCATTAGCGGTAGCTGCTCCAGTAGACCAACCCAATTTTATTTCTGAAGCTATAAGATCTACTGCAGGTGTATATGATACTTGTACATATTTATTTGCAGCTTTGGCAGCAGTAAAAGTAGCTTCTGTTGCGTTACTAATTATATACGTGTTTTTGTTGTTTTCATAACCAGTTTGTTCTAATTCGCTAAAAGAAATATTTGGTGCAGAAGTAAAGTTTGGACTACTAATTAAGGTTTGATCTTCATAAGTAGCGTAATCTGAGTCTCCAGCATTGTTTGTATTAACAGTTGCTGCATTTGGTGTTTCGGGCGAATTGTGGTTCCATTCGACCTTTGTAATTGTACAGGTACTTAATTCTACTGAGTCTAAAATACCATCATTATCATCATCTAAGTCATTTATGTCTAAAACGCCGTCTAAATCGCTATCTAAACAAGCAAAATTATTTGTGCTATCTGTTACAGAAGCAGATGTACCTGCATAACCATCGCTTCCTATAACTTTACCTGTAGCAGTAAAACCACCAGTTCCGTCTACTAAACCATCGTTATTAGCATCTGTAAAACCTGCTTCTTTTGCATCTGTACATAAATCTCCATCTGAGTCTGTGTTTAAATAATCTGGTGTACCAGATGTTGTTTCTGGTGGTGTTAAATATGTTCCTGCACAACTACCTGCTGGTGTAGCAGGTATTGTATACTCTACACCGTAAAGAAGTGCTCCATTTTGACTATAAGTTTGTATTTTAACATGGTCTGTACCGTTGCTGTTAATTGTATAGGTAAAATTGGTTGGTCCTGTTGTATTTACAGATTGATTTTGATAGTTTACTTGAGCTGCATCTACTCCTGCAGCATTTGATTGTCTAAATCTTATTTCTGATGTTCCTGAACTTGAACCAAGGGATATTGTTAGTTCTGTACCATCAGGTAGTGTTTCATCAAACCCTAAAACTATAAAATATGGGCCTGGTCCAGGGTAGCCAATAGGTCCTGATGAGGCTGAAGAACCAGGAGAACCAATTGCATTTTGAGTATTGCTAAATTCATTAGAAGCTGTTATAGATGTTGCATATTTTGTTGTTGCAGGAGTAGCAGGTGTTACGCAACTACCATCATAAATATCTGCTAAACCATCATTGTCAGAATCACTGGTGTTATCTGCAATACCATCTGCATTATCATCTGTACCACCAGCTTCTAAAATATCGTAAATACCATCATTGTCTGAGTCTAAATCTAAATAGTTAGGTATGTTGTCTGTGTCTGTGTCCGGAGGAGTGTTACCTGTACCTGCACTACTAGGTATACCGCTGGTTGTTGGTGTAATACCTGCACCACCATCTGCCATACTATCTCCATCAGTATCTGTACCACCAGCTTCAATAACATCTGATATACCATCACCATCAGAATCTAAATCTAAATAGTTAGGTATTCCGTCATTATCTGTGTCTGTGGCTAGGCAGTATTTTAATTCAAATAACTGCATTGTTACATTAGAAGCAGTATTAATTAAATTATTTTTACCGGCAACGAAAATAATTTCTGTCACTGGACCTGTTAAAGAAACAATAACACTGTTATTAGGTGCATTAGATCCGGCATTAGTACTAGTAACAGATTGACCTGAAATTGTATAACTATTACTTGGTAATGTGTTGTTAGTGATTGTTAAAGGAACATTTGTTCCATTTAAATTCGCTGTAAAGTCTACTCTGTCGTCATTGTCTAATCCTCCCCATTTAAACTCTAAGTTGTGAACAGGTTTTGTAAATGTTAATTTGTAAACAGCTACATCTATGTTTGCTGCATCTGCTGGATAGTAAGAACCTAAAGGGAATTTAGTATTAATTGGTTGTACGTTGATGTAGTTTCCGTCTATACCGTTTGTTGGACCTGCACTAGCAACTCCACTGGCCCAAGTTGCTGAGTTTGTTGTTTCAAAACTAAAGGAAGCTTCTACACCTTCAAATGTGTAAAGATTAGATGTAGTACCGGAAGAATTTCCTCCATTTGTACCTGTAGTTGTATTTGTAAATGTAGTGCCTAAATCTATATAATCTGTAGATGGACAGTTAAGGTTTATTTCTACAGAATCTAAAATACCATCGTTATCACTATCTAAGTCAAGAGCATCTGGTACACCATCATTATCACTATCATTACAAGTGTTAACGGCTGCATCTAAATAATATGCATTTGGTGTAGTAGTATAAGTAAGACCATCTATTCTACCAGTAGTCATATTTACTATTGGTACACCTGTACCATAATATCCATTATTATCTGTGTCTGCATCTGGGTTAGACCCAAGAACAAAATATGCTTCATCAGCATCAGAACAACCATCATTATCACTATCTGAATCTAAATGATTTGGTATACTATCTCTATCTGTATCTGGACAAGTGGGTTGTGATAAAGTTACGTTATCTATTAAAACTCCTGATTGACCAGAACCTAAACTTGTAGATTGAATGATAATTTTAATATCTCCCGTTGATGTTGGTAATAAATTTGCGGTATAACTAGCCCAAACAATAGAAGCAATTCTAGATCCAGCTGTATTGGGGCTATCTGATGTAGCAATATTATTGGGTTGTAAAGTTGTAATAAAAATTGGACCATCACCATAATCTACAGAAATTGTTGCTTCAAAAAGACCAGCAACAGAACTATAATCTAAAGAAAAAGCAACAGGGATTCCTTCTGTAAACCCAGAAAATGTTTTTTGAATACCGGTTGCCGAAGGTGTTCCGTACAAATCGATACTTTGGTCTCCATCAGAAGCATTAAAAGCATCAAAAGCAATATCAAAAGTATTTGTATCTGTGGTTACCCACCCTTCAACACTAGTTTGATTTATTAAAAAATCTATTTCAGTATCTCCATCACCATCTATTTTACTTACTAAGTCTGGCGTTTCTGCTTGTAAATCCGGAATTTCAAAAGAGTCGTTATAAGTTAATACACTTGTACATTCTTCTGTATCTAAAATACCATCATTGTCATCATCTTCATCGGTAGCATCTGGTACTCCGTCGTTGTCAGTATCAAGGACAACGTTAACTATAGCTGTTGCAGAATCACAATTTGCTGGTGAGGCGCCTGCTTCACATATTTCGTAAACCACGCTATACGTGCCTGCAGGAACAGTCGTTGTAACTGTAATTTCACCTGTAGAAGTATTTAAAACAATACCAGCATTCGTAGAACTTGTTTGAGATAATGTAACTTGACCTGCACTAGTACCAATAGTAGTGCTTGTACTGTTTAATTTATCATTTGCAACAACATTTGCAATAGCTGTACCTCCATAACCTTTATTTACAGATCCAGAATCATTATTCGCAGAAATTGGGTTTCCCGAAATTGCAGTTCCTACTTCTGTATCATCAATTAAAACGGGTTGTATAGATTGTACTCTAAAAGCTGGTCCTTCGTGACCCGATTTAGAACCTATTGTAAAAGTGATGTCTGTAATTCCATTAGTATCAACTCTTACGGCTAATTGTTCGTCGGTGATTAATGGTGATACATTATTTGAGTCTGAAGAGATAACTGTTACAGCATTTGTTCCAGAAGTTATATCAGATAAAAATGTATTATTGCTAAAATATAAATTTTCAAAATCATTTTTATATAAGGTTACAAATTCTTTTTTCTCTGTACCAGTTAAATTAGGGTCAAAGTCAATATCTAGCATTTCGAAAATTGGTGATATTTCTATTGGTGTTCCTGTACCATTACCAGAATATGTTCCTGCTTCAAAAAATTCTAATTTTATAGTAGCTGAGTATTCTGCAGAAGTACCTCCAAAAACATTACTCGGTGCTACAGCAAAACCAACTTTACTTCCTGTACCGGTTGGCATAACAAAGTATGGAAAATGCCCATTGCCATCTGTTACATTACCTGTGGTATAAGTTGTTGTAGCAACAACAGGAGCAGTATCTATTGTTCCTGAATAAGGAACGACAGATATTATTGTTGCAATAATATCATACATTGTTCCTCCTTGAGTTCCTGTATTTCTATAGGCAACTACATCTCCTGTTGTCATTAAAGGAGTGTTATCTTCTCCAGATGTTTTTAAATCTGAAACTTCATTTGTTGGGTTCGCATCATTATTATCTGCAAGTATTGAAGAAAAAACACCGCCAGGATAATAATCTACTTTATCTCCAGAAGTAAATGTACTTGGGTTTGTTTGTGCTTGTAATGATAGATTAAACAATAAAAGAGTACATATAATTAATTTGATATGTATTTTTTTATTGAAAATAAATGTTTTAAATGAGAAGGGAAATAGCATTGTAGTTTTAACAAAGTATTTGGAAAAAGGTTTCATGTGAGGTATTTTTTTAAACATAGGTTTAACTTTTTAAAACTGATTACACGTTTTCTTTAGAACAAAATATTTGTTGTAGAAAACAATTAATTGTAATTAAAATGAAAAAAGAGGGGTATTTTAAGACGATAGGTCTTGTGAAGTCTTGATGTTATAAAGACAACTGTTTGCAATGAGTATAAAACCTTACTAAGTTTAAAAAAAGATTTCTTTTTTTTTGGAGGAGTCATGGGGGTGTTTTTTTCTTAGATTATATAAAGTAGCTTTTTTTTCTTATAAAGATAATTTTATTTTGTGATAATTTTAACTTTTTTTTAAGATTTTATTTTTTTCGATATTTTTAAGTGTCTTTTTATTAGTTACTTAGGTTTTTGGTGTTAGTAGAGGTTGAAAAAAAGGTGTTTTACAGCAGTTGATAATCACTAAAAAAAAAGGCCAAACTTATATAAGTTTGGCCTTTTTTTTTAAGTGATTATTTATATTTTAATTTTTTAATATTTAGGATGATAAAAACAGCATATAATATAGCTGCGATACCTAGTATTAAAATTCCATTATCTATTTCTAGACCTGGTGGTGGAGGTGGTGGGTTTACCGGAGGTACTTGAGTTAGTAGCATCATTTTTTTTAAAATTTTATATACTTATATTATATTAGTTAATTATAATTTTTTTGTTTGTATCTCCTTTATTGGTATTCATTTTTACAATGTAAACACCTGTTGGTATTTGTTTTTTGATATCTAATTGATACGCATCTTTTTGTTCTTTAATGTTCCAAAGACTTACTTTCTTACCAAGAATATCAAACAACTCAACTTTATTAATTTCTACTTCATTATTAACAGAAATAACAATTTGGCGGTTTTCATTGTCTGCGTATATATTGGTGTATGCAGCTAAAACATCATCTTCTACACTAAGTACATTAGCATCTTTAAAAGCAAGTACAAATCGATCTGTATAAACTCCTTTTTCTAAAGTTAAAGTAGCTTTTCCTTGTTTAACATTGTAAGATGTATTTGT
>NZ_WTPZ01000020.1:0-2335 GCF_011378915.1 Polaribacter sp. 20A6
CAAGAGTTTTATTCACAAATTTTTAAAGAATCTGAGTGTTTTCGCCAGTTTTTGCCAACGTTGTTGTGTATGATTAGTTGCGTGTTTTAAGCACTAAAGTAGTAAATAAAACACAGATAGAAAGTTCGCGAGAACTTTCGTAAATTGGCTAAAACCAAGCAATTAATTATACACGGTGTTGGCAATAGTTATTTTATCCACAAGCGTTTTCGGGTATTTCTTTTTTAATTCCGTTACATATTTTAGAAGTTTACGAAATCTTGGTTTGTCAACACTATTTAAATATGAAATCCAGCCAATTACTTCATTAAGTAAAGTAGTATTCTTTTGTTCACTTGGTTTAGTTAAATGAAATACCTTTGAACGTACCATTTTGTATTTTTTAGTCCCTACTCCAAATCGATTGTTTGATACGACTAATCCTGTTATTATTTTAGCTCGACTTGCTCCTGCGACTCTAGTCTTTTTTTTGTTAATTCGAAAACCTTCATCTTCTATAATATTCTTTACAACAGGTAAAATTTGAACAGTATTTGCTGGATGAAGTCCAGAGAATGATAAATCATCCGCATATCTGGTATAAGTTATTCCTCTTTTTCCTACAAAGCCTTGAATTCGTTTATCTAGTTTCCAAGTAATAAGATTTGCTAATTTTGGCGAGCAAGGACTTCCTTGAGGTAATGAATTATCACAAGTACAAATATTGGTAAGCATCGTCGAAATTAACTTATTATATCCTATTGATTTAAAAACATTATAAACCTGAATATCAGTCACAGTCCCGAAAAAATCTGTTAAATCAATTGTAAGCATACAATTAGCATTTATATGTGGTCTTGCATTGTCCGCAGTTGAACTTCCTTTTTCAAAACCTTTACAAGAATCAGAAACTTTGAGTTTGTTTAGAATACTTACTAATATCCAAGCTTGTAATCCTTTAAGGTTTTTACTCGGTTGACAGATTGTTCGTGTACCTCCAGATTTTTTCTTTAATGGGAATTTTTTATAATGGAAATCAGACCTTACTGACAATTGATAAAACGTGTATTTAGAGAGATGTGTAATTTGCGAGAAATCATCAATTGATTGGATTATTGGAAGTCCAAGCATATTCAATCGTATGTTTTCGTTTCTAGCCATATTTTATTAGAATGAAGAAAAGAAAGTTCTTTATACTTCTCAATAGTTGAGTGAAATTTAATTATATCTGAGGTATCGAAGATATCATTAAAATTTGCGATGATAGTATCTAAGTTTAAAACTCGAGCGTCGGAACAACACTCACTCACTTTAACATATTATGACCAAAGTCTATAATAAAAAAGTGTCTAAAAAGAACTTTCCTATATCTTCATTTTTCTATTTCTTAGTTTAAAATTTAATATTTCTAAGCGTAATTTATCTAACGCTTCTATTTTATCTTGTATTTTTATTCTGCTACTTATTTTTCTTAATTTCTCAAATTGTTCTAAACCTAAATCGGTCAATCTATATCCATCGATTGTAAATTCTATAGCTTTTTTCTTAGTTAATGTTGTTAAAGCTGTTCTAGTTGCTTCATATGAATTAGAAATATCATCAATAGCTTCTCCTACAATCTTACCTAATGTTGTATCATTAATTGGTTCAAGCAAATATATTGTTGGTAATAAGAAACTATCTAGCTGAAGTAAATTTACTGATTTTGTTTTTACAGCACTATTTTTTCGTGTGAAATTAATAGCAGATTTAATATCAACAATTTCATTTGATAAATCGTTTGGGTCAATAAAAAGCACTCCTTGTTTGTTTGCTTTTTTAATCAGTTTAATTGGTCCTTGATTTATAAAACTTTTGTTTTTTTTATATTTTTTGTCAATTAAGCAAACGATTTTAGCTCTCAATTTTTCGTTATTGGCAAATGCACCAAGTTCTGCAAATGAACCTGGACTTTCAGGAATCATTAATATTACATCAACACTATCAGCGAGTAAATTTTCTAGAGAAAGTAAATCTTTGCTCCTAGAACTATACAAAAGTTCATCGAAGATGTCTTCAGGATAAATGATTTCATACCAATAGGAATTCCAAAAGTTTTTAAATTCATTTGCTACTTTATATCTCAATTTATCTTTCATTGAGATGTCAGCTCCACACAAGAACATATTAATTTTGAAAGTATTCAGAGGTCTGTAAAAGTCATCACGAATTCTACGTGCTAGCTTTTTACAATCTTCATCTGATATTTTTATTTGTGTACTCAATGTTTCTTTATAATTATTGCCAACGTTGTTGTGTTATGGAAAGTTGCGTTTAAAGTGAACGGCTATTTTCCGCAGGAAAATTGTTGTTCGCA
>NZ_WTPZ01000021.1:0-2155 GCF_011378915.1 Polaribacter sp. 20A6
AACACGAACGGCGAAATTCCGGAGGAATTTCCCAAGTGAGCCAAAACCAGCAATAAAGTTTATACGGTGTTACAAATAGTACTTTTTTCACTCGTTAATTTTCTATATCACAGTTTTTATTATAGTATTCAATTATCTCAATTAAATTCGTATGTTTTAATTCTTTTGTTTTTATCTTTTTTATTAATTCTGGACAATCTTCAAACAAGTAATAGTATTTACTTTTAATTTTGGTTCCAAGTTTTATTGTTTTGTTGTCTTTCTCAATATAATATAAATTTCCTGATGAAACAGGTAGCCCCATTCCCATAGCAGAACCTGCATTTGAAACAAATACGCTATATAAATTTATTTTCCCTGAACGAACTATTTTCATTCTAATTTTTTGGTCAGTTTTTATTTTTCTACCAGGTCCGAACCTTTGTTTATTCTTAAATTTACTTTCAATTTTTTTAAATCTATATTTAGTTTCAATTCTATCTTCAGTAATATTATAACCAATTAATTGTCTGTCATTTAGTTTTTTAACCGAAGAACTGTCATTTTCTTTATATTTGATTCCATCAAGTGTTCTAACTTTAATTAATCCTTTTATTTCAGTTGAATCTGTTAAAAAAATTATTCCTTTTTTATATTGAGCACTCGAAAGTAAAAAAGAAAATATTGCAATAAAAGTAAGAGTTCTTCTCATCGTTTATGTATTATTTGTAACGTTGTTGTGTATGGTTTGTTGCATTTAAATATGCGAGTATTTTCGGTAATAAACCAAAGATAATCAATAAAAACTAACCTTTAAGTTAATCGAAAAGCAGCAATAAATTATACACGTTGTTGGTTACTGTTTGGAAAAAAAGCCCATTGCGTAGCAAAATGCGCGCAACTGATAAATTAATTTTAAATAAAAAGATATGTTAAAAATAAATGATAAAGAACGTAAAATAATATTCGAAGTATTACAGAATTGGACTCAATCTGCTTGGTTTGTAATCGGTGATGATTTTGAATGTTTTAATACAGATGAAAATGTAAATGAAGTTATATTGGAGTTAGAAAATAAATTAAGTAAACAAGATTGATTTAAAATAATCATCCCTTATATTTGTGTTTGTGGTATTTATTATTTCACTTATGGTATTTGACTTAATAATTATCCTTCTTGTTAAATCATCTATTTCAGATGATAAGTTTTCTAACTTTTCTTTAGTTAATTTAATTTCTGATCCGTGAAAAAATTTTGACCTAACGCTATATGCTTTATTAATAGTACTCATTATAAGTTCTTTTTCTTTTTTATTTTCTCCTATTAAATTTGAAGCATTTAAACGAAGTCTTAATGATAATTCAGAATCAACATCTAATAAAATACACTCTAGAACATTTATATAAAAGGCTATTTTCATAGGTAAAAAACTATTAGTTCTAGCTATATTTAATAATAAAAATGACCTTTGAATTCTATTTAATTTTATAAAATCATTTTCAAGGTCTGCTCTAAAAGCTTTTTTAATTTCAGTTGATTTTTCTTTTTTAATTATTCGAAATAAATATTCGTAATTTCTAACTAATTTATCTTTATCAATTTGATTTATTAACTCACTTGTTAGGTGGAATTCTGAATAAGAACCTTTAGCATCATTTACAAATGAGTTCCTGAAATTAGAGGAAATACTGTTTCCGTCAGTTGATTGAATGCATTGAGTGTATGTTCCTATGCAATTATCGAATTTCATCCATATCATAGATAATAAACCATTTAAATGGGAGGATTCATTATGTATAATGTAATTTGGATTATCTGAGGTTTCAATTATTTTTAATGCAATAGGATTAGTTAGAAGTTTTTCAACAAAACTTTCTCCTAAATATTTTATTAAATTTTCTACATTAGGAATATTTTTAATTATAAATTCCTTGTTGTTAGTTATTGTCCAGTCTTGTATAATAAAAGAAGTATTTTCGTCTAATTTTAAAGAATTAATTATTGAAAATAAAATATATTTTTTTTTCATTTTTTTTGTAATTTTATGTTAGTCAAATGCTGACCATAGGAAGCATTGAGGGGGCTTTTTTTTGAAATTGTTACCAACGTTGTTGTGTTATGGAAAGTTGCGATTTTTATGAACGGCTATTTTCCGCAGGAAAATTGAAGTGAGTA
>NZ_WTPZ01000022.1:0-2126 GCF_011378915.1 Polaribacter sp. 20A6
TTAATCACTTCAATTTTCCTGCGGAAAATAGCCGTTCATAAAAATCGCAACTTTCATTACACAACAACGTTGTGGTGCATATAAAAATGAAAATTTGAACATTAAAGGAACATTTCTGATTTTACTGATTCTGACAATAGTTGGATGTAAAAATTATGACAAAAAAGAAAATTTACTTGTTCAAAAAGAATTTGGAAAATGGAGAAAGGACAATGATAGTTTGAGTGTTGAATTAAATCTTAAAAAGTTCAATAATTGGAATGAATTAATAGAACGAGCTGAAAGAATCGCCTGCAATGATAGTGTTCCAAAAATTACTTTAAAAAACGGAAAAGCATCAAAAATAATATATTTCCAAAATCCTTGTTGGGAAAAATTTGCTTGTATTCTAACAAAAGAAAAGAATGTAATAGTAATTAACAATAATAAAATTATTAAAAATTCTGGAAAATCTTATCCTTTAGACAGTTTGAAAACAATTTTAAAGAAAGATTATTACAATTTCGGAAAAAACCCGAGTTTAAGCGATAACCCTGAAAAATTATTAATACAAATTTCGTACGAAAAAAATGAATTCAAAAATTTTGAGAAAACATTAAAAAAATTAATTGAAACTTTCGAAGAAATTACAAAAAAAAGAAATATAAATATTTGGCTTAATGAAAGAATTGAAATTATATCAATAACAAAACCACCACCTCCAATTCCGTTATATTAAGAAAAATTGAATAAAAATACGCACCACAACACCGTATAAACTTTATTGCTGGTTTTGGCTCACTTGGGAAATTCCTCCGGAATTTCGCCGTTCGTACTTTATTTACTAAATTCACTGCTTAAACTACGCAACAAAGCTTATACAACAACGTTGTGCTTAATTTAAACCAAATCGAAATAAAACTAAAAAAAATGACAAAACAAGAACTTCTAAAATATGCTGAATTAACTTGGAATTCTATTAAACCTATAGAAAAATATGATAAAAATAAATCTACTGAATTAGAAGGATTAAAACAAATCGAGATTTTCGGAAAAGAAGTTTCTGAAAAAGAAAAATCAATAAGTCAAGCATTGCAAAATTTTATAACAATAAATAATATATCACAAGCTGAAGAGAAAGAAATTTCAGAATCAATTACAAATTTATTTACTTCATTTATAAAATCTAATTTAAAATAACACCAAAGATTTAACTTAAAATATTAAAAACAACATTGAAAAATATTTTTTGGAAAATCTAATAAACGAATTTCAAATAGATTACTGAGTTAAATAATTTAAAAAGTAATAGACAAAACTTTAAATCATTTTACAGAGTATAAAAACCGCTACGAAACAAAATAAAAATTATGGAACCTTTTAAATGGCAATGTCCGCACTGCAACCATCATACGACTATTACAAATTCAAATTTCAAAGATAATGAGTTTGGCTTATCGATAAATAATGCCGATGGTTCAAAGTTACTTTATTCATACTATATTGTATGTCCCAATAGTGATTGTAACAAATATACATTAGATGCTATTTTATTAGATACTACATATGAATTGAGAGGTCAAAGCTATAAACATTATGACCAAAAAGAAAAAAAACGATGGAGATTAATTCCTAATTCTTTTGCTAAAGTATTCCCGAAGTATGTACCAACAGCCATAATTCAAGATTACGAAGAAGCTTGTTCTATTATTTCAGAAAGCCCTAAAGCTTCAGCTACTCTATCAAGAAGATGTCTTCAAGGAATGATTAGAGATTATTGGAAAGTAAAAGGAAATAGTCTATTCAAAGAAATTGAAAGTATTAAGGATAAAATAGACCCTTTGACTTGGCAATCCATTGACGCTACAAGAAAGATTGGAAATATTGGTGCTCATATGGAAAAGGATATCAATTTAATAATTGAAGTAGAACCTAATGAAGCTCAAGCTCTAATTAATCTAATTGAAGTTCTTATCAAAGATTGGTATATAAATAGGCACGAAAGACAAATAATGCTTGAGGAAATAGTTAACGTAGGAAAAACAAAAACTGAGTTAAAAAAGAAAAACTAAGCACAACACCGTATATAATTTATTGCTGGCTTCTCGCCTACTTACGAAAGTCCTCGCGGACTTTCTTGGTCGGTA
>NZ_WTPZ01000023.1:0-2020 GCF_011378915.1 Polaribacter sp. 20A6
CAACGTTGTTGTATAAGCTTTGTTGCGTTGTTTAAGCAGTGAATTTAGTAAATAAAACACGAACGGCGAAATTCCGGAGGAATTTCCTAAGTGAGCTAAAACCAGCAATAAAGTTTATACGGTGTTGTGCGTAGGTTTTTTTCATTCCGCTTTTTTCAATTTTATTTCACTTGGATTTTCGGGCAATCCAATTAGTTTGTTTTCGTAAAAATACATTTCAAATATTTCACCAGATTTTCCATATATTAATATTATACTATCTCCTCTCTTTTCATTCATTCCCATCTCGATAATTTTCAGAGAATCTTTAGAGTTCGGTTTCAATTCATAAATTCCATAAACATTCGGATTTTTGTCGATGCTTAATCTAAAGTTTCTGTTCTCAATTTTAAAAGTAAATTCAGAAGTCGAGTAGGGGTTATTCTCAATCCAAGAAGTCCAGAAAAATGAAAATATCCAATAACATATAAATGAATTAACAAAAAATAAAATCGAAAGTCTTTTTTTAATGAAAAGTGCCAAAATTCCAATTATAATATTCATTCCGAATATTTCAAGTTTATGAGATTCAACACTAACAGACATTGAAGGATAAGGTTTGATATTTCCAACCCAATTTTTCATTAGAAATATGTCAATCAGTAAAATCAGAATTCCAATTCCGATTAATATTTTTGTTTCAGATTTCTTTATTTTCAAGTTTAAATTCTTTTTCGATTTTAAATATTAAAACACTAAATGCAAGTAGGGTTTTAGTTGGTCTGTTAACTTACGCACAACGTTGTTGTGTATTGAAAGTTGCGTTTTAAGTGAACGGCTATTTTCCGAAGGAAAATTGTAGTTCACAAAAATGCAACTACTTTTAATTAAGGACTAATATAGCAATTTTTAATACACGGTGTTGTGCCCTGTTATTTTATTCTATAGATTGTTTTATTTTTTTCTCCTATTTTTTCAAATAAATTTAACTCTGTACCTTTTTTTAAATCTCGACTTGCGGTTGCAGAAGAAATGTCTTTAAATATATCCATATAATTTTTTCTAGTAAACTGAATTTTATTTAAAGAAACAAAATATTCTAATCTGTCTTTTTCGTTTAACGTTCTATTATTAAAATTTAATAATTCACTTATTGAAATATCAATTACTCCTAACATATATTCAATAAACTTTGTTGATTTTCCAGATTTATCACTTTCAGCTAAAGCTTTGTAGTATTTTTCTTGATCGTTACTAATTAAAGTTTCAAAAGGCAAAAACTCAAATATTGGATATTTTTCCATTAATATTAAAGTTTGCCATAACCTTCCCATTCTTCCATTACCATCTAAAAATGGATGTATGAATTCCATTTCATAATGGAAAACACAACTTTTAATTAATTCAATTTCGTCTGACTTTTTCAAATATTCAAAAAGATCTTTCATTAAATAAGGAAGGTTTCCAAATGGAGGAGCTACGTGTTCTACTTTAGAACCTTTTACAATACCAACACTTTGTTTCCTATATTTCCCTGCACCTTCAATAAGGTCTTTCATTAAGTTTTTATGTGCTTTTAAAAAAGACTTTTCATTAGATGGTTTATAAATATCTAAATTTTCGTAGATTTCTATGGCATTTAATACTTCAAGTACATCTTTTTTTGGACCAATAACTCTTTTATTTTCAAGAAGTGCTGTTATTTGTTCTTCGGTAAGTGTATTACCTTCAATTCTTAAAGACGAATGAATAGTTTTAATTCTATTTTGTTTCCTTAATTTCGGAGAAGGTTTATTTAATAAATTGGCATTTACTTCACCTATTTTTTCTGAAATAGAAGTTATTAATTTTAAAATAGAAGAAGTTATTTCGTAAGGTGGTTTCATGGTTGATACTATCATTTGATATTATCAAAGATACAATCATTTAACTATACTTATTGAATGAAACGGAATTTTTTAATTGGGCACAACGTTGTTGTGTTATGGAAAGTTGCGTTTAAAGTGAACGGCTATTTTCCGCAGGAAAATTGATGTTCACA
>NZ_WTPZ01000024.1:0-1856 GCF_011378915.1 Polaribacter sp. 20A6
TTTTCAAACAGGTTAAATTCCGCAAACTTTTCCTTTTTTTTAGCGTTTTAAAACTCAGAGCTTAAACAACTTTTTTACATTCTTAAAATTCCCAAAACCAATAAAAACCTTTCAAAATTTTGATTCGCGAGAGAGTGTTTCAAAACCGATTTTCTCAAACGTTTTTTCCGCCTTTTACTTTTCAGACTTTTAAAGCCAAATGTATTTTAAAATGACTTTTGTTCTTAAATTATACTTTCAGCAAGTTTTTTACAACGTTTATGTATATGGTTTGTTGCGTGGTTTAAGCAACTAATTTAGTAAATAATTACCGACCACGAAAGTCCGCGAGGACTTTCGTAAGTAGGCAAGAAGCCAGCAATAAATTATATACCTTGTTGTAGCACGTTTTTATATTCTTTTGCTAGTTTTAAAAGGTCTAATTGATTCAACTTTTTTTCTTGTATAATTGGATAGGTCGAATAGACAAGTTTAATAAAATCATCCCAATTTAAACGACTTGTTTTGTCAATTACAAAATCAAGAATCTCTGTTGTTGATTTATTTAATTTAACATTTACTTTGCCTTTTAAGATAATTATCTCTCTAGGTTTATTATAATAATTTAAATCAGATTTTATTTCAAAGTCATCATCTTGTTTTAAGAGATTAATTATATCATCCACATAAGGCCCATAATGATTATATATCCATTTAATATTTGTTAATTGTTTGTCTTGCGTAATAGCTGACTTCCAGTCTGCTAAATAAATCATTTTCACAACACGTGCTTTTGAAAGTTCAGATGGATTTGGATATTTTTTGAACAAATATTTGAGTACTTCTATTGTGTTTTCCATATTAAAACCCTATTTCGTTAGCATTTTTTATATCAGGCAAATCAGATTCTATCCTTTCTATAAAGGATAAGAACTTAGGCTTTTCACTTTTAAGTATAGAGTCTATTAACTCGATATTATCAAATTTTCCAGTATCTAGACTTTCAAACACGATAATAGAATTTCTTTGTAATCCTTTTCTATCCTTAAAAGCATAGAGATAGAAACTTCTACTTTTTGTTTTAATATTTTTCAAAGTTTCAATAGGTATTTCGCATTTTGAACGAATGATATTATAATATTCCTGTCTTTTTCCATTAACAAATTCTGGAACTCCTTCGTTCAAATGAAAATGTCCTTTTTGAAATGCAATTGAAATAAATCCTTCATTACTATTATAATACTTTCTGCCTTTTTCATTTAATTTATAATTAGAAGAATATCTTCCAACTGTATGGAATTTATCGTTTTGATATTTATAAAAACTAATTCGTTCATTTTCTGATAAATTTAATTTATAAAATAAAGAAGCTAACTGTTCATTAAAAATTTCAAGATTATTTCTGTGCAAATCATCAATTGTGTTTTCTAAGTCTTGGACTTTTTCACTTAACTTTTGACATTTTTGAATCAAATCATTCTTTCCTTTTTTCTTTGATATTAATTTAACTCCGAGTATTATATTTAAGACAAAAACTATTATCAATAATATCCATCCTATTGTTTGTGAATGAATAGAACTCCACAGTACCTTTTTATTTAATTCAAATAGAATTCCTATAAATGTGTAACCAAATCCATTAAGAACTAAAAGGCAGACTTCGAGTAGATAATCATCTAAAAATTTAGCAAGATTGTATATTTTTTTGTTTTCTGTCATTTTTATTTAATGTGCTACAACGTTGTTGTGTTATGGAAAGTTGCGTTTAAAGTGAACGGCTATTTTCCGTAGGAAAATTGTTGTTTACAAAAATGCAACTACTTTTGGTAAAGCACTAATATAGCAATTTTTTATACACGGTGTTAGGTGTAGGTAGT
>NZ_WTPZ01000025.1:0-1688 GCF_011378915.1 Polaribacter sp. 20A6
AACACGAACGGCGAAATTCCGGAGGAATTTCCCAAGTGAGCCAAAACCAGCAATAAAGTTTATACGGTGTTGTAGGTAGCCTTTTCTATAATTTTTTTATAATTTCAGATTCTTTTTTTAATCCGTCTTTTTCTAAATAATTAACAATCAATTTTTTAATTTCTTTGTCATAATCATCGCTTAAAATATATTGAAATGTTGCTTCTCTATAAAATTTCAATCTGCTATTTAAGTTAGAGTTATCTAAAAATTCTTTAACTTTTTTTGAATCTTTATTGTATTCAAAATTCGATACTTTTTCATTATTTCTTAATACTAAACCTATTCCATCAGATGTTTCAGTATTTATGATTTTTTTACGTTCATTTTTAAAAGTATTTATTTTTGAAATAACTTTATTTTCTTTTTCTATTCCGAAATCTTTTTTTAATAATTCGATTGTTTTTTTCCTTTTGAGGACATGTTTTTCCTCCATTTGCCATTCTAAATATTGATTCTTTCTAAATTCAAATGCTTTCTCGTTTTCATAAATATCAGCAAGTAAGCTTGCTTGTTCTGAATAAGCTACAAAAGATAAGAATTGTTCAATATTTTTAGCTATTATATTTATTGGTGGGTCATAAGTTGGAGCAATAGCAACTATTGGTGCTTTTTCTAAATCTTTTATTTTCCCAAAATCAGTTAAGAATCCAAAATGTATTCCATTATTTCCTGTGCTTGCAAATGGAATAACATCAATTGGAGTTATACTGTAATAACGTTCATAATCAATCCAAAATTCAAGATTTTCCCAATTTGCCTTTTCCTTTTTTTGATAATCTTCAAGTTTTTGAAGTATCTGAGGTTTTTCGTAATTCCCAAAATCTGATTTGTCTTTCTTACAACCTAAATAAGATAATATTGTAGCTATCATAATTAGTTTTCTCATTTTTTTGGGTTACCTACAACGTTGTTGTGTTATGGAAAGTTGCGGTTTTTGTGAACGGCTATTTTCCGCAGGAAAATTGTTGTTTGCAAAAATGCAACTACTTTTAGTTAAGCACTAATTTAGCAATTTTTTTTACACGGTGTTAGCAAATGTTTTTTTCAGTTTATAATTTCCTTTTTTTTCCAGTTTTCAAAATTCAGAGTTTGAGTAAGAATTTCGCAAAGATTTTCAATTCTTTTTTTTTGCTAAATTCCGCAATTTATTTTTTTCCTGTTTGGGTAAATTCTCACGTTTTGTAATTTCCAAAAACTTGCTGAAATTCCCACTTGGAATTTTCGAGCGAGAGTCTGTTCAACATTTTTTATTTTCTAAACGTTGCAAAATTCAGTGTTTTAAAATTCCTTTTTTCTGAGTTTTGGTTCAATAAAACACCATTATTTTAAAACCCTTTTTTACTTAGCATTGAATTTATCGACTTCAATTGTATCTAATTTAATATTAGATGAAACCTTTTTAAATATAATAGAGTCAAGAATTATAGACTCATTAACTTCAAAAGTTATAGAATTAGTGTCCTTTAAAAATGGACTGTCAATATACTCTTTCTCTATTTTTTCGGTTTTACAGCATAAAAGAGTTATTATTAAACTCAAATAAATTATTTTTTTCATATTTCGGCAATATTTGCTAACGTTGTTGTGTAATGAAAGTTGCGATTTTTATGAACGGCTATTTTCCGCAGGAAAATTGAAGTGATTAA
>NZ_WTPZ01000026.1:0-1684 GCF_011378915.1 Polaribacter sp. 20A6
CTAGAATGGCTTGTGGATTGGGCACGTGGCACATACTGGTATCTGTTTGGCAGGCGAAGCGGCTTGTGTAAGGGGACCATCAGTCCTCCAGGCCCACTGGTTGTAGATCAAAAGAAAAAGGACAGACTTCTTCGGAAAGAGTTTGGAGAATTTGAAGTACCTAAGAACTTGGACGTCATTGTGATTGGCAGTGGTATTGGTGGTTTGACTGCGGCTGCGGTTATAGGCAAACTAGGAAAAAAAGTCCTGGTTCTGGAGCAAGAAAAACAGGCTGGAGGCCTGTGTAAGACCTTAACTGAAAAAGGCTTTGAGTTTGACTGTGGCTTCCATTATGTTGGACAACTTCATGAGAATGGCTTCCTGAAAGTTGCATTGGATCTAATCACCGATGGCCAGGTGCACTTTGCTGAGCAGGGTTCCCATGTGGACACGGTGGTTATTGGTACAGGAACTCAGCGTAAAGAATACACCATCTACAGTGGGAAGACTCAGATGGAGGCTCATCTGAAGAAGCAGTTTCCCAATGATACGAAGGCAGTGGAGGAGCTTTTCAAAATCATGAAGATCTGTTCCAAGAAGATCCATCTGCTGTGTATGCTGAAGATGGTCCCGCTATGGTTTGCTCGCTTCATATTGTGGAGTGGAATTGCTGATTTAATATCCCCAATTTTTAGATACTCCCGCACCAGTACAACAGATGTAGTCAAGTCTCTTACCAGCAACCTGGACCTCCTCACCGTGTTTTCTCACATATTTTATGGTGTCCCACCCAAAAACTCCAGTTGCATGATTGATGCCCTGTTTCTGCACCACTCAAAGCGTGGTGTGTACTATCCTAAGGGTGGTGCCAGTGAGATCCCATACCACATCATCCAGGTTTTGGAAAAGCATGGTGGGAAAGTCCTTGTCAATGCTCCCGTGTCCAGCATTCTAGTTGATAAAAAACAAACTGCATATGGAGTGACTGTGAAGAGTGGAGATCAAGACTTTGAAGTTAGGGCTCCGGTGATAATTTCTAATGCTGGCATGTTCACCACTTTCAAGAAGCTTCTGCTTCCTGAAATCCAGGCAAATCCAAAGGTCCAGGACTATCTTCATACTCTGAAACCAGGCAAAGGATTCTTCCAGGTGTTTGCAGGCTTTAATGCAACTACAGAAGACCTGGGCATCTCCTCAACCAACATGCGACTATATAAGAGCAACAACATGGATGAAATGATGGAAGAGTACTTCGCTTCCGATAAGGAAACTGCACCTGACAACATCCCCATGATGTATGTTTCCTTCCCCTCTGCTAAGGATCCCACCTCATGCACCCGTTTCCCAGGGCAGTCCCGTATGGTGATCCATACCATGGTCAATCCAAAATGGTTTGAACAGTGGAACAAGGTCAATGAGACTGAAAGGGATGAAGAATATGGAAGATACAAGATGAGATTTGCTAATCATCTCTTTGACTGGATTTGTGTCCACTTCCCGAAACTGAAAGAGAAGGTAGTGCTGTTGCATGCAGTCACTCCCATCAATATGCACGGACTGGAGGCCGCATATGGATCCATGCTTTCTGCGGAGCACAGTCTGGAGAGATACCAGCCTCTGAACATTGCTGTGACCAGATGCAACACTCCTGTCAAGAACCTCTATCTGTCAGGCCAAGACGTTTTCTCTGGCGGTTACTCTGGTG
>NZ_WTPZ01000027.1:0-1500 GCF_011378915.1 Polaribacter sp. 20A6
GGAAGAGGCATGTAATCCCGCATTCTGCCGAACCAAAACAATACCAATAGACAAAAAGACACCTAAGGGTTCTGAAAAGTTTATTAAAAACACTAGATTTACATGACCAGAGTAACTTCTCCACTAGAAACCACAGTCTGCTCCCCAGAGACAGCCTTGATACGAGTGTCTCTTCGTTTCCTGGTGCAGCTTTGCTCACAAGAGCCAGATGATGGATGGCACACCTCTGTACTGCAGTGGATGAAGATGGTTTCCTGCAGAGCAGCCAGTGAGGCTGGATCTACAAATGTGAACATCTTCACAACAAAGCGCTTGTAGTGGGTTGGGAACTGAAGACCAGACGATCCAGTCACTGGAACCAGTGTGGTCAGATAGCGGTCGTCCTGGTAAGGGCATCCGTCGATCAGAAGGTCCCACTGGGGGAGACTGAGTGGACTGGGGGTTGAAGTAGTCCAACAACGTCCCAGCATCAGGACAATGTTGGGGTCAGTCCTCTCCATAATGTGCACCTCAACATACACAGGCTCTCGCAGGACTTTTGTGATGGGATAATCAGCGTCACTGTAATAGGACGTGTAGGCCTCATCCCCTTCAGCACAGCCTTTGGTGACGCATTGGCCATTGGCCAGTCTGAGCTCCACCCTGAGAGGTCCAGGAGCAGCTACTGGTGGAGGTGGAGGAACAGAGTTGACCTCCACAACCAGAGCTTCCACTGAAGTTCCTGAATATCTACACTGGAAGAGAAACTCAAAATGACTGTCCCTTGTGATAGAACCATATGGTCCAATCCCCACTTCATACGAGGAGGTCATTCGGTTTTCATACACCACATATCCGCTGTCCTCCATCACGCTCGTGCCACATGCGGTCACAGGGAACTGGTATATAGCAAAGGAAGGTGTAGACCCCACAGGAGCACAAGGTGGGTCATTTCCACCCAGTAGATGAACCGTATCCAGACTCAGTCGAGGCAGAGTAACATCTCTAGACACCACTACCACAAACTGACCATCTCTAATACACTGGACGGTCACCGCCCTTCCATAGAAACACTGCTGTCCGTTAAAGCAGCAGTTGATAGCTTCACACTCAGCACCACTGATCCCAGGTAGACCACATTGGATCTGCTCAGAATCAGCTACAGCTACACATTTATCAAAGGGCTCTGCCTGCACTACTGGCTTCTGAAACTGCTGTTTAACTGGCTTCTGAATCGGAAACTGCGGCTTAGTTAACTGTTGAACAGGCTTCTGAAGTGGAAATTGCGGGTTAGGTAGGTGTTGAACTGGTTTCTGAATCGGAAACTGCTGGTTAGTTAGCTGTTGAACAGGCTTCTGAAGCGGAAACTGCGGCTTAGTTAGCTGTTGAACTGGCTTCCGAAGCGGAAACTGCTGGTTAGTTAGCGGTTGAACAGGCTTCTGAAGCGGATACTGCGGCTTAGTTAACTGTTGAACAGGCTTCTGAAGTGGAAATTGCGGGTTAGGTAGGTGTTGAACTGGT
>NZ_WTPZ01000028.1:0-1389 GCF_011378915.1 Polaribacter sp. 20A6
GTTTATTGCAAGACAGCTATGGGTCCCCCCCAGCCCAGTTTACTGAAGACCAGCCAAAGTCTTCTGTCGCCCTTGAACCATTACAGGACCGAGTGAGGCCTTGCCTTCCCAATGAACACCCCCAATAGGAGCATCACTTCCACCATCAGGACCACATGTTGAGTCACAGCAAGCACAAACCTGGTGGTTCCCATCAGCAGCAAGCCACCCGTTGGAAAAGGAACAGGATTTGTGGAGAGCGTCACTGGGTGCAGAAGCAAGAGTGGCCTTCACGGTACACGTTATGTAGATAGAAGGACTGGATCCTCCCTGGAACATGAAAGCCTCCAGCTGGAACCGGATCTTGTCTTCCTGGGTCCGAGGCAAGAAGTGGGAGCTGGAAGCCGTAGCCTTGGCATCCACAAGGCACCCATGATTCTCAATGAAGGAATATCTCGGAACAGAAGTCACATCAGGTACTTGGGTGGCCACACAGCGGTCCACAAACACACGCAGGGGGACGTGGTTGTACACCTTCACAGATGCCTCAATATTAATAATGTCACCCAAGTAGTAAACATTTGAAGGCCTCTGATTGGCCCAGTCATCCAGCATGAGCTTCATGGAGAACACCAAGACGTCTTCAGCAACCTCCGTTGAAGCATAAGGAACCCAAGTTGGCCTCAAAGCATTACTGCTCACATTATGGAGCCTTTGATAGTGGCATTGAACGCCAACAACTGCACCCTCAGTACGGGTAATCGGCGTGCCAGCAAATGCCACAGGAGTGTAGGTAACCGCATAGGTGTAGACGAGCTCATCCTCGGTCATCATCAACACACTATTGCAGTCCTGCAGTGCATATTCAAAGATGAGCACCCCAGAGGCAGAGTCCTCACCAACAACAGGACAGCCTCCCATAGACAAACCAGATGGCTGGATCAGTTGACCATTGCTGAACATATCCTTCTTCACCTCCACATGAACCCGGTCCTCACTGCATTGAACAGCCACACTACTGGGAGTCACAGGTTTCCTCAACTGGAAGTTCACCGCCAACTCACGTTGCACCTCTGGAACGATGGGAAACTTCCAGTCCAAAGGCTTGACTGGACCCTGCAACAGCTGCTTCTCCTGAAGACCAAGAGGGTCTTGCGCAAATTTTCTGTAGTCAAGACTCGGAAGCGGAGAAGCTTTTTGGAAAGGATTCAAGAACCCTTGAGATGAAAGATCAGGAACTCTGGAAGCTGGAGCTGATTGCGGCTTTCTGCTGCTTGGACTTTGACGGAGTTTCAAACTTCCCAATGCACTCTTCAGATCAAAAGCCACAATCACAACCAGCACTAACACGCATTGCAAGAACCCCATCCTAACAAACTGGACGTTGTTGGACGACTTCAACCCCCAGTC